>JBEKWN010000001.1:0-101640 GCA_049513055.1 Thermodesulfobacteriota bacterium
CAGGCCGATTTATTTAAAATATTCATAGGCTTATTAAGGCTTTTGACAGTTGGATAAATTCAATCCTTGTAAAAAATGGAGCCTTAAGGCTTAGTTTTAAAGCGGAATGGTTTGTCGATCTTCCTGAAGCAATAAAAGTTTTCTCTTTAGATTTCAATTAATAATGGGTTTCGACAATTTCGATCACCAATTCGACAAGAATTTCCGGTTGGATGATCTCTTCAGGCCTAGATTCAAATTTTGATTTTTTAAACAACCTAATTTGCAGATAAAGTAGAAAGGCTATTGCTGGTAGAGTCAAGGAATGGCGAGTTACCTTAAGTATTCCCTTGGCTGTGTCCACCGTATCCAGTTTCGTACCACCTTAGGTCGGCAATCGTATTCCTCGATCTACTGGTCCATCAGTAGGTTCCCCAATGGCCCACTTCTTTACCTTAGCAAATTGCTGATTAGCAGTTGTAATCCTCAGGCTGGTTCAGAAATCTACTCTTGAGAAGTACAGTAAGGAGTCAAGCTTTGATACGTAAAAAAGAAGGGCCATTTTATTTACTTTTCTTTATACCATCTGTAAAGTTTTTGAAGGATGCCTGAATGTTGAACTTAGTTCAATTACATCCGTCCCTTCTCTTTCATCAACCGAACCATCAACTCTTTGTAAGTCTTGGGGGGAATGACCTTCTTCTCCCTCTCCTCCATCTTTATCGCACCGCTGGGACAGAAGTGGGCGCAGACGCCGCATCCCAGGCAGAACTCTTTATCCACCACAGGATAATCCCCCTCCATCTTGATGACTTTAATCTGGCAATGATCTACACATACTTCGCATCCATTACATTCCTCTTGATCCAGTCTGGCAAGGTAATTTGTGGTTGTTACAGCATGCTTCAGATGGTGGCGGGTAATTCCTTCGAGAAAACCGCAACAGCACCCACAACAGTTGCAGATAAAAGTTGTTTGGTCCAGGACGTTGTCCCCGATGTGAACCAGTCCCAAATCTTCTGCTTTCTTCAGCGTATCCAACAATTCTTCAACAGAAGCCCTTCTCCCAAATCCCTGTTCTGCCACAAAATCGGAGGCAGCACCTAGACTCATGCAAATATCATCAATTGGTGCAGAACAATTTTTTCCCAGATGCCACGCCTCATGCCTGCAATAGCATTTGGTCAAACTTCCCCGTCCAGCCATTTTGATTTGTTCGGCAGCCTCATCAAATCGAAGAATCTCGCTTTTCACTTTGGGAAGATTGCCACTATAGACGTAGGTCCGGCCCCGGCTTGTCCCGGGTGAAAAGAATTCCTGGATAAATTCAGGAGTATTTTTGTAAGTATGCATCAGTTCGGCCAACCGCTTCATGGGAAGGGATTCGTTGGTTCGCATGAAGGTGAACTCAAAGAAACCGACAAAAGCGGCAGAAAGAAGGTACCTTATCTGTCCATCTTTCGTGGTGGTAACGACCAATCCCTTCTTCATCATCCCTTCTAGGATTCCCTCCAACTCATCTTTATCTTTTCCCACTGCCTTCTGGAGTTCCTCGATGGTTACTACTCCCAAAGGGAATCTGGCTCCAACTTCGGCCTCTTTCTCCGTAAACAGAATCGACAAGATCTCATAGATCGAACTGTGTTCTGGAAGCCCAATTGGATTTTTGTGAAGCCTCCCCCGCAATTGCTTCAGAATCTCTTCTTTTCCCGCGATGTGTCCCATGATGTCCTCCTCTTCTTAAAAAACGTGACTCGTGTCCGTGTCTCGTGACTCGCTTAACCACCTAATCTTTTTAGTATCCTTTTTCTCGATCAACCAGACTGATTAAAGGTTTTCCTTTCACCCAGCGCCCGTAATTTCTAACGAATTCTTCACTGATCTCCTCAGGGATGTTGATACCCGAGACATGAGGAGTGATGATTACATTCTTCAAGCCCCAGAGTTTGCTCCTGGCTGGAAGGGGTTCCCTTTCAAAGACATCAAGCACTGCCTGGATCCTTTTAGTTTGAAGGACCTTTTCAAGGGCCTTCTCATCAATCGTTCTCCCCCGACCGATACTATAAAGGATAGAGCCTTCCTTCATCAAGTTGAGTTCCTTCTCTCCAAGAAGATGATGGGTTTCTGGAGTAAGGGGGAGAACATTGATGAGGTAATCCACGAGAGGAATCATCTTTCTGAAATCATCTGGTCCAAACACCTGATCCACATTCTCCACCGGTTCAGGAACTCTTTTTAAACCAAGAACATTCATCCCGAACTGTTTTCCTCTTTTTGCAATTTCCTTTCCAACGGAGCCCAAACCCAAAATCCCCAATATCTTCCCCCTCAATCGTCCTGGCCTCACCCGATCCCAAATCTTCTTTCTTTGATCCTTCAAATGTTTGGTGACATTTCGGTTAAAATAGAGAAGATAGGCAAAGATATATTCAGCCATCATCTCGCCATAAACGGTTGCTTTGCTGAGGGTTACATTCTCAGGGAGACAGAGGTTTTTGACAAGATCTTCATTCCCTGCTCCAATTGATGAAAACCATTTCAACCGCTTGGCCCGCTTCAGTACCTCATCAGGGATTTGCCATGCGAGAATGATTTCAGCCTCTTCGACAAAACCGAGAGCTTCCTTTGGGTGAGCGGCCGAGTGGATTTTTAGCTGAGGTAATCTTTTCGAAATAATCTCCTCATAGATTTTAGAATCGGAGTGATAAATAAGGAGTTTGTGGGAAGTTCGTGATTCCATTGTATAAACGTTTTATATCCCATGAGGTCACGAAAAATCAATCCTATTTGACAAACCTTATTGCCCTAAATAGAATGAAATCCTTCAGAGTTCCCTTAACAGATAAGGAGAATCCAATGATCAAACCGTGGAAACTTATTCGATCACAACCTGCTCAATCCTTTCGTGTCTTCTCCGTAAGGACGGATACAACTGTCTCTCCCCGAACGGGGATTGAACATGACTTCTACGTCATCGAAACAAGGGACTGGATTAATATCATCCCTCTCACCGATAACGATCAGGTGGTCATGATCAGGCAATACCGCCATGGTTCCAGAGAAGTGACCCTCGAAATCCCAGGAGGTCTCGTAGACCCTGGAGATACTCCTAAAAAGGCAGCAGCTCGGGAATTATTAGAGGAAACAGGTTACCAGGCAAAAAAGTGGATAAAAATCGGAGTGGTCAATCCCAACCCAGCACTTTTTAATAACCGCTGTCATACTTATTTGGCTCAAAAAATCAAAAAGGTTGTAGCCCCTACACCCGATCAGACCGAAGATATTGAGACGGTCCTTATCCCTTTGAAGAAAATTCCCGGACTTATTTCAAAAGGGGAGATTGACCACGCCATGGTGATCACAGCATTCACCCATTACTTTCTTCGATATCCGGAAGGCTTGACCAAATAATCCCTATTCAACACCGATTAAACCATTGTAATATTTTGACAATCTCTGGGAATTTTGGAATAAACCCAATAAGGTATACAGCTCCGAAATGGTTTGGTAAAATAAATCATCTATTCAGCTATTTTTAAGGAAAGGAAATCCTATGAAGGTGATCTTCCATCCAAGATTCTATGAAGTCTATACTTCCGATCCTGCAGCGGCTCCAGGAAGAATGGAACCGATAGTAAAAGCACTAGAAGGAGAGTTTGAATTCATTGAACCGGGACCAGCTTCAGAAAGAGATCTGGAGAGGGTCCATGGAAAGAACCATATTCAATTCGTCAAAGGAGAACCTCAGGTCTATGAAGTTGGAATTCTCTCTGCGGGAGGAGCCATTTTGGCAGCGGAAATGGCTTTTGAAGGCCAACCCGCTTTCGGTTTGATCCGACCTCCAGGACATCATGCCAGTCCCCATTCCTGTTGGGGGTTCTGCTACTTCAATAATATTGCCATTGCCATTAAAAAACTCATCAGTGAGGAGAAGATTAAAAGCGCCCTCATTCTCGATTTTGATCTTCATTATGGGGACGGCACATCCAATACTTTCAGCGGTTCCAAATCAGTGAGTTACTTCCATCCTGAAGGGGTTCGCCGAGAGGGATTCTTAGAAGAGGTCAAACGATGTCTTCAAACAGAAAGACCCTATAACATCATTGCTATCTCCGCAGGATTTGACCGCCACGAAGAGGACTGGGGAGGACTGCTTAAAACCGAGGACTATTTTACTATCGGGAAATGGGCCAGAGAAGCCTCCCTCGAAAGATGCCAAGGAAGACGATTTGGCGTCCTCGAAGGGGGCTATAACCACTCCGTTCTTGGTAGAAATGTGAGGAGTTTTCTTCAGGGATTAAGAGATTGATATCCTTCCCGGGTGATCATTCCAAAAGAGAAGGGACCACTCACCTCTCCCTTGCTTTTTAATTGCTCCATTCCCTCTGTCATCTTTTTTAATATTTCTTTCAACGGAGCATTCTCTTTACACATCTTATTCAACTGGAATTCTAGGCCCATCCTCCTCGGCAGGGAGAAGGCATGAGAAATTTCATCCCCGTCAAGTTGGGGGAGTTTCTTTTTGTTCCAAAGGAAATAAAGCCGAAAGGGCATTGTCTGGTCCCGTTCTGTCCTTCCAGCCAAGACAAAAGAAACCTGATGGATTGGATCAACAGGTAGCAGTTCACACTTTTTTCTCATAAATCGTTCGTATTCCGTCGAGAGATAAGCAAGGGTGGTTCCATAAATATCCTGCACATCGTTTAGCTTCTCTCCCAGGAGAAAATTCTTTAAGGCACTCCCCATATCCCTCCCTTCTGCTGCTCCGGAAATCAAAAGGGCACAATGAGAGGTAAGCGGGACAAGACGATTCATCTGGAGCGAAATTTCATTTCCCTTTTCATCTAATTGGATTGCCCGATTCTCGCCTGCCAAAACAATTCCATGGACATTCTGTGCGACAATGATCTGTGACATATCTATCCCTCCTTTTATAAAAAAGAATATCTTCCATCTGAAAAAATTTCAACAGAAAAATTTGAAAAAGTGTGCAAGTCTTGCTAAATTGAGTTAAGATTCTTCGCCTGTAAACTATTGGGGGGGAAAATAAACTATGAAAAAATATCTGCTCATCATTGCCACATTAGATACCAAAGGAAGGGAAGCAGCCTATGTAAAGGATTGCGTACAAACGCTTGGTATCCATCCTATATTGATGGATGTCGGTACCTTGGGGGAACCCTTAACCAATCCTGATATCACAAGGGGCGAGGTAGTAGAGGCTGCCGGATGTCATCTTGATTTAATCAAGGAGAAAGACCGCTCTGTCGCTTTTGCAGCAGTCCAGAAAGGCGGAGCTATATTAGCAAGACGTCTGTTTGAAGAAGGAAAACTCCACGGGGTATTTGGGATGGGGGGTGGAACAGGTACAGCGATTGCTACCCATATTATGCGTTCCCTTCCTTTTGGATTGCCAAAGGTGGTACTTTCTACAGTAGCCTCCAGGGATATCAAAGAATATATAGGAACGAAAGATATTGTTATGTTTCATTCGGTAGCCGATATATTAGGTTTCAATGAATTTATGCGTCTGATACTTGGACAAGCCGCTTATGCTATAGGCGGAATGATAGAAAAAGGAAATGTAATAAAAAAAGAAAAACCGATGGTGGCTGTAACAGCCTACGGCATCAATTCAGTTTGTGCAATCCAAGCGGAACCTCTCCTCCAAGAAAGAGGATATGAAATGATTGCTTTCCATGCCAATGGATGCGGTGGAATGGCCATGGAGGAATTCATTGCCCAAGGGCTAGTGGTTGGTGTACTTGATTTTACAACTCACGAGATAGCTGATGAAATGTTTGGGGGGTATTGCAAAGGGATCGGCCCCATGCGGTTGGAAACGGCAGGCCAGTGCGGGATCCCTCTTGTTGTTGCGCCAGGTGGGCTTGATAATGCCGTTTTCAGTCCTTTTTACCCCATGCCGGATCGACTAAAAGGAAGAAAAATACATTCTCACGATATCCGTTTTTGTGTACGTATGGGGTCTGAAGAGATGAAAAAATTTGCCCAAATCATCGGAGAAAAATTGAACAAAGCAAAAGGACCAACCTATGTGCTTATTCCTAAAAAGGGCTGGTCTGAAGCTGACAAAGTTGGAATGGAGCTTTATGATCCAAAGACGGATCAGATTTTTGTAGAAGAATTGAGAAACATTATCAACCCTAACATCCCTATTGAAGAAATGGATGTCCATATCAGTGACCCTGCTTTTGCTTTAAGGGCAGTGGAAGTTTTAGACAATATGATACGATCACATAGAACTTAACTCAATTGATCCCGCCTAATAGAAGGTAAGCCCTGGGAGAATCCTCCCAGGGCTTATATTTTTTATGCAGCTTGATCAGGGGGTGGTGTTCCAGGTGGGTTTGGAAGTGTTAATGGCCATCTCAACCAGAAGGCATTATGGGCGATGAGGGCAGGAGCGACGACACAGAGGTTAAGGTAAATGATGAGAATATTTACATCAGCAGGAAGTTTCGCAGCCGCTATAGCGCTGGCTTTAGAGCCAAGAATCAGCGTTAAGATGATGATCCAAATAATGATGAGGATGCACTGAACAATAAATGCCGAAATGGCTCTTTTAGCAAAGGTGTATTTCGTAACTCCCCAGAACTGGAAATGCCAGGAGTGAACCAATGACCAGAAGATAAGAGACGATCCCACTGCAGCAAAAGAGAAGGATGGGCTAATACCCAGGGCCAAACTTCCACTCCAGAAAATGTAACCTAAAATGTGTGCAAGAATAGTTTGACCAATGGCTGCTCCAGGGTGTCCCCATTTACTAAAAGGTGAACCTTGGGTAGTAAAGACAGGGCTGAAGACGAAGAACCAAGCAATGGCCCAGACGAGGTATCCGGTCAGCCAGTTCACATTAAGCGGGCCCTTATGATTGATTGGAGTATCAGCAAGGGGTGTTCCATCAAGATTGGTTAAGAAATTCCATATGAGGATGGAAACGACCATAACAATAATAAAACTGATGGCCATCATCCCCCAAGGATGGACTTTACCCTTAAAGGGCCATCCTCCCCAGTTCACTCCATAAAGAAGGGTCGCCCAGAACCCAATGACACCAAACCAGAGATAAAGTGGGCCTATGGGCCATCCAGGATAGATGAATTTCATAAAGAGCAATATGACAAAAGTGAAAATGGCCCAGAGGATGGTCATCCCGATTCCTGCAATGAAACGGGATTTGGCGGGCGTCCAATTGCCGGCCGGAGGTGCCCATGGCCAATTGTCACCCAAAAGGACTAAATGACCGAGGACAATGAGCATAATGAGTGTTGCGGGGATGATTTTCAGAACAATAGATGCTGGAGAGATGCAGTAAACGAATATGACAATCCCTACAACAGCAAAAAAGATAAATTGAATTAATCCTCCCCCTCTTCCGAGGGGACCAATGCCTATCTTTTCCGGTGGTTTTTCATTTCCCATAAAAGTTTACCTCCTTACTGTGACGAGAAGACTTCGTCTCCCCGTCATTTTAAAAATTGTTAATGGATTTTTATAATCCTTTTTCGAAGCGATCTAGGGCGAGTTAGAATCTTTTAGCCAAATTACTTAAGAACTAACTTTTACTCGGCTCAAAGCCTTTTCCATAAGGAGTTCGTAAACACTCTTTTTCCCAAGGACCGGCTCTTTTTTCTTCTGGCTCCACACGGTTTCCGGTCGGCTTTGTACCATGTATATATTAAAAGGAAAAGGGTTATGTTTATCAATGGCCCATTCGATGTCCTGAGGACAACCGTAATACTCTTCTATTCTCTTTGCATACCTTGCTAATTCAAGGATTTCTTGATCTTCAACGCATGGGGTCTCCCTTCGTTCGGGAGGAATATCCGTATGGATAACTCCCCCTCTCACGGGATCATAGATACATTCACATTCTTTCAAAGAGACCATTCTTTCTATCACCATGATCACCTTGTCCACAACAAATTTATCCGGATTACAAATCCCTGAAACGACGGTCTCCCCCAATCCCCAATTCCCTTCGATGACCACCTTCGAAGGATCCCCATTGAGGGGATTCACGGTAAACATAACTCCAGCGGCTCTGGCATCAACCATCTTCTGTACGCCCACGCTGATCAAGATCTTATCATGAGGGAATCCCATTTTCATTCTGTAAGAGATCGCTCGAGACGTGAAAAGACTCGACATACATAATTTAATTTTTTCCAGGACTTCATCACAACCTCTTACCCAGAGGAAGGTATCCTGCTGTCCTGCGAAACTTGCTCCAGGTAAATCTTCGGCTGTGGCGCTGGAACGTACTGCCACAGGAATATCTCGGACATCGCATACTTGAGCCAGGGTTTGATAGCTAGAGCTTATATCCTCCTCTATCCTCTTTGGCAACGAGGCCTCAGCCATGAGCTGCCGGATTACTTTACTGGCGTTTTCCAAGGAGGCGACATCCTGAAGGTCAGTTCGGGATAAAATCTCTTCAATCTTTTCCTTCAACCCACCTCCGCTGAGAAATTCACTATAAACCTCTGTCGTGACAGAAAAGCCGTGTGGAACCGGGATATCGGCTTTGATCAACTCACCAAGGCTGGCATTCTTACCTCCGACTAAACCGAGGGCCTCCTTCCCAGCCTTATCAAACCACAATGTATAAGGCACGATAATACCCCTTTTGAATATTGATTAAAGTTGAAGGTTTAAGGCGAATTTTTTTCTGCCTGACAGCAGTTGCCTCAAACCTCCAACCTCAAACCTAAAGCTTCTTATGCCCGCTTCAATATTTTTACTATTCCCGTATTACCGTCCACCTTTACCGTGTCGCCTGTCTTGAGGACATTCGTTGCGATTCCTGTGCCGGTGACCGATGGGACTCCATATTCCCTGCATACAATCGCAGCATGACTGGTCAGGCCACCGATGTCTGTAATGGACGCTTTTATTTTGGTAAAGATTGGAGCCCAGGCCGGGTTTGTCGTTGGGCAAACAAGGATTTCACCCTGTTCGATCTTGGTAATTTCTTCAAGATGTTTGACAACCCTTACCTTTCCTTCGACCACCCCTGCTGATGAAGCAAATCCTTTCAGTTCGGTCACCTCTCCGGGAACAACGGCCATCCCTTTTAGCCAATCTTGGACTTTCTCCGTTGTAATTCCCCAGAGCATCACTGTAAAGGGTTCTGCAATCTCTTCAGGAGGAGTTCCAAGGGCAGGGATAGGATTCCACTTCTTTGCCGCTTCTAATATCTTCTTTCTCTTTTCTGCTTTGGCCTGCCAGTATTGGAACCTTGAAGGTACGCCTACACCCAGTGCCCATGTTGTCGCCATATCTTCGATGATTAAAGGCACTTCAAATCGGTTGAAGAGATAGATATCATCGACTCCTTTCAACATCCCAGACTTTACTAAGAGACGCCCAAACTCTCTGACCTTATCGAACCATATCGTATGGAACCAGTGTTCCACCCAGAAGAGATGATCCTCTGCATATTTATAGATGGTTCGGACAGCTCTATAGGTATCATCAAATGATTTCCTGTCCTCATCGGTTTTGATGAGCTTTCTATATTCTTCAGCCAGTTCCGCCCTCGCTTTGTCAATACTCGGAACATCTCTCTCGATCTTCTCTCCTTTTTCAATTCTTTCAATATCTCCCTTCAGATATCCAAAAGGAATTTCCAGCTTCGTCGTCCAACTCCCTTCATAATGGAACCATCCGCTCCCACAGGAGACGTAGAACCATGGGTCTTTCGATTTTTCATATTCCACCAACCAGTCATTTCCTTCGGCAGTCTTTCTCAATGACTCGATCTTCTTATCCGCAGGAATATCACTCTTCAGTATCTTTGCAACGGCTGGCACCGCTGCGGCAAGACGCGCAAGTCTACATAGTTCCTCTTCTGGTTTAAACATCTGGACATAGGCGCCCGCTACAAGTTTTCCAATGGTGCTTTCACTGAGTCCGGGGAAGAGCTTCCGACAAATGTCTGCAAAAAGTAAATAGGCGAGATAAGCCAGGTTTAGGTATTGGAAATGATACTGCCACCCTTTAATCATTAAATTGACGAGCCTATCCCAGGCATCCATTACCTCAAATGAAGTATAATACCCTCTTGGTTCGGGAAATACTGTATCATCCGATTCGAACTTAGGGAATTCTTCCGGGACCTTAATACTATTCATTTCCTCACCCAGGGCCTTGAACTTCTTCAGCCACACCCCCCAGAGTTCATCATAATGGTCGAACACATAAAAAACACGTTTCTGGAAGAGACCTGCCTTCTCTCCGATGATCTCTGGTGGAGGTGGCGCCACTGGAGTAATGTACATATAGCAACCGACCATCCTTTGAGCAATCCCCTGGGCTGGCGGAATGCAAAATACTCTTGTGGTGTATTGAGAAAGGGAAATTTGCCAAGCCTCATGAAATATCAGATCGAGCGGATACATGGCTTCTGGGGCATGGATTTTGTCATGAAACCAGAAGTGCTTCTCTTCCCAATCTTTCCTATCTTTGCTAAACATATACATGGGTGGGTACATCTCCTCCCACCCCTCCAACTCTTTTGGATACTCCATTTCCAACGGCATTGGAAAACCTTTCTTCTGTTCCATAATTACCCTCCTTTCTTTTTTTATTATCTCAATGAGATAACAGTATGAATTAGGATCTCTCCCACCTTAAGCAGTAACTTGGATAAATCTGGAAGCTTTCTTTGATGATGGATGGCTTAAGAAAACTTTACCTAATCAAATATCTTTTATAGGTAATTAGATAAATTGTCAATATGAAAAAATTCACATAAGAAGATTCTAATGAAAGGAGTCCTATTGTTCAGATTTGATCAATTTTCTCCCCTGATTTTCAATAAAATTGACGAAAGTTTTGATGGCAGGGTTAGATTTTTCTTCTTTTAAATAGAGAAAGGCCACCTGAAGATAGAGCTTTTCTAACAGGGGAATGGTTTTAATGATCTTCCTTCTCTCTTCATCCTCCACGGTCCTTTTAACAATGATGGAGACCCCCTTCCCCTCCGAAACCCACTGTTTTATAAATTCAGAACTACCTGCCTCAATCAATAGGGAGGGGTGAATTTCCACCTCTTTAAAGGCCTGCAAGATGATTCTTCTGGTCGTTGAACCTTTTGCGCGAATGATCAGAGGATATCTTCCAAGTCCCTTCAGGGAGACCGCACGCTTCTTTGCCAGAGGATGGTTGGGCGAAACGATGAGGACAAGTTCTTCCTTCAAAAATGGAATGGATTCAAACCTGGGGGATTTCTTTGTCACCGCGATTAACACCAGGTCATTTTTATAGACGAGGAGGCTCTTCTCAATCTCCTCTGAATTTCCAACATCCAGGGCGATCTTCATGAAAGGGAAAGAGGTCTGAAATCCGGAAAGGAGTTTTGGCATCAACCCTTTAGAATAGGATTCCGTGGTCCCTATCTTTAAAATGCCCTGATGGTCCTTTTTTAGATCTTCTAAAAGATTCTCGATATCCATCAGATGGGAAGAAATTTTATGGGTATATTTAAAGAGAATTTTCCCGGCCTCGGTTAGGGCAAATCCCCCCCTTCTTCTCTGAATGAGTCCCATCCCAACCTTTCGTTCTAACTCCTTAATATGTTTAGTCACTGCGGGTTGGGAGATGAATAACTCCTCCGCGGCCTTGGAAAAGCTTCTATGTTTTGCTACCTCATGGAATACAAGCAAAGAATTTAATGAAGCATACAGGAGGCTTTTTTTGTTCATCTTCTTATAACCTTTGGTTATTTAAACATAATAATAAATGAATTGACAAGAGAATTATTTATAAAGATAATTCTGGGTATCTAACTAATCCTTCATGACGGATACGTCACCCTCGAACGATGAAGATAGGTGAATTTCTTGGGTTAAGGTTACGGTTGGGAAGCCCGTTTTGTCTATGGTCAAAGGATTATGTGAAGTTCTTAAGACCAACAACATGACCGAACGACGAAACCGGCATCCTTACCCTTGCCGTTGAATTAAACTTTTATTTTCTAGGCAAAGGAGGAAGAATTATGGATCTCAGAGATTTTATAAAAAAGTGTGAAGGGGAAGGAGAATTAAAAAGAATAAAGGCGGAGGTGGACTGGGAGCTTGAGATCTCTCACATCGCGAAGCTCGTTGAAGAGAAAAGCGGCCCGGCACTACTGTTTGAGAACGTAAAGGGGTATAAGAGCCCGGTCTTGACAGGTGCATTCGGCACTACCCAGAGGCTGGCAATTATCCTTGGAAAGAGCACGGATCTCTCCATGGTCCAGCTTACGAAGGAATGGGTGAATGTCGCCGTTAAGGAGGTCATCCGGGCAAAGGAACGGAAGGACGGCGCCATCTTCGAGAATATCCTCGACGGCGACAAGGTCGATACCTTCGCCTTTCCTTCACCCAAGTTTTACGAACTGGACGGCGGCCGTTACTTCGGCACTGCGGTATTCATGGTGGTGCAGGACCCCGAGACGGGTGACATAAACCTTGGTACGTATCGCATGGGCGTCCTCGATGAGAAAACCGTCGGCGTCCAGATCCTCAAGGGAAAGAAGGGCGACAGGATCATGAAGAAGTATGGGAAGGCAGGCAAGAAGATGCCCGCATGCGCAATTATAGGCGGCGATCCCCTGCATATCTTTGCAAGTGCCGCCACGGTCAAAGCCAAGAGCGGGTACGATGTCGTAAGCTCATTGCGCGGCGAGCCCATTGAAATCGTGAGGGGCCAGCTCACCGGGCTTCCTATTCCTGCGGCCGCCGAGATCGTACTGGAAGGGGAGATCGATCCCCAGCATCTGAGAAACGAGGGACCCTTCGGCGAGTATACGGGCTACTACACCGAAGAACTGATTAAGCCGATTCCCAAACCGGCCCTCGAAGTGAAGCGCATTTACTACAGAAACAACCCGATCCTCTGGGAGACGAGTGTGGGCAGGCCCGTGGGGGACCAGCATATACTCTATGCCTTTACGCGCAACGCGAGCTTGTGGACTGATTTGGTCAAGATGGAGATCCCGGGCATCAAGTCGGTCTACACGCTGCCGGAAGCGTCCGGACGCTTCATTGTGGTCGTCTCCGTAGAGCAGATGTATCCGGGTCATGCGGACCAGGTGGGGGCAGCGGTCATCGCAAGCAATACAGGAACGTACGGGATCAAGGGTGTGATCATCGTTGATGACGATATCGATGCAGACGATCTTCCGAGGGTGTGGTGGGCCCTCGGCACCCGCTACAATCCGGCACGGGGGACGCAGATTATCAACAGAGGCAGGTCGACGCCCCTCGATCCATCCCTCGGACCGGATGACAACAAGTTCATCACCTCACGGATCATCCTGGATGCGACAATACCTTTCGAATGGAAAATCAAACCCACGGAGATCAAGCTTTCGGAGAGCGTCCTGGCCAAGGTGAAATCCCGTTGGAAAGAATATGGTTTTGAAGACTAATTGTAAGTCATGAAGTTCAAATTTCAAAATCCAAATGTCAAATGAATGCCAAATTATAAAGTTTAAGAATCTTTGACATTTGAGCTTTGACATTTGAAATTTAAATCTTCAGATGTAATGGAGGACAACCTATGGCATTCGAAAAGAATCTAGAGAAGGCAAAAGAGAAGGCGAAAAACGTCAAACTTTTTGCCCATGATGTCCATGGCGTTTTAACGCCAAATACGTTTCTCTGCGATATTGAAGGAAGACGGAAATATACCTTTTGGCATATCGATGGTTTTGGTGATCTTTCGCTAACGGCAAATGGTATTCAAATTGCCTTTTTGGATACCACCTCGATTGACGAGGAGGGTCTCTTTCGTGCTCGTGAACTGAAGCTGGATAAATTCTACTATAAGATCAAAGACAAAGTGGCGAAGATCGAAGAGTTAAAGAAGGAATTAGGAATCAGCGATGAGAATGTGGGCTATATCGGGTGCGAAGTCACGGATATCGGAGTGATGAAACGAGCGGGTTTTTCAGTAGCTACGGCCGATGCCATCGATGAGGTAAAAGAGATAGCTGATTATATCACCACCGCACCGGGTGGAAGAGGCCCCATCCGAGAGGTCTGTGAATTCATCTTAAGGGCGATGGGGAAATGGGAAGAGTGGGTAGAGAAAGTAACCAAGATGGGATACAAATAAATTCGAGGTTAAGGTTTAGGTTGAGGTTAAGGATTTAAGTAATAAGGGACAGGGGGTAAACGATGAATAAAGAGATAGTCATTGAAAAAGCGAAGAAGGTTAAATTTGTCATCCTTGATATCCATGGTGTACTAACCGATAGTGTCCTTTATTATCTGGATAATGGAAAAAAGTCTGAATGTTTTTCTCTCCATGATCGCTTGGGTTGCATGGCCCTGATGGAGGGTGGTATCAACGTATCTTTTCTGACAAGTAAAATTACCAGGACGGATGAACAGGTAGCTAAAGTTTACAATGTGCCACTCGACAGACTCTGGGGGACTTCAGCCAAGATGGGAAAGCTTGATGAGTTTGAAAAAGAATCCGGACTTAAGGACGAGGATATCTGCTATGCGGGTGACGAGATGATCGATTTGGGCATCATGAAAAGGGTCGGGTTCTCGGTCGCTCCTTCGGACGCTTCAATAGAAGCCAAAGAGGTAGCCCATTACGTCACCAAGGCAGGTGGTGGAAAAGGTGTCGTTCGGGAAATCGCTGAGTTGATCTTAAGAGCCCAGGGTAAATGGGAAACAGTCATTGATACATTGATGAGAAAAGGACTTTAAACTGAAAAAGGAGGAAAGATTTGGAAAATTATCCATTTTATAAAGACAACAGGGAATTTATCAAAGGATTAGAATCGCATGGTGAACTGGTGACCGTCCAACAGGAAGTGGACTGGGACCTTGAGATGGGCGCGATTGTGAGAAGAGTCTGTGAAAAGAAATTGCCAGCGCCCTATTTTAAAAAAATTAAGGACTACCCTGGTTTTGAGGCCCTGGGGGCTCCTCTTGCCACTTATTCGAGGCTTGCCATTGCTATGGGAATGAACCCCAAGGCATCGGTTCCGGAAATCTCTGACGAATATGTGCGCAGAACGACAGGAAACCCTATACAGCCAACACTCGTCGATCGAAAAAATGCCCCTTGCAAGGAACACATTCTTGCGGGTAAGGATGCCGATTTATTTAAGCTTCCAGGTCCCATGGTCCATGACGGGGATGGAGGGAGATATTTGGCCACTTGGCATTTTGTGGTTGCGAGAGACCCTGACACCGGTGCGGTCAACTGGGGAATGTACCGCCAGATGGTCTTTGACGAAAAAACCATGGTCGGCCCTGTACTTCCTTTCTCCGATATGGGAAAGATGTTTTATGGAAAGTATGTACCAAAGAATAAACCGATGCCTTTTGCAACGGTCATCGGTTGCGATCCTCTGTCGGGCGTAGCAGCCTGTGCACCCTCTCCGATTCCGGAAGATCAATTTACCGGCATGCTGATGGGAAAGCCTGTGGAGTTGGTAAAATGTGAGACCTGTGACTTAGAAGTCCCGGCCCATGCAGAAATCGTCATCGAAGGAGAAGTAATCCCCAATGTCTGGATTGAAGAAGCTCCCTTTGGAGAATATACAGGTTATCGAACTTCCCCCAGGGAACCCAGGACGGTCTATCGAATAAAAGCGATCACTTATAGAAATAATCCCATCATAACCATCTCCAATATGGGAGTCCCAACCGATGAAGGTCAACTTCTTCGATCTTTTTCATTAGGTTTGGAGATGCGAAAACTTTTAGAGAGCCAGGGCATTCCTATCACAGGGGTTTATATGCTTCCTGAATCGACCCATCACATGGTCGTTGTAGGAGTAAGGCCCGCTTATAGCAATATTGCTACCCAGATCGCTAATCTGGTCTTCGGAAGCAAATTGAGTCCATGGTTCCATATGGTCATCGTGGTCGATGAAGAAACGGATATCTATAACAAAGATGATGTCATCCATGCCCTGGCAACGAAATGCCATCCCAATCGAGGGATTCGAAAATATGAACATTCTGTAGGGACACCTCTTTATCCCTTTGCCGATCCCGATGATCGAAAGTGGAGCCGGGGGGCACAGGTCTTGTTTGATTGCACCTTTCCTCTCCATTGGCCAAAGGCTGATTTGCCTATTAAGGTCTCCTTTAACAAAGTCTATCCGAAAGAGATCCAGGAAAAGGTACTTAAAAACTGGAAAAACTATGGATTCAAGGATTAAGGAGGTAAGAAATTGGAAAGAAAAGAATACGATACATTCATATTAACAGATCCTGGATCGATTCCTGAAGACCAGGAAGTGGAACTCATCGTTCGAGAACTTACACCGCCAGACAGAAGATACAAATATCGTAGTGCTTACGTCAGCGCAATGATTTCGAAATCCGAATCAAAATATCCTGATCGACTCTGGGTCAGACTGGGGAGGGGCCAGCTTCAGGAAAAACCCTGGTCCATCAAAATCTTAAAAGAGTTGAACAAATTTACATGACCGATTCGTCCACTTAACCAACCCTCCCCCTTGATGGGGGAGGGTTGGGGTGGGGGTGAATAGCATGATTTAGTTCCCCCTCCCCTATATCCCCTCCCACCAGGGGAGGGGAAAGTTATTTTCTAACTAATTACCAAAGGGGTTGGGATAACCTTGAGAGCCTTTTCAGGATTAAAAGATTTCATCGAATATTTAAAAGATCATGGAGAACTCCTTACCCTTTCAACTCCTCTTGCCCCAAAATTTGAAATCTCAACCATCCTCTCTGAGTTAGGAAAGAAAGAAGCCCCTGCTATCCTCTTTGAAAAAGTCAGGGGTTATGAATTCCCTGTCGTAGGAAATCTTTTAGGAACGAAGAAGCGCCTCTCCATGGCTTTGGGAGTAAATCGGGAAAATTTTTTTGAAAATGCTCTTACGAGGTTAGATAAGAGAATTCCTCCTGTTCTGGTGAAAGATCGAACTCCAAAAATAATCGTCACCAAAAAAGAAAAGGTTGACCTTCTAAAACTCCTCCCCATCTTAACTCACTATGCTAATGATTCGGGTCCTTACATCACTTCAGGAATTACGTCAGCCAGGGATACGAAGGATGGCACGATTGGACGGGGACTGCACCGGATGGAGGTAAGGGGAAAGAGTGAGTTGGGCATCTCCCTTATCAACCCACCCCTCTCTGAAATTTATGCGCAATATAAGAAAGAAAATAGAAAGATGGAGGTCGCCACAGTGATCGGTGTGGATCCTGCTATCTTGATTGCTTCAATTTCAAAAATACCTCGTGGAATGGATAAACTTTCCGTGGCAGGAGGTTTGAAGGGCAAACCTATTCCAATGGTGAAAGCCGAGACGTTCGATATCGATATCCCTGCCAATGCAGAAATTGTCATTGAAGGTTTTATCGATCCAAAAGGGAAAGAGAAAGATGGTACCCTTGGAGAATCGAGTGGATACTATATGACCTTCTCAAAAAGCCCTATGATCCATGTCACTGCCATCACTTATCGAAAAGGTGCCTATTTCCACGCCATTGTCCCCTGGGGAATGGAGGTAGACAATCTACTCTGCCTCATCCATGGAATTAACTTTGTCCCCAAGATGAAAAAGGAGATCCCTTCCCTGAAGGGAATCCACTTAATCCCAGGGACATTCGGTTCTCATGTCGTCATGAACATTGAGACAGATCAGAAAGGGGAAGTGCGAAGGGCATTGAGCTTAGCTCTCTCCTTCCCAAATATCAAAAAAGCAATCATTGTGGATGAGGATGTCGATCCAGAGGATGATCAGGAAGTCGAATGGGCTCTGGCCACCCGATTTCAAGGGGACAGAGATTTAATCGTGGTTCCGGACCTCAGGGGGCAGCCCATTGATCCATCCTCTAAGGAAGGATTTTTGACGACAAAGATTGGTATGGATGCTACCCGACCTAAAAAAGAGGGGTTTGAAAAGGTCGATGTTCCCAGGGAAGTGAAATCTCGACTCGCCTCCATTCTCAAGAATCTCAATCAAATTTCTTACGGTAGGCTCACTAAGCATAGGTGATAGAAAATAACCTTTCCCCTCCCCCTTGATGGGGGAGGGCGAGGGTGGGGGTGAAAAAGTGGAGTTAATTTCCCCCCTCCCCGTCATCCCCTCCCGCCAAGGGAGGGGAAAATTTATTTAGGAGATGAAATGAAGAAATTAATTGTGGGGATTTCAGGTGCAACCGGGGCCATTTATGGCATCAGGCTTCTAGAGGTTCTTTCAAAATCTGATGTGGAAACCCATTTAGTTATTACCGAGGCTGCACAGACGACGATTTTGATGGAGACTTCCTTGAAGGTGGGGGATGTTAAATCTCTTGCAAAGGTTTCTTATGATATAAAAAATTTAGGAGCCGATATTTCCAGTGGCTCCTTTCTTTCGGAAGGAATGGTGATCATTCCCTGTTCCATTAAAAGCCTTTCTGGAATTGCCAACTCATTTAATGAAAATCTACTGATCCGGACCGCAGATGTCACGCTCAAGGAACGGAGAAAACTTGTTCTGGTCGTCCGCGAAACCCCGTTCCATCTGGGCCATATCGAATTGATGCTCCAAGCAAGTCGAATGGGCGCTATCTTACTCCCTCCTATCCCTGCCTTCTACTTTCATCCAAAGACTATTGACGATCTCATCAATCACACCATTGGAAAGGTCCTCGACCTTTTTGGGATCAACCACCATCTCTTCAACCGTTGGGGAAGTTCTAAGGTGAAGAGGGCTTTAAGAAAGAAAGGATTCAAGGATTAAAATTCGAGGAAGAATCGTTGAGGGACTCAGGGAAGCAGGCCATTTTACCCAGATCCTCTGGGTGAAAAGACAGTTCATCGAAAAGCTCTCCATTGATCCCTATCCCGGAACGCTGAATTTAGAGATCGTTGATCCCGAATCCCTCCAAACTTTCAAAGAACTCAGGGCCATGAGAGGAAAAGAGATTACACCTGAAGATCCTTCTTTTTGCAGTGCCCAATGTTACCCTGTCCTCATTGGTGGACGATTAAAAGGAGCGATCGTCTTTCCATTGGTCGATGGCTATCCTGAAAATAAGATGGAGTTGATCGCCTCTGAGAATATTAAAGAGGCCCTTTTCTTAAAGGCAGGAGACAATTTAGAAGTGGAGATTTTATAGAATGTAAAAGTTGGTAATTGATCCAATTGACATTGTCAAATCACTTAACTAGTACTCTGAAACCGTGATTTTTAAATCTATCTCCACAATACAAGATTTCAAATTGAAATGGTTAAATTAAGCTCTATGTCAACCTGGTTCAAACAGTTATAATCCATCCGAAGCGCTGGATGACTCTTTACTCTGTGGTTTTTGACATGATCATGGAGGAGTTAGGAATTGATTGACAAGGCGAGGAGAACCTTGTTAAATTTTATCTATATAAATGAAAAATACTGACTGCGCCCCATAGACTTTTTAGTTAGATTTATTAATCTAAGGCATTACGCTTGATTACGATAAAATCAACAAGTTATAATGCTCTCCGAGAATTGAACCGGTGCATAATAGGCGGGAATTGCTCATGCTTGTGACGGTGATAAAGCACGCGATTGGGCGCGCATGAGCGACGGATAGCATTAGAATCATTCTTTGTGAGGCCATAGCTATGACGTTTACGCCAGAAGCCAAGAAGAACGATATGTCGAAGGGGACTCGTGGTGGGTGGTGGCTCAGGCACTGGTGGATTGTGTTGCTGGTGGTCTGTCTGTTAGGCGTCGGCGCATATGTCTTCTTCATCAAGGCCCAATCGCGCGCCGCCAAGCAAGGGCAGGTCCCTTCCACCCCCGGCATCCCGGTTGTGGCAGTGGAAGCTAAAAAGGCCGGCTTTAATGTGTATATCACCGGACTGGGCTCAGCCACTCCACTCAATACCATCATCGTGAGGACTCGTGTTGACGGACAACTGATGGAGGCCTTATTCCGGGAAGGCCAAATCGTGAGCCTCGGAGAACTGCTGGCCAAAATTGATCCGCGCCCTTTCGAGGTGCAGTTGATGCAGGCCGAGGGGCAGTTGGCCCGCGACGTGGCGCAGCTCAAGAATGCTCAGCTCGACCTGCAGAGGTTCCAGGTCCTATGGGAGCAGGATTCAATCTCAAAGCAGCAGCTGGACACCCAGGAGGCTCTGGTTCGCCAGCTTGAAGGTGCGATCAAAACTGATCAGGGGCAGATCGACAGCGCAAAGTTAAATCTTGTTTACTGCCAGATCACCGCCCCGATCAGCGGCCGCGTCGGCTTGCGTCTCGTGGACCCAGGTAACATCGTTCATGCGAGCGATGTCAACGGGCTCGTGGTGATCACGCAGGTTCAGCCCATTACGGTCATCTTTCCTATTCCCGAGGATAGCCTGCCGCAGGTCCTCGCCAGACTCAAGACAGGCGAGCGTCTGCCCGTCGAGGCGTATGATCGCGAGATGAAGCAAAGACTCGCCGTAGGATCCCTTCTGACCGTTGACAATCAAATCGATCCAGCCACCGGGACGGTGCGCCTCAAGGCGATCTTTTCAAACGAGAAGAATGAGCTATTTCCCAACCAGTTTGTCAACGCTCGCCTGCTCGTGGACGTCAGGCGTGAGGCTACCGTCGTACCAGCACCGGCTCTTCAACGGGGTCCCCAGGGCACCTTCGTATACGTGGTGAAGGCTGACCGAACAGTTTCGGTTCGACCGATCACTGTTGCTGAAATCCAGGGAGGCGAAGCGTCCATCAAGACGGGGCTCTCACCTGGTGAGCTCGTTGTCGTGGATGGCGCAGACAGGCTGAGGGAAGGTACCAGGGTGGAGTTAAGAGCTCAAAGCGGCGGCACTGCGCAAAATGGTGGCACCACGCAAAGGGGCTACTGATGAATATTTCTCGTACCTTCATCTTGCGTCCGGTCGCAACCACCCTGCTGATGGCTGCTATCATTCTCGCCGGCTTTGTGGCATACAGAGAGTTAGCGGTATCTGCCTTGCCGACGGTGGATTACCCGACCATCCAGGTACGCACTTTTTTCCCGGGCGCGAGTCCCGAAGTCATGGCTTCATCCGTGACGGCTCCGCTGGAGCGCCAGTTCGGCCAGATGCCCGGTCTGACACAGATGACTTCAAATAGCTCCAGCGGGAGCTCGATCATCACGCTGCAATTCACTCTGGACCTCAGCCTGGACGTCGCTGAGCAGGAGGTGCAGGCCGCCATCAATGCGGCCTTCACGTTTCTGCCACCCGATCTTCCAACTCCACCCGTTTACAGCAAAGTAAACCCGGCTGACACGCCGATCCTGACCCTGGCATTGACTTCAGACACGTTACCACTTTTCCAGGTGGAAGATCTGGCGGATACCCGGTTTGCGCAAAAGATCTCGCAGCTTCCGGGTGTCGGACTTGTTAGCATCAGCGGCGGTCAGAGGCCTGCGGTGCGGATTCACGCCAATCCGACCGCTCTGGCTTCCTATGGCCTGACCCTCGAAGATCTGAGAATAGCTATCTCAACCGCCAATGTCAATCAAGCCAAAGGTAGCTTCGACGGTCCGCGACAGTCCTACAACATTGGTGCCAACGATCAGCTCTTTTCGAGCGCTGAGTATCGGCCGCTGGTCGTTGCCTATCGTAACGGCGCGCCGGTGCGACTGTCCGATGTCGCCGAGGCGATCGACGATGTCGAGAACGTGAAACAGGCGGCCTGGATGAACGGTACTCCTGCGGTGATTCTGAACATCCAGCGACAACCAGGCGCAAACGTCATCGCGGTCGTAGATAGGATCAAGAGGCTCTTGCCGCAGCTCCAAAGCTCATTGCCTCCCTCCATTAAGGTGTCTGTGCTGACCGACCGCACCACGACCATCCGCGCCTCGGTCAGAGACGTGGAATTCGAGCTGATGCTGGCCGTTGGCTTGGTCGTGTTGGTCATGTTTCTGTTTCTTCGCAGCATGGCAGCAACGGTCATCCCCAGCGTGGCCGTCCCTTTGTCCCTGGTGGGCACTTTCGGCGTGATGTACCTGTTGGGATTCAGCCTCAACAACCTTTCCCTGATGGCCCTTACCATCTCAACAGGCTTCGTCGTGGATGATGCCATCGTCATGATCGAGAACATCGCCAGATACGTTGAGCAGGGAGATTCACCCCTTGAGGCGGCGCTTAAAGGCTCCAAACAGATAGGTTTTACCATCCTATCCCTGACTGTTTCCCTTATCGCCGTGCTCATTCCTCTTCTCTTTATGCGTGAGGTAGTGGGGCGGCTGTTCCGGGAGTTCGCTGTCACTCTCGGTGTGACCATCCTCATCTCAGCAGTCGTATCGCTGACACTGACGCCGATGATGTGTGCGAGGATCCTTAAACACACGCCTGAGGAGCGGCAGGGAAGGTTCTTTCGTGCGTCCCAGCGGGTCTTCGACAGGGTCATCCAATCCTACGGGAAAACGCTGCAATGGGTGCTGAGGCATCAGAGGCCAACGCTCCTCGTGGCAGTGGCTACCCTGGTCCTCACGGTGTTGTTATACATCATCGTGCCAAAAGGATTTTTTCCCATCCAGGATACCGGCGTCATTCTCGGTATTTCAGAAGCGCCTCAATCGATCTCATTTCTGGGGATGGCGAAGCAGCAGCAGGCGCTCGCCCGGGTGATCCTGAAAGATCCAGCAGTTGAAAGTCTATCTTCTTTCATCGGGGTGGATGGAACCAACTCCACCCTCAACAGCGGGCGCATCCTGATCAACCTGAAACCCCTGGAGGAGCGTAAAGTGAGCGCCACTGAGATCATCCAGCGACTTCAGCGGGAACTCGTAAAGGTCGAAGGGATCACGCTCTTTATGCAGCCGGTGCAGGACCTCACCGTTGACACTCGCGTTAGCCGGAACCAATACCACTATGCGCTGGAGGATCCCGACATCGATGAGCTGAACAGCTTTGCTCCCAGATTGGTTGAGAAGTTGCGAACACAGCCCGAGCTTCGTGATGTGAGTAGCGACCAGCAGAACGAAGGACTGCGGGTGTCTGTGGCAATTGACCGGAGCACTGCCTCCCGGCTGGGCATCACACCTCAGCTCATTGACGACACACTCTATGATGCCTTCGGCCAGCGGCAGGTTTCCACGATGTTCACACAGTTGAACCAGTACCGTGTTGTCCTGGCTGTCAAGCCTGACTTTCAGCAAGGCCCCGATAGGTTACAGACGATCTATCTTCGGGGTGCAGCCGGTGGACAGGTGCCGCTGGCCGCGATTGCCCAGACTTCAGAAACGATGGGACCGCTTCTCATCAGCCGCCAGGGTCAGTTTCCGGCGGTGACGGTCTCCTTCAACCTGGCCCCCGGGGTATCACTCGGAGAGGCAGTCAAGGCGGTCGAGTCGGCCACGCAGCAGATGGGACTGCCCGCAAGTATCCAGGGCAGCTTCCAGGGTACGGCCCAGGCCTTCCAGGCCTCGCTGACCAACGAACCGCTTTTGATCCTGGCAGCCCTCGTGACGGTCTACCTTGTGCTCGGGGTACTCTATGAGAGTTACATCCATCCGATCACCATTTTGTCCACGCTTCCCTCGGCGGGTGTGGGAGCGGTGCTCGCCCTCCTGGTCTTTCGCACGGAGCTCTCCGTTATTGCCGTGATCGGCATCATTCTTTTGATCGGCATCGTGAAGAAGAACGGCATCATGATCGTCGATTTCGCACTGGACGCTGAGCGCAAGGAGGGCAAAAGCCCTACTGACGCGATCTACCAGGCCAGTCTCCTGCGATTCCGACCGATCATGATGACGACGATGGCGGCACTGCTCGGGGCGCTTCCTCTGGCGCTTGGCGGAGGGGTGGGTTCCGAGCTTCGCCGCCCTCTCGGCATCGCCATCGTTGGTGGGCTCATTATCAGCCAGATGCTCACGCTCTACACCACGCCGGTTATCTATCTTGCGTTCGATCGGCTGGCGCGACGTATTCGGGGCGGTCGTTCTGGAAATACGAACGGTGCCGGGCACCCCACGAGCTCGTCATGAATATCTCGGCAACCTTCATCAACAGGCCTGTTGCGACGACGCTCCTCACGGTTGGCCTGGCGCTCGCCGGGGCGATTTCCTTTCGCTTGCTACCGGTGTCACCTCTGCCTCGGGTGGACTTTCCGACGATCCAGGTATCGGCGAGTCTGCCCGGAGCGGACCCCGAGACCATGGCCACATCGGTCGCGGCGCCGCTTGAACGCCAGTTTGGACTGATCGCAGGCGTGACTGAAATGACGTCGACCAGTTCCCGCGGCTCGACAAGCATCGTTCTGCAGTTTGATCTGGACCGCAACATCGACGGGGCTGCACGCGATGTCCAAGCTGCGATCAATGCGGCGAGAGGTTACTTGCCGTCGACTCTTCCGAGCAACCCAAACTACCGGAAAGTCAACCCGGCGGAGGCACCCATTCTCATCATAGCCCTTACATCCGACTTGGTAGGTACGGGGCAGATGTACGATGCAGCTTCGACCATCCTTCAACAGAAGCTATCCCAGGTGGAGGGTGTCGGCCAGGTGTTTGTGGGCGGCAGCTCCCTTCCCGCGGTCCGCGTGGACCTGAACCCCACGGCGTTGAACAAATACGGGATCAGCCTCGAGAACATGCGCGGTGTTCTGACCAGCACCAACATAAACCGGCCGAAGGGGCAGTTGGCGGACGAGATGAGAACCTGGGAGATTCAGACCAACGACCAGCTCCACACCGCTGAGCAGTACCGGCCCCTCATCGTGGCCTACAGGGCCGGGGCTCCGGTGCGGCTGCCAGACGTTGCCAACGTGGAGGATTCGGTGGAGGATCTGCGTGTCGCAGGGCTGGTAAACGGAAGTCCGGCCGTGATGGTGGTCGTCTTTCGTCAGCCCGATGCAAATATCATTGATACGGTCGACCGCGTCCGCAGCTTGCTCCCGCAGTTGGAGGCAGCCATGCCCGGGGGGGTCAAGCTTACGATCGTTCAGGACCGGACGCCCCCGATTCGCGGTTCCCTGCATGACGTTGAGCTGACGCTCGTCATCTCGGCCTGCCTCGTGATTTTGGTGGTATTCAGCTTTCTGAGAAATGTCCGCTCCACCGTTATCCCCGCCGTGGCGGTCGGGGTCTCTCTGGTCGGCACATTTGGCGTGTTGTACCTCTTTGGCTACAGCCTGGATAACCTATCCCTGATGGCCCTCACCATTGCAACGGGGTTTGTCGTTGACGATGCCATTGTCGTTCTTGAGAACATCACCCGGTACATGGAAAAGGGGGTACTGCCCCGAGAGGCAGCGTTGATGGGGTCACGGGAGATCGCCTTCACCGTCCTCTCGATGAGCGCCTCCCTGGTTGCAGTCTTCATCCCCATCCTCTTAATGGGGGGGATGGTAGGCCGTCTGTTTCGCGAGTTTGCTGTAACACTCTCTGTGGCAGTGGCTATCTCGCTGGTTTTATCGCTCACGACAACCCCTATGATGTGCGCCACGCTTCTTAAGCCTGAGAAAACCGATGGACACGGATTTCTGTATAGAGCGAGTGAGCGGATTTTCAACGGGATGCGTCAGCGCTACGATGTGACTCTCCGCTGGGCACTGCGCCACCCCCGGTTTATGCTCATTCTGACTCTGGTCACGGTCTTAGTCAATGTCGGTCTCTTTATTGTCATTCCGAAAGGCTTCTTCCCGGAGCAAGACACCGGACGCCTCAGCGCTACCATTCAGGCGGAGCAGGATATATCGTTTCAGGCCATGAAGGATAAGTTTACGCAAGTGGTGGACATTATCAGGAGTGATCCTGAAGTTGATTACGTAGCTGCCTTTACTGGCGGAGGAGGAGGCGGCACCACGACGAATACCGGACGGATGTTCATTACGCTAAAACCGTTTGAGCACCGGAAAGCCACCGCAGGGCAGGTGATCGCGCGGCTGCGAAGGAAGCTCGCCCAAGTGCCGGGTGCGCCGACATATTTTCAGCCAGTGCAGGATTTGCGGATCGGAGGAAGGATAGGCGCTGCATTATATCAATACACACTCCAGGGAGACAACCTGACAGAGCTTAACGCATGGGCTCCGCGTGTGCTTCAGCGGATGCGCAGCTTGCCTCAACTGGTTGATGTAAGCAGCGATCAACAGAACAAGGGGCTCCAAGCCTCGGTGGTGATCGACCGCAGCACTGCCTCCCGGCTGGGCATCACGCCGCAGCTCATCGATGACACCCTGTACGACGCCTTCGGCCAGCGGCAGGTGTCGATCACTTACACGCTCTTAAACCAATACCACGTGGTGATGGAGGTCGAGCCGAGCTTCTGGCAACGCCCCGAAACGCTGCGGAATATTTATGTGAACTCTCCTACCGGGGCCATGGTTCCGCTCAGCGCATTCGCTCGTTTCGAACGAACATCGACTTCACTCGCAGTGAACCACCAGAGTCAGTTTCCGTCGGTGACGATCTCGTTCAATTTACTGCCAGGAGTCGCGCTCGGGGATGGTGTAAACACAATCAAGACGGCCACGCAGCAGATGGGGCTCCCTTCCAGTATCCGGTCAAGCTTCTCAGGTACGGCCCAGGCCTTCCAGGCCTCGCTGGCTGACGAACCGCTTTTAATCCTGGCAGCGCTCGTGACGGTCTACATCGTCCTCGGGGTACTCTATGAGAGCTACATCCACCCGATCACCATCCTGTCCACACTGCCCTCGGCAGGTGTAGGAGCCGTGCTCGCCCTCTTGGCCTTTCGCACGGAGCTTAGCGTCATCGCCGTGATCGGCATCATTCTTTTAATCGGCATCGTGAAGAAGAACGGCATCATGATGGTCGATTTTGCACTGGAAGCAGAGCGCAAGGAGGGCAAAAGCCCTGTCGACGCGATCTATCAGGCCAGTCTCCTGCGATTCCGGCCAATTATGATGACAACGATGGCGGCGCTGCTCGGGGCGCTTCCTCTGGCGTTGGGCAGAGGGGTGGGTTCTGAGCTTCGCCGGCCGCTCGGCATCTCCATCGTTGGTGGCCTCATTTTCAGCCAGATGCTCACCCTCTTTACCACGCCGGTCATTTATCTCTACCTTGATCGTTTCAGGCTTTGGCTTAAAGGCAAGAGGGGAGCGCACAAAACGACACCTATGATCCGAGAGTATTGAGGTGACTGCGATGCTTCATTCGTGGAACATATCTATCGAACAAATCCGGGATGGCCACCGAATTGGAAAAGAGGGTTCGATGATCCGCCTAAAAGTAAGTTTTCGTGGGTGGACTTGCCGATCCATGCTTGTGGCACTCGCAGGGGCGCTTACTCTCCTGACCGCTTGTACGGTCGGCCCGAATTACGTCAGGCCCACAGCCGAGGTACCGGGAGTTTACAAGGAGATGGAGGGCTGGAAGGTGGCACAGCCCAAGGACCATCTCGTCCGGGGAGCATGGTGGGAGATCTTCAATGATCCTCAGTTGAATGCGTTCGAAGAGCAGGCCAATATCTCGAACCAGAGCGTGATGGTGGCGGAGGCGCAGTTTCGGCAGGCCCGAGCGCTGGTTCAGGCGGCTCGAGCAGCCTACTTTCCGACGGTCACGGTGGGGGCGTCATTTACACGCTCCCGTAGATCGGCTAATGTTGGCGGAGGAACGGGCGCCACCACGGGCGCTACATCTGATTACCTGCTGCTTGCTGACGCGTCCTGGGAACCGGACCTCTGGGGACGGGTTCGCCGCACCGTGGAAGCCAGCAAGGCAAGCGCCCAGGCGAGTGCAGCAGACCTTGAATCCACCCGCTTGCTGGTTCAAGCCGAACTTGCACAGAACTATTTTCAGCTGCGCACACTCGATGCACAGAAGCAGCTCCTGGATACGACAGTCATCGCCTTCCAAAAATCCCTCGAACTGACAAAGAACCGGTATGCGGCAGGCGTGGCCTCCAAAGGAGATGTGCTCCTGGCCGAAACCCAACTTAAGACCACTCAGGCTCAGGCGATCGACATCGGCGTACTGCGTGCGCAATTGGAGCATGCAATCGCGTTGCTCGTAGGAAGACAGGCATCTCTCTTTTCCATTCCTGTTGCTCCTCTTGGCCTGGTTCCGCCTACCATACCCGTCGGCATCCCATCAGAACTCCTCGAACGCAGGCCTGATATCGCTGGCGCCGAGCGGCGGATTGCAGCGGCGAATGCCCAAATCGGAGTGGCGGTGGCCGCCTATTATCCAACCGTCACGCTGAGCGCATCAGGCGGCTTTGAATCCTCAAATTTATCCAAGTGGTTGACGTGGCCGAGCCGCTTCTGGTCGGTTGGACCAGGGGTCTCGGAGACCGTGTTCGACGGGGGTTTGAGGCGGGCTCAGACCGCGGCGGCGCGCGCAGCCTACGACGCAAATGTAGCATCCTATCGTGAGACCGTGCTCACCGGATTTCAGGAGGTAGAAGACAACCTGGCCGCGCTACGCATCCTGGAGGAAGAGGCCAAGGTGCAGGAAGAGGCGGTGAGCGCAGCCCGGCAAGCGTTGACGGTAGCCATCAACCAATATAAAGCGGGGACGGTTAATTACCTCACTGTCATAGTGGCCCAGGCTGCAGCGCTGAACATCGAAACAAATGAACTTGGCATCCTCGGTCGCCAGATGACTGCCGGCGTACTTCTCATAAAAGCTCTTGGCGGTGGCTGGGACGTATCCGCCCTACCTTCAGTCATAGGACCTTGGTGGCCAGTACCATAAGTATCAGCAGTCTATTGAGAGATTAGGCTGCCAACGAGCAAGGATGGATCAGTATCGGCGCGAATGCAATATCAAGATGTTGTGGGCACTAGCCCTGCTCGGGATCGCTTATAGTAGTTTGCTCTTTTACCAGCGGACGCTAACCGATATGAATAACGTAGATGGTATCATCGGTGTGCTGCTCGGTCTTTACATCTGCTCACATCCAGCTGCCAATGTGGTGGATATGCTTTTCTTCAGGCGAAGTGCTCGAGGTCAGTTTTCATCAAGGCAGTCCGCTATATTGTGGCTGGCGCTAAATATGCTGGTCCTCCTGATCGGGTGGATCGTCATTTTTGTCGGGACGACACGATTTGTCAGTAGAGCAGATTAGAGCGGTTTCCTTGTGGATATACACCACCAAAAGGATTTGGAAAATAAGGAACTACAAAATGAAATTTAATAAATCCCGTCCTGATGGTGCAAATAGCTTGAAGTTGATCTTTCGTGTACTATCCCATAAAAATTATCGTCTCTTCTTTGGCGGACAAAGTATTTCTCTGATTGGCACCTGGATGCAACAAATTGCCCTGAATTGGCTGGTATACCGGTTGACCGATTCAGCCTTATTATTAGGTGTTGTTGGCTTCATAAGTCGAATCCCAACAGTCTCCAACCAATACCATAAAGGAGAGTGGGAATAATGGATGTTTTTACTGCCATTAGCCAAAGAAGCAGTGTGAGAGCATACAAAAATACTGATATCGGAGAGGAGAAACTAAAAAAGATATTGGAAGCAGCAAGGCTTTCGCCTTCTTCGAGCAACCACCAGGAATGAAAATTTATCGTTGTTAAGAACAAGGAAACAAGGAAAAACCTGGCCAACGCTGCCTTCGGACAGTCTTTTATCGGAGAAGCACCGGTCGTCATTGTCGCTTGTGCTACGGAATCGAAGTCAATCATGACCTGCGGTCAACCCGCTTATACGGTGGATATATCCATCGCCTGTGCGTTTATGATCCTACAGGCTTATGAACTGGGCTTGGGAACGTGTTGGATCGGCGCTTTCAAGGAGGATAAGGTTAAGAAAATTCTGAAGATTCCAGAACACGTTCGGGTTCTGGCTATGACTCCGTTGGGATACCCAAATCAACCACCCTCACAACAGTTCAGAAAGAGCTTGGACCAAATAGTCTGCTTTGAGAAGTATGAATGAAAAGGAGACTGGCTTTCCCCTCGCTTCGTAGGTAAACTCATCAAAAAAAAAATAAATCCATATTCAGCTATCAATGACCAAAAGCAAGGTCAGAAATGGCTCTGCTTTTTTGTGCACATTTCCACCAGTAATCGTTAACTTTCAATGTTATTTTGGAATGAAGACTTGAAGGTGAGGGCGCCAATCAAAAGTTAACCTGGTAGGATCTACCAATTCACTTTTACCTTTTACATTTTAAAAGGCGAAGTCTTTTAGCCTCCTTTTTCCCAATAGAGTAGCTTTTTGATCCTCTCCAACAACGTTGGCCGGACATCGGGATTTTTTATCCGAGTCACTTTCCTCCAATCCCTCCAATCGCCCAAAAGGTCATAATAGAGACTGGCGCAGGCCCTTTGATAAAATATTTCTGAATTGGGATTCACTTTCTGGAGGCAGGTTTGAAGTTCTCTAAAAACATGGTCCCTTTCTTCTTCATCCTCGGTGTGAAACATGAGAACTTTGGTAGATTTTGAGGTTTGGCTTGAACCGAATTTCCCTTTCACATAGTGATCTCCAAGGAAATTTTCTTCATACTCTCTTAAAACTTCCAAACACTCTTCTCGATCCTTCAAAACCGCCACTACCTTCCAGCAGTGATAAGCCTCCTTCAATTCAATCTCTTCTTTCCAGGCCTGCAGTTGCTGATAGAGGTTGGTAATACAGGGGACACACCGGCTGTATATATTTCCTTTCGTGACCCGCAGTTTCGGATCGCTCTCAAAACTGACCCAATTATCTCTGGAATCCCTCCAGACTCTTTTGTCAAGAAAGATTTTTTTCATTCCTCTTATCTTGACCTGACATCTTTTTGTCTTGATCGCATTTATAAATTATCATACCATAACCCAAAATAGAACCCAATGGAGGGAATTGAATTGATACAAAAAACAATCGTACTTGTATCAACCTTAGATACGAAAGGTTCCGAAGCAGCTTTTTTAAAAGGTCTTATCCAAGCAAGAAGGCATCGGGTCATTCTTTTGGACACGAACACTGGGGGTGAGGCCTCCCTTTCTCCTGATATCTCTGCGAGAGAGGTGGCGAAAGCAGCAGGATGGGATATTGAAGAGATCAAGAAGATGAAGGATACAGAGAAAGCCTCCTCGATTATGATTCAAGGGGCCATCAAAAAAGTCAAAACTCTTTTAGATAAAAAAGAACTCGACGGGATTCTTTCTTTCGGAGGTGCCTCCAATACCGCGATCGCCACAACGATTATGAAGTCCCTTCCCTTTGGGATCCCCAAAGTCATGCTCTCCAGCACAGCTGCCATGCCTGCTTATGCCGGAGGATATTTTGGTACCAAAGATATCGCCATGATCCATTCGGTGGTGGACATTGCGGGATTTAATCCACTGGTCAAAGATGTATTGAAGAGGGCTGCCGGGGCAATCTGTGGAATGGTGGAAATGGGTGAAGGGCTTTCCTTCCTTCCCAGTGTGGCGAGAAAAAAAGATTTGATTGCCTTGACGGAATTCAAATTCTCAGAAGAATGCTGTTCCCATGTCAGGCGTCTTTTAGAAGAAAAGGGATTTGAAGTGATCCCCTTTCACGCCCAGGGGAGCGGGGACAGGGCGATGGAGGATTTAATTGGAGAGGGATTCTTCCAAGGGGTAATGGATATTGTTCCTGCGGGAGTAGGAGAAGAACTCCTGGGAGGAAACCGGGCTGCAGGTCCGAATCGTTTGGAAAGTGCTGGGGAAAAAGGAAACCCCCAGTTAATTACCCCTTGCGGATTTGATATGCTCAGTTGTGGCCCATTGGAGAGAGGGGATCGCGGAGATCCTCTTTGGGTTTCAAAGGATATTAAAAATCGAAAACTCTTCATTCCTGACGCATTCCGGGTTCAAGCCCGCACCAATGCTCAAGAACTGAGGGAGATTGCAAAAGAAGTGGCCAGAAAATTAAATCGATCAAAAGGACCTGTCACCATTCTCATTCCGTTAAAGGGATGGTCTTCTCTCGACAAGGAAGGAATGCCTCTCTATGATCCAGAGGCAGATCAGGCTTTCATTCATGAATTAAAGATCCACATCGACCCCAAAATAAAAGTCATTGAGCTCGACCTCCACCTCAATACCCGTGAATTTGCAGAGGAGGCCGTGAATCAATTTATGAAGCTTTACAAAAGAGAGCCCTGAAAAACTACGATAGGCTCTCTTGATTACACCGATTTTAAAAAATGATTAAGCAGATTTCCTTTATTTCCAATACATTTCTAATCTGTGTAATCATTTCATAATCTATGTAATCAGAGATTTCTGGACTTATTCAGAAATCTACAAGACAAAGAAATCTTTATGAAGTGGCCATGGCACTTGGCAGGACCGATTCTTTTTTTAACTCCTTCACCATTTTCAGAAAGGCTTGGCTCGGAGGGGAGAGAGATTTTTCACCATGGTAAATGATATCGGTAAAGAAAATAATGTTACCCTCTTCAATGGGTATGACTTTTAAGGTCCCCTCCTCCAGTTCCTCCTTGATATCGGGTTCAAACATGAAAGACACCCCTTTGTTCTGCTTCACATAGCCCACAATAAAGTCCAGACTGCTTGCTTCAATAATCACCGATGGCCAGATCCCATATTCCTGAAATTTTCTCAGAATGGCCGTTCTGGAACCAGACCCCTTCTCCCTCAAAATTACCGGTTCACCATTCAATTCTCTCAGGGAGATACTCTTTCGTTGTGAAAACCTATGTTCTGGCGAAGCAACCAGAACAAACTCTACCGTTGAGAAAAAGATGGATTTGATTTTTCGGTCAAGGTTCAGTTGGGAGATAAGGGCAAGTTCATTCTTCTTCTCAAGGACACTCTTCGCCATATCCTCAGAGTTCCCTTCATCCAAAATCACTTTGATGCGCGGGAATCTCCTTTGAAACTCGGAGAGCAAGGAAGGCATGATGTAACGAGCATAATTTTTCGTTGTTCCAATTTGAAGCGTTCCTCTCATCAATTTCTTGAAGTCCCTCATTTTCTCATTGGCATCAGACACGAGATCAAAAATCTTCTCAGCATACTGGTAGAGGAGCTCTCCCGCTTCGGTCAACTGCATTCTTTTCCCTACTTGTTGAATGAGTTTCAAATTCAACGACTTTTCCAAGGATTTGACCTGGATGGTGACAGCAGGTTGGGTCACATTCAACTCTTCTGCTGCGCGAGTAAAACTTTTTTTCTTTATAACTAAATAAAATGCCTCCAGTTGTCTGAGATTCAAAAAATCCTCCTAAAAAAATATTGTTTCATCTATGTTGTAATATTAGCGATGTGCTGTAAAATACCATTTCACTGTCACTCTCTCGGAAGCGGGAGTCCACAATAGGTTGGAAAAACTGGATTCCTGCTTTCCCAAGAATGAAATCTTAAATTTAAGAAAGAAATTTTCAACAACTGCAGAGGGTAGAATCCCGTTAAGCAGGGCCCTTTAGGCGACTTAAGTCGCCCCTACCCATATTTAGAGTAATAATTTTTACCATTCATCTTCTATCTAATATACTTCTCTTGTACTTTGAATTCACAATATTAATGCTTCAAAACCTTTTGAAATATATATGATTTCTGAATTATTATAAGTTTTTTTTATGGTATTATAAGAATAATTGTATTGACATGTCAATACTGAAAAATATAGTTTCTAATACACCCTACCTTTTTAACTATGGAAAATCATCAATAGGAAAGGAGAGAGAGTTATGCCCCAATATGATGGCATTATTATTGGTGGTGGGCCGAATGGACTCACTTTAGGTTGCTACCTTGCCAAAGCAGGGCTAAAGATCCTGATCCTAGAAAAGAGATACGAAATGGGAGGAGGCCTTTGCTCGGAGATGATTACGATCCCTGGATTTATTCACAATACCCATGCGATCTACCATCCCATGGTGGATTATGCACCGGTCTTTCCCGATCTCCAATTGGATCAAACGTATGATCTAAAATATATCCATCCTGAGGTCGTCATGGCCATGCCCTTCTTAGACGGAAGGAGTCTCTGCATTTACTCTGATGTGGAGAAAACATGCGCTTCATTTGCACAATTTTCTAAAAAAGACGCTGATGCTTATCGAGAGACCTATGAACGCTTCAAACGCTATACTGATGCCTTTCTCGCACCCGCGACCTATGTGATGGCCAAGCCAGCTTTCGAACAGGTCGTGAAACTCCATTCCAGTCCTCTTGGCCAGGAAATCAGCGCCCTTTCTGAAAAGAAACCAATCGATATCGTCCATAGCATTTTTGAAAATAATCAAATCAGGACACTAATGCTCTATGCCACCTGTCTGTGGGGATTGGATTATGATCTGGAGGGGCTGGGTTACCTGGTTCCACTCATGATCAATCGAGCTTCCAACTACCGTCTCTGTGTGGGAGGCTCTCACCATATGGCAAACCTGATGTCCAAATTCCTTTATAGAAATGGAGGAATGATACTTGGAAGTCAAATCATTAAAAGAATCATTGTGGATAAAGGTGTTGCAAAAGGGGTTGAATTAGATGATGGAACGGTCTACGAGGCCACTAAGTTTGTTGCCTCAAGCATTGACCACCACCAGACCTTCCTCAAATATATTGGAGAGAAGGATTTACCAAAAGATCTTGTCATACGGACAAAGGACTGGAAGTGGGAGAAATGGTCCCTCTTCGATACCCATCTGGCCCTTTTCAATCCACCCCAGTTCACAGCTGCCTCTTCAAATCCTGACCTCCCAAAGGCTTTTATCTATGTGGTCGGTTTTGAGACAGAGGAGAATCTGATTGAGCATTTCAAGGCTTTGAAAAATGGAGAGCTTAAATCTTCCGGGTTTAATTGTTGTTTTCCAACATTCTTTGATCCCTCCGAGGCACCTCCGGGAAGGCATACCGGGCTGATCTCAGAACATGCCCCTTACCGCCTTAAGGACGGAGGCCCTGAGAAATGGTATAAAATCCGTCAGGAACACGCGAAGCAAAACATTAACATACTCAAAAAATATGCTCCTAATATGACTGAAGAAAATATCCTCTGGACCTATATCGCCTCCCCACTCGATATCGAAAATAAGTTCTCTGATATGGTTGAAGGATCGATCAAGCAAGGAGGTTATTTTCCTCTTCAAATGGGATTTCTAAGACCGAACGAATTATGTTCTCAGTACGCGACACCTATTAAAAACCTCTATCTCTGCGGAGCCTGTTGCTTCCCTGGAGGATTGGTCACTTACGGCCCGGGATATAATGCAGCCAACCGGATTGCAGAAGATCTCGGGATCCAAAAGTGGTGGAAGGAACCGGAGATCGTAACCCAGGCAAAGGCAAAAGGTCTTTTATGAGGTTTCTGAAAAACTCTTTATCAGAAACCTCATAGAGATTTCTGGACTTTTTTCAGAAATCTCTTTTCAGGAGGTTCACCATGAAAGTCAATTCGACAGGTTTGGGCCAGACCACCATGATTGCGTCCTTTACTCAACTCTTTAAAGATCCAGACGGAGGGGAGGCCCTGAAATTAAAAATCGAGTCTTCAGAACCCATCCACTGGGTCATCACTGCCACCCTGGAAGGAGCGGACCTGAGGAACTTCATCAAGCTCCTCTTAAAACCCTCTATCCTCTATTACGCCATTTCACTGATGATGAAGAAGAAATAGAAAAGGAGGAAACCCATGCCAGATACAAGTTATGATGCGATTATCGTTGGTGGGGGACACCACGGGACGATCATTGCCTGTTATTTACAACATGCAGGCCTTAAAACAGTGATCTTCGAACGTCAACATGAATTAGGAGGAGGTGCCTGTGGGGAAGAGCTTCCCTTGCCCGGATTTATCCAGAATACATGTGCCCACTTCACCCGATTCTGGACCCATCCTGCCTATACCGATTTCAATCTGAGGGAATATGGCTTGAAATATATTTTCCCAGACCAGAACGAAGGTATGGTTTATCCAGATGGGACCTGTTTTGTCGGGTATTCTGCGTTCCGTGTCGACCCTTTAACGGGGAAAGAAGAGTACTCCGAGGAAAATGTCAAGAAGACCTACAACGAGATCGCCCGCTTCTCAAAAACGGACGCAGAGACCTATCTCGATCTCCTGGGAAAATATCAGAGAAAGTGGAGGGCTGCCTTTCGAGAATACCGTTATAGTCCTCCCACACCCTGGGGAGTTAAGAATGCCCTCGAAAAGCTCTGCGATGATCCCGTAGACGGAATCGATCCGGTTTATCAATTCATGACAGGTTCCCAGATCGCTATGGACCTTTTTGAAAGTCCTGAACTCCAGTGTCTTTTCATGAGAGCTATTGAAACCTCCACTGGCTGCTTCCCTGGGGATGTCATTGGTCTCTATGTCTTTGTCCATGTGATCGGGCTCACCCTCTCCTTTGAATCGGCTTCTATTGTCTATGGTGGAACTCATACTATCACACACGCCCTCCAGAGAGCCTTCAGTGCCATGGGAGGGGAGTTCTGTGTGGAGACAGAAATAGATAAAGTAATCATTGAGAATGGAAGGGCCAAAGGGGTCAAACTCTCGAATGGAATAGAAGTCGAAGCAAAACAGGTGGTGATTAGTGATTTAGGAGTTCCCCAGACGATATTCAGGCTTTTGGGAGAAAATTATGTCACCCCAAAAGTGGCCAGGCGTATAAGAAACATCCGTTATGACCGTGCCCAGATTTACTGGGGAAATATGGCAATGCATGAGCTTCCAAAATATAAAGCAGCTTCCTTCAATTCAGATATAGGTCTTCAGCCGCGGCTCTATATGGGAGAGAAGGACCCTGAATACCTCTCCTGGAAATATCAGGCAGACATCTTCACAAAAGGGTTTCCTGAAAAATGGTACATCCTTGCAGCCCCGGACAGTATCTGGGACAAGACCCGGGCACCGGAAGGGAAACACACCATTCTATTAGAAGAATTTGCGCCTCCATTACACCTCTATAACGAGAAACAGTGGCTCAAAATGAAAAAAGAGGTGGAAGATTTGATGTTGAAGCAATGGCAGATCTACGCTCCCAACATGACTCGTGACAATGTGATCGAGGCCTTTATCACCACGCCTTATGATACAAACATGAGACATCCCGATATGATCGAGGGCGGGTGGGTAGAAGGAGCCATGATTGCTTCCCAAAACGACCGATTCAGACCTATCCCAGACCTTTCGAGTTATCGTATTCCTTTCCTTAAAAATATGTACATCTGCTCCTCCAACATGCATTCTGGTGGTGGTATTGCTCGAGGCTCCAGTTATAATTGCTTCAAGGTCATTGTAGAAGACTTCAAGCTGGACAAGATCTGGGAGAAGAAAGGAAGAACTTATTAAAGCGAGGAGGAATCATGAGACTCAAAGATAAAGTGGCAATCGTGACAGGGGCCGCCAAGGGCTTGGGAAGGGAATTCTCCATTGGTATGGCAAAAGAGGGGGCCAAGATCATGGCAGTTACCCGAAAGGATCTTGCCAATTTGGAGAAGACGGTAAAGGAGATTGAAGCCTCTGGAGGAGTGGCGAAAGCTTTCCAGGCAGATGTCTCCATCGAAAAGGATGCCATCAAGATCGCTGAGGAAACATTTAGGGTCTTTGGCAGGATCGACATCTTAGTTAATTGCGCAGCCATCTACGATGGATTGGTTCGAAAATCCTTCACGGAAGTAGATCCCAATGAATGGGACCAGGTGATGGCTGTGAACGTCAAAGGTCCCTGGCTCTGCTCAAGGGCGGTATTCCCTTATATGAAACAACAAGGAAAAGGGAAGATTGTCAACCTCTCTTCCGAAGTATTTTTCACGGGGTCTCATGGCTTTATTCACTACGTGTCTTCAAAGGGAGGGGTGATCGGATTGACGCGAGCCCTTGCCATTGAATTAGGCCCTCATAACATTAACATTAATGCCGTAGCCCCGGGATTTACGGATACAGAAGCAAGCCGCCATCTCACCGATGTCACCAAATACGATGTCTCTAAAACCCCCTTGAAGCGACTGGAGCAGCCCAATGATCTTCTGGGAGCGGTCATCTTCCTCGCATCAAATGAAAGCGATTTCATCACTGGTCAGACCATTTTGGTCGATGGCGGGAGGGCCATGCATTAATCCTTTTATCCCCCATCATGCCTTCGGCATGGTGGCCTTGAATCCAATACGAACACTCAGGCGTTCAGACTTTTTCGATCGTCACTTTCATGGATGCAGCTTTCGCTGTTGAAAAGTTTTTTCTATTCTATTCTTCACATAGAATTTCTAAATATCTCAGGGAACCTTTTCGTGGGGGATCTTTCCCGGACAAGATTCCTTTGAGTCGGAAAATTTTTCGATCGGAGGCCTTAAAACATGCAGGAGATAAATTTCATCTTGAATGGAGCCCCTCGAAGAGTCATCGTTGATCCTCAAAAAAGTTTGCTGAAAGTGATTCGAGAAGATCTAAGGTTGACAGGTACTAAGGAAGCATGCTCTGCCGGTCATTGCGGCACCTGTGCTGTGCTAGTGGATGGTGAAGTGGTTCTCGCCTGTAGATATCCTGTGGCCAAAGTCCAGGGCAAAGAGGTAACGACCATCGAAGGCATTGGCACTCTCAGGAATCCTCATCCACTTCAATTGGCCTTTGCAAAGACGGGAGCCATTCAGTGTGGCTTTTGCACACCGGGGATGATCGTCCGGACGAAGTCCCTTTTGGATGGAAATCCTAAGCCCAAAAGGGAAGAGATCAAAAAGGCTATTCAGCCTCATCTTTGTCGTTGTACGGGCTACCAGAAGATCTTTGAGGCTGTAGAACTCGCTGCCTCTTATATGCGAGGGGAAACGAAATCAATTGAATTAAAATTAGAAGGAAAGGACACCATTGGCCAACCCGTGACACGAAAGGACGCCCTCGAGAAGGCAACAGGAACCATCCTCTATGCGGGTGACCTCACTGTGGACGGATGTGCCCATATCAAAGTTCTGAGAAGTCCTCATCACCATGCCAAAATCTTACACATCGACAAGACCGAAGCAGAAACCATACCCGGTGTGTTAGCCGTGCTCACAGCTGAGGATGTGAAAGGGACCAACATCCTGAAGATGGCTGGAGATGATCAACCCATCTTAGGCGTGGGTAAGGTCCGTTTCATCGGTGATCCTGTCGCAGCAGTTGTGGCAACCTCTGAGGAAATTGCTTCTCATGCCATAGAGAAGATCGAGGTGACCTATGAACCCTTAGAACCAATACTTACCCCAGAGGAGGCATTGAAAGAGGGGGCGATAAGGGTCCATGACGATCGTTCAAACCTCTTTTTTGAACAACCCATCATCCATGGCGACGTTGAAAGGGGTTTTTCAGAGTCGGAGGTAGCCATTGAGCGAACCTACACAACACAAACCGTTGAACATGCCTACTTAGAAAACGACTCCGGCGTTGCTTTTATCCACGAAAATGGCCAACTGGTCATCCTATCCCCAAGTCAGAACATTCACGCTCACCGCAAGACCATCGCAGAAGCCCTCGGTCTCAATGTGGAAAAGGTCCGGGTGATCCAAACTCCCATGGGCGGGGCATTTGGCGGAAAACTGGATGTTTCCGTAGGTGGAATCCTTGGACTGGCTGCCTTGAAGCTTAAAAGGCCGGTGAAGCTTGCCTATACGAGGAGTGAAACCTTTGCGGCTACCCCAAAACGTCACCCCTTCTTCATGAAGGTGAAAGTGGGGGCCAAAAAAGACGGAACGTTGATGGCATTAGATTTTGATCTCACAGCAGATGGCGGGGCATATAAGTCTTTTAGCAATAGTGTGACTCAACGAGGCCTTATCCATTCCCAGGGACCTTACCGATTCACCAATGCCCATGTCTACGGGAAAGCTGTTTATACGAATACAGCTTTCAAAGGTGCGATGAGAGGTTTTGGCGTACCCCAAGTCGCCTTTGCCATTGAGTCGATCCTTGATGAACTGGCATCGGAACTGAAAATAGATCCCTTAGCCATAAGGGTGAAAAACGGTTTTGTGAAAGGGGATACGACAATCTGCGGCCAGGTATTAGACCACGCTATTGGTTTTCGGGAGTGTATGGAGACCCTAAAGCCTCTTTATGAGAAAGCATTAAAAGAGGCTAAAAAGAGCACAACGGATGAGATCAAAAGGGGAGTGGGTTTAGGAGGGGTTTGGTTCGGTCCGGGCCGAAGCGCCCCAGATCAATCTGAGGCATGGGCAGAACTTTTACCTGATGACACCTTACAGGTTTGGATCGGAGCAGCGGACATGGGACAAGGTACGGACACGATGTTCTGGCAAATTGCTACAGACACAATAGGATTTCCCCTGGAGAGAGTCAAAGTCTGTACAACAGATACTGAGATCACACCGGACGGAAACTTTTCCGCTGGAAGCCGGCAGACCTATGTCTCAGGGAGAGCCGTCCAGATGGCCGTGGAAGAATTGAAAAAGGCCATGGATGAAAACGGTGTTAAGACGTATAGCGAGATGAAGGCAAAGGGCTTGCCTACTCTTTATAAAGCAATCAACAAACCTGTGACTTCGAGGCCTGATCCGAAGACTGGCCAGGGAGTTCCTTGGGAGACCTATTCTTTCGGAATCCAAATGGCTGAAGTGGCTGTGGAAGTAAAAACGGGTAGGGTGAATGTCCTCAAGATAATCTCTGTCCATGATCTCGGAACTGTGATCAATCGCCTCAATGTAGAGGGCCAACTCCACGGAGGCATCTGTATGGGTCTTGGATATGCCCTCATGGAAGAGTTTATTTACAATAAGACCGATAGCTTTGCCAAATTTAAGATACCTAGAGCGAAAGACATGCCTGACATGGAAGTGATCACCCTCAATATCCCCAGGAAGAAAGGACCCTTTGGTGCTTCCGGCACCGCAGAATATGCAGATGTCCCAACTGCACCGGCTATTGCAAATGCTATCTACAATGCCTGTGGTGTCCGTATCCGGGATTTACCGATCACTCCCGAGAAGATCAGGCAATCTCTGTAGCCTCTTTAAGGAGGGGGGGATTTTTGCAACGAAGCCAATAGAGGTTTGATCTCTAACAAGATTATCGCTGCAATGATTTGTCGAAGTTAAAATGCAATCCAATAGCTTTCAGTATAGGGTGAATATCGGAAACTTCATTGTGAAAATTGAAACTTAAAAAACTACTTGATTTCTTCATTTCCTGTCGGTATAGTTCTGTCTATTCGACAGGTCGTAAGCCATTTTATAACAATTTATTTTCTTAAATGAAGAGGGTCATGAATATGACCTGGTGAAAGGAGGGGGTGTGTATGGAAGGATAACCTTCATTATCAATACACCAGAGGATGGTGGGGAATTGAGAATCTTTCAAGAGGAGTCCAATAAGCATTCAGGAGGTGAAAAATGAAAATTTATGATGTGGTACCAGGATTTGAGTTTGATGAGAAGTATGATTTAGAGCAATCGCCGGCTTGGTTTCTCGACGCCACCCACTCTGTCCCCCCGTGGACACCCATGTTCGGGTGGTTCTGGATCAATTTCTGCCGACACGGAATGCAGTATGGCGCTGAGACCCTCTCCCTTCCCACTGTGAAAGGATGGGACTGGCGCTTTAAAGATGGAGGTGGCTATCTAACCCTCCTCATGGTCGATTCCGATAAAGAAAAGGCGGAAAGGGAGAAGAAGTTTAGAGAAGCCATTAGGCCCTTTGTGGAGAATTATGATGGTCTTTGGGGTGGTTACGTTAAGGAGATCCTGAAAAGATATGATAATTTGAAAGTCCTCGACGTCAACACTGCTTCGAATATCAAACTTCTTGAAAACTTCGAGGAGGTCATCGATACTTGTCGAAGAATGTGGGAAATCCATATGCACATGATGTATGGGACTTATACGCCCTATGTCCTATTTGAGCAACTCTGCATGCAGTTGTTGAACATCGATGATACCCATCCCACTTTCCACAAGTTAGTGGCCGGCTTTGACAACGAAAGTTTTCGAGTAGACCGTAGGCTCTGGGAGTTCTCCAAGAAAGCAAAGGATATGGGTCTTGAGAGCCTCTTCATGGGGACTCCTTCAAAACAGATGAAGGCCAAATTGGGGGAGAGTGATAAAGGAAAGAAATATTTGAAAGAGTTTGATGAATTCCTTGATAAAGAAGCCGGCTGGAGGATGGAACGAATGGCTGAGATTAATGTCCCCACCTGGCAAGAGGATCCTACCCCAGGTTTTGAAACGGTAAAGATGTATCTTAAGAAAGGTGGGGATTTCGACTTAGATAAAGACCGTAAGAAGATTGAAAAGGAAAGGAAAGATGCAGAAAAAGAGGTCTTGGCTAAGATCGCTCCCGAGCAGAAGGGTTGGTTCTCCATGCTGATGAAAGTGGCTCAGAATTGCAGCCGTTTCAGTGAGGAGCACAATCATTATCTCGATCTCTACACCCACGCGTTGATGAGAAGATCCTGTATGGGATTGGGAAATCGATTCGCTAAATGTGGAGCGATTAACCAACCCGAGGATATTTTCTTCCTCATGCCTGATGAGGTGAGAAAGGCTGGGATTAATCCTGATAAACTCAATCTCAAACCCATCGTCCAACGTCGACGGAAAGAATGGGAAGAATGGAATCAAAGAGGTAATCCCCCTGCTATCTTTAAAGAAGGGTTTACTTTGGAGCAGGCGATCGGAGGATTAGTCCAATCTCTTGATCCAATCGCCCTCAAAGTAGTGGTGGGAAGCATGCCCGTACCAAAGCCTGAACTCAAGGCAGACCTCTTGGGAACCTGCGGATCTTCAGGCATGGCGGAAGGGGTTGCTCGAGTAGTCCTCAGAGATGAAGACCTACCGACCATCCAGAAAGGAGATATTCTTGTAGCAATGAGCACTTCTCCAGCCTGGACGCCCGTGTTTAGTATGATCAGCGGGGTCGTGGTGGATAGAGGGGCGAGCCTCTCCCATGCCGCTATTGTTGGAAGGGAGTATGGAATCCCTGTTGTGATGAATGTGTTTACCGGCACCCAGGTGATCAAGTCAGGTCAAAGGATCCGGGTAGACGGAAACTTGGGAGCCGTTTACATCCTGGACAAATAAGATGCCTCCAAGAAAAACGACGCAAAATATCATCTGGTTCAAAGACTGTTCAGGGAAGAACTTTCCTCAAGTAGGGGGTAAAAATGCAAATTTAGGTGAGATGTTTAAACTCGGCCTCCGAGTCCCACCTGGATTTGCCGTCACCACGTATGCCTTTGACACTTTTATAGAGAGAGGGAGGGTTCGAAACGAAATTGTGAGAACCCTCTCTCAAATTCCCTTTGAGGATATCAAAGCCTTGGAGGAAGCAGGTCTTCAGATTCGAGATCTTATCGAATCTACCCCCATTCCTAAAAATATTGTTAAAGAGATCAAAGAAGCTTATAAAAAATTAGGCGACCTCTGTGGAGTGGCGGATCTCCCCGTTGCCGTCCGATCCAGTGCCACTTCCGAAGATCTGAAGACGGCCAGCTTCGCCGGACAGCATGAATCTTACCTCTGGGTTAGAGGTAAAGAGGAAGTGATCCAACACATATTGAAATGCTGGGCAAGCCTGTTTACAAATCGTGCCATCGCTTATCGAAATCAGATCGGGTGGCCTCATGATAAAGTGACCATTAGTGTTGGAGTTCAGAAGATGGTCAATGCCAAATGTGCGGGAGTGATGTTCACGATTGATCCGGTGGTCGGAGATCCAGAGAAGATAGTCATTGAAGGCAATTGGGGATTGGGCGAGAGCGTGGTCAAAGGAGAGGTCTCTCCAGACCACTTCCTGGTGGATAAAAAATCGCTCGAGATTTTAGAGAAGATGATCTCTCCGAAAACCCTCTGCTATGAGTTGGTAGAAGATAAGGTCATCTGTATCGAACCTACCCTCGAAAGGCAGAATGAGCCATGCATCGATGATGAAGCATTGATGGAACTGGTCCGGCTCGGTAAAATCGCAGAAGCCCATTATCAATCGGCTCAGGATTTGGAGTGGGCCATCGATGTTGATCTCCCCTTCCCTGAGAATGTTTTTCTTGTCCAGACCCGGCCCGTGACAAGTGCGGGGAAACCAAAACAGAGCAATACGGATATCATTATCGATATGATGTCCTCCCTTTTCAGAAGATAAGCGGGCTCTTCTTCCTCTCCGGTCATGAAAGGGAATTGGAGGAACCTATGTATGTCCGAATGACCTTTTTCAAATTAAAAATAGGCAAGATGCAGGAGTTACGCGAGACTTACAATAAGGAGGTTGTTTTAGCTCACAAAGGCCATAAGGGAATTCGCTTCGTCCATCTCCTTGAGTCTTTAGACAATAAAGACGAAGGGATTTCTATCACCGCATGGGATACCAAGGCAGATGTCGAGGCCTATGAGAAGAGCGGAGACTACGAAAAACTGGTTGCGAAATTCAAGGACATGTATGCCGAGGAACCGTTGCTTAAATCCTATGAGGTGACCGCCAGCTCTGATCCCATCATCCTTCGTATATTTTAACCCACTGGGAGGGAAAGATGATCTTTTTATTTAATCAACACTGGGACATTATCCCCGGGAAAGAAGAAGAATACACAAAATTTGCCATCAATCATTACATTCCTACCATGAAAAAGATCGGTATCAATCCGGTAGGAGGATTTTATGTGGTAGTGGGGGAAGGTCCCGGGGTCATCTCGGTGGGGACAGTGGATTCGTTACAAAAACTCCAAAAGGCCATGGAAACAGAAGAGTATGAGAAGGTAACGGCTCAGGTCCAGTGTTATGTCTTCAATTATTGTAGCAGAATTCTTAAGCCCACAGGGAGGGTGAAAACAGATAAATATACGATTCAATTAAGGGTATGGAAATTTAACCAATATTTTAATATCATCCCTGGGAAAGAGAAAGAATACTCGGAGTTTATCACAAAGGATCATCTCCCGACCATAGAAAAACTGGGTATCAAGATGACGGGCGGATGGCAGGTAGTGGTAGGCTCTGGTCCTTATATCGTTGCAGAAGGAACCGCGACAAGTATTGTCGATATTGCCAAGGCCCTTGAAAGTGAGGAATACAAACGAATCACAAAGATATTGACATCCAAGTATGTGACTGACTATAGCAGCCGCATCCTCGCTCCAACTGGCCGTATCGAACTTCCTTATCTTCTGGAAAAAATGATGAAGGGATTTTAGAGTTCAGAGTTGAAAATCTAAAGTTGTAGGGATGAAACGGATTTATCAGAAAATTTTTGAGCGGGCGAAACCCTTCCTCCGTACTCGAAAAAACCTCATTCACACAAAGATTGCCCTCCGGTATGCCTTAAAGCTTCTAAATCACGAAAAAGGGGAAGAAGAAATTGCTATCCCTGCAATCATTCTTCACGATGTGGGCTGGAAGACCGTCCCTGAAAACTTACACCTGACTGCTTTTGGTCCAAACCCATCTAATCCTAAATTGGCAAGAGTTCATGAAGTAGAAGGAGCAAAAATAGCTAAAGCCATTTTGGAGAAATTACATTATCCTCCTGCAAACGTAAAAGAGATCTATCAAATCATCCAAGGACACGATTCAAGAAAAAGACCCATCTCTTGGAATGATCGAATTGTTAAGGATGCGGATAAACTGACCCGTTATTCTCGAAAGGGTATGACCATTGATTTGGGTCGGTTCCAGGTTCCAACGGGAATTCATATCAATTTTTTAGAAGGGAAGGTCGAAGAATGGTTCCTCCTCCTCACCTCTCAGAAGTTGGCTAGAGAAGAAATAAACAGAAGAAGAAAAGAGATGATTGCAGTTGACAAAACCTCTTTGACTTTCTAAAATCGGAACCAATCCAATGAAAAGATTTTTGGTTGAAATTTCAAAAGGTAGATTCAAAATTCACGGCCTTGTCCAAGAGTTGGGCCAAGACATCCTGGTTTCCATCTGGGGAGGAATCCGACCTCACATCGGTGCTGTGGGAATGGCCATCCCGAGATCCAGCTTGAAGAATCAAAAAAAGTGGAGCGCCACCTCTTCCAATTTTACTTTCGTCGGCCATAAAGAGGATACCTTGGTAAAAAAGATTTCAGAAAGGTTGGCAGCTCGATTGAGAAGAAATGTGGTGGTCACCGCAGGTGTCCACTGGGATGGGATCACTTCCAAAGAGATTAAGATTATCCAAAATCTCACACAAAAAATATCAGACCAGATTCAAAAAAAAATCCTGTCTGCTGGCAGGCAGGGGAGAAGACAAAATGAAGACCCTAAAAAAAAGGCCTGATTTCTACTGGAATCCGATTGTGGAGACTCTCCCATTGGAAAGATTGAGAGAACTTCAGGCCAGAAAATTTAAAAAAATTCTGGAGTGGGCTTACGAGAGATCAAAGTTTCATCGAAAGCTTTATCAGGAGGCAGGGCTTGAACCGGGTGATATCAAATCCTATGAAGATATAGCCAAAGTGCCTAAGGTGGAAAAGTCAATGATGAGAGATATCCAGAGAAAGGATCCCTTCCCTTATGGAGATGCTCTCTGTGTTCCTTTGGAAGAGGTCACGGAATTTCGGCAGACCAGTGGAACAACCGGAACTCCAGTCTATCAACCTGATACCTGGCAGGACTGGGAATGGTGGTCTGAATCCTGGGCTTACCTCCTCTATGCACAAGGTTATCGAAAAACGGACCGAGTATTCCTTCCCTTCGGATATAATATTTTTGTCGCCTTCTGGGCAGGTCATTATGCGGCTGAAAAGATCGGTTGTGAAGTCGTCCCAGGCGGAGTCCTCGATACAGAGGCTCGTATTCTTAAAATCCAGGAACTTCGGGCCACCGCCATGATGGCCACCCCGACTTATGTATTAGGAATGGCCGATACCGCTAAGAAGAAGCTGGGCATTGATCCAGCTCGAGATCTCACCATCAGAAAGATCACCTGCGCAGGCGAGCCAGGTGCAAGCATTCCATCTACCAAGCAGAGAATGGAAGAGGCCTGGGGGGCGAAGGTCTATGATCATGTGGGGGCTACAGAGATCGGGGCTTGGGGCTTTGAATGCACGGCCCAACCCGGCGGCCTTCATGTCAACGAAGCCCTCTTTCTCACTCAGTTAGAGGATATTGAAACAGGAGAGATGATTGAAGAACCGGGGCGAAAGGGGAAGATTGTCATTACCGCCCTTGACCGGATCGCCCAGCCCTGCATTCGATTCGACTCCAAGGATGTGGCAGAATGGTCGAAAGAACCCTGTCCCTGTGGAAGAACATTCCGCATCATTCAGGGAGGGGTCGTTGGAAGGGCAGATGACATTACAAAAATCAAAGGTGTTTTGCTCGCTCCTTCAGCCATTGAAGAAGTGGTTCGCTCTATTAAATGGCTGAGTAATGAATTTGAGGCGGTGGTCACGAAGAAAGGAGATCTTGACGACATCACACTCAAGATCGAAATTTTACCAGGAGAGGAAAAAAATCGTGAGGCCATCCTCACCCAACTGAAGGATCAACTACGATTAAAAACGAACCTGGGTTACAACATCGAAGTTCATCCATTCAATTCCTTGCCTCGTTACGAGGTGAAGGCCAAACGATTTAAAGATCTGCGGAAACATGGATAGGACATGGGGGAATTATGAACCGAAGAGAAATAAGGAAAATCGATACACGAATCAAAGTGATCAAGAAAGCGGCTCAAGAACTAAAAGAACTCTCGGCCGGGATACCAGCCATCGACCGGAACACAGTACGAATCCTTGCATCGGTGAAGATGCTGGAGATTAACATCAGTGATGTGAAAGATCTAGTCTAAAAGTGGGTGTCGATCTTTTAAAGGATCGATCTCAAGAAAATCCTTCCCAAAATTTGAACCCCTTTTAATAAGTACGTGTCACAGTCTTCTTGGAAGTCACAAACCTCCGTACCCTCGCCGCCATCTCTACCAATCCTCCGGGCAGAAGCAAAACCACCAAAATGAAGAGGACTCCGAAGATGAAGACATGGAGCTGTGGGAAGGTTCGTACAAACAACTCTTTAAAGATTGCATAAAAGAAGGCCCCAATAATTGGACCCACAATGGTGCCGACTCCTCCCACAAAGGTGATGAGAAGGGAATCAAAGGTCCAGATCGGACTAAAGGGGAGGTCATGATAATAACTGACATGGTAAAAGGCGAACGCCCCTCCTGCTAACCCAGCGAAGAAGGAGCTGATGAACAAGGCAATGATTTTCTGCCTGAAGGTATTCACCCCCGAAGCCTTGGCGGCTTCTTCATCCTCCCGTACAGCCACCATGCCTAATCCCAACTTAGAATGACTGATCCAATAGACAACGGCGACAGTGATGGCAGCCAAGATCAAAAAGAGATAATAACGGGGGATCAGGTTGTATGTGGTGATGTAATCCCCGGGTAGATCCGCTACTGTGGGAAGGACATTGCCAATCGTGATCTTTAATATTTGCCCCAGACCAAGAGTGCCGATGGCGAAATAAATTCCTTTTAAGCGGAGAGCAGGATGACCGATGATCAGAGCAAACACCACAGCCACGACCCCTCCGGTTAGAAAGGCCAAAAAGAACGGAGTCCCCTTCACCCATAAAACCCGTGTGGTGATTGCTCCTAACCCAAAGAAGGCAGCGTGTCCCAAACTCACCTGTCCTGCATAGCCAGCCAGGATATTCCAACTCTGGGCTAAGCAAATATATAAGAAGATAAGGATCATTAAATTGATAAGATCATTTCTTTTTGTCAGCAATGGGACGAGGGCGAGAAAGATGGCAATCCCTAAACTTAAGAAAAGGGTCTTCCGATGGCTGGGCAATGGATCCTCCTTAACCAATGCTTTTACCAAACAATCCCTGAGGTCTGAACTCTAACACTAAGAGAAAGATTACCAGGCCGACGACTTCCATGTAGGGACCGACAAACAATGTACTGACCGACTCAACTGCTCCTAATAGCACCCCGGCCACAAAAGCCCCTCCAATGTTCCCCAATCCGGCTAACACCACAACGATGAGGGCCTTCAGCGTCCATTCCAGACCCATGGCTGGATGAATGGCATAACCGACGCTCACGATAGTACCAGCCATCGCCGCCAACGTGGCCCCTAAGGCAAAAGAGATCATAGAGGTCTTCTCGATATTGATCCCCATCAAAGCAGCAGACTCCCAATTCTCCGTGGTCGCCCGGATGGCCTTACCGAAATAGGTCTTGGTGAGAAACTGTTGAAGGGCAAGAATGACAATGGTGGCCAGGACCAATCCCGAAAAACGGATAAAGGGAAAACGAAGTCCTAATAAACTGAACCCCCATCCTGAATAGATGACACTCACACTCCTCTCATCAGCAGTCCAGAGCCGGATGGCAAGATTTTGGAAGACCAGGGAGAGGCCGAAACCAATGAGCAAAGAATTTTTTATCTTCACCTCTTCATGAAGTTTGGCCAGTGGAGAAAAGAGCCCTTTGTAAAGACCCATTCCTATCAGGAAGAGAACAAACGCTGACGGAAGTAAGGAGAGAAAAGGATCAATATGATAGAGGGAGAAGAACCAGAAGGTCACATATCCTCCCAGCATCAGCAACTCCCCATGGGCGACATTCAACATCTTCATCACCCCGAAGACGAGGGAAAGCCCTACAGCTGCCAGCCCATAAAGGCCCCCGACAAAGATGCCGAAAATTAAACTCTGGGCGAGCACTTGCCAATTCATGGTTTATGATCCCTTAGACCGATTCCGTACCAAGATAAGCCTCTCGGATATGTTGATCGTTAAGCATGTTCCGGCTATCACCCTGCTTTACAATTCGTCCGTTCTCGACGACATAAGCACGATTGGCCAATTCCAAGGCCATTCGAACGTTTTGTTCGATCAGAAGAATGGTCACCCCAGAATGGTTAATCTGCCCGATCACCTCATAAATCACCTTCGACAAAAGAGGGGAGAGCCCCCAAGAGGGTTCGTCAAAGAGGAGAAGTCTCGGTTTGGACATCATTCCTCTTCCAATGGCCAGCATCTGTTGCTCCCCTCCACTTAGAGTTCCGGCTGCCTGTTTCTTTCTATTCTTTAAGATAGGAAATAGCTTATAAACCTGTTCAATAGTTTCTTCCCTACAACTACGGCCTTTGGCTGTAAAGGCTCCCAATTCTAAATTCTCTAAGGTGCTCATTCCGGGAAAGAGTCCCCTTCCCTCCGGAACCAGGCTGATTCCCATTTCCACCCTTTTATGGATGGGCACCTTTCCCATCGCCAGGCCTTCAAACCTAATCTCTCCGGCAAAAGACCTTAACAGCCCAGTGATGGTCTTGAGGGTCGTCGTCTTTCCAGCGCCATTGGGGCCTATGAGCGCCACAATCTCTTTCTCTCCGACCTTAAAGGAGATATCCCAGAGTGCCTGAAGGTCTCCATAGGAGACATTTACCTTTTCTATTTCCAACATAGGATTACTTTCCTAAGTATGCCTCGATGACTTGCTGATTCTTTACCACTTCTTTTGGAGGACCTTCAGCGATCTTCATTCCCACATTGAGTACCATGACTCGGTCAGAGATTCCTAAAACCGCCTTCATGATATGTTCAACCATAATTACCGTGATTCCTGAGCCCTTTATCTTTCTTACTAATTCCATCGCAATCTCTGTTTCAGCCGAATTCAAACCAGCCATCAGTTCATCCAACAAGAGCAATTGGGGATGTGCGGCTAAAGCCCTCGCCAATTCCAATCTCTTACGCTCAGCCATCGTAAGTTGAGAGGCAAGGACCTCACTCTTATTCCCCAAGCCAACAAAGTTGAGAATTTCAACCACTTCTTCTTTCGCTTTTCTGATATTGGACGCAGGATCTTTTCCGTAGGCACGGCCCACCATAACATTTTGAAGGGTAGTTAATTGGTGAAAGGGCTTGACCAGTTGAAAGATACGGGCGATTCCTTGTCTACAAACTTGATGGGGAGGAAGGCCTGTGATATCCTTCTCCATAAAAGTCACTTTCCCTTTATTGGCTTTCAGGAAACCGGTGATGACATTAAAGAGAGTGGTTTTGCCCGACCCGTTGGGGCCGATGACACCAAATATCTCCCCCTGATGAATCTCAAAATTCACTTCACAGAGGGCCATCAATCCCCCGAAGGATTTAACTATTTTCTCTACCTGTAAAAGGGACATCTTGGACTGCTTTTCCTTAGATTAAGGATGAGTGAGAAAAATATTTTTTATTAACATTGAAGCTCCCCGCCTAAAGAGGGGAGCTTCAATGAAAGATGATCCACTTATCAGTTTCTAATGAGTATTACCTTTCCGACCATTTAGGCATGGGATAAACTAATGGGGCGGTAACATACTCTTTCGGGAATACGACTTCTTGCTTCCCCTTTTGCCACTGGACGCCGAAGAAGACAACTACTCCTGTTCCATCGGGTCGAAACTTAAGAGGACCTATAACGGTCATCATATTCACAGCAGCAATGGCGTCGCGAATCTTTTCTCGGTCTAAAGTGCCTGCCCTTTCAATCGCATTGGCCAACGCCTGGACACAGGCATAGGCCGGACCTGTTATCACATCGGCTGGCCGATTGAACTTCTTCATATGGCTTTCATTCAGTTCTTTGACTCCTGGTAATTTAAGCCCATAACACCAGCCCGGACCTAAAACAACATAATCGCCGTCTTTTCCCAATGCATTTCCCCACGCCATGGGATCAGGTGCTCGGTAGGCAAAATAGAATTTGGGATTGTAATCGAGTTCCTTCAACTGTTTTGTCATGGTAATCCCCTCAGGAGTAGTGGGACCGGTTAACAGTATCTCTGCCCCGGCTGCCTTGGCTTCCATGATAAGGGGTGAAAAGTCCTTCATCTCTCGAGGTTGGTCTCTATAAAGGGGTTCTCCATAACCACGTTTGACAGCTTGCTCCTTCCACATATCACCCAATTCCATTCCAACAGGTGCCTTTTCCATGAAGATGGCTACCTTTTTAGGTCTCTGTGCGGCGGGGATGGAATCCAAGATATCAAAGACTGCCTTAGCACAGTCGGGTGATTTGGGGAAGGGAGAAAAGTTGTATTTATATCCCTTCTGGTGGATGCTGTAAAGATAACTGGCCACCATAAAAAGCGGAACTTTATTTTTTTCTGCAATGGGAGCCTGAGCCGCGTGCATAGGGCTTGAAAACCCTCCCAAGTAGGCCACCACATCGTGGGTCGTATAGAGGGCCTCCATTCTGCTCACAGTCAGAGTAAAATTCGATTCATCATCCAAGAGAATAAGTTCTAAAGGAATTTTTTTATTGAATTCTTTAACAAAGACACCACCCTTTGCATTAATATGTTCTATGGCGATCTCATATCCGGCTTTGCACATGGCTCCTCCCGAACCAAACGGACCTGTCAGGGAACACGAAGAGCCAACTTTAATGGTTTTAGGAGCCTCTTTAGCAGGGGCAGCAAAACCCCAGGAAGACAGTCCCGCCACTGTAAATACGCCTACCAGTAAGATCACAAACAACTTTTTTTCCATCGTCGCTCCTCCCTTCTTGTGGTTTTAGAGTATAAGAAAAAAATGATCTTCTTGCCTACCCTATATGGGAAAATACCTCGCCTCCTTTCCAGCTATGTGTCTGGTTAGACATCATATATTTCCAGATAAATTTTGTCAAACAATTCATAAAAAATCTGTAAATGAAACCCTATTTGAATGGAGTTAATATCGAAGTGGAGTGGGGATATTGCATGGAACAACTGAGCGATCGTTGTTTTAGATGTCTGCAGTTTAAAAATGAGAGGGATCCAATGGTATTAAAGTCTTATTCCTCTCGGAACCACGACAATCCCTGAGGCGGTCACCGTGAATCGCTTCGCATCCTCATCCAGATTGTAACCAATCTCCATCCCTGGAGGGATCTGAACCTCTTTGTCGATGATCGTCTTCCGGATCTTCGCATTCCTTCCAACATCCACCCCTTCCAGGAGGATAGAATCCTCGATCTCCGCAAAGCTATGAACCGTTACATTGGGGGAGAGGATCGATCGCTTGACGTTTCCACCGCTGATAATGCTACCATTTGAAATGATCGAATTGAGAGCTGTCCCCACTCTCCCCGCTTCGATCCAGACAGTTTTCGCAGGTGGTGAGGTGGGTTGATAGGTCAGGATGGGCCATTGGGGATCGTAGAGATTGAGTTGAGGGGTGACAGAGATCAAGTCCATGTTCGCCTCATAGTAGGCATCGATCGTTCCCACATCCCTCCAATATCCCGTGCCTCCGCAATCTCCTTGTTTGAAATCGAATGCGAAAATTTGATCTTTTCCAATCATCATTGGAATGATATCTTTGCCAAAATCGTGGCTCGAGTCAGATCGAGCATCCTCAATCAATCGTCTCACCAACACCTCAGTATTGAAGACATAGATTCCCATGGAGGCCAGAATTCCTCCAGGGTCTCCAGGAATGGTCTTGGGGTCTTCGGGTTTCTCTTGAAAACCAATCATTCGCCAATCTCTGTCCACCTCGATTACGCCAAATTCTCTGGAAAGCTTTCGATCCATCCGAATTGCAGCGACCGTCAGATCCGCCCCTCTCTCCAAGTGGAAGGCAATCATCTTCCGATAGTCCATTGTATAGATGTGGTCGCCAGAGAGGATTAAGACCAAGTCAGGCCTTTCCACTTGTAAGGTATAAATGTTTTGAAAAATCGCATTTGCGGTCCCTTGATACCAATGCTCATCAATTCTCTGCTGGGCCGGAACAGCCTCGATGAACTCTCCCAAAGGGGATGAAAGGATGTTCCAACCCAATTGGATGTGACGGTGGAGGGAGTTCGATTTATATTGGGTGAGGGCATAGATGCGGCGGATGCCAGAATTGAGGCAGTTGGAGAGGGTGAAGTCAATGATCCGATAAATGGCACCGAAAGGCACAGCAGGTTTGGCTCGATCCCGAGTCAGGGGATAGAGCCTTTCCCCTCGGCCCCCTGCTAAGATCATGGCCAGAACTTTCTTCACTGGGCTTTACCCTTTTCTAAAAGTTCTCGGATCTTCTTTTTTAATTCAGTGAGATCGGCGGACTTCGTCACATAGGCATCGGCTGCCCAACTCATAAAATCCTGCCGATACCCTGAGTAAGAGGTATTAAGGATGATGGGGATCTTCCTCTCCTTGCTGACAATTCGGCCCAAAGCCTCCATCCCATCCATCACGGGCATGACAATGTCGAGAATGATCAGATCAGGCTTCCCTGTCTCCATCCGTTGAATGGCTTCTCTTCCATTCCCGGCGGTAAGAACCTCATACCCCTCCGACTTCAACTCCTCCTCATATAGGAGTCTCAGGCTCTCTTCATCTTCAACGACCAAAATTTTTTTCTTCATAGGATTATTATTGATAATCTCTTGGGAAAAAACAACTTTTTTTTAAATGGGACCTATCTTTTGGTTCTAAACTCTTTACTACGAATTCTTAACTTTTTATCTTCTTTCCACCTTCTTTCTTTGTTCAATGGCCAGTTTACATTCGGCGCAGATGAACCGGGGGAGAGTATGGGGATAGGTGATTCGTTCCTCTCCGAATCCCCAATCAATAATATCCCTCACCAATAACTCTTCCTTAAACGCATGCCCCAGGCAGAGTCCCATCCCGCAGACGATGCAAATCGCCACGGCATCCTTATCCACTCCCTGCTTTGCACACACATAACACTTCATGGCGGTTCCTCCTGTTTGATGTAAATAAACCTACAGTTAATTTTTACCATGGAAATGGCTAAAAATCAAAAAAGAGAATAAAACATTCAGGAGAGATAAAGTGACAACGGAGTCTCATTCAATATATGATTGCTTCTATTTCATAAGCGAAAATATTTGAATTCGGCTATTGCCCCGATCTGCTATAAAAACCTCTCCCTTTTCGTTGATGGACATTTGTGATGGAAAATTAAGGAGTCCTTCGTTCCATCCCGCGCTGAGCTGCCGTCCCAGATAAGACCCATCCTGTCCAAGAATAACGATGCCACCTCCGTTTTCGTCCACGAGATAAATGATCCCGCGGCTATCTGTGCTGATATTCGTAGGAAAATCTAAATATTCTCTCAGGCTCCTTGTGAGTGGGGCGAAGCTATTGGAGTCTTTTGCTGCTGAAAAAACCATGGCTTTGACGCAGTCGACCAACAAGACACTGCCTTTCGGATCAACCGCCAGGTCTGAGAAGAAACCATACTCTTGAGGGAAAGGGATCTGTTTCTGGTATTTCCCTTCCGGGTTGAGGATGAGGACACGGGCCGAGAATATATCGAGGAGGTAGATGTTATTATTAGCGTCTATCTTAACGCTCCTGGGAATAAAGGCCGATGGGGCGGGCACCCCTTCAGCGTCCACATAGCCCTTTAAGGCTCCTTCGGGCGTTAGTCTTACAACACGACGTCTTTTCCCGTCAAGGGCGAAGATCTCTCCCTTGGAGTTGAGTTGAACCCTGATGGGATTGGATAGCTGAGGAATCTTGATCTCGCTCCCGCCTTTTAAGTTCTTCCCTTCCAAGGTATATCGGAGAAGGCGATCGTTTCCAGTGTCTCCAATGACCAGGACAGATTTGTCATTGCAAGCAACCCCTTCCGGTTGTTTGATCCCTCCACCTCTGTCATCAAAATAGATAGATTGAAGATACTTAAACTTCACCGTCTCAGCACTGAAAGACTTCAATGGGAGAAAGAAAATGCTGATTAATAAAATAATTAGGCTGGAATAACGGAATAGTGGAATAATGGAATGTTGGGCCCAATATTCCAATCTTCCAATATTCCAACTTTCCACTTTTTTGAACGACTTTTGCATGTTCCTTTACCTCTTGTATTGTTTATGACACTGAACGCAAAGATCCGTAACCGTTGGGAACGGAATCAGATATCGGTATCCTGTTCCATGAGACCTATGACAACTCAGACAGTCCATCCTAAGATTCTTATTTCTTGAGTCTGCTACCTTCTCGCCCATCGGATGGCTTGTATGTTTTAACCAGTCATGGCAGGTTCCACAGAGTTCTATCATTGAGGGTTGCTTCAAAAGGAAGACGCTGTCCGAAGCATGGGAGGTATGACAGGCTTCACAATTTCCTTCCTGGATAGGATTGTGTGTGAGTGCACCCTTCATTACATTGTCTTTTGCAGCAGCTTTTTCCTGCCTTTCTTTCTCCGCAAGTCTCGTTTGCAACCCCATCGTGTCTTGATGGCACTTTCCACAAAGGCTTTTCATTTCTCCCATGAGGAGGTTCTTCCGTGGGGAGGCATGAGGTTCATGACAGTTCAAGCAACCCACTTTGTCTACTAAAGGCCAGTGTATCCTATTTTTGCTAAATGTATCGTTCATCATACTGCTGTGGCATCCCCGGCATAGCTCAAACCCCGCCCTCTTGGTTTTCAGTGCGTCGGCAGAAGTGGAGGCTTCATGGCACTGACCACACATTTTATTGGCAACCGGCTGATGCACATTATCAAACAATATACCCGCTTTATCAGAGCCATGAGCATTGTGGCAGGAGGAACAGTCCGCCTTTGCCACAGGATAATTCATGTGTTGCTTGACAAAGTTTGGCTGGTCTGTCTTATGGCAGGTCACGCAGAGAACAACCAGATCATTTTTCAGAAGATATTTCGCTTTGGTGGAAGCATGTGGATCATGGCAGTTAATACAGCCTTTCTCTACAGGATTATGCTTGAATTTTGCTTTTGCAACGGTCTCCCCTATATTCTTGTGACAGTCGAAACAGAGATCATTTCCAGCCTTTAGAAGAACAAATTTGTTATTTGAGGCGTGGGGATCATGGCACTTTACGCAATTACCTTCCGTCACTACTTTATGACTGCTTTTAGGATTCTTAGGTACAATTCCTTCATGACACTTGTTGCAGATTTTGTTTGGGTCCGCATCCAGCAACTTTCCATGGGAAGAGGTATGAGGGTTATGGCATTCTGAACATTCCCCTGATTTCACAGGGGTATGGATAAATTGGTTTTTGAGCTTTTCTTTAAAATTGTCATGACAACTCAGACACAACTTTCCCTTTGCATCAGGTTTCAGTTTGAATTTGTTCTGAGCGTAGGAAAGTGAAAATATCAAAAGAGACATGAACAAAATTGGTAAGAAGAGCCACTTCAACCTTAATTTCATAGATAGTCCTTTCACTTTACTCTTTGCGCTATGCTCTATGCCCTCTGCGTTTTTATTTAGTTACAATGTGGCAGTCCTCACAGGATCTTCCCGCAAACGGAGGATGAACGACATCTTTGAAGAACTTCGGATCTTTTGAAGCATGGGGATCATGGCAATTCCTGCAATTCATGACCGAAGCTTCAATACCGATGTGGGCTTTGTCAAACGTGGCCTTCTTATAATCGTGGCATTCCCCGCAGAGCGGTTGAATCCGCTGATTCAGTAGGATCGGCTCTGCTGAAAAATGAGGCTTGTGGCACCTCTCGCAGTCTCTTGAGGCTGGTTGATGGGCTTTCTCTTTTTCCATCCTTACCTTCAGGTCTTTATGGCAAGTGAGACAGAGATCAGGGCTCTTTGCTAAAAGGAGCTTGTCTAATTTTGTCTTGTGAGGACTGTGGCACTTTGTGCATTCCCCATCGACAACTGGTAAGTGTTTGCTTTTGGCTGTGCCAATCTCTTTGCTCAAATCCGGATGGCAGGATAAACAGAGGGGCCCCTGTTTATCGACAATCATCCCTTTCACATTGCTTGCATGAGCATTATGACAGGTGAGGCATTCCCCTTCTGCAAAAGGGTTATGGTTCGTGCCGTTCGTCTCCGCTTTCATGAGATCACCATGACACGAGGCACACATTTTTGCACCCACAAATCTCAGTATATTCTTCTCATTGGACCCGTGGGAACTATGGCAGGCATCACACTTAGCGTCCATCACTGGACGATGTGTGTAAGTTTTCAAAAACTTCGCTTCTGCATCCGTATGGCATGCATAACAAACCCGGTCCATCCTTTCCTTGATGATGTTTTTCATATTCGAGCCATGGGGATTATGGCATGAGTTGCATTCTCCCTCAGAAAAAGGAGGATGAGGCACTTTAGGTTTTACCTCTTTCGTTTTCGTATGGCAGGAAAAGCAGAGCTCTTCATTCTTCATGTTCAAAAGATTCTTGTTCTTGGCTGCATGGGGTGGATGGCAGGAAAGGCATCCCTTCGCACTGGTCACGGGAGTATGCTTAAATCCCACTTTCTCGCTCTGCTCTTTATGACAATCGAAACAGAGATCATTCATCTTTTTCAGTTCAAGCTTCAGATACTCGGAAGTGTGTGGGTTGTGGCATGTTAAACACTCCCCTTCTTTAAAGGGGCTATGTTCCACAGTGCCGCCAACTTTCAACTTTGAAGCATCGTGACAATTGTAGCAGAGCTTACTCCCTGTTTCAGTAGTGCCAAAAGGTTTTGGATCCGAAGCTGGCTTATGGCATGCATCACATTGAGCCAAGACAACAGGGTCATGAGCACTCGTTTTCAGGAGTTTTGCTTGCAATGAAGAATGTGGATTATGGCAGACGGAACAGATGGCTTGATTCACGGGATAATTGGCGTGAGCTTTTCTAAAGGATGGCTTGCTGATGTCATGACAGCCAAGACAGAGAGGAGTCTCTGCCTTCACCAAAAGGTCTTTTTGGTCAGAACTGTGGGAGAAATGGCACGTTGTACAACCTTTTGTCCCCACTTTATGGGCTACCTTCTTTTCATAACCCTCCTTTTTGTGACATTGATAGCAAGCTTCATTACCCTCTGCTTTCAACAAGTGACTGGATTGAGAAGCATGAGGATTATGGCACTGAATGCATTTTCCTCTTTTTAACGCCGTATGCACATTGGCTTTATTCATCCCAATCTTTTCTTTGCTATGGCATGGATAGCAGATTTCATTTCCCTCTTTCTTAAGAAGCAGCTTGGGCACTAAGCCGTGCCGGAGATGGCAATCTTCGCATTTTCTCTCCTTCACTACTACGTGAACATCTTTCATTCCCAGATACTTCTCAACAAACTTCTTGTGGCAGTCGAGGCATTCCCTACGGGCAAATTTCTTTCCCGAAGTTGGAGCACCTCCTAACGTCCTCGTCGCCGGTGCTTGGGCACAGGCATAGAGGATGGCTCCAATCATGATGAGAAAGATGACGAACAGAATGGCTTTGTGCTCTTTTAAGAAAGACATATATTCACCCTTTTAAACCAGGCATAGTGCAGAGCGCATAGGGGATAGAGTAATTAGCTTTGCCATTAATAGGTCAGGTAAACCTTCACATCCGAAACAGCTCTCAGTTTCTCTGCCCACTCCTCCACGGCTTTTTTAAGCTTATCATCAAAGACTATTCCGGCAATTTTCTTCTTTGCCTCCTCAAAGGGCTGAGGTTTCGCAGGAATCACATCCTGTATGGCCAGCGCATAGAAATAACCTTCAACACTTTCATATAACCTAAAATCACCAGGTCTTACCCCTGAAATAGATTTACGAACTCCTTCAGGTAAATCTTTCGTAGTGAGAAATTTCCCTTCAAAGTTCAAGATGTCTTTACTATTACTCTTATCGATTTGGCCTTCTGCATTTTCCGTCAGCCACTGAAAGTCCGTACCTTTCCTGAGTTTCTCGAGCGCCGTTTCGGCAAACTCTCTTTTTGCAAAGACGAGGCTGTTGATCTTCATCATTTCCGGCATGGTATATTCTTTAATGTGATCATTGTAATACGTTTTAAGCTCCTCCTCCTTAAGCTCGATATCTGGGACGACCACTTTTTGAATAAATGCCCCGAAGATCACAGAATTCTCATATTCTTTAACCCTGTTCTTATAGGTTTCCGTTTTGTCGATTCTAAGCCTAAGGGCTTCTTTCCTGAATACCCTTTTGTGCAGCATCTCGTTTAAGGCAGGAATTTTTCTTTCATTCAAATTTTTGCTTTCTATTGCCCTTTCGACCCCATGATAAAGCTGCTGCCTGAGATTATCGGTCAATTCTCCGACCGTGATAGGCTTTTCTCCTTGTATCTCTGCGATGACCCGTTTATCCTCAAGAAGTTTTTGGAACCCTGGTTCCTTGGCCTCAAAGTCGATGTCGTCAAAAACCTTCTTATTCAATTTCACATACTTCTTGATCAGAGCATCATTATAATTCTCTAAAACTCCTTTCTTTTTCAAAACCAGAGCTTCGCGTTTTGCCATTTCCCTGGCCTCTTCGCTTTCAGAATACCGAATGTCTTCAACTTTTAATACGGCAAAACCGGATCCCACGGGGATGATAGGGCTCACGGAGCCCGCCTCCATCTTAGAAACTGTTTCAGCAACCTGCGGCAACAAGTCTTTTCGGCTCAAATAGTTACTTTCTTCGCCTCCCTTTGCGGCTCCATCCGAAACGACCTTTCGGGCCACTTCATCGAAACTCTTGCCTTCCTTGATCTCCTCCTCCATCTTCTTCGCGGAATCTTCCTTTTCGAATATGACGGATTTAATCTTCCATTCTTTTGCTAACTCCTTATAAATCTTTTCAATCTCTTTTTGGTCAGCCTTCACATCTTTCAACTGCCTTTCCGCCAATAACTCCCTGAGTGTGATGCGAGAGAATACATCTACCATATTTTTCACTTCGGGCAACTCATCAAGGCCGATCTTTCTGGCCTCTTGGATAATGAGTTTTGTATTGATCAAGCGCCTCAACAGTTCAGACTCCGTACCTTTTTTCCCCTCGGCAGACTTGCTCCCCTTTAAAGAAGAGACCTCCTGGTTGAACTCCTGCAGAGTAATTGGTTCATCATTAACCATGGCAACTATTTTTTTGCCTTTCATTAATGGCAATTTCTGCTCCGATGCAAATACAGTTGCTTCGATAAGCAAGAAAATAACTAAGACTATTTTTGGTATCAAAGAAAGATATTTCATCTCACTCCTTTTTCTATACACCAGGCGCTCTGCTCTATGCCCTATGCTTTCTATCACTTGGCCATCATTTTCCCTATTGACTGAACCATCTGGGAAGCCATGGCATGGGCGGTATTGACCCTCCCCCAGTCAAAAAAGAAGACGCCATCGTCCCCCGTATTATAACTGGTGGAACTCCAGACAACCTCTCTGCTCTTCCTTTCGATCACCTCTGCGGTAAAATCAACTTTCGGTTTTCCAAAACTGCCTTGGTAATCCTGATAATCGAGCACCTGTCCAGTCACGACAAGATCGACATTCAACATTGCAAAAATGGCACCAGCGTCAGCCAGAGAAACCCCTTGATCCATGATAATTCTCAAATTGAGAAGCTGCTGTCTCACAATACCTGGTTCAATCACATCGAACTGTTCGAATTCTTTCAAATGCTTGACAAAATGGAGGGATACGATCTCCGCTCCATATTTCCTCTCGCTCCTGTTGAAAAAGGGGACAACCGCCACAGTGTATTTCCTCTTCCCTTCTATCACGGGTGAACGGAAAGATATCTTTGGTCGAAATTTCCTTTTCACAGACAGCCCTTTGTTCTCCTTCTGGCCGGAAAGACTTTCTCTTAGAGAGTCTAGCAAACGGTTCAGAGCCTTTTTTTGAAGCGTCTTAGGGTCTTCGATTAAACCTAAACCAAGAATACCCGGTGAATCATCGCCGGCCAATCCCACATCGTCGATCCACAGTATGGTAGGATTATCTCCGCTGGAAACGAGCCTCAAGGTCAATGCAATTTTGGGCGGATTCGTTTCATTATAGAGTTCGAGAGAAGTGATGAGCACGGCTTGACAGTCGATCTCATCCTTGAATTCTTTTGCCGTTATCTTATCGATACCTCCGGTGTAACGAATGCGATGCTTCGCCATAAATTTCTCGAGAGCATCCTCCTGAAGCACATCGATTCCCCTTGCCTTTAAACCATCCATAAGAGCTCCTCTTATCTCTTTAAGGGGCGACGCAGTTCCACTAAGGTTCTCCATTGGCAGGACGGCAATGAGGAATCGTTCTCCCATTCCGGGAAGATTTTCTTTCGTCGCCTCTTTCCCGGTTGCGCATCCGATAAGGAAAAGAAGCCCCGCAAAGAAAACAATTGTCATTTTATTTAAAAAGCTTGTTAACGAGATCATTCACAGCCTTGTCAGTAATGTCATTCATGGGCCTGCCACCCCCACCCAAGAGGCGATCCCAGATGCTGATCCCGCCTTTCGTCGTGGACGCAGTCCATACCACCTTCCCGGTCGTCCCCTCCATCATCTGGAGACTGACGGATATAATATTTGCAGAACTGGTACCTGACCTCACCTCACCATACTCTTTAACCACCCCCGTTACAACGGCCTGGGCTTTGATAAGTCCCGACAATTTTACGACCTCTTCTTGAGAAGGAGCAGCAGGATTCTGGATCTCTGCCCTGGCAATCCCTCTTGCAACCTCGCCAATGGGGAGTACATATACAGCACCTGTGGATAATAGCTTGTTGATAAAGACATCTCTCACCCGTTCGCCAGCAATATTATCCCTTGTAAAGTTTAGGAAAGGCATGGCGGCAATGGTCTGTATCGCCCCGAAATCCATGTTTGGATCACGGTATATATTAGTTGTGGCACAAGCTGATACAAAGACGGGAACCAAAAACAACAGAATTTTTAATAGACTGAAAGGTTTCTTCATAACCGACAGGACTCCCCCCCTTTTCCCAAAAAAAAATTAGATTGTGTGAAAATCGTCATTGAATTTCAATATCTAATACTTTTCCTATCTTGTCAATATCGCTCATAAAAATATCTTCAAATTAGCACTGAAACCGTTCGAATCCGATTTTTCCAATTTAGACGAAGTATGGATATACTGATAAGACAGGTCTAAGAAGGAACGGCTCGTTATATTCCATCTCACGCTTGGGGTTATCAGTCTGTTCTTCTGGTTATTTTCGGACAATATGCTCTCATTATAGGAAAAATTAAATTGAAGCGTCCCTTCCGGAAAAGGTGACCAGTTGAGCCCGTAATTCTGGGTCGTCTGAATCTTCTGACCTTTTTGCGCTAATATTTCCCATGAGGTAAAGATATATAACGTTTCAAAAGGACGGTAGGCTACACTCAAGTCTCCCCTCCTTGCAGAAGTAGAAGTAGACGGCAGACCGCCACCAGATTGGTTTGTCGTTGTATCAGAGTAAATCAGAGTTATTGTCGTGGTTCTGTGGGGAACGATATTTGCGCCGAAATTGATGACGGTGTTGTTCTGCTTTTGACCTGTCTCTAAGGTCGAAAAATTGTACCCCCCACCGAGATTAATATCGATCCCTTTGTACAATGTTGCATTGTTTTGCAGAAAGATTGAATTATTCTTTGTTGATTTCCCACCAATCTCTTCTATGCGTCCACTATAGATGAGATTGTGCCGAAGGGTTGTCAACGGAGTGGCAACGATTGAGGCATTGTATACGTAGGCCCACCTTTTCTTCCCCTCTTCAGTGCCATCTTCTCTTGCTACTCTCGCGCTCCCTGAAAAGATGGGATTAAACCTGTGATTCACTGACAACCCGTTCGAAACAGTGTACGTGGTCTGACCAAGGTCTGTTTTGTCGAGGAAATAAGAGAACTCATAAAAAAGCGTGGGGATATCCAAAATCCTTGTTCTTGAATCGATGTTAAGAATATGGGTAAGTTTCGTGGTTCTGCCTTTCACCTGTTCCGCAGGCTTCTTTATAAATGCCTGCAACTCTGTGATGAAAATGTTTGGAAAACTTATTGCCCCGCTGACAAAATTTTGAAGGGGGAGGGTCACCACCTTTATATATCTTGTCGTTACTGGATTTATGAAGTTGATTTCAAAACGGTTTTGGAATTGTCCGGGAGAAACAGTAACGCCTAAAACTTGCGTCCAATTCAGGTTATCTGAACTTGTCCATACTTGGATATTTGAAAAAAAGAAGGTTAAAATGTTCGTTGCTGCAGAAAGGTCCCTATCAACCCACAGGAAGAGGCTGTTTACCTGTGTTGAAACCAAAAAATCGAGGCCTACCTGCCTTAGGCTCGTCGTATCTCCACCAAGAGGAGGAAGTCCAATATTGATGCCGGCGCTTGTAGTGGTATTCCCGTCAATGAGAGCTGGATTGGAATCAAGTGTTATGGGACTAGCCGTAATATTAATAATAGAAAGCCCTGCAAAAGGAGAAATTTGGGAGCTTACCGTTCCTCCTTTGCCTGTTGCAGTGGTATTGGTTTCTTCATAAGTGATGTTGTAACTCCCGTTAAAAGAAACCCGGTTGTTAAAAAACATATCCGAGTAAGTAATTCTTCCGGTGTTCAGGTAATCTTTCGTGTCCACTCCGTTCAATTTGTCTTTTGTATCGGTATACGTACCTTGATATCTGACATCGAGGTTCTTATACGTATATCTGGCGCTCAATAAACCATAGTCAGTGGTGGTATCCTGAATACTATGTTTTTCATCAAAGAGATTAGTTCGGGTAAGCCGCACATCGATGACCGGAAGTCCCTCGGGCCTCCAGCCTAAAATGACATTGTAGTCCTCATTCACAGTAGTAACACCGGGGGAACCTGAAGTTTTCACTGTTTCCTGCCTTCTGTCATAACCGATTCCAGCCGTATAGAGGGGGGTGTTGAGCGTAAGGTTGATATAGGGACGCAGGTCGGTCGTATCCGATTTCGTTCTCATTCCATCAGTTTTGTCCCAGGAAATATTCTTTTCAACAACGACGCCAGCATCCAATCTCAAATTAGGAAAGATGTTTGTGTTTACCGTAAGGGTCACTCGAGGATTGAAATTATTCGTTACTGTTTTGGTAGTCACCCCCGTCGCATCTGTTGTCTTCGTAGATAAAAAATTATAGTTTAACTCTAAGAGGCCGCTTACGCCTTGAAGGAGTCCCTGTGCACTCGCCATGCCCGGTAACAACACCAAGACCAGCAAGATAAGCATGGCGCATAGCGCAGAGCGTAGATCGTATTTCATCCAGAAAGCCCTTATAGCTATGTGACTTGGTAGAAAAAGTGGAATAGGATGCTTCGGATTGAACGCCTAACCAAATTTAACCGCTTTGAGTTATTCAAATTTTTCTCACGCTATGCGCTAAGCGCTCTGCGCTATGCGTGTTACCGTTCTCCCATCATCGTCACCCAGTACGGGCTCTCCCCCACATCGACGATGAAAACCATCTTTTTACTGATAAGATTGGAACCCATTAAAGTTTTCATTCCAGGATTTATCATGACAAGGTTATTCTCTTGGCCATCGATGGTCATATAGCTTATGCCTCCACCCGTATTGATAAAATCCACAGGGACGAATGAAAAAGGGTTATACGCCTCCACCACCGTATCGTTTTTTCTCCCGAGATAGACGAGATCCGTGTTCGTTTCGACCTTTATAGACTCCATCCCCATCCTTACTTGAAACCTTCTTGCCACCGAGAGAGAAAGAGGATCTATAGCACTCACGTAAGAAGACCACTCATGAATGACATAAATTTTATCACCGTTTCTGTTAAACTGACCTCTCAAAGGACTTGGATCTGTCCCTATGGTAGCCAAAAGCATTTTGTTCGGAATATCGATAACAGAGACAGTGCTGGCCATGGTATTGAAGACATAAGCTCTCCTCCCTGTAGAATCTATCAAGACCGAATTCGGCCCGTTTCCAACCTTGAGTCTGTTCACCTCTATTAGAGAACTGGTATCGATGAAACTCACGGTATTCGACCCTGGATTCACGGTAAGAAGAAGTCTGTTATCAGGGGTAAGGGCAAGCTCCTGAGGATGATCTCCGGTATTCAGGCGAATCCTGTCGATAACGTCTTCTGCAACCACGTCCACAATAGCAATTGCGTCATCTCCTGAGAGTGCCACATAGCCTCTCCTCAATTTTTGGTCGAGGGCCATTCCCATGGGTTTTCTCCCGGTTGCGATGATGGCCACGGCGAGCCCCGCCTGTTTGTCAAAAACTGTGATATTGCTGGAACCGGGGTTAGTAACGTATCCTGCAAGATTTGAAAGAGGCTTGCCAGGAATAGACATGGAGAATACAGGACTGAAGCTGAAGCCACCTTTTATTGATTCAGGATATTTAAACCTCGCTGAAATAAGGTACGCCTTCTTTCTTGCCACATTAAATGAAAAGTCAATTTTTACCGGCTCTTCAGGAGATCGAAGGGTAGCTTCTCCCTCTTCCACTTTTAAGACAGCACTTTGAACCAGAAATGAAAGTCCACTATATGAGCCTTGAGGCAGCCTGCCTGAAGCAAGAAGTCGCTGCCTTTTCATATCAGGGCCTTTCAACTGGTGCAGGGAAACATCAAGCGCGAATTCCCGACCATCGCTGCTTACGGCAAAAACTTTCTCAAGGGTGAATCTGAGCCTGTCTGCCTCTTGAGGGAGAGGTTGGATATAAAGGTAGATTTCTCCTTCTTCTTCAAGGGGTGGCCTCACTGTTGAGATTGCTGCTTGGCAACCCACGATTACGAAAAGAACGCAGAGGGCATAGAGTATAGCGCATAGCGTTTTCTTAAAGGTCATTTTACAGCACCTCCATCTGTTGATAAACTCCCTTTGGTGGAACCAGCCAGATTTTGCGAGAAACCGAACCCTAAGACTATTAAATCTTATAACTCTTCCAAATTCAACTACAAAAAAAGAGGGCTGACATTTTTGCCAGCCCTCTTGGCATTCTACGTCGAGACAGGATATCTCGACATTTCAGCACGCATTAGTCTTTTACGTGGCACTTGTTGCAGAGAGACCTCTGAAATGTCGCGTACATGCTCGGAGGCCTACCATACATTGCCGCCGGATACTCGGTTTTATTATATATGCTAGTTGCAGTAGCTGAGACAGGATAGGCACTACTTTCGGTAATAAATTCAAAGTCGTTGTCCCATCTGGTCATGTGGTCAAATCCGGTTGCATGCGCCCTGTGGCAGGAGAGGCACATCACGTTTTCAGATCCTCCATTTGGTCCCCCTATCACTGAGCCATCGCTCACTGCGTGCTTAGCGAGAGCTACCCGGTCCGAAGTATGCTCCTCATAAGGCACCATTGAGGTGTATGAGTTAGCTGACGTACCGCTCAGGTCGCCCGACTTTACATACATGTTGTAGTTAGTGTATGCATCCACTATACTACCCTTCAACACGGCGGCGTTACTTGCCGGGTGAATCAAATTTGAACTTAAGCTATCGTTGTGAATTGCTGTATGGCAATTCGTACACCATTCTGACATGCCCTGACCATAAGCAACCCTGGTATCAGTGGAGGTCTCTTGCCTGTTGTACGAGCTGGGCGCCACAGCAAAAGGCGGATCGTAATTAAAGGCAGGACCACCAGCATAAGACTTCGGCAAATAGCTTTTACCACCCAGCAGTCGGTATACACCCACGGTATCTGTTCCGGTTGGTATAGCGCCAGTAGAACCGGACCCTATAATAGGACCGGGAGTCGATCCTGCTCCGCCCCGGTATACGAGCGTACCACTGGCGTTTATTCTGGCGGATGGATGCGGATCGTGACAACTGATGCAGCTAAGGTTGTTTGCTGAGTAAGTACCGCCAGGGGCGGTGTGTAGCGTACTATCTGGTAATGCCAACCCCGAAAAATCTGTGGCGACAACGTTATGGCCGTGTCTCTCGCCGAGAACTGCTGCCGTATGCATATCACTCGTAGCGGTGTAAGTAAATGTCAGCCAAGCGAAGTCTCCACCCGGAGTATAGTTAGCAGGAACCTGTGTCCCTTGTTTGGCGTCGCTGGTAAACACGTGGTAGCTGCTAGCACTGGCCGCCTTGCTTGCGTGGCAGAACAGACAGGTGGAACTCTGGTCAGTTCCTATGAGAAGGGACTGATTACCCGTGTATTGAGCAGCCTTCCCACTTAACCCTTTCTGTGCAGCCTTTACACCTCCAACGGAGTTGTGCATGGTATGGCATCCATCGCATGTTGCAACGCCGCCTTCATGGAAGGCATATGCCATTCCGCTTAAACCAATAGTTACCAGGGCTGCAGCCATGATAACCAAACTTAACTTCACTGCTTTCATTTCATCCTCCTAATTAGTTTTTTGATTTTTTGTTTTTACTTTCTTTACGTTACCTTTTACTGCTTACTTATAACTATTCTTGATTGCCCTTCAACCACCTCCTCCACCATTTTCTATTTTCCCCCGCATAACAACCCCCCTATTAATCCAACTACGCAAAACGCATAGGGCATAGCGCAGAGCGCAGAGCGCAGAGCGCCTAGCCCTTTTTATAAAAAGGAATCAGTCGTACTTCACCTGGAAAACGCTGACTCCTCTCCTTGCACTCTGGCTCACGTAAATCCTTCCCATATTATCTACGGTTAATTCCATGGGTGCGATCAAATTACCGGGCCCATATCCGCGGTAGCCAAATTCTTTTAGGAACTTGAAATCCTTATCAAAGACCATGACCACGCTTCTTAATGTGTCAGTCAGATACAAATATCCTTTATCATCAGATGCAATGCCTCCAACGATATTAAATTTCCCCGGAGCGCTTCCCCTTTGGCCAAAAGATACTATTTTGCGATCAGGGGAGAGTTTGAAAGCTTGAAAAATCGTAGGAATAGTAAAAAAGATATTTCCTTCCTTATCCACATTGAAGCCTACGATGCCCGTATCGGCCCTTTTCTTTTCATCAAAATGGAGAAGAGCAGCCAGGTCGTAGCCATCCAGATAAGCACCGCTCATATCGGTCACTGCAACCCTCATCTGACCTTTGTCGATCAGATAGAGGCGACCTTCTCTATAAATGATGCTGCTTGGCGAGATCCTGGAGAAATCGGAAGGAAGATTTTGTGGTTCGAATCTCGATATAACCTCTCCCCTGTAATTGCAGCGGATAATCGAATAACTTTTTCCTTTTACATCATGTTTGTAAGAGAGCAGAAGAATGTTTCCATCCTTATCAACGGCGAGGTGAGCTATATTAATATTTCCAAGGTCGCTGTCCTCGCCGAAATTGTAAATTTCCATTCCATTTTCATTAAATATCCTCACAGACCGGTCCGACCCGTCGCACACATACACCTCGTTCGTTTCCTTATCAAGAGCAAGTTCTACCCAGCTGTAAGGTATTGCACCCGTAAAGCTTGAGAGGTTGTAAAGATATGATGCCTTTACGGGTTGTCCCTCTACAATTCCGGAAGAAAGAACCAAAAAAGCAATTGCGATTAGGATCAATAACTGTTTTGCCGGGTATCTCATATTCATAACTCTTTGCTATTTCTATAGAGCAAGCCCCATGCCAAAACTCTTCGAATCGTTGCCGCAAAAACCTTTTAAAAATAGAAGAGAAAAGCTTTTAAATTCAATATATTAGATGAGGCAAAAAAAGGGGTACGAAGCTATTGATTTGTAGTCCATGTGAAAGTAGGTGCTTATTAGCGTAATATCCCGCACCTCTGTGGATTCTCCCACAATGATATTGTTAAAACCGCAAAGTGCAGAGCCCATGGGGCATAGCGAAATTCTTAAAGCTAAGAGCGTGGAAGGAATTAGAATTCAATTAAGAATGTGGAGTTTTAGAGAAAAAACGAGATATGAATCTTAGCGAACGAGGGGATTGCGAGATATAGCTTTTGAGATTTTAGATTCTAAAGTTTTAAAGTTTGAACTCTATGCTCTATGCCCTATGCGCTATGAGGTTCTTGGGATTACGATTCAAGAATAGCGAACTTCTGCATTCGGTACCGGAGGGCGTCCCGACTGATGTCTAAAAGTTTGGCGGCTTTGGTTTGATTGCCGTTGGTTATCTTAAGTGCCTGCCTCACCAGGGCTTCTTCTACTTTTTCCATCGAAATTCCTTCTGGTGGAATTCGAATGCCTTCGATCACTCCCCCCCGTTTCGATGCTTGGCCAAGAATCTCTATGGGCAGATGCTCCATGAGGAGAGTATCTTCTTCAATAAGGATCATTGCCCTTTCAATCACATTTTTCAATTCTCGTACATTACCTGGCCAATTATAATTCCTGAGGAAGTCCTCTACTCCTTTTGAAATTTTTTTGACATTCTTATGGAATTCCTCGTTATATTTTTGCATGAAGTATTTCGTCAGGGGAAGAATATCACTCGGCCTCTCACGAAGGGGAGGAATTCTAATTGAGGCGACATTAATCCTGTAAAAAAGGTCTTCCCGGAATTTGCCTTCCTCCTTTAATTTAAGCAGATCCTTGTTGGTTGCCGTTACAATTCTTACATCCACTTGAATATCTTTTAACCCACCCATTCTACGAAAAGTCTTTTGCTCTACCAATCTCAAGATTTTTCCTTGTAGGTTCAGGTTCATGTCCCCGATCTCATCCAAAAACAACGTCCCTCTATCTGCTATTTCAAGAAGTCCCTTTTTCACTTCTTTGGCATCAGTGAAGGCTCCCTTCTCGTGACCGCAAAGTTCATTCTCCAGCATCTGTTCCGGGAAGTTGGCACAATTGACTGTAATAAAGGGCATATTCTGCCTTTTACTCCGCTCATGGGTGAGGTGAGCGATCACTTCTTTTCCTGTACCACTTTCCCCTTGAATCAGCACTGTTGCCGTTTCACTTTGGGCAATCTTTTCAGAAATCTGAAGAACTCTTCCCATCTCCTGACTCACTGCGATAATGTTATCAAAACCATACCAATTTCTCTTTTCCCTTCTGAGATGTCTGACCTCCCTCTTGAGTTGCGAGGCTTCCAATGCCTTCTGGATGGATAAGTGAACCTTACTAAAGTCAAAAGGTTTGGTGATATAGTCAAAGGCTCCTAATCTCATTGCTTTAACCACCTTCTCAACCTCGTCAAACGCGGTGATCATGATAGGAATAATACCCTCATCTATCTTAAGTGCTTTCTCAAGGACTTCATAGCCATCCATCCCGGGCAGTTTGATATCGAGAAGAGCTAAATCCGGTGCTCCCTCCTTCACTTTTTCCAGTGCCTCCTCACCCGTTTCCGCAAGGAGAACTTCGTAACCCTCCTTCTCCAAATTTTGTTGGAGGGTCCACCGGATCAAATATTCATCATCAACCACTAAGATTCTGGCTTCAGACATTGTTTACACCAAAATCCGTGACCGTGTTGCGTGTCGCGTGCCCGGACACGGAAACGATTTTTATTAATTGATGGCCGGGAGGGTAATGATAAATTTCGTTCCCACATTGACCTGGCTTTCCACCTCTATCTTTCCGCCTTGTTGTTCCACGATATTTTTGGTGATGGATAAGCCCAAACCGGTCCCATCCGAACGGGTTGAGAAGAAGGGATTGAAAATCTTAGGTAAGTTTTCTCCTGTGATCCCAACACCTGTATCCTCAAAGACGATCTGGACTTCTTGAACCTCTTTCCCATCGTCTTTCCTCTGAGGAAGTGCAACCGTCGAGACGGTGAACGTTCCACCTTTGGGCATTGCCTTCTGGGCATTGAGGATGATATTTAAAAAGGCCTGCTCCATAGAACTTGGATCGATCATCGTCTTAGGAAGGGATGAAACAAATCTCTTTTCAATTTTAAAATCCTCCGACCTTCCGCGTTGTGTCATAAAGAAAGATAGAACTTTATCGACCAGTTGATTGATATCTATCGGCAAATAATTTTTGGGAACAGGCTTAGCAAAGTTAAGTAGATCCTTTACAAGTCGTTCCAGCTTGTAAATCTGTTTTTGAATCTCATCGGTTACTTGTGTTCGAGGATCCTCTTTGGGGAATCCCTCCGCCATGATTTGAATAGCTCCTTGAATGCCTGCCAAAGGATTCCTAATCTCATGAGCGATTCCAGAAGCCAGCTCGCCAATAGAGGCCATTCGATCAGCCCTCTGAATCAGTTCCTGATGATATTGCTCCGCCTCTTGCTTCGCCAAATTGAGCTTCTCGATCATGATGTTGAGATTCTCAGCCAGACGTCCCATTTCATCTCTGCTCTTAACATTCACTCTAACACTTAAATCGCCCTCTTCCGCTTTTTTCATCGTCTCGGTCAACTTCTTGATCGGGACATTGATGAATCTCAAAAAGAGGAAACCCAGTACAAAGGATAAGAATGCAATGGTAATGATGGCAAGGATAATCGAGTGGATCTGGACTTTGTAAATCATGTCGTGCATCTCTCTCATGGATTCGGCCACAACCAGTACCCCGATCACCTGGTTCTTTTTATCATGGCATTGAAAACATTCCGGTCTGTTTTGGATCGGATTGACGTAATAATAAACGGCCTCATGGACTATTTTCCCGGCATTATTCTGCAAAACCTCCTCTTTTTCAAAATATCTATTTTTCAAATAGAAGTCTACATTTTCAACTTTCTTATTTAACTCTCCTTCATAGGTGGTTGCCATGATGGTCCCATCCGGTCGGAAGACATGGATCTTCCAGATTCCTTTGTAAGTTGCGAAGTTCTGCAGGACCCGATGGATTTCAAAATGTCTTCCTTTTTCCATCGCCCGGATGACATTTTTTTCGATAAATTCCGAAACAATTTTTGCTTTCTCCTGGGTCAGTCTTTCGATACTGCCTTCGTGAAGCGCTGTATTCCAATAGACATTAAAGGAAATGGCAAAGATCAAGATGAGACTGGTGACCAAGACGACCTTAAAGAATAAAGAGGTTTTTCTTAGGATGGACCACATCGACTATCCCAAAAACTTAATGATTATTCAAAAATACCCAAATATAATATTTAGAAGGGATACTAACAATTTATACCTTTTTGTTCTCCAAAAATCAATAATAGCATCCCCCGAAGTTATGTTTCGAGAAAATGCTCTAAGGTGTCGAAATTTAATAAAGTAGAGGGATATTTTGCTTTTTTGTCCTATGAAGAGTCTTTCGAGGAAATAATTGGACGAAGATCAGTTTTAGAAGCAGAATAAAGTTTAAAAACCTTACAAGTTTTACAATCCTTTTTGATGCCAAGCAGGATCTCACATTTCGTATAAGCAATCTCCCAACAGGGCCTGTCCCGATAGAGGTAGGCAGGGCAATCAACATAAACATATTTGGAACAATCTAAGATAATCCAGCATGGTTTTTTCCCTTCCCAAAAATCTGACAATCTTATTTCCCCCGATATGCACCCCCATTTTAGTTCAATCTCTAAGAAAAGCAATATAAAAGATTAACCCTTGATCTGTTGAAGATTTTTCAAGGCGATAAAGAAGTCAAAGAAAGTTTATGATGTGTAGGGAAATGAATTTTCGGAACTACGAATTAATATTTTTAGGGATAACTCCTTTTGTCTTCTTCAATTATTGCAGTCACTTCTCGGGTAGTACTGTACTTCCCAAAGGTCTCCCTCGCTTGCCCCTTACCCAGATAAGGCCGCTGAATTTTAATCCAGTGCTTCGAAGTCATGATGTCGGCTGCGTTGTCGAAGATAAAATAAGCTTCCTTGATCTCCTGTCCAGAAAAGAGTTTTATAGCTCTTCCTGCTCTACCTGGAATCCTATATTCTCTCGCAATGCCGCTATAAAAAGCAACGACACTCTCAAAGGGATCACTGGTCGTAAAAACGATTTCTTTTGAAGCCTTTGAGATATTACTCCCTGGCTCTGGCTGTTTTACCTCGTAAACACCGTCCACCTTGGCTCCAGGGTAAACCTGAAATGATCTCGCAGAGGCGACTACTGGCAAAGTTAGCAACATCGTAAAGGCTAAAATGCATATTCCTTTCTTCATCTCTAGCCTCCGTCTTATCTCTCAAGCTTATTTTGACCCGACCATGACACTTCGTCAAGACTCTAAGCTTTTTTGGCCATATGGCTTAGGAGCGTTCCCCCAGTATTGCACGGAATAAGCAATCGGGATTGCGTAAATTTACTCACTTATCTGTGGGAAATTCCATAATTTAAGGATTTTGATTTTTCTCCAAATCCTCAAAAATGAAGGAAAAGTTTGATTACCTTTAGAAATTAATGGGTTACTGTTTAGATTTTAAATATATATTGGCTGCTGTTTAAGGTATACATTTTGCTTGTAAGATGGTGTCAAATCTTAACTGGGTGGCTCAAATCGAGGCGCTTAACCGTGATTCCTGGAAAATTTGTCAACTTCGTTGCCAGGTTAGAGAACTTTAAGAAAAAGGAATAAAGAAGGTAACCCACGATGTTGATGTATGAGGTGTTTTACAGGGATTATAGAAACAGACAGACGGAGAAAATAGCTATATTGGTTGAAAGGAGAAGGGATCCGAGTAGACAAAATGGGTTAAAGTGGGCGAGAAGAATGTTTGAAAAAATGATCGGGGATGCCCACTGTCTTTTCGTTATGCCCAGGGAGGAGAACATCAACATTGGATAAAATCGTAACGCGTTTAGTTGTTATAGTCCTTCTGTCTTTGGCTCTTAGCAGTTCTATATTTGCCACGAGTTCATCTCCGGTCATAGGTGGAAAACTTCCTATCATCAGCCTTCCAATCCCTAAAAATTCATATGAAAAAATCTATTTAGGACTTTCAGGGGAGGGTTTTTTTAAAATTTCCCAAATCAAGGCTAAAGGTGTGCTGATTAAGATTTTTAACCTTTATTGCCCTATCTGCCAAAGTACCGCATCAGCCATGGCGGAAATATATCATCGAATTGAAAATAATCCGGATCTCAAAAATAAAATAAAATTGATCGGTATTGGGGCAGGGAATAATCTTTTAGAAATAGAGTTCTTTAAGCAGAACTATAATATCCCCTTTCCGATCTTCCCGGATGAAAATTTTAAAATTCACCAGGCCTTAGGAGAAGTCAGAACTCCATTTTTTATCGCCCTCAAAATGGAGAAAGATGGCTCTCATGAGATTGTTCACACCCATCTGGGTGGGCTCACTAACGCAAGGGCATTTTTAGATTTAATGGTTGAGGCTTATGGAATTAAACAAGAGGATTTGCTGATAAAAGAAGCTATCTCATCACCCAAAGAGTCTCGATCAGATAATGAATTGAAATAATGGCCATTCGAAGGAGCGCAGGCATTCAATCTTATAAGATCTTAATCGCTGATGATGAATTTTTGATCCGGTGGTCCCTCACTCAGGCCCTATCTCAGGAGGGTTACGATGTCATTTCGGTTGAGGATGGAAGGAAGGCCGTCGAGGCCGCCCAAGCACAGCACTTTGACTTCATCATCACAGACCTGATCATGCCAGAATTGGATGGATGGAAAGTATTGGAAATGACCAGGCAGACTCAGTCTCCACCTCGGGTCATCATCATTACTGCCAGAGGAAGTGAGGATACCGGAGGGATAGCTAAAACGAAAGGGGCCTGGGCTTATGTCGAGAAACCCTACATCATTGATAAAATCAAAGAGATTTTAAACTCCTCCACCTTTTAACCATCTCCTCAAAATTTTCCTGTCGACGTCCACAGAAAACCTAAATCCTTACATGAGGGGTTGGAAATCATCTTCCATTTGATTAATCCGTCTGTTTAAGATAAAATTTTAAAGATAAAAGGAGAATCTTAGATGAAAAAAGAGACTGTTATCCTGATCGTTGTCATTGCATAAAAGACGGCCATGGTCCAGAAACCCCAAATGGCTCCACCAGGTGCCCCAGTACCGGCCTCTCCCGGTCGTGATTCTATTGAAGTTGCTTCTAAGATCCAAACTTTGAAGGAGATCGTCAAAAAAGACCCTAAAAACCTTCCGGCCTGGGTGGAATTAGGAAACCTTTATTTCGATACGGACCAACCCAAAGAGGCTATTGATGCTTACAGCCATTATCTTGCCGTCAAACCTGATAACCCGGATGTCAGGACAGATATGGGGATCATGTATAGAAAATTAGGGCAATTTGATAAAGCCCTCGAAGAGTTCAGAAAGGCAGCCCAAAACGATCCAAAGCATGTCAACAGTCGATATAATATTGGCCTTGTCCTCCTTCATGACAAACAGGATATTAAGGACGCTATCAAGGCATGGGAAGAATATTTAAAAGTAGATCCTAATAGTGAAAGAGCCCAGCGAATAAGAGCCCAGATCGAGAAGATGAAAGCAATGCCTGCACCAACCAAATAAGCTGAATGCTCAAAGCTGAAAGCAATAAAATAATAACGCTATGCTCTATGCACTTTGCGCTCTGCGGTTATAGGGGCCATGAAAGAAGAAAAAGAAGACGAACTCCAAGAAGCAAAAGAGTTGTTTAAGGAAGGTTTAAAAAAGATCTTCCAGGCTACTAAAAAGGTTTCTGAGAAGGTTATGGAAGGCTTTCGAGAAGGATATGCCAAAGATGTCACCAAAAAAGAAAAATAATTATGAGTTCGCTTCGCTCACAGGCTTAGGTTAAGGTTCAGGTTAAGATTTTTTTATCAACCTTAACCTTAGTCTTAACCTTGTCCTTTCAGCCTTTCATCACTCCCACTTGAACATTTCTGAACCTTGCTGGCGCGGTCCCATGCCCCACATGAGCCACTTGCCCAGGCTCTCCCTTTCCACAATTTGGCGTTCCCCACATTTTCCAGTGATCTTGATTTCCAATGGCATCACAAGAATTCCAAAACTTTGGAGTAATCCCTGTATAAGTGGGATTCTTGACCATCTCACCAAGTTTGCCACCTTTAATCTCCCAGCCAATCTCAGTTCCAAATTGGAAATTGATCCTCTTGTCATCGATCGACCAACTTCGGTTGGTCGTTAAGAAAAGCCCTTCCTCCGTATCAGCGATCATTTGTTCTAATGTCCACTCCCCGGGTTCCAGATTGATGTTGGTCATCCGGATCAGGGGAATTCGATTCCAGCCATCTGCTCTCATCGTCCCATTGCTTTCTTTCCCCAGATGGTGGGCCGTCTCCCTCGATGTTAAAAGGTTGACCAAGATCCCGTGAGAGATAATGGGGACTCTTTGAGCTTTCATCCCTTCATCATCATAACCGAAAGTTCCCAATCCACCGGGATAGGTAGCATCGGCAACGATATTCACCAATTCTGAACCATATTTAAAATGACCCACCATCTCCGGTTTCAAGAAACTGGTGCCGGCATAACTGGCCTCGGTCCCGAGAATTCGATCGAGTTCAATGGGATGGCCAATGGATTCATGAATCTGAAGGGCCAACTGTGAACTATCCAATATCAGTGTAGCGGTTTTTGAAGGACAGGGTTTTGCCGTAAGGAGTTGCCAAGCTTCCTCAGCCACCCTCTCTGCCTGATCCTGAAGGGCTAATTTTTCAATCCACTCATAACCCTGAGTGGCAAAATTCCCCCGAAAAGAGTTGGGATAGGATCGGACCTGGACCTCGCTTCCCTCAATGGCTGTGGCTGAAATGCCTGTCCCGCACTCCACAATCTCCTGCTCGATATAAGAACCTTCAGTGGAAGCAAATGTCTTCTCTGTTTTATAAGAACCCAAAAAGGCTTCTGAAATCCTCACCTTCTTATTTCTACGTATGATCTCATCGGCTTTAAGGAGAAGATTAAGTTTTGTTTCAGGAGCCACATCAAATGGATCAATAGCAATTGTGGTTTTATATCTATCTACTACAGGAGAAATGGATTGGAAAACGATCTCTTTCCCTCTGACCTTTGAACTGGCTTTGGCAATTTTTAATGCCTTGCCAAAAACTGTCTCCATCTCCCTCTTAGTCACTTTTGAGCTGCAGGCAAATCCCCAGGCACCTTGGAAAAGGACTCTGATCCCGAAGCCGAAATCCTCATCATGGATCAAAGCCTCCACTTTCCCATTCTTCACCTCGATCTCTTCATCCTGGCGGTGAACGTTTCGAATATCGGCGTACTCCACACCTTTCAATTTTGCGAGATCGAGAATATTTTGGATAAGATCCTTCATCGCTATCTCCATATCAAAATGAAACTCGTAGGGGCGGCTCTCTGCGGCCGCCTGCTTCGGGAGCCCACAGAGGGGCTCCCCTACACTCTTTATGTGGAAACAAGCTTTCTACAGCGACGAGACTCCTGAGAAATTGAATCCATCTATTTTGACAGCAGGAACGACGGTACCTGTGATAAAACGCCTTGAGTAGACCGTTCCTTCAGAGCAAATTCTTCGATTCTTGGATATGGCGGTCACTTGAGAAAGAGCCCTTAGAATAGATTCTGTAAACCTAAGATTCTTGATCGGCCTTTTGATCTCCCCTCCTTCAATCAAAAAAGTCCCATCCCGGGTCATCCCAGTGATGACGGCTTTCATCGGTTCCACTACATTGGTATAATGGAATCGGGTCACATAAATTCCTTTTCGAACAGACTTGACCATCTCCTCCAGGGAGGATTCCCCTTCCTTCATAAAAAGGTTGATGGGAATGGGACCTGCCGTATTGGGTGCGATCAAGGCATGCCCGGTGGAGTTCTTCCCTTCTCGTCCGGCTGTGAAGGAGTCATAAGTGACCTCTTTTGCCACCCCTCTGTCAAAAAAGGTGACCCATTTCTTCGGAATGCCTTCGAAGTCGAAAGGAACTTTCAATCCTTCTGGGTCAAGACCGTCATCGTAAATTGTCACCTTTTCATTCACCATTTTTTCCCCAAACCGATTAGAGAAAAAACTTCGTCCTTCTTGTACAGCCAGGGCATGAAAACCCAAATAGCCCAGAAAGGACAAGAGTTCACTCACTGCATAAGGTTCTAAAATAACCTCATACTCTCCTGGTTCAATCTGAATCGGTTCTTCCCCGGATGTCTTTCTGATCGCCTCTTGGGTTAAAGAATCAACATCTAATTGATCAGGGTCCCTTGCGACGAAACTCGCATAACCCGAACTCTTCTCATTTTCTACAATCAGATGGAGAAACAGATCAGAAAATTTCTGATAAGCTTCCACTCCGAGTGAATTGACCACTGCTAATTCCACCTCTCCATTCGAAAAGGCGCCAGAGACTTTGAGTTCTCTTCCCCTTACAGAGGTTAAGATGCCTTTGATCATCTTCGCCTTCCGAATTGGGGTGAGGCGGCTAATATTTTCAGAAAAGGTCTCGATCTCGGGAATGGGTTTCGGCCCTGGCAAAGAAATAAATTCATCGTTTGGTTGTTGAACCCTGGCAAGAGAAATTGCTTTCCGAAGAGATCTTTTTACTGAAGACGGCAGAAAAATATTGGTGGTGACCACCGCAATCTTTCTCCCCAAAACCACTCGGAGGATGAGCGTCTGGTTTCTCTCGGCCACATGTTGGTGAATGGCAGAGTCGGCAAAACGGGTGAGGGAAGAATCTTCTGTCAAGAGGATTGCTTCTGTCTGATCCGCAGGGGACTCTTGAACCACGTTTTTTAATAAACGGAGGGCAGATTCCTTTTCGATCATCTGATCACCCCTCTCTCCTCTTCCGATAATCTAAAACAGCCGCATGGATGGCTTTCTCTGCCAGGATGGAGCAATGGACCTTGGTCGGTGGAAGTCCACCGAGGGCTTCGGCGATCACCTGATCTGAAATCATAAGAACCTCTTCAATCGTTTTTCCTTTGATCATCTCTGTAGTGATGCTCGAAGAAGCGATGGCAGCCCCACACCCAAAGGTCAGAAACGTCGCATCGATGATCCGATCCGTATCCACTTTGATAAAGAGCCGCATGGTATCACCACAGGCAGGATTCTGAGCTTCTCCGACTCCATCGGGGTTCTCCATCTCGCCCATATTCCTCGGATGCCTCAAATGGTCAATCACAACCTTGCCATAAGAACCTATTTCTTCGCCCATCCTTAACCACCTAAAACCTTCCGGGCAAATTCTTTTCCCAATTGAATCGCACTTTTCAATTCTTCGGGATCTGGAACAAATTGAACAGGAAGTTCCTTTTCCCAAATCTCGAATTTCTCCTGCTCGAGAGCCTTTCTCATCTCCTTGATCGCTCCTCCACCCCATCCATGCGATCCAAAGAGGCCGAAGATTTTCCCTTTCGGTTTCAGTCCCTTCATATAGGTTAGAAAATCTCCCATCGTGGGAAACATCCCGTTATTCAAAGTGGGGGATCCCAAAAGGATACCCTTTGCTTCCAACATCTCATCGATGATGTCGCTCCGATGATTGGATCGAAGATGAAGAAGCCTTGCCTCGGCTCCCTCCTCAATCAAGCCTTTGAGGATAGCCTTGGCAATGCTCTCCGTACTTCCCCACATCGTATCATAGATGACGAGTATTTTATTCCCGACCTTCCCCTGACTCCAATCCACATAGGCCTGAATGATTCGGCTGGGATCCTTTCTCCAGATAAGACCATGGCTGGGTGCAATCATACCGATGGGGATTCCCATCTTTACCACTTCGTCGACTTTTTTCAAAATGAGTGGCGCCAGAGGCCAGAGGATATTGGCATAATATTTTGCAGCGTGTTTCATTATCACATCCCCTACCTCATCTTCAAATCTTTGAGAAGAGGCAATATGCTGGCCAAAAGCATCATTCGGCAAAAGAAGCTGATCTTCTTTGATATAGGTGAACATGCTATCCGGCCAGTGAAGCATTGGAGCCTCCACAAAGGTGAGGGTCCGATGACCGATGGAAAATGTTTCTCCACTCTTCACGATCTTAAATTTCAGCGATTTCTTATAATGTTTTGTCAGACCCTTCTGGCCCCTCTCAGAGGTGATCACAATAGGGTTTCCAATCCGTTCGACAATCTGAGTGAGCGAACCGGAGTGGTCCATCTCCACGTGGTTCGAAACAACCACATCAATTTTTGACGGATCGATGATCTCTGATATGCGTCCTAACATCTCGAGATAGAACGGAGCCTTTACCGTATCCACAAGAACATTTTTCTCATCCAATATCAAATAGGCATTATAAGTTGTCCCATAAGGAGTGGAATAGCCGTGGAAGTCTCTTATATTCCAATCAATCGCTCCAACCCAATAAATACCTTTTTTCAACTCCACCTTCTCCATCTGAACCCTCCATTTTCTCTAAAAGTTTTATATCTCTAATAAATAATGAATTTTCAGACAAAAATCAATGAAGATCAGCTTTTAAACCAAAAATGAAGGCCATTCAAACCAGAAGGTTTGGGGGGCCTTTTAAGAAGTAATCCTTATAGAGGGGGTATTATTTTTTTAGCATGAATTCAAAGATAACATTTTCTTTTTATTTCAATAAATTATGGACTGTATTTTTTATGACCCTATTGTATTAAATCCACACTAAAATTATAGTCCGGAGTTCGTAGTGAAAAATTAAAACTAAAATTTCCTTCACCCCACCCTCTCCCCCAAGGGGAGAGGGTGGGGTGAAAAGGCGAACTTTTCTATCTCGGCCGCCCCACTGCTCCAAGATAGACAGAAATTTCGTTCCTTCCATCCACACCAATTACACGGTCTACCTCTTCATCAAAGAAGGCACCCACCGTGCAGCAACCAAGGTTCAATGCTGTAGCAGCTAAATATAAAGTCTGACCGATATGTCCCACATCCATGTAGATGTAACGATAAGCTCTCTCCCGATATTTCCACTTCGATCGTTCAACAATGGCCGTCCAGACAAAAACGCACGAAGCCTCTTCGAGCATCTCCTGACCCAATCCAGCTTGACAAAGCTCAGGACCCAAATGACCTTCCTTCAAAAGAATGAGTTGGGCCCCTTTCACATTGTAATGATAGAGTCCTGGTGGAATTTCTTCAACTCGGTTCACCACAAGATAAGTCTCAATCGGGTAAAGGGCACCGGCAGAGGGCGAAGCCCTGAATTCAAATCCCAATGCCCTCAAAGTGATCCCTTGGGTAGCCCAGATCAATTGGGAAAGTTCAGGGAAGGTAATAGACTGGTTAGAAAATTCCCTGATGGATCGCCTTTGAGCGATCGTCTCCCAAAGGGATTTTCCACCCTTTTGTTCAAGAGGACGAATGGGAAAATGTTTTAATGCATAAGCAAATTCTTTATAGGGAGAAGGTTGATGTGCCCAATCGAGCCCACCTTGCGGCATTGCCTCTCTTCGATATTTCGTCTCTTGATGATACAGGTCACCGATCCCTTCTCTTCTTCGATCCATGGAGCACCTCCTTAAAATCTAATTAATAAAAATCGGCTTAAAAAGCAATGAATATCTATGTGTCAAAAAAAAGGCCTGAAAATCATCATCAAAAGCTTTACAAATAACCAACGACGCACTAACATAGTAGAAAAGTTTTATTGGATGGGGGGAATAGGTATCCGTGGAAGAGAACGAAGGCAAACCAAACAACTGGAGAAAAAAGATCGTTGCTTTTATAATATTTCCCCTCCTGATTGTTATTGGAGCGGTGGTGCTCTTTTTTTATAGAGAATATAAAGCAACCCACATCTCAACCGATGATGCTTTTGTCGATGGGAGAATCCACGTCATTGCTTCGAAGATCCCGGGAACCGTTAAAGTTCTTTATGTCAACGACAATCAGTCCGTAAAGAAAAACGATTCTATTCTTGAGATCGATCCGGCGGATTATGATGTCCGAGTTAAGGATACCCAGGCTGGGCTTGAGACCGAGAAGGAAAGACTATCTGAAATCCGGAACAGAGTGGAAACCGTTAAAAAGCAACTGACTGAGATCATGGCTTCACTAGAAGCGGCCCGGGCTAACCTCGAACTCCAGAAGGCCAATCTCGACTTGGCAAAAGTAGACTATCAAAGGGCTGAATCCCTTTTTAAAAAAGAGGTGATTCCAAAACAACAATATGACAGCGCAAAAACCAGGTATGAGGTGGCTGTTGCTCAGGTGAAGGCCACACAGGATCAGGTCAAACAAGTTGAGGCATCTCTTGAAACGCAGAAGTCACTGATCAAACAGACAGAATCAGGTCTACCTACGCAGGAGGCCCAGGTTCGGCAGAGAGAGGCTGTCTTGAAAGGGGCAGAACTGAATCTGAGTTATACAAAGATTTATTCACCGACGGACGGTTACATCACAAAGCGAACGGTGGAGATTGGGAATCAGATTCAAGCCGGCCAGCCCCTCATGGCCGTTGTTCCTCTTTCTCAGAAAGATATCTGGATCACTGCTAACTATAAAGAGACTCAACTGGAGAGGGTAAAACCTGGACAGAAGGTAGAAATAAAGGTGGACACCTTTCCGGGAAAGAAATTCTACGGAAGAGTGGAGAGCCTCATGTCAGGTACAGGTGCTGTTTTCTCCCTCTTACCACCCGAGAATGCAACAGGAAACTATGTCAAGATAGTCCAGCGAATACCCATCAAAATTATTCTTGATCAAGGCACAGATCCTTCCCATAACTTAAGGATCGGGATGTCTGTGGTTCCCACGGTTTTGGTTAATTCCAAATGAGACGTAAGTGGGTATGAACAGGTGGATTGTTGCCATCACAGTCATGCTTCCTACCCTCATCGAGATCGTGGACACATCGGTCGTCAACGTCTCTCTCGATCATATCCGCGGAAGCCTCTCCGCAGGGATTGATGAATCCACCTGGACGATTACCTCTTATCTTGTATCCAACGCCATTATCATCCCTATCACCGGATGGCTGAGCAGGCTCTTTGGAAGAAAACATTATCTCATCTTCTCTATCTCCCTTTTTACATTCAGTTCCTTTATGTGCGGCTCTTCATGGAATCTCCAGAGCCTTGTATTTTTCAGAGTCCTCCAAGGTTTGGGGGGCGGCGCCCTTCAGCCCATCTCTCAGGCCATTCTTCTGGAAACATTTCCCCCCCATCAGCATGGGATGGCCATGGCGATCTTCGGCGTCGGCATCATGTTCGGACCCATTATTGGCCCGCTACTTGGAGGATGGGTTACAGACAACTGGTCCTGGAACTGGATATTCTACATCAACGTCCCCATAGGAATCATCTCAATCCTGATGACCCTGTTTTTTATCATCGACCCCCCTTACATGCAGCGAATAAAAATGAAGATTGATTACTGGGGGCTTTTATTTTTAGTGATTGGCCTGGGATGTCTTCAGATCGTCCTTGACAAAGGAGAGAGGGAAGACTGGTTTTCATCCGGCTTCATCACCTGGATGAGCTATATCTCTATCTCCTCTTTGATCATGTTTATCCTGGTAGAGTTTTTTGCAGAGAATCCTATCGTTAATCTGCGGACTTTTAAAAACCTTTCATTCAGCACAGGAAATATCATCATGTTTTTCGTTTTCTTCAACCTCTTTGGGAGCATTGTACTGTTGCCCATTTTCCTCCAGACGTTAATGGGATATACGTCCTTCCTGGCAGGCCTGGCGCTCGGCCCCGGTGGCATTGCCACAATGATCGCCATGCCCATAGCAGGGAAACTTATAACAAAGATCAATCCAAAGGTGATCCTTGCCTTTGGCATTGCTGTGGCTGGTTATTCAGTCCATATGATGGGACAGTTTAATCTTAATGTTGATTTCAATACCGTCTTTTGGCCAAGAGTCGTACTGGGTGTGGGTATGGGTTTTCTCTTTATCCCCCTTACAACGATGACTATGTCAAGCATAAGAAAGGAAGAGATGGGAAATGCAACGGGGATATTCAACCTTTTGAGAAACCTTGGAGGTAGCTTTGGCGTTGCCTTTATTACAACCATGCTTGCCAGAAGGGCTCAGTTTCATCAGGTCCACCTCGTAGAACATCTCACCCCTTTCGATAGAAACTTCCAGATTGCTCTTCCCAATATCTCTCAGATATTGCAGGGCAGATGGTTTATCCCTTCCCTTTCTGACCAGGGAAGCTTAGGTGTGATCTATGGTGAGGTGATAAGGCAGGCATCCATGTTGTCATTCAATGATGCGAAGCACACGGTCCTGGTCCAGGAATGCATTAATCAGAAAACAACTACAAAAATAACATACTCAAAGAAAAGGAGTGGTGACGGAAACAGTGCGTTTACCAAGAGGGCAGGCCATTTGGCCTGCCCTCTTTTATTGTGGGTGCTCATTCCTTTTCCTCTTTTGATAAATAGTCACAAAGGAGCCAAAATTTGGCACAAAATTGCAATTCATTGATCCATTCATTTCATAATATTCTTAAATTTCAATATATTATGATTCTTATTCTTTGGTACGACAATTGCTTAAATTTATTCAGGTTAGTCCTTGTCAGGTCTATATTTACACTTATAATAGTGTAAGGCATCAAATAACAAGATGGATTTTCTTCCGGTATAAGCAATTATGGAGTCTCCAGGTAAATTTTTAAAAAAAGAAAGGGAGACACGAAACATCTCGCTGGAGGAAATTTCTAAGTTTACCAAGATAAGGGAGCACCACCTCAAAGCCATCGAAGAAGATAGATATGAGCTTCTTCCCCCTGCCCTTTATGTTAAAGGGTACTTGGGCCTTTTTGCCAGATATCTCGCCATCAATCCGAAAGATATTGTTCTCCAATATGAAAATTATCTAAAAAGTCTTATTCCTCCCGAGCCCATCGAGTTGCAACAGCAGGTTCCCCCCGTGAAAAAGAGTGTCAGACTATGGTTTCTTTTCTCTCTAATCTTCGCAGTGATTCTCTTCACGGTACTTTTAATCTCCTATCCCGCACGCCATCCTATAGAAAAGAAACCTAAAGCGATCTCATCACCTCCTATCTTACCCACTCCGGCAATCCAGCAAAAGGTGAGGGTTCAAAGAATTTTTCCAGTTCAACAAAAGGAGCTTTCAGGGTTAGAGAAGTTGGAAGTTAAGGATGTTGCGGCGCAACAGACTCCTGATTTCAAAATTCTCGAGGCCAGCATCGGGACAGGCATTGAAAGAGAGGGCTTTCAACAGTTTCTGACCGGGAAATGTTCAGAATTTACATCTAATAACCAAAAGGGTTACTTCTTCACAAGAATCAAGACCCCGAGAGTGGGAAAGATTGCCCATATATGGCTATGGGAAGGTAAGGAGCACTATCGAATGGAAATCGATGTCAAGCCTCCAGCGTGGTCAGTTTACAGTTATTTCACCTTCCGGCCACAACACACTGGAAACTGGAAGGCTGAAGCACGAGATGGGAATCATGTACTGACCAGCCTTAACTTCAGGGTTATTCAATCCAGCGGAGATCGTTCCTTATAAAGAATTCCAGCTGGTCTAAGAAAAAAAACTATAGCCACTCTAATAGTATATCAAGACAACAAAATAATTATGAAAGGTTGATCCTAACTATTTTTCTTTAGCACTTTACCTCTGCTAACAACAGTCTGGACGATTAGCACCTGGAGAGCTTTCGGAAAGATCGCCTGATTTTTCTTCCGAATCTACCACACAACAGCAGGAAGAGCTTTTTCGACCCAGCATGGCGTTGATCACCGCAACTGCACAGCCTACCCCTGAGCGCACGTACAGGGCTTCGGCAGGACAATTTCGGGCACAGGCGCCACACTCCATACAAGCATCTTGATTAGCAATCTCAATTTTGCCATTTGTCAGGCCCAAGACAGCATGGGGACAGACCAAAAGACACATCCCACACCCCATACATTTTTTCTGATCAATCTTTAATGTGACGACATCTCTAAGATAAATCAAATGGTTCATCATTTGAACTCCTTATGCGATGAAGTTTGATCCGAACCAAAGACCGAGTCCTACAATTCCAGCACCGATCTCCAGTGGTAACGCCCAGCGCATTTCTTTCCTAACCCCGGATAGAGAAGTATAAGTCGAGGCTCCGGTGAAATTCATCGCGAGATAAGCCGAAGCAGCAGGTATGAGAAGGAGCCAGGCCATGATTTCGAAACGGCCTGCCCTGGTGATCCAATCACCCCAGTGAGAAGCCGATAGGATGACAGCGAAAAGAACCCCCAGACTGAGGCCTTTGACCGAAAAGGCCCGGCCTGGCAGCCAGGGTAGGAATAAGGGTGCTAAAACAGCACCGGCCAGAATGGCAATCAGGAGTGATAGAACCGAGAAAAGACCATGACTCAAGGCATTTGTCCAAACCCCTCCTGAATTCCCAAAAAAAGTTAAGAGGAAAAAAATAGGGATCATGATAAGACCTGCTTTTAAAGCCCCGATAAGCTCCATCGGAATGAGTTCCACACGCTCCCATGTTGTAAAGGTTTTAAGCCTCATCTCTGGTGTCGCTTTAAGCCCGTCCTCCAAAAAAGTCGGTAGATCTGTCGCCCTGATGGGGCCGTAAATAACTTTAAAACCGGATAATTTTTTGACATGGTGAGCCGCAACTCCTGGACCAGACAATTGGGGCAAAATCAATTCACGATGCGTGACAATTTGGTTTAAACCGCTTGATTCGATTCGGCCAACGAGCTCCATCGTCCCAAAAGTTCCCTTACCCGAAGCACACCAGACATTGATACCTTTAGTATCCAGAACCAGTATCCAGATGTCCTGGCCTGGCAATATCTCGCGCAACTTGTCAAAGCTCATCTTGTAATTGGCTGTGACTAAGACCGGGGACTGTTCATCGGGTTTTCCCAAGGCATAAAGACCGGGTTCGATGGTGTAATACATGCGGCCTATCCCCCAACGAGCTTTATAAGTTCCTAAACGGTCTGCCCAAACAAGAGAGGACGAAACCTGAGGCACAGGGCCAACCGAGGTTTGGATTGAGCCAATGACAAAGGGTTGTTTCAAACTGGGAAGGCTCAACTGAGCCGCTCCACTTTGTGGTCAACAGCTTGTAGGTTTAGAAAGATCTTCCAGTTGTTCTAAGAGGTATTCTTTTGCCTCATCCATAAGAACTCTCCATTATTAGTGGGACAGTCCCTTTTCAGAAAGGGACTGTCCCCTTTGTCATGATATTAAGTGGCAGCCATGCCTTTCATCATCGGTCCGAGAAAATCCTTTACGCGCTCTGCGAGATGTTCTGCCTTGATCAAATAGATGCAGCAAACCTCACCGCCTTTATCCCAACTGATAATAGCCAGCTTATCCCCTGCACGGATATTTGCCCTATCTCTCAATTCTTTGGGAAGCACCATCTGTCCTCGTTCATCGACGGTGATGACCGATTCGACTTTGCAATAATTCATTCCCATTTCCACAGGTGAGCAGCAGGCCTTTTGACTTTTTTTAGACATTTCATTGCCTCCTATTACAGTTTTTTCTGATAACATTAAATAATCAGAATTATCAGTTACTGCTGATATTAAACGAACAAAAAACATTTGTCAAGTACTTAATCATAAATTTTTGTAGTGGAGAATATTGAGGGGGGGGGTTATTCCCCCTGCATCATGTGGGGTGCAGGGGGGATGCATGACCATGAAACTTCAGGTCTCTAACAGAATAAGGTCGGGGTCTTCGAGGTGGGCGATAACCGTGTTGAGAAATCGGGCTCCCTCTCCACCATCCACTACCCGATGGTCAAAAGAGAGGGCCAGGCTGAGTATTTTTCGAACCACTACTTTTCCATTTTTCACTACGGGTGTGTCTTTAATTTTTCCGACACCCAGAATCGCCACTTCGGGGTAGTTAATGATCGGAGTGGCATATATTCCTCCTAATGCCCCGTAGTTGGAGATGGTAAAGGTTCCCCCTTTCAAGTCAGCCAGGTCGATGGTCCGGTCCCGTGCCTCCTGCGCCAACTTTGTTAATTCTTCCGCTATCTGGAAGATAGACTTCTCCTTCGCATTTTTCACCACAGGAACCATCAGGCCTTCGGGAGTATCGGTGGCGACCCCAATGTTAAAATACTTTTTCAGGATGATCTCTTCATTTTCATCATCCAGCGAGGCATTGAGATAGGGATGTTCACTGAGACCGGCGAGCACAGATTTGATAATAAAAGGCAGGATGGTCAATTTGATCCCTTTCTTCTCGGCTGCCTTTTTCTCTTTCTCCCTGATCTTCCACAATTCCGTGACATCAGCCTCATCCATAGCCGTTACATGAGGGGCAGTATATTTCGATTTAACCATTGCCTTGGCAATGGAACGCCGAACACCTCGCAGAGGAATACGCTCGACATAACCGTATAGGTCATATTTTTTAACCTTCACGGGTTTCTTCATTTCTTCGACAGGCTTCTCTTTGCCTTCTGCAAGCTGTCTCAAATCCTTTTCTAAAACCCTTCCTTCAGGCCCCGTACCCTGCACTTTGTTAATATCAACGCCCAACTCTTTTGCCAAAACCCGAACAGCGGGTGTTGCCAGAGCATGTTCACTGACCAGAACTGTCTTAGCAGGTTCAGCCTTTGCTGCGACTGCAGGGACTTCTTCGGGTGCCTCTTCCAGTTCACCTACGACACCCACTGACTTAGGTTTTGGAGGTGGAGCGGCCAATGCTTCTCCCTTCTCCCCGATCACTACAATCACCTGACCAACTTTTACAATCTCCTTCTCTTTAGCCAGTATCTTTAGAATCACTCCGGTCTTTGGAGAAGGAATCTCTGCAAGAGCCTTATCGGTCTCAACCTCAACGAGAGGTTGTCCCTCCTTTACCTCATCTCCTTCTTTGACCAACCAGCGAACAATCTCGCCTTCTGTCAAACCTTCTCCGATATCAGGAAATTTAAATTCGTAAGCCATAAAGTCCTCCGTCGAAGAACTCTTGTTGGAATATTGGAATGGTGAAATATTGGAATAATGGGAGGATAAATTTATATGAAAGTAAAAACAAGATCAGCTTTTTCATTTTTGAACCCCCTCATTCCATTATTCCAGTATTCCATTCAGAAGCTCATCACCTTCTTCACTGCCATCACAATCCGTTTAGGATTGGGAAGATAATAATGCTCAGATTTCATCAGGGGAACAGGGATATCAAACCCTGTCACCCTCTCAATGGGCGCTTGAAGGGAAAGAAGAGCCTTTTCGTTGATAAGGGCAATAATCTCAGCGCCCAGGCCACAGGTCTTGGGCGCCTCGTGAACAATAACTCCTCTTCCTGTCTTTCGAATCGAGGTGACAATGGCCTCGACATCCATGGGTGAGATGGTTCTGAGATCAATAATTTCTGCTTCAATTTTATCCCCCTTCAACTGCTCCGCAGCATTCAGCACCTCACGAACCATTGCCCCCCAAGCTACGACGGTCACATCCTTCCCCTCTTGAACCAATCTCGCCTTTCCAAGAGGAATGGTATATTCTCCTTCTGGAACCTCTTCTCGGATCGCACGATAGATGCGTTTGGGTTCTAAGAAAAGAACAGGGTCTGGGTCACGGATGGAAGAGAGCAAAAGTCCTTTGGCTTCGTAGGGAGTCGAAGGGATGACAACTTTTATTCCCGGGGTATGAGCTAAAATAGCCTCAGGGCTTTCGGAGTGATGTTCGGGTGCGTGGATGCCACCTCCATAGGGAACCCTGATGACTAAAGGACAGGTGAACCTTCCTCTTGATCGGTTTCTCATCCGACCGATGTGATTGGTGATCTGATCGAGGCAGGGATAGAGAAAACCATCAAATTGAATTTCTGCAACCGGACGAATTCCATAAATAGCCATTCCCAGGGCTGTCCCTACAATCCCTGACTCTGCTAAAGGTGTATCAATGACTCGATCAGCGCCAAATTTCTCTTGGAGTCCGTCCGTAACACGAAAGACACCCCCTTCTCTTCCTACATCCTCACCCAAGACAACCACTCGGTTATTTCTTTCCATCTCCTCTCGAAGAGCAAGATTGATTGCCTCTACCATATTTAGTTTAGCCATCGCTAATCCTCTCTTATCTTGTCCTATTTTTTCCTCTCCCCTGGCGGGAGAGGATTAAGGTGAGGGGGAACTAAATCTTCCTCTTCACCCCCACCTCTACCCTGTGGAGTAACGGAACATACTCCACAGGGCAAGCCCTCCCCCATCAAGGGGGAGGGAAGTATATGGAGTTTTCATCCTAAGGTCGATTTTAAATAATCCAATTGTTCTTTTAACTGTGGTGTCATCTCCGCATAGACATATTTAAAAATTTCTTCCACTCCCGGTACAGGAACAGCTTCTGCGTCCTTCACCACCTGATCGATCTCCTCCTGTGCCTCTTCGGTTAATCGCTGTTCAACCTCTTCGCTCCAGAGGCCTTTCTCCTTGAGATAAAGTCTCAACCTGACCATTGGGTCGAGTGGCTTCCATGGCTCTATTTCCTGATCCTTTCGGTATTTGGTTGGATCGTCTGCAGTGGTGTGAGGTCCAAAACGATAGGTCACTCCTTCAATGAATGCAGGCCCTCCTCCGGAGCGGGCTTTTTCCACTGCCTCCTTCGTCGCCTCAAAGACGGCAAAGAGATCATTACCATCTACTTGAATCCCATCGAATCCATAGGCAATCGCCTTCTGAGCAATCGTCCCTGAGGCAGTCTGCATTTTTCTCGGAACTGAAATGGCGAATTGATTGTTTTGACAGAAGAAGATGGTCGGGGTTTTGAAGACACCCGCGAAGTTCATCGCTTCATGGAAATCGCCTTTGGAGGTTGCACCGTCTCCGAAGTAGGCAATGGTGACGATCTTATCGCCCTTGAGCTTCCCTGCCCAGCCCACTCCTACAGCATGAAGGGGATGAGTGCCCACAGGGACTGAGACAGGCAGGACATTGATTCCTTCCGGAGCCCGGCTTCCCTCTTCATTTCCCATCCAGTAAAGAAAGACGGCTTTCAGCGAAATCCCCATCATCAAAGCCGCTCCCAGTTCTCTAAAAGCAGGAAAGACCCAATCCCCTTTTTGAAGCACAAAGGCACTCCCGACCTGGCAAGCCTCCTGACCCCAAAGGGGTGCATAAGTTCCCATCCGACCTTGCCTTTGAAGCATCAACGCCCTCTGATCCGCCATTCGGATGAAAAGCATTTTTTGATAAAGATTAAATGTCTCCTGGTCACTGAGTGGGGGCTTTGCATCTGGCAAAAGCGTTCCATCAGGTTTAAGAATCTGAAACATCTTCCCCTTGAGTGGATGGTAATCCTCCATCAAGCTCATAGCATCTCCTTCTAAAGTTTTTAGTTTCAAGTTCAAGGCTTTTTAACTTGACACTTTAAACTTGCGACCTAAAACTTTCTCTATTCAAGTGCCCACTTCTTCAATCGGTCGTAGTCGGCTGAGCCACAGATCCACTTTCCCGTCTTCTTATTGAAGAAAAACGGGACTCCACCGCAATAACCTTTATCGTACTCCTTCATCAGTTTGGCATTGGCTTCGTTGTGCCATATTTCGAGTCGCGCTATGTTTACACCTTCTTCATCCTCTAACCTCTCCACGAGAGGATCCATTTTATGGCAGTGGGGTCACTCTGATCCGGTGAATTCTAAAAGATAAAATTCTTCTTTTGTCATGCTATTTTCTCCTTTCATGTTTGGATGATTGCTTCTTCAACCTTCTCTCTCTTCCGTGAGGACACTGCCTTTCCGATCAGCCTGGCGATGGGAATGTAAAGAACGATTAAGACGATCAACGGTAGGAAGGAGGGAATCAGCGCATCTGATTTAAACCCTTCGATAAAGTATGCGAGAATGAGTAAGATGGCTGTAAAATTATGGGTACAGATCATTCCCAGATTGGCAGGGGCCATCTTGATTGGTTCCTGATAAAAAGCTTTTAAAATGGAAATGGTCTTGTAAGCAATCGGAAGGGTCAGCAAAGAGATCAATCCCAGAACAGGAATTCTTCCCAAGATCACTCCCGTCACAATCGCCCCATAAGCTGAAAAGAGGCTCAGGATAAATAGCCAGACTCCTGCCTCCCTGCCGAAGCGAACCACTAAGTTCAGTTTCCCTCCTTTTCGGTCTTCAAAATAATCAGGGATCTCATTAATAGTGATCATTGAAAAGAGCATGATCCCAAAAGGAAGGGTCCCCCAGAAAGCCTCCCAGGAAATTCTTTGAACTTGGACATAATAAGCTCCAATACCGATGCCTGGTCCAAAACAGAGAAGCTGCGCCATTTCCCCCAGACCTCGATACCCAAATCGGATGGGTGGCGCGGTGTAAAAATAGGCACAGAAAAAACCAATGGCCAAAAGAAGAAGGATAAAAGTTCCTCTCATTGCACCCAGAAAAACACCAATGCCAATAGCAATAATGTAGAAGGTGACAAAAACATCTCGCATCCTCTGAGGTTGAATCAGACCTGAGGAAAGGAGTCCACTTCCACCGGTATAGGGGTTTTTCCCATCGGTGGCAAAGACATCCACCAGATGGCGGAAGTCATAATAGTCATCCGTCATATTCAGAGCCATATGATTGAGGAGAAGGCCCAGGATCACCAAAAGGAAATATCCTGGGAGAAATCTTCCATCGGTGGTCCAGGCAATCATCCCACCCAGTATCCCTGGCATGAAACTGGCTGAGGTGAAATGAAACCGGAAGGCCTTCCACCAGACTTCCAAACGCCCCACGCCCATTTTATTTTTTCTTCCCCCTTAAAAGGTAATCCAAACTGAATCGGCCCGCTCCCGCAGCGAGGAGGATGAAACATCCCCCAAACATGCTCACATTCTTTATAAAGTGAATCTTTTGCATCGGATCAACAAAATTTGTATGGAAGATGAGAGTCGTGGGGATTAAGAAGATGAGAAGTAAAAGAGCTCCAAATCGGGTGAAGCACCCCAATATGACCGTGAGGCTTCCAACCAATTCAAAAAAGATGGCGCCGACAAGGAGGTAATTGGCATAAGGCATGCCATGACCGGCCATGTACTTTGCCGTTCCTTCGAAATTCCCGATCTTTCCGATCCCTGAATTGAGAAAAATTAATACGAGAAGAATTCTTCCGATCAACATAGCAAAAGCCTTTAACCATTCCATTTACTAACCTCCTTTAAAAACGTTTTCCGCGTCCCTGCCTACCGCCAGGCAGGCGTGACGCGCGTCCGCAAACCAATTAAAATAGTTTTAAATCTTTGTATCTCTTCACATGCTCGACCAGTCCGCCATCGCTGAGAATCCTCTTCATCACCGGTGGAAGCGCAGTGAACGCGATGGTTTCATTTCTTGTATGGTTAATAATCTTCCCTTCGTCAACGAAGAGTTCTATGACATCTTCCTCCCTGAACTTCTTTGTATCACAGATGATGGCCGGCAGGCCATTATTAAAACAGTTTCGATAAAAAATCCGAGCAAAACTTTCTGCGAGAACCGCCTGAATACCGTTCATCTTGATCACGATGGCTGCATGCTCCCGGCTGGAACCCAGGCCAAAATTTTGACCGGCTACGATAAAATCACCTGGGGAGACCATATCAGAAAACCCGGGTCTCTCATACTCCAGTATATGTTTCGACAATTCAGGTAAATTGGATCGCAGATAGAAATAGCGTCCCGGAATGATATGGTCTGTGCTGATGGCATCGCCAAACTTCCACACCTTCCCTTCCATGGACTCCTCCTCATAAATATTTTCTCGGGTCGGCAATCTTGCCTTCAATGGCTGTGGCAGCGGCAATAGCCGGAGACCCAAGATAGATGAATGATTTCGGGCTTCCCATCCTCCCTTTAAAATTTCTGGGCTGGGTAGCCAGGCAAACTTCTCCATCTCCTAAAACGCCTTCATGAAGTCCTACACAGGCCCCGCATCCAGGAGGCATTACTATGGCACCCGATTCGATAAGCGTTTCCAGGGCTCCATCTCTCAAAGCTTCCAAATAAACCAATCGAGAACCAGGTGTGACAATCATCCGGGTTTTAGGATGAATCTTTTTCCCTTTTAATATCTTGGCTGCAATTTGAAAGTCTTCCAGCCTCCCATTACAAGAGGTCCCGAGATAGACCTGATCCACGTTGACATCACCGATTTCGTCGATGGTCTTGATATTGTCTACCTGATGGGGACAGGCGATGGTGGGTTTGAGTTCTTTGGCATTGATCATCACCGTCTTTTCATAAACCGCATCTGGATCGGGAGATAGCTTCCTGAAATCTTGAGGCCTCTCCATTCGATTCAACCAACTCCGAGTGATTTCATCGGAGGGAAAGAGCCCTACCTTGGCCCCAGCCTCTACAGCCATATTGGCAATCGTCATCCTCCCCGCCATCTTGAGACTTTCAATTGTGTCTCCTGTAAACTCCAACGCTTTGTATGTCCCCCCGGCCGCACTAATCTTTCCAATCAGATGGAGGATGATATCCTTCCCATAAACACCGATGGGAAGCTTCCCTTCCACAACGACCCGAATCGTCTCCGGCACCCTTAACCAAATTTTACCAAGTACCATGGCCACTGCAGCATCCGTTGAACCTACCCCAGTGGCAAAGGCCCCCAAAGCGCCTCCTGTGCAGGTATGGGAATCGGCTCCGATCACCACATCCCCTGGCTTCACCTCCCTTTCCGCCACAACTTGATGAGAGATACCGTTACCCACATCTGAAACCTGACTTCCGGTCCTCTTAGCAAAATCCCTCATAAAAGTGTGGTCGTTACTCAATTCAAACCTTGGGCTGGGGGCGGCATGGTCGAAAAAGAAGATGGTTTTCTTGGGATTATAAACCTCCTTAAAGCCCATCTCCTGGATCTTTCTTACGGCTAAAGGGCCTGTTCCATCCTGGGTGTATGCGAGGTCCACTTTAACCACGGCAATTTCCCCCTGTCGGACCTCTTTCTCCACATGCTCACTCAATATCTTTTCAGCCAATGTCATTCCCATATGGATTCCTCACAACCTCTAAACCAGAGGCTTTCTCTTAAAAGGGTAACTAATTATTTTTATATCATAAATTCCGTTCCCATTCATCTTGAATTTTTGAAGCATCATTATTATATTTTTTGTAGAGAGAGGAGGTGTTTTTATGAACGACAGAATAAAAGTAATGCCATGCGCCTGCTTTTCTCATGACGATCAAGGAGGACGCCTCAGAATTGATATGGAACTGCCGGGTGTCGATAAAAAAGATATCTCACTCGAGATGAGAAAAGATAGTTTTTGCGTCTCAGCCCCTCGGGGCGAAGATACAGATTATTCGGGCTGCTTTATGTTGGCCCATGAGGTAATGCCTGAAAAGACTGAGGCCAAGTATGAAAGCGGCCTTCTTCGAATCTTCGCCCCCATGAAGGACTGGGAGCATAAGGTGAATGTAACGGTTCAATAGAAGGGATCAACCCTAAAATTTCTAGGCCCTTCCGATTTATTGGAGGGACTTTTTTGTTTTTGATGCCCTCTCCTATCCAGAGCTTTATTTGAATGAAAATTTTTGTTGACAACTTTGACTGAAAGTGCAAACTTACATACCATATTTTAGAGAATGAGTTAGAAAGGAGAAAAAAATGAAGGTCCGTGTTGATAAGGAAACTTGTGTTGGTGACGAGACATGTGTGGACGAATGCCCTGAAGTTTTTGAAATGCAAGGGGATGTGGCGGTAGCCAAGATGGAGAATGTTCCTAAAGATCTTGAAGAAAAAGTTAAAGGGGCAGCAACATCCTGCCCTGTGGAAGCGATTATCATCGAATAATAGGTCTGTTTACTCTGTTATATTTTTTTATCGTCACCAATAGGGTCAATGAAACATAACCCCAAGATTTCTCTTCTTAGAGAAGGATCTTCAAGGAAGAGAATATCGGGTTGATGTTGAATACCATTTTAATAAAGAGTCCTCTCCGTCTCCTGAAGCAATTGCCGGGCAATGACGAGCCTCATGATCTGGGTTGTCCCCTCATAGATCTGGATGACCTTTGCATCTCTCATCAATTTCTCCACCGGATGCCATTTCGTGTATCCCATTCCCCCATAGATTTGAACGGCATCCGTCGTCACTCGCATCGCTATATCCGCAGCAAAGGCCCTTGCCATGGCCGCCTCTTTCGAATTCCGAATTCCCTGATCCGCCAGCCAAGCGGCTTTCCAGACCAGGAGCCTGGCCGCCTCAATATCCTTGGCCATATCCGCTAACATAAATTGCACGGCCTGATGCTGAGCAATGGGAACTCCAAATTGGATTCTTTTTTTGGCATATTGGACGGCCAATTCCAGGGCCGTTCGTGCAATCCCCACAGATCCTACAGCAATCATCGGTCGGGTGATATCGAGGGCAGCCATCGCCTTTTTAAAACCATCCCCTTCTCCCGCGAGCAAGTTTTTCTTTGGAACCTTGACATTTTTGAAGATCACAGGAGTGGTATTAGAGGCCCTCTGGCCCATCTTATCAATCGGTTCCCCATGACTAACTCCTTCTAAGTTGGAAGGGACGATGAGGCTAATGATCCCTTTATACTTTTTTTGAGGGTCCGTAGTAGCAAACACAAGATAAAAATCGGCATATCCTCCATTGGTAATCCACATCTTGGCTCCATTGAGGAGATAGTGGTCTCCATCGAGAATGGCAGTCGTCCGCATGGAAGCAGGATCCGATCCCACTGCCACTTCACTCAAACAGTAAGAGGCGATGCTAAACTTCGAACAGAAAGGCCTGAGAAATCGCTCCTTCTGCTCTTCCGTCCCAAATTTAATGATGGGATAAAGCGCTAACGTGCTCACAAAGATGGAGACATAGATCCCCATGCAGCCTGCTGCCAGTTCTTCTGAGATAATGCAGTTATCCAATACTCCTAAACCTTGCCCCCCATATTTTTGGGGAACCAGCGGGGTGAAGAACCCCTCCTGGTGAGCCCTTTCCATCACATCAAGAGGAAAGGTTCCATCCCGATCATGTTGGGCTGCCACGGGCAGGATCACCTCTTTAGAAAATCGTCTTGCCCTTTCTTGAAGGGTCCTCTGTTCCGGCGTTAAGTCAAATGCGATCATTTCTTTTCTCCATATGAATAAAATCCTCTACCCATCTTCACTCCCAAATACCCGGCTTCGACATACTTCGTGAGAAGAGGGCAGGGCCGATATTTATCTCCAAATGCTTCCTGGAGAACACTCATGACGGACAGAACAGTATCCAGTCCCACTAAATCAGCAAGCTCTAAAGGGCCCATCGGATGATTGGCCCCCATCTTCATGATGGCATCAATATCTTCTGCCTTTCCCAAGCCCTCATAAAAGGTGTAGATAGCTTCATTCATATAACTAAAGATCAGCCGGCTCGATATAAAACCGGGAAAATCATTCGCCTCCAGAGGTGTTTTCCTCATTTTCAGGCTGAGGTCTCGGGTGATATGGAATGTTTCATCGGACGTGACCAGTCCCCGGACGATTTCAATCAATTTCATCACGGGCGCTGGATTGAAAAAATGCATTCCGATCACGCGATCCGGCCTCTGGGTGACGGAAGCGATCCGGGTGATGGCGATCGAAGAAGTATTACTTGCAAGAATTGTTTCTTTCCGTGTCACTTCGTCGAGTTTCCTAAAAATATCCCATTTTAAAGGAATATTCTCAATGGCCGCTTCAATGATGAAATCACAATTTTTAAAATCTTCCATCTTTATCGTTGTCGAGAGCCTCTGGAGGATCGCTTCTTTTTCAGTGGCCGTCATTTTCCCTTTTTGGATACGCCTATCAAAATCTGTAACAATTCTCAGTCTTCCCTTCTGGACTGCCTCCATAGTCACATCCCTCATCACGACATTGAATCCAGAAGTGAGGGCAACCTCAGCAATCCCGCTGCCCATCTGCCCTGCTCCAACCACTCCAATCATCTTAATCTCCATCTCCGCACCTCCTCTTGCAAATTTGACCCATTCGACGGCACCAAGGTTTCGGCGTGAGCTCAGCCGAACGCTCCACCCTTTAATGCAGTGCATGAAGGACCGCTCAGGGTCAACCCTGAGCAAGCCCAAGCATTTATGTCAAGAAGTCGAAGGGTTGATTCTATCTTTCAGTCTATCCCCCGAATAGGTGATTTTCAATATTTTTTTCTTTGAACGGACTGAATTTTGTGAAAGAGTACAGAAATCTCTGTAATTTTACATGACGGTCTCGCCACCCATGAATGATGAAAATGCAACATCCTCCCCTACCCCTTGATGGGGGAGGGCTTGCCCTGTGGAGTATGTTCCGTTACTCCACAGGGTGGGGGTGGCCGCCGGCTCAGAGAGCCTCTGGCTCGGAGAGGGGTGAACGAGAAGATTTATTTCCCCCTCCCCTATATCCCCTCCCGCCAGGGGAGGAGAAGTATTCTCTAAGCAATCAACCCATTCGACTCCCCGGTCTGAAGCTCGGGGTATGCTCAGGGTTGATACTGAGCGGTGCTTTCAACCCCGATTTTAAAATCGGGGTCTGGCGCCGTCGAACATATCAAGAGAGCGTAAAGTAGTTTTCAGAGCTTTTGGAGAGCGATCTTGACATGCCAGTGTGGTGTGTATAAGCTATATTTATCTTTTACTTAAAAATGAAAAGGAGAGATCCAAAGATAGAGGTATCTCAATGAAAAAAACAGTAAGAAAAACAATAAAATCTGAAATCGTCTTGGCAGGGGATGTGGGGGGCACAAAGACTCGTCTTGGCCTTTTTGAAGTGAATAGGGGTCGCCTTCACCTCTTATTCGAAAAAACTTTTTTAAGTAAAAATTATAAGGGACTGGAGAATATCCTCGTAGATTTCCTGAGAGGGCAACGAGGGATCGCTTCCGCCTGTTTTGGCGTTGCCGGCCCCGTCACGGAAGAAGTCGTCATCGCCACGAATCTTCCATGGTGGATAAACATTCAATCGCTTCAAAAGGTACTCCCTCTTAAAAAGGTGGAGGTGATCAATGACCTCGTTGCCAATGCTTATGGGATTTCTGTTTTGAAGAGGAATGACTTCGAAATTTTAAATGTGGGGAAGATCAAAAAGGGAAGTCAAGCTCTTATCTCTGCTGGAACAGGCCTTGGAGAGGCGATTCTTTTCTGGGATGGGCAACAACACGTGCCTTCTCCTTCTGAGGGAGGGCATGCTGAATTCGGGCCTAGAAACCATTTGGAGTTGGAGCTGTTCCATTACCTTTCCAGCTACTTTGATCATGTCAGTTATGAACGAGTCCTTTCAGGAGAAGGCCTTTTCCATATTTATCAATTCCTGAAGGATTCAAAAAGGTTTGGCAATGAGCCATCCTGGCTCTCTGAAAAGATGAAAGGGGAAGACCCGGCTGAGGTGATTTCTGAGATGGCTCGTCTCAAGAAGAATAAGTTGTGTAGCAAGGCCTTGGATCTCTTCACCTCCATCTACGGTGCGGCCGCTGGAAATCTCGCCCTCCAAGTCATGGCAATTGGGGGAGCCTATATCGGAGGCGGAATCGCTTCCAAGATCATCTGGAAACTAAAAGATGGAACTTTCATGAAGGCCTTCAAAGACAAGGGGAGACTCTCCCATATTGTGGCTCATATTCCTGTGAGGGTCATTATGAATGAAAGAACAGCTCTTTTGGGTGCGGCCTCTCGCGCCATGGCTCTCTTAAAGGATTAGAAGGTTGGTGAAAAAGTGATATTTCCTGGGCTGCTCAAAAATGTCTAGATGCAAGTTGAGCTTTGCGAAATCCCGCTTGCGGGGGCACCCCTGCCTGCCGGTAGGCAGGGGCATTTTTCAGCAGCCTATTGAGGAGTGAGTGATGATGAGCATCGAAAAATGGGAACGATATAAGGAGTATCTGAATTTCAATCCTGAGATCGGGCTGGTGGTGGATATCAGCCGTATGATGTTTCCAGATGACTATTTCGATCGGATGGAACCTCCAATGCAAAAGGCCTACCAGGACATGGATGCCATTGAATCCGGGGCGATTGCAAACCCTGATGAAAAAAGGAGGGTTGGCCATTACTGGCTCCGTGCCCCGGAATTGGCTCCGAAGCGAGAGATAACCCGTGACATTCAGAAGAACCTCCAAGCCATCAAAGATTTTTCCAAAAAGGTTCATGCTGGAAAGATAAAATCTCAAAAGGGCAAACCCTTTTCCCGCATGCTGATCATTGGCATCGGCGGATCAGCCCTGGGCTCTCAGTTTGTATCCGATGCGCTCAAAACATCCAAAGACCCGATCAGACCCTATTTTTTTGATAATACTGATCCGGATGGATTCGACCGAGTTTTAAAAGAAATAAAAGGTGCCTTATCAGAGACCATGACCATTGTCATTTCAAAAAGTGGTGGCACGATAGAAACTCGAAATGGAATGCTTGAGGCAAAGTCTGCCTATCAGTCAAAGGGACTTCGTTTCGAAAAACACGCCGTGGCGATTACCGAGGCAAATAGCGACGTTGACCGATTGGCAAAAAAGGAAGGATGGATCGCAAGATTTCCGATGTGGGACTGGGTGGGTGGAAGGACCTCAGAGACTTCTGCAGTAGGGCTTCTCCCGGCTGCACTCCAGGGTATTGATATTGACGCACTCTTAGAAGGTGCCCGTCTCTGCGATGAGTTAACACGAAAAAAGGAGTCGCGAACCAATCCTTCAGCTCTTTTAGCCCTCGCGTGGTATCACGCCACCGGAGGTTGTGGTAAAAAAGATATGGTCATCCTTCCTTACAAGGATAGACTCCAGCTCTTTCCGAAATACCTCCAGCAGCTCATCATGGAATCCCTTGGCAAAGAAAGAGATCTCAATGGTCAGAGGGTCAATCAGGGGATTTCGGTTTACGGCAATAAGGGTTCTACTGACCAACACGCTTATGTCCAGCAACTTCGCGAAGGAGTGAACAACTTTTTCGTCACCTTTATTGAAGTGCTCAAGGACCGTGAAGGTCGTTCTTTAATGATGGATGGGAAGGTCACCAGCGGCGATTATCTCAATGCTTTTCTCCAGGGAACCCGAAGGGCGCTTGGCGAAAAGGGTCGGGAATCCATCACCCTTACGATTGAAAAGATAGATCCTCGTTCCATTGGCGTCTTGATTGCCCTTTACGAGCGAGCCGTAGGCTTCTATGCATCGTTAATCAATGTCAATGCCTATCATCAACCTGGTGTGGAGGCCGGCAAAAAAGCGGCAGGATTGGTGATTCTGCTCCAGGCCAAAGCCCTTGCCTTTCTGAAGAAAGAAAAAGGGAAATCTTTTACATCAGAGGAGATTGCCTCGGCCATTGGTGCGCCGGAAGAAGTGGAGATGGTATTCAAATTGCTGGAGCATGCATCTGCCAATGTGGATCATCAGATTAAAAAGATTCCTGCTGACCCTCCTTTTCGTTCAAAGTATCAGTATGTCCAGGAAGATGGACTGTAAATCAAACTGAAACTCAGTCAAAGAGAAAACAACGTCCCTTTGTACGATACCCTAAAATGCGTTAATGCAACGGGCTGTTGCCCAAACTCTCTTTCGAAAAACCCAAATTTAGGTTTTGATATATCCAATGCTAACAAAACCTTGGAATAGGGTTTGATTCATTTCATTAGTATTTAGACTTTTA
>JBEKWN010000002.1:0-56963 GCA_049513055.1 Thermodesulfobacteriota bacterium
GGAGAGAAATGAGGGAGAGAAATGAGGGAGAGAAATGAGGGATAAGGCATTAGCCATAAGGTATTCCTATCAGCGAAGTCTTGGGCTCATCCATAAAAAAGTTGACCCTGTCCTCGTATAGCCTAGTGCATAGTGCATAGAGCAAAGCGCGTAGCGTTAATTTCCCCGTTTTCGGTCTATATAAACGGAGTCGAACTGTGGGACAGAGAAGTTCTATTCAAGAACTTGCTTAAAATTAGTCGTCGCGAGAACCGGTAAAGAAGGGTTTGAGGTTCTCACAGAATTCCTCCGGAGAAACGACACACATAACTTCATCGTGGAGTTTTTCGAAATAGTTAATATCACTGATATTCCATGGAAGGATGATCATTCTGGGGCAAAGCCTTCCATAGACCCATGACCGAATACCTTTGACATTCCCGGAAAACAAGGAAAGATTGAAGCTGACAATATGGCTTTTTAAATACTGAAAGACGCTAATCAGGCCCTGAGAAAAATGGGTCCAATCTTCTGTATTCACCTCATCGATCGTCGATCGATTGGAAAAGAGAATGAAGATCTCTCCAAATATGCCACGGGGTGAAAAGGCCGTTAAGAAGTGGACATCTCCTTGATGACCGATACATCTTTCCCCCCTCTTTATCTCTTCCAGGAGATAGTCCTGCCAAAAAGAAGGCTTGCCCTCCTTCTGATATCTGCTTATCCCTTCGAGCACCTTTTGGTGCGACGTCGTGGGGACATCCTCAATGACGACCTGGATATGGGGATGGAACAATCCTGCCCCTGACGGGGGAAGGTAATTCCAATTAATGTAAGAATATTGAAACTCTGGCTGACTCTGTCCAATCCTTTTGATCCCATCTTGTGCCACAAGAAAACCATCTCTTAATATATCAACAGAAAATTGATCTGGATAAAGAAAATGATCTTCGCAAAGGACGATCACCCAATTGTATCGAGCATAAGGAAATGCGTTGGGAAACAACCATGCACCTCCTCTACGGATTCTCCCATCGGAGGCGATTTCAGGTAGGAGTTTTGGAGTAGAAGAGGAGATTTGATCAACGCAGAAGGGGCAGACTTTCTGTGAAGCCTCCAGCATTTCCGGGGGAATCACGACTTCAGGATATTTTCGACGGTAGGGAAGAATCCTAGACACATGTCCGGTCAGATCATCTCTTCTTATCTCAAAAGAAATGCATTTCGTCGAAAATCCTTCCTTTGGATCAAGGAACCAAGATTGATCTTCTTTTTTAAGAAATTGAATTTCAGCCACTTTCGCCCTCCTCAATCTTTACCCATGACGGTGTCAAAGATTTGTAAAATGAAATCATCCTCTTATCAACCCTCAGACGATAAGTATCAGTAAGAGCAGAGAAGATTTGGGATCAGGCTTGCAAACATGCATTGACAATAGCGAGTCAGTAGCGGAGTGTCATCCATAAAAAGTTGACCCTTTTGAATCAAGTTTGAATAAGAAGGCCTATATAGTGTGTTTTCCCCTCGCTCTTTATTCTGGAAGCATCCATTTGGTAGAAACTTTTCTTCAAAAAGAGAATTTTCACACCGGGTGACAAGAGGAAGAAGACCATCGGCTTCCTCCTGAAAGATAGGAGCCGCTATTCCGGCAAAACATGCTTGCTTTGAATCGGTAATTGAAGAGGGTTCCACAAATTTAGTTGAAATCCTTTGCCTTTTTATGATATGTATTTGAAAAGTTGTAGAGGTCGAGCAAGAAAAAAGTGAGCCGGGCCCTAACTCGATACGCCTTTCCAAGGATAAGCCTTTCTATTTTCTCTTACCATGAACACAAGAGAGTCACTCCTCCGGTAAGGTCGAGGGTGTTTTCATCATGAGTCGGCAAGGTGAATGCAATCGGTTGACCGTGACTCCTGGGCGAGACTCAACCCACATGGCTCAGGGCTTTCGGCAGAGCCAGATTCGATGAGAGGAATGACTGGTGTCTATCCTCCTAAACGGTTCTGGCGTTGCACAAAACAGAATTAAACAAATGGAGCAACCGCTGAAGAGTGGGTGCTACCCATCAAACGGCGTCGGACAAACCGACGCAGAAAAGGAGAGGTTAAACATATGGCTAAAAAACTATTTGTTGGGGGGCTGAGCTGGGACACGACGGATGAAGGTCTACGCCAGGCGTTCGCGCCTTGCGGGGAAATCACCGAAGCCAAGGTCATCACAGACCGGGGTACGGGGCGCTCCCGAGGTTTTGGCTTCGTAACCTTCGCTCAGAATGAGGATGCTAAATCAGCGATTTCCAAAATGGATGGAACAAGCCTTGACGGCAAGACCATTAAGGTTAACGAGGCGCAGGAAAAGAGTCCCCGCTCAGGTGGCCGATCCGGGGGTGGTTTTGGGGGCGGTCGTGGCGGCGGCCGCGATCGCTGGTAGCCTATCTCTGAACAGGAAAATGATTTTAAGAGTACCGAAAAAACTGGGCGACGAGGATGAGGGGGCCACCCGCCTGCCTGGCCTCTTCATGGCATGAATCGGTTGCGAACCTTGGGAAATGGAAAGAGGGATCAAGCTCTTGATAGGGTTTCAAGGGCAATGGCGGGCAGGTCGAAAAGATCCTCAAGCATCTTGGACTCTGGGATGTGAAGTCCCGGCCCTTGGTACCTCCAGCATCTCCAAAACAATTGGTTTGGAAATCTTAAAGAGAGGTTTAGAAGAAATTAACCAAACTTAACATCGTGAACTCCGCAAGCGCAGGGTCAGAAAAGGCTCTGCCTTTTTATTGCCCATTTCTAGTTATAATCATGGACTTCAAGCGTCATCATGGAGTGAACCCTTCGACTCCCCGGCCTAAAGGCTGGGGCTTCGCTCAGGGTTCACCCTGAGCGGCGCTTTTCACTCCGTCTTAAAAGGCGGAGCTTCGCACCGTCGAACGGGTGAAGACTTGTGGTGGAAAAGGAGGCATGAAAGATGGAACCCACCAACAAACTGGTGAATCCTATGTTGACTGATTTCTACCAGATAACCATGTCTTATGCTTATTGGAAAGCCGGAATGCACGAGGAGGAGGCTGTATTTGATCTTTTCTTCCGCAAAAATCCTTTTCGCGGAGAGTTCGCAATTTACGCGGGACTCGAGGAGAAACTCAGGCTGTTCGAGAATTTTCATTTTAGCGATGATCACATTGCCTATCTCAAGGAGCAGATGCCACAATGCGAGAAAGGATTTTTCGACTGGCTCAAGAGCGTGGACTGTTCCAGAATGAAAATTTACGCCTTCAAAGAAGGGACGATATCTTTTCCTCGCGAGCCTTTAATGAGAGTACAAGGACCTATAGCTGTTGGCCAGCTGCTCGAGACTTCCATGCTTACGCTGACCAATTATCCCAGCTTAATGACCACAAACGCAGCTAAATATCGCTTAGCTGTTGGGTTTGACAAAGGCTTGATTGAATTCGGTTTGCGAAGGGCGCAAGGTCCGGATGGAGGGGTTTCAGCTTCCCGATACAGTTATATGGGTGGGTTTGATGGAACGAGCAATGTTCTTGCAGGCTATCTTTTCGGTGTGCCAATAAGGGGAACTCATGCCCACTCTTATGTGCAGTCTTTTACAGGCATTGAGGATTTGAAGAATGATACTCTCGTTGGAGCAGACGGAAAGGTATATGATTTTGTCAAAATGGTTTTGGAAACCCGAGAAGAATTGGGTTTCCATTATACAAATAAAGGAGAACTTACATCATTTATTGTGTATGCCCAAGCTTTTCCCAGAGAGTTTCTAGCGCTTGTGGATACTTACGACACCTTGAAATCAGGCGTTCCTAATTTTATTTGTGTGGCGCTTGGGCTTCTCAAATTAGGCTACAAGCCGATAGGGGTAAGATTGGATTCCGGAGACCTTTCCTACCTTTCAAGGGGAACAAGGAAAATGCTCAAGGAAATAGGTGCCAGGACTGACCCCGATCTTTCAAAATGTCTTATTCTGGCCAGCAACGAGATTAACAAGAGCGTCCTGATTTCTCTCAAGGAGCAGGGTTATGAAATCGACGCGTTTGGGATAGGCACGCATCTTGTTACATGCGATGACCAGCCTGCAATGGGATGCGTCTACAAACTAGTTGAGGCAAAAGGTATCCCTCGGATAAAACTTTCCCAGGAATTGAGCAAAATGACCATACCCGGAAAGAAAGAGGCATACCGTCTTTTCGGTGAAGACGGTTACAGCTTGTTGGATCTGATGATAAGAGTAGGAGATAAGCCACCGGACCCAGCAAAACGTGTATTATGCCATCACCCGTTTGACCATATCAAACGTGTGTATGTCACTCCCTCAAAAGTTATTCCACTCCATCATTGCGTCTGGGATGGGAAAAGGGTTTACCCAGAAGTTCCATTAAATGAGTCCAGAGATTATGTTTTGAATCAGCTGCGGAGCACAAGAGAGGACCATCTAAGGGACATCAACCCTACTCCTTACAAGGTGTCGGTGAGCGAAGAGCTCTACGACTACGTTTACCACCTTTGGGCAGAGGAGTCGCCCGTAACAGAGTTGAAGTGATAAATTTCTAGATTCCTTTGTGTTTGGGTGAAGTTCTTTTATTTGTGAGTCGTCATTCAATGATTGAAGAGTAAAGTCAGGAGCCCCGGTGTCAGGTCTTGACGGGCTGTTGAAAAACGCCCATCTGCGGCGTTGCCCTCGTCCTTCGTCGTTGCGACGTACATTCAGGTACGCCTCACTCCTCAGGATTTCGGGCGCCTTGCATCCGGGCATTTTTGACCAGCCTGCAAAAAATGAGTTTTTCAACAGGCTCTTGAAATGTGAATTATGGTGTCACTCATAAAAAAGTTGGCCCAATCCTTATCACAGACGAGTTAATGTGTACATGAGTGAATGCATTATTGGTAATTTAGTACGCATATCGATACCGCCTTCAATATTTTGGACCGCCCATTTTGAATAACTCCCTTTGACAAAGAATTACGAAAGAGATATGATTACGCAAAATGCGTTACGCGAGGTGCGTAATATGAGGAATCCTTTTCAATATGGTGGTGTAGTCAGAGGTGATGCCTTCTGTAATCGTAAGAAGGAAGTGAAAGATCTTTTGAGAGCAATGGAAAATGCCGAGAAATTATTTGTTTACTCCGAGCGACGTTTCGGGAAGACCTCTTTGGTGCGATTTGCTCTTGATAAACTATCAAAGAAACAATACGTGAGTGCCTATGTAGACTTGTGGCCTACCGATGGAGCACTTTCTTTTGCAACGGTTACGGCGAAGGCCATTGCGGAATCTATGAGCACCAGGGTGGAGAAGATATTGGAGATAGCAAAGTCCTTCTTCGGGAGGCTTTCACCGAGCGTCACAATAAATGACCAGGGAAGGCCGGAAGTCACCTTCGCTAGCAAGAGATTCGGTGAACCAGGACCAGAATTGAATGAAGTACTTGAAGCGCCACGGAAGATTGCATCTCAGGGAAGATGGAGAGTAGCAGTTGTGTTTGATGAGTTTCAGCAGATTTTAGAATACGGTAGTGATAAGGTTGAGCGCCAACTAAGAAGTATCATCCAAACCCAGGCCGATGTGTCATATATCTTTCTTGGGAGCCGGAGGCATTTGATTCAAAAGATGTTTTTGGACCGATCACGTCCACTTTACCGTGCTGGGGGACATTATCCGCTAGGACCGATCGGTGAAAAGGATTGGCTACCTTTTATCCGAAAGAGATTCCAAGATGGAGGCAAGAGGATTGCTGATGAGCAGATTCATTTGATTTGCCGTCTGACAGAAGGACACCCTTTCTACACTCAACATCTGTGCCATGTCTTATGGGACGTTTGTGAAACGGAAGGACAGATTTCGGAAGGTTTGATTGAATCAGCTGTCAATACACTGCTTGCCCACGAAAGCTACGCTTATGCCACCCTTTGGGAGTCTTTTGCTATCAACCCACGGAGGTTTTTGAAGGGATTAGCCTCTGAACCAACCGGGGTGAAACCCTTTGCCTCGGATTTTATTCAACGCCATGGTTTACGATCAGCATCGAATGCCCAAAGAGCTATTGAATCCCTCCTGGAAAGAGATGTCATTGACCGTGATAACAGTTCATTCATCATCATCGATCGCTTTTTTAAAATCTGGATACAGAAAACGCAAAGCGGCAAATAGTCAGAAAACGATGGCGGGGGTTAGATTTAGCAATTTACATAACACGACTAAGAATTGGTGTCATCCATAAAAAAGTTGCCTGTTCTAAATCCGGATTTCGGAATGTGGATTTCAGATTGTAAATATTGGAATTTAGATCATGCTCAAAACTCGGGGTCAAAGCTAAATTTTACACTTTACAAGGTTGATTTATTGCGATAGGAAAAGCTAAAAAATAGGGATAGAAGGTCAAATCTTTATTCTTTAAAATTGGTAATTTTCTTGGAGCCAATAACACCTTTCTCAAAATCGCATAGCGCAGACATATTACCGTAAGGCGTAAGGTGCCAGGGGAGACCCGAAAAAACATAGCATAGGAGGAACTCCTGGGGTTCGCATTTATAACTGTCAATTTCGACAAGCATGCTGTACCGGGTCGAACCAAGCTAACCATTTGAATCATAAGTTTATATCGAGAAAAATAGGGGCAATTTGGGACTTAGGGCTACAAATTTAAGGTTAAAATAATCCTTAATGAAAGTGGAAGCATGGACGGTACAAATCGTGCAAATATGAAAGCAGGCTTACAGGTTTTAATTGTATTAAAGAAAGACCAGCATTCTGGAAAACTAACCGAAGGTATAGTGAAAGACATTCTGACGAAATCTCCTACTCACCCCCATGGTATTAAAGTCCGCTTAGAAAGTGGTGAAATTGGTCGGGTTAAAAAAATAATGTAAGGAATTTAGGGTCAGGAAGACCTTCGGGGTCACATCTTCAAATGTCAGATTCTGCTCAAAGGTTGCACGGGAGTATCAATGGGCTTGAGGGTGGCAGGGCAATGCATTATTCTTGACAATAGGAGAACCGCCTGGAGGGAGATAAAGATCGTCAGGGTAAGAATATTGGGGGAGTCGAAGGTGGGGGATAGAGATCCGCATAGGCGCTCTAACAAATAGAATATCATTGGCATTTAAACCTAATGATTTATTCGGTCTTACAAGCAAACAAACCTATCGTGTGAAGGAAGAAACATTTTGAAGAGGTGCCCTTTTTGCGCAGAGGAAATTCAGAATGAAGCTGTGAAATGCCGTTTCTGCGGGGAGTTTCTTTCCAAATCGGATAGGTTAAGAAAGAAATGGTATTTTTCAACGGGAGCTCTTGTGGCTGCTCTTCTTTCCTTAGGCCCATTTGCTCTGCCGCTTGTATGGTTTAACCCACGTTATAAACCAATCACTAAGCTCGTGATCACGGTTATTGTTATTTCGCTTAGTGTTCTGCTTTATATTGCTATGAAAGCCCTGTACCTCCAATTAGTCGAACAGATGAAGGAGCTGGGCCTCATGTAACTGGGCACTTAGAGAGATGTATGTTCCCAGCAAAGTTAAAAAGGTGGGGACGGGGTTGACTAAGTTGAATAACTTGTGAATAAGTGAATAATGGGGTCACCCATTAAAAAGCACCTGTCAAGAGAAAAAAGTATTCCCCCCGTAAGAAAAGTATCTTCTTCCCCTCCGTCGTATCTGAATGGGTGAAGCGAAGTAATCGTGAGGCTTTGGGGTCAGACTTGCTTATTGACATATGGATTTATCCAAAGCACTAAATTAAATCTGCGATAGGAATATAGTCGATAAGCCACTCTGACCCCGGAGCCTTTCCTCAAGCGATGCCTACTTTGATCGTCCCTCCGCAGGGGGCCATCGGAAGGGCGCGACTTTACGTTTCGAAGGTCCAAATGCAGCCTTGTTGCGATGAGCCACAGGCGTAACCCTGGCATGGGGGCCGTTCTTGGGGACCTGCATGCTGGATCCGGCAGGGTGTTGCCCGGTTTGGGTATGAGACTTTCGCTCCGCTTTTTCATTTCTGCGGGTCCGATCCTTATCTCTCCGGGTCCGAAAGGCGGCAATCCGCTCGGCAAGAGGAACCTCGAGCCGTTCTAAAGCCTTCTTCTCATAATCAAACCCCGGAATCTTCTGCCGGGGCAGATGTCGGCCGAGGCTCTGTTCGATGGATCGGAGCGTTATTTCCTCGTCGGGAGAGACGAAGGTGCAGGCGTCACCTGTTGCATTCGCCCGCCCGGTCCGGCCAACCCGGTGGACGTAATCCTCGGCGATAGGGGGCACGTCGAAGTTGCAGACGAGCCCGAGGGCCTTCACATCGATCCCCCGAGCGGCGATATCCGTTGCCACGAGGACACGGAAGCTCCCCCGCTTGAAACCGGCCAGGGCCTCGGTCCGCTGCCCCTGGCTGCGGTTGCCGTGAATCCGGGCGCAGGCCACTCCGTGCTTTTCGAGGAAGTCGGCGAGCCGGTTGGCCCGATGCTTGGTCCGGGTGAAGGCAAGGACGCTCCTCGCCGTGTTCTGTTTGAGGAGCGCAAGCAAAAGGGTCGATTTGAGCTCGTGCGGAACGGGATAGGCCACGTGGTTAATCCCCGCCGCAGGCGTCGGTTTCGGGGTGATGTTGAGGGAAACAGGATTTTCTAACATCTCCCGGGCCAGCGTCACAATGGGCGGAGGAAGGGTGGCCGAGAAGAGAAGGGTCTGCCGCTTCGATGGAAGGTATTCCATGATGCGGCGAATGTCAGGCAAAAACCCCATGTCGAGCATGCGGTCTGCCTCATCGAGGATAAAATAGTCGATGCCGGTGAGCCGGGCGTATTTGTTCCGCAGATGGTCCATGAGCCGGCCGGGCGTGGCAACAAGGACGTCCACCCCCTTTCTGAAGGCCTGTTCCTGGGGAGAGGAAGAGACGCCTCCATAGACGGCAGCAGCCGTGAGGGACGTGTGCAGGGCGAGGTCACGAAGATGATCCGCGATCTGCACAGCAAGCTCTCGTGTGGGGACAAGGACAAGGGCCCTCGTTTTTCCCCGGGGCTGCCCGATCAGCCGGTGGAGAATTGGAAGAAGGAAGGCGGCGGTCTTACCGCTTCCTGTCACGGCCGTGGCCATGACATCGCGGCCCTGGAGAAGGGGTGGGATGGCCAGTTCCTGGATCGGTGTAGGCTGGTTAAACCCCTTTTCCTGGAGGGCTTTCAACAGATGGGGATGAAGCAAAAAAGATGAAAATGACATAGGTCTCCTTTTTCCTGGGACGTGCATTTCTCAAAAGGCAAAACAACGCCCAATGGATTGGTCCGGCTGGTTAAATGTGAAATCGTGGGACATAAAGGACGAATGACGGAAGGATTGCCGGTGAAGCCGCCGTTCAGGCTCTGAAAGTCTACGTGGACTTACGAATCGTGCCCCAGATAGTACCCGAGGAATTCGGTTCTCAGGGTAATGTGTTACTATAATATAATTTAATTCGTTTTTCAAATTGGTTAGCGATCCCAAATCCCGATATAGGAAAAGAGCTCCGGGGTCACATCTTCACGGGCTGTTGCCCAAATAATTGTTGTATAGGTTCATCATTTATGCTATAAAAATGGCAAACCCGGTGAAGGGAGCGTTGCCATGATGGGTCATCAAGAAGGTTTTCAGCCGAAGTTCTTTTATCATCAGATTAACCTCGAGCAAAGAGTCCCCCCAAACCACACTCTGAGGAAGATTCAAGAGAAGATTGATTTTGACTTCATCTACGGGGAGGTCAAAGACACCTATGGAGACAATGGCAACGTCTCTATTCCCCCTCCTGTAATCCTGAAGATGATGCTTCTTTTAATTCTTTATGATGTCCGTTCTGAGCGAGAGCTCATGGATACCATTCCCTTGCGTTTAGATTGGCTCTGGTTTTTGGGGTACAATCTGGACAGTGAGGTTGCGGATCATAGTGTGTTGAGCAAGGCCCGAGCGCGTTGGGGAGTGGAGGCGTTTAGGAACTTCTTTGAGCGTATCGTTTTGCAATGTGTGGAAACGGGATTGGTGGATGGCAGTAAGGTCTTTGTGGATTCGAGCCTGGTGGATGCGAATGCATCGAACAATTCTGTGATTGACACTCAGTCACTCAAGATTCATTTACGTAAGAGCTATGAGAAGCTGGAGGCTCGTTTGGAGGAGGTTGAGGAGAGTACAGACTCATCCAGGAGGTATGTGAAGAAGAACAGTCGGTATATGTCGAGGACGGATCCGGATGCAGCGATTGTGAATCGGGGAAAGCCGAAGCTTTCGTATCAGGTTCATCGGGCGGTGGATGGGAGGAGTGAGGTCATTACGGCCACGGAGACGACCGTGGGGGATGTGAATGAGGCACATGTGATGGTTCCCTTGTTGGAGAGTCATCATGTCAACACGGGCAGAGGGGCCGAGACCGTGGTGGCTGACAGCAAATACGGGACGATTGACAACTTTTTGGCCTGCCATGATCGGGGACTGAAGGCTCATATTCCGGACTTGAGGGAAGCCTCCGTAAAGCGGACAGAGAAACTGAAGATTTTCGCGGAAGAGCAGTTTCAGTATGATCCGCAAAATGATACTTATCGTTGTCCGGCAGGGAATCTGCTGAGGCCAAAATCATTGCACATCAATCGTCAGAGCCGAGATTACGCGGCACCCAAGAAGGTTTGAGCGGCTTGTCTGATCCGAGAGCAGTGTACTCGGAACAAGTCTGGGCGGACGATCAAGCGGCATTTGCGGCAAGAGGAGCTGGACCGGATGCGGGAGGCGAGTCGTTCAGCTTGGGCCAAACGGGACATCAAGACGAGGCAGCATCTGATGGAGCGTTCTTTTGCCAGAGGGACATGGTATGGTTTTGATCGAGCGCGGTGGAGGAGACTCTGGCGAGTCCAGATCCAGGAATACCTAATCGCTGCGATCCAGAATATTGAAGTCTTGCTCAGGTATGGAGAGGCACCGAAGAAAAATCTCTCGGTCCAGATCAATCAGGGAAAAGGAGTGATCCAAGGGGTTACACAACCTATTTCTGGCGTGATTAAAGACCTCATGAACATGGAAACTGACAGGATTATGCCATTGGATTTCGTTCGTGTTGAATTTAACGAAATTTAGAAGCCAAGGCTCTCCAAAAGAGAGGTTTAAGCAACAGCCCGTGAAGATGTCATTAATTCGTTCTTGGTGATCTGGGTTTTGATGTCCTGGATGGGGAGCAAATCTTTATTCTTTACAATTGGTAAATTTCTTGGAGAAAAATAACACCTTTCTCAAAATCGCATAGCACATAGCGCCCGCTTACAGTAGACATTTTCGGGGGGCAGGCGTAGAGCATAGCGGTAAAGTTGTGATTTGAAGAGCTATGTTTCAAATTTTTTTGCCTTGCCAATCTATCATTTGCTCTGTATCATTAGATAAAGTTTACTGTTTTCCCAAATTTATCGAACATACTGGATCGACCTATTCAAGACCACTCGTAGTCCGGAGTTAAGGAGGGGAGTATGCAAATAAACTGGAAGGACCATGTTGTGAGTACAACCGATGTGCTTCGGGGTAAGCCCCGGATCAAAGGGACCAGAATCCCCGTTAGCCTTATCCTTGGATATCTGGCAGCCGGCAAAGACTTTGAAGAAATTATTAAAGAGTTTCCTGATCTTACTAAAGAACAGATTGCTGCTTGTCTGGACTATGCCCGTGATTTGTCAGAATTCGAGGTTGCCGTCTGATGGGTTTAAGGTTTTTTGCAGATCATTGTATTCCGAATTCTGTAATTAAAGGGCTTCTTGATGGCGGTCATGAAGTTTTACGGCTCAGGGATTACATTCCTATAGAATCTCCAGACCCAATAGTTATCGCATCTGGCCAGGAACTTGATTCAATTCTTATTTCTTTAAACGGGGACTTTACTGACAAGGTGAATTACCCTCCGGGAAATTATAAGGGAATTGTTGCACTCCAGGTCAGAAATCATCCAGAGATCATTCCCCAACTTATGGTAAGGCTAAAAGATTACTTATCGTCATATTCCGACATGAACTCCTACAAAGGAAAGCTCGTTCTGGTAGAAGTGAGTAGGATAAGAATTCGGTAATCCATAAAGCCTTGGGCTCATCCATAAAAAAGTTGGCGTATTCAAAAGCGGATTTACGATTGCGGAATGCGGGACTTAGAACATTCGGGAATTGCTTGGTCAGGCTTTCACAATTTTTTTCTTCCACTGTTTCATATTCTTTGTCACATTTCGAGTATCGATGATGAGGGGAGCATACTTCATCACCCATGAATAATCAATGCAGCTATGGTCTGTGACCACCACGACAGCATCTATTTTCTGAAGCAACCCCTTTGTGAGCGGGGAGGATTTCAACTTGAAATAATATTTTCTAAAAGGGGGAAGAACAGGTATATAGGGGTCGTGATAGAGAAGGACTGCCCCTTTCTTTCGGAGGAGTTCCATGATAGATAGGGCAGGGGTTTCCCTGGCATCATCTATGTCTTTCTTATAGGCTACCCCGAGGATCAATATTTTTGCTCCTTTGATGCTTTTCCCTCTCCCATTGAGGGCATCTTGAATCTTGGCGACCACATAGTAAGGTACGTGAACATTAATTTCTCCCGCCAAGAAAATAAATCTTGTTGTGAAATCGTATTCCCGGGCTTTCCAGGAGAGATAATAAGGATCGATAGGAATACAGTGTCCTCCCATTCCAGGACCCGGATAGAATGGGGAGAATCCAAAAGGTTTGGTACTGGCTGCTTCGATAACCTCCCAGATATCGATCCCCATACGGTCGGCCAACATTTTCAATTCATTCACTAAGGCAATATTGACACTACGGTAGATGTTCTCGAGGAGTTTGGTTAATTCTGCAACTCGAGGGGATGAAACGGGTACCACTTTCTGAACGATCTGACTGTATAGGGCAGTAACAACTTTTTTGCAGGAGGGAGTGACCCCGGAGACGACCTTTGGGATCTGAAGGGTTGTAAATCTTTTATTCCCAGGATCCTCTCTTTCGGGAGAGAAGGCAAGGAAGAAATCTTTCCGCACTTTCAAACCAGTCGATTTCAACTGGGGAAGGATCAACTCTTCCGTCGTTCCTGGATAGCTTGTGCTTTCCAGGACAATTAACTGTCCTCTCCTGAGATGTTCACGAATAGCCACTGTCGTTTTATCTATATATTGGAGGTCCGGCTCCATTTTTTCCGTCAGTGGAGTGGGGACGCAAATCAAGATACAATCGGGTTCATCGAGGCGTGAAAAGTCATCCGTCACATTTAGATGGCCACTCCGGACAAATTGGGAAATCCGCGAGGAGGATATGGATTTTAAATAGCTCTTCCCTTTCTTCAGCGTAGCAACTTTTTTAGAATCAACATCAAATCCTAAAACTCTGAAATCTTCCTCACAAAACCTTAACACCAGAGGGAGCCCAACATATCCCATACCGATGATTCCAATCAAGGCTTCTTTCTGAAGAATCTTTTTAATGAGTCGTTCTGCCATGTTCATCGTCTTCATATCTTTGATTCCCCGGCTCATTTCCTGTAGAAGGCCTTGATTCGATCCACGACCGCGGTCTGTTGATCTTCCGTCAACTCAGGATAAATGGGAAGAGCTAAAACCTCTTCGGAAGCCTTCTCGGAATTTGGAAGATCCCCCCGACGATATTTTAGAAAAGAGTAACATTCCTGCAAATGGAGGGGGACGGGATAATAGATGTCTGTGCCAATTCCTTCCTCTGTCAGGAATTGTCTGAGCCGATCTCTTTCTGGTACACGGATCACATACTGATGAAAGATATGGCGGTTCTGATATTGAATAGTCGGGAGCTTAAGGCCTTTTACAGAAGAGAGAAGATCTTGGAATAACAACTGATAACGTTCAGCCTTCTTTTGTCTCTCTGCAGTCCATTTCTCTAAATACTTGAATTTCACCAAAAGGATAGCTGCTTGAAGGGTATCCAGGCGGCTGTTGATGCCAATCGATTTATGAAAATATTTGGGTTGGCTTCCATGGCCCCTGAGCAGTCGAACCTTTTCTGCCAAACCGGGATGATCCGTCACGACCATTCCCGCATCCCCAAAAGCACCCAAATTTTTTGTCGGGTAAAAGGAAAAACATCCAAAGTCGCCTATCTGCCCAGCCCGGCGCCCCTCTGAACCAGCCTTGGGTTTATACTCTGCCCCCAAGGCTTGGGCAGCATCTTCAATGACAAAAAGGTTTTTCTCCTTGGCTATTGTAAGAAGAAGATTCATATCTGCACATTGACCGAAGAGATGGACAGGAAGTATGGCCTTTGTTCTCGATGTAATCTTCTCCTCAATTTTGAAAGGGTCGATATTATAAGTCTCTGGATCGATATCCACAAAGACAGGGATGGCGCCGAGGCGGGAGACAGAACCTGCTGTTGCAAAAAAAGTGAAGGGAGGAAGAAGGACCTCATCGCCCGTCCCGATTCCTAAGGCCATTAAGGATAAAATCAGGGCATCTGAACCGGAGGCTACCCCGATGGCATATCGGGTCCGGCAATATTGAGCAATGGTTTCTTCCAACGCCTGGACTTTAGATCCCAGGATGAATTGTTGGGTCTGAAACACTTCATCCAGGGCAGACTTAATTTCCTCTTCGATGGATTTAAACTGAACCGCTAAATCAAAAAAAGGAACTTTCGTCTTCATCAATGTTCTCTTCTTAAAGTGGAAAAATAGATGCAGTTTAATTAAGATAAAAAAAATTGATAGTCAAGGTAATTTTTCATCGCTATAATAAGATCCATGAAAGGAAAGATGAATCTTGATTCTATTTCGATTCTTTTAGTCAGGCCCAAATTCCACGAAAACATTGGTTCGGTGGCCAGGGCGATGAAGAATATGGGATTGAGTCGGTTGATCGTGGTCAATGGATGTTCTCCCCTCCATCCCAACGCCTATAAATTAGCCTCAGGGGCTGAAGATATTTTGGAAAGGGCAGAGGAGTTTTTTACGTTGAGAGAGGCCATCTCTGAAATGGGATGTGTGGTCGGGACGACTTCACGAGGAGGGAAAGAGAGACACCCTCTTCTGACGCCGGAAACCTTGGCGAAGAAACTTATCCCCCTCTCTCTGAAAAATTCAATTGGTTTGGCCTTTGGTTCGGAAAAAGAGGGATTGACCAGTGATGAATTGTTTCTTTGTCATCTTTATGTCAGGATCCCTTCGATGGAGTCCTTCCCCTCCCTCAATCTTGCGCAAGCTGTGATGGTAGTTTGCTACGAGTTATTCCAAGCCTCATTGGAGATTCCAAAACAGCCCATTCAATTGGCTCAAGCGGAGCAGTTGGAGAGGATGTTTGAACATATGGAAAAGACTCTCATCCAAATCGGGTTTCTGGATTCCAACCATCCAAAAAGAATCATACGAGTGCTGAGAAAGCTATTTGGAAGAAGCCAAATGGATGAAAGAGAGGTTCAGATTCTACAGGGTATTTGGAGCCAAATGGATCGGTATTTGAGAAAAGGGAAGGACCTTTAAGTGGAGGAAGAATAAAATGTTAGAAAAATGGGTGGGATTGACTTTCTCCTTCTTTCTGGCAATGGGTCTATTAGAAGTAAGAATGGGGCATGCTTCTTTATCGCTGCCAAAACCTTCTTTCGATGGAAAGGTCTCTGTAGAGAAAACCATTAAGGAGAGACGAACCATTCGAGATTTTAAAGAAAGAACTCTCCCCCTTACTCATCTTTCGCAACTCTTATGGTCTGCGCAGGGGATCACAGATCCAATAGGAAACAAAAGAGCTGCGCCCTCTGGAGGGGCATTGTACCCCTTAGATATTTACATCCTCATCGGAGAGAATGGAGTCGAAAAGATGGAGGCAGGTATTTATCATTATTTACCAAAAGAGCATTCAGTCTTATTGATCCCGAAAGGAGATCGGCGAAAAGAAATTGCCTCAGCATCTTTATCTCAAATGTGGACGGCTAAAGCACCCGTCATCTTCATCATCACGGCTGAATATAAAAGGACCACCTGGAAATATGGTGAAAGAGGGATCCGATATGCCCTCATTGAAGTAGGGCATGTGGGTCAGAATCTGTTTCTCCAGGCAGAAGCCATGGGACTGGGGGCTGGGATCGTGGGAGCATTTAATGATTTGGAGGTTTCAAAAGTGGCAGGCCTTCCTCCCAAACACGAACCCTTATTGATGATGCCAGTGGGGTATAAGAAATAAAAAAACCCTTCCCCGGATCATCTTGGAGAAGGGTTTTGAAAGGAAACGTAGGAGATCGTTCCTACTACTTTTTCAAAAAAAGGCTGAGGATGTCAATCGGCACGGGGAAGATGATGGTGGAATTCTTCTCCGTGGCAACCTCCGCTAAGGTCTGAAGGAACCGAAGCTGGAGGGCAGTGGGATTGACACTGATCACATTTGCAGCCTGAGTCAATTTTTCTGCAGCCTGGAATTCACCCTCGGCATGGATGATTTTGGCTCTCTTCTCCCTTTCTGCCTCTGCCTGTTTTGCAATGGCCCTCTGCATATTCTCCGGCAGATCTACCTGTTTGGTTTCCACCAGAGAGACCTTGATTCCCCATGGTTCTGTGTGTTTATCCAGGATATCTTGGAGTTTCAGGTTGATCTTATCTCTCTGGGAGAGCAATTCATCCAAATCCGCCTGACCCACAACGCTTCGGAGTGTGGTTTGGGCCAATTGGGAGGTGGCATAAAGATAATTCTCCACTTCGACGACCGCCTTATTTGGATCCAAGACGCGAAAATAGACGACGGCATTCACTTTAATGGAGATATTATCACGGGTGATGACATCCTGGGGCGGGATGTCTAGCGTGACCAATCTCAGACTGATTCTTAGCAACTTATCAACGCCAGGGATGATGAAAATAATCCCTGGACCCTTTGCTCCGATAAGCCTTCCCAGTCGGAAGATAACCCCCCGTTCATATTCCCTGAGGATCTTGATGGCTGAGGCAGCTACGATCAATATAAAGACAATAAGAAAAAAGAAACCTGATGGAAGACCTGTCATACCCATATTATTCCCTCCTTATTCGATTTTTTTAACTTTCAGTTTTAAATTTTTTACTCCAATGACCTGAACTTTTCCTCCTTCCTCTATAGGTTGATCGCTCATGACATTCCAGAACTCTCCATGAATGGAGATCTTTCCTTCTGGAGAGATGCTCGTTGTAGCTATTCCTGTTTCTCCCACAAGCCCTTCCATCCCTGTGGTTGGTTTTTGCAAGCGTGCATTGATCGCCTTGGTTACTGCAAAAATGAAGAATGCCGCGCTCACCATCACAGCAGGTATGATTACACTCATAGAGACCCTCATATATTCAGCTGGACTCTGAAATAACATCATTGAACCTAAGAAAAGGGAGATGACCCCTCCAACGGCTAACAAACCGTGGCTGACCACCTTGATTTCGGCAATGAAAAGGATGATGGCAAAGAGGATCAGCGCTAAACCGGCGTAATTGACCGGAAGCATCTGCAATGCGTAAAAAGCCAGAATAAGGAAGATTCCGCCCACCACTCCGGGAAGAATGGCTCCGGGGCTCGAGAGTTCGAAGAAGATACCGTAAATTCCTAACATGAGAAAGATATAAGCGATCGTAGGATTAGAGATGATATCCAGAAGCCGGTCGCGCCAACTCATCTGAATGGGCTTCGGTTGAACTCCCTTCGTGTGAAGGGTCCGGGTGACTCCATTGAATTTTACAACCTTTCCGTCAATCTTAGCGAGAAGACTTGGAAGATCAGGGGTAATAAAATCAACGACATTAAGTTTAACTGCTTCTTCTTCGGTGATGGAAACACTTTTCACTACCGCCTTTTCAGCCCAATCCACATTTCTCCCTCGATTCTTGGCAATGGTCTTGATGTAGGAGACCGTGTCGTTCACGATCTTTTCCGTCATTGTTTTACTTTCTTTACCTTCCCCTCCCCCCAATGTGACAGGATGGGCTGCCCCAATATGGGTACTGGGAGCCATGACAGCAATATTTGCAGCCATGGTGACGAATACGCCGGCAGAGGCCGCTCTTGCTCCACTTGGGGCCACATAAACGATAATCGGGATAGTGGAGGCGAGCTCCTTTTTGACGATCAATCTCATCGACTCCATCAATCCTCCGGGGGTATCCAGCTGGATAATTAAACATTGGCCACCCTGTTGAGTTGCTTCGTCAATCGAGTCCGTAATGAACTTGGCGGTCGCCGGGTTGATGATTCCATCTACCTCAATGGTATAGACTGGTTCCTTTTCTTGCCCTGGAATCGAGGCCGCAAAGGTGAAAAGAAATAGGGTAAAAAGAATTAGTAAGAGCTTGTTTCTTTTCAAGATTTTTTCTCCTGGGAATTAAATATCCCACAAAAGAGAAGGATTGTCAAATCATTCTGGAAACAGAAAAGAAAATTTTATCTCTCTAAATCTTAATCTTCATGAGGTCCTCGGCCAGAATGATTTGACCTCGATAGACTTGTTTACATTGTTCCAGGATATCAAACTGGTCACAAACTGGATAGAGATGGGTGAGGAGAAGTTTTTTACAGCCAGATTCCAATGCAATTCTCCCAGCCAAGGAGGAGGTGAGATGACCTTCTACTTTTTTCCCATCAGGGAAGGAGCACTCGATTACGAGGAGGTCTACTTCTAAGGCCAGATCAATAATATTTTGACAATAATCCGTGTCCCCTGAAATTGCTATGGACTTTCCGTCTTTGAATTCAATCCGATACCCCACGCTTCCAGAAATATGGGCCATAGGTCTTGAAAAGATTTTAAGATCCCGGTAGACCATGGTTTCTTTGGAAATCTCTTTGACAGTCAAATGATAAGATTGGGGCTCAATCCAAGAGCCATAGAGTTTCTCTAATTTTTCAAAAAAAGATTTAAACCCAGGCCCTCCGATGCATAAAAGATCCTTTTCTCGTGGGAGATCTCCGTATTTACAGGCAAAGAGAGTTGGAACGAAATCCGCTGTGTGATCCGGGTGGAGATGGGTATAGAGGATGAGGTCAGGGTTTTGATAAGTGATCCCTACCTCCAGCATCTTCCTCAATGTTCCAGGACCACTGTCGATTAATATTTTGGTGCTGTCCGAGATAATGATTAACCCCGGCGATGCTCTTCTTATTGAAGGAATGCCTGTCCCTGAACCTAATACGATTACTTTAGCCAATGCTTTTACTCCGATAGAATATGCTTTACATAAGACTATCATGAAATAACTGGATTGTAACTTCCTTTTTACTTCCCATATGGATTGACATTCAATTTTCTTTTTAATAGTTTATAAAAAGTGGATATTCAGGAAAAGAGGCTAATCGAAATTGACGGGTCTTATGGGGAAGGGGGAGGGCAGATCTTAAGGACGGCTCTTGCCCTCTCTGCCATTCTAAGGAAACCTTTCACCATCCACCACATCCGATCAAAACGGAAGAACCCAGGTCTTCAAGCTCAACATCTGGAAGGTGTAGAGGCGTTGGCACGAATTACAGAGGCTCAGATAGAAGGGGTTAAATTTGGATCGCAAAAAATTACCTTCATTCCAAAAACGATTCTCTCTGGAGATTTTCAATTCGAGGTGAGGACGGCTGGTTCTGTCACCCTACTTCTTCAGGCAATATTCCTTCCTCTTTGCTTATCTCAGGGAGCTTCCAGATTGACCTTGGTCGGTGGTACCCATGTCCCATGGAGTCCGTCTTTTCATTATCTCTCTGAGGTTCTATTACCCATTCTTGAACCTATGGGGATTTCTGTTGACGCAACAATTGAGAAGTGGGGTTGGTATCCCAAAGGATGCGGGAAAATTCAATTGAAAATAAAACCCGTTGACGAATTGAAGGGGATCTCGTTGGTTAACAGAGGTTCACTGGAAAAGATTCGCGGACTCTCTGCTATCTCTAACCTTCCTAAACATGTGGCAGAAAGACAGAAGGAGCAAGCCTTAAAAAGGATTCAAAGGGAACTGAAGATGGATGCGGAGATCGACATTTTGTATGATGCCCCTTCGAATGGGCAAGGTTCATTCCTGTTTCTGCTAGCTGAATATGAAAAGACTCTTGTCGGGTTTTCATCTTTGGGTTCAAGAGGAAAGCCAGCCGAAAAAGTGGCTGATGAAGCGGTAGATTCCTTGAAAGATTATATAGAATCGGATGGTTGCGTCGATTCTCACTTAGGAGATCAACTTGTACCCTTCATGGCTTTGGCTAAAGGGAATTCCTCATTCACCACCATACAAATGACGGAGCATCTTCTTACCAATTTATGGGTCATTCAACATTTTCTGGATGGTACTATTTCAAGATGGGGGGAAAGAGGAGAGAGGGGAAGAGTTGAATTTCTTAATGAATAGAAATACTTGACTTCATCCGTCCGGCATATTAAAATTGACAGAAAAGGAGGAATAAATCAACAGAGTATACGGGAATATCATCGGTTTAAAGCCGAATCAAATCAGAAGAATTGAACATATCTACCGAAGGAAAATTCCTCCTCAAAAGGTTGTTACGCCTGAACTCGCCCGCCTCCTTATAGAGCTTTCAAACGAAATAAGGCGCCAAATTGGTATTCTTGCAGGCCGAAGAGGATCCATTGAAATGGTTATCGTGGGAGACCAGAAAGGGATTACGATCCCGGACCTTTCTCGGTTTCGAACAGGAATCCTCCGGTTAAGAGGTCTTCGACTTATTCATACCCACCTCCAGGGGGAGCCTTTGACTGAGGAAGATTTGACAGACCTCGTCCTCCTGAGATTGGATATGATGGTAGCCCTCACCGCTGGCGGGGAGGGCCCCTCTGGGTGGATCCATTCCGCCCATCTCCTCCCTGATAATCCGGGTAAAAAGGTCTTGGAAGTTAGCCCTCCCTCTTCGGTGGGCAACTTGGATGTCGATTTTTTAAAGTGGATTCAATCCCTCGAGGATGAATTTCAAAGGGGACAAAGATCCATTCCTCTCAAGGGGGCTAAAGAAAAAGGCATCCTCATCAGTGTCAGCAAGGCGAACCGTGAGAACTTAGAAGATTCAATGGAGGAATTGAAAGAACTGGCAGAGTCGAGTGGGGTGTTTGTCGTCGATTCCATTATCCAACGCCCCCAGAACATTTCTCCCACGACCCTGGTTGGGGAAGGGAAGTTGAAAGAGTTGTTGGTCAAATGCATGCAATTGGGAGTCGATTTGATAATTTTTGATCAAAATTTAACACCTGGCCAGATGGCTACCGTTTCTGATCTGACCGAACTGAGAGTCCTTGATCGAACCCAGCTCATTTTAGACATTTTCGCCCAGAGGGCGCATACCTTGGATGGAAAGATTCAGGTCGAACTGGCGCAATTAAAATATTTGCTTCCTCGGCTAGCCAGGAAGACATTGGCTCTTTCCCGGCTGACGGGTGGAATTGGAGGACGGGGACCAGGAGAGACAAAATTAGAGATTGATCGTCGTCGGGTCGGGGACCGAATCCATCTCTTGGAGAAGGAATTAGAAAAATTGTGCCGGAGGAGGGAACAGAGAAGATCCCGAAGAGCAAAAACAGGAATCCCTATTCTTTCCATCATTGGATACACCAATGCCGGAAAATCGACCCTTTTTAACCTCCTCACCAAGAGTCAATTCCAGGTCGAAGACAGACTCTTTTCCACCCTCGATACGGCGACCAGAAGGTTAAGATTTCCTAAAGCTCATAAAGTGGTGATTACCGATACTGTTGGATTTATCAAAGATTTGCCAAAAGACCTGATGGGGGCCTTTCGCCCCACTTTTGATGAATTAAAAGAATCAAATTTATTGATCCATCTGATCGACATCAGCCATCCTCGTTTTCCCGAACATATTGAGTCTGTAGAAAAAATTCTTTTTGAATTAAAGCTGGATGCCATCCCGAGATTACAGGTTTTTAATAAAGATGATCAATTGAGTCAAAAAGAAGGAGAAGCCATTTGCCAAAAGTATGGTGGTGTCTCCATCTCTGCCCTCCGCCCCGAAAGTCTCGAGAAGTTTTTCCTGGCGGTCGATAAAAAATTATGGGAGGAAAGTCATTCCCTGGATGAAATGGATAATGTCGGGTTGACAAATGAAGATTCGTTTGATATATCAAATCAAAACTGGACGATGGAAGTGAGGGAAAACGATGGGAAACCATCCTATAGAGATTGAGGAACGTCTGACCTTTGATGATGTGTTGCTCATTCCAGCTTTTTCTGAAATATTGCCCAAGGAGGTGGATGTCAGCACGCAATTGACTCGGACGATCCGATTAAATATTCCATTGGTGAGTGCTGCTATGGATACGGTTACTGAATCCAGGACAGCGATCTGTATGGCCCAAGAGGGAGGGATTGGAATTATTCATCGGAATATGCCTGTCTCTGATCAAGCCATTGAAGTGGATAAAGTGAAAAAATCAGAAAGCGGGATGATCCTTAATCCCATCACCATGGACCCTGAGCAAAAAATTTATGAAGCACTGGAAATTATGAAAAAATATCGAATTTCAGGGGTTCCCATTACAAAAAATGGAAAGCTGGTTGGGATCCTGACGAATCGGGATTTAAGGTTTGAGAAACGATTGGACGACAAGGTATCCACGGTGATGACGAAGGATCATCTCATTACGGTTCCGATCGGGACCACCCTCGAGGCCTCCAAGGAGATCCTTCATAAAAACAGAATCGAAAAATTACTGGTCGTGGATGGACAAAATAATTTGAAGGGGCTCATCACCATCAAAGACATCGAAAAAATAAGAAAATACCCCAATTCCTGTAAAGACACCCATGGCCGCCTTCGGGTGGGGGCTGCCATTGGTCCTGGAAAAGACAGGGAAGCGAGAACCGAGGCATTGATCAAGGCAGGCGTAGATGTTTTAGTCATTGATACGGCCCATGGCCATTCCAGGGATGTATTGGAGACTGTCCGGGATACCAAAGAAAATTTTCCGGATTGTCAGCTCATCGGAGGCAATGTTGCCACCCGAGGAGGAACTCTTGATCTGATCAAAGCAGGAGTGGATGCGGTGAAAGTGGGAGTGGGGCCCGGATCGATTTGTACCACACGGGTCATTGCGGGGGTAGGAATTCCGCAACTCTCTGCCATCATGGAGACGTCCGAAGTTTCGGAAAGAAATGGAGTTCCCGTTATTGCAGATGGTGGAATCAAATTCTCTGGAGATATTACGAAGGCCATCGCTGCTGGAGCGCGCTCGGTCATGATTGGAAATTTATTCGCTGGGACGGATGAAAGTCCAGGCGAGATCGTACTCTATCAAGGGAGGAGTTATAAAGTTTATCGAGGGATGGGGTCCATAGAGGCCATGAAAGAGGGGAGCAAGGATCGATACTTCCAGGAAGATGTCGAAAGCGAAACCAAGTTGGTTCCAGAAGGGATTGAAGGAAGGGTTCCTTACCGTGGAGCCCTCTCTTATGATATCCAACAACTCATCGGAGGAATGAAAGCAGGGATGGGGTATCTGGGGGCGAGAAATATCCAGGAATTACAACAGAAGGCAAGATTTATACGAATCACATCGTCTGGATTAAAAGAGAGCCATGTCCATGATGTGATCATTACCAAAGAGGCCCCCAACTACCGTTTGGAATAAACCGGCTCTCGTGAGAATCTTTGTTATATGAAAAAAGCCATTTTTATCTTAATCCTTTTAATTCTTTCTCTCCTTTATTACACGGGTGTGCTGACCAAGAAGGAAACCCTCCCTTTTTCTAAAGAATTCTTTTCGGTTGAAAGCCCTGTTTCGACCGATCGTCCATGGGATCTTAAAAAAAGTACCTCGCTTAACCAGAAAGAGTTGGATCAACTCTACCAATTGAAATTGGATAAAGGGATTCGAAACGTTCCGATCCTCTCTTTCTTACTGATACGGGAATCTGAGCAGGCGAGAGGAAAAGGGGATGCTGATCAAGCCGTCCGGTGGGCAACCTATTCCATAAAATTTTCGCCAGACCTGCCCCAGCCTTATTTTGAATTGGCACGAGCCCTCTGGCATCAAAACCTCTTCCAACTCCATAAAATCCTTCCTGAGGTGTTGAAAGGAGAGGTCGTACAATTTCAATATTACCCCAGTTCCCTTAAACTTTTTTATAACATGTTTTATATCCTTGCCAATGCCCTCCTCATGACGTTTATTATTTTTGGCATTGTCATCATGGTCAAATATTACCCCCTCTATTTCTATGATATCCGAAAAAATTTGACTCAAGAGATTTCAAGACTTCTCATTAACAGCCTCAAAATTTTCATTCTCTTCATCCCCTTCTTCTTCCGCTTGGACATGCTCTGGGCTCTTTTCTTTTGGTCCGTTTTATTATGGGGTTATGTAACGAAAAGGGAAAAACAATTCATTATCGTCTTTCTCATTGTTTTAGTTTACCTTCCCTTTTTCCTTCGCTCCTCCTCCTCTTTTTTAGATGGGGCGTCTTCGGATATCATTTTGGAAATGAATCAGATGAATCATGAAGACTGGGGAAGGGCAACAGAAGAAAAATTGCGGACCTGGTTGGTGAACCATCCCGATGACCCCGAAGTTCTTTTCTCTCTCGGATTGGCAGAAAAGAGGCAAGGGCATTATCCCGCAGCGGAAGAATTTTACCGAAGGGCGATCCAACAGGATCCCAAATTCAACGAAACCTTTTCCAATCTGGGGAATGTCTATCTTGCCCAAAAACAGACCACTTTGGCCATCGCTTCTTATCAACAAGCCACCGATTTAAATCCCAATCGAGGAGCTTATTATTACAACCTTTACCGGGCCTATTCTCAAGAAACTTTTCTCTCTGGGAAAACGGATAGAGCTTTTCAGAGAGCCAGACAACTGGACCCCCAACTCATTGATTATTATTCGATGATTGACTCCCCCAACCTCAATCGACTGGTGATCGATGAGGTCTTAACCCCCCAAAGGCTCTGGAAAAGGTTTCTGGATCAGTTCATCGGAAAGGAAGGATTTTTGTTCCGTCTGTTCAAGGCTTGGTTCGAAAAAATTCCATCGAGAGTCCCCTTTTTGGCGCCTATCTTATTTTTAGGATTTTTAATAGGGATGGCCAGGTATTGTCGGACGAAACGGTTTTTGACCCGGTGCCCCATGTGTGGCAGTCCGACCTACCGGTTTTATTTGGGAACCTCCGATCAGGAATTTATTTGTTTTAATTGTTATCGTATTTTCCTTCAAAAGGAAAAGCTTCACCCTAAGATTGTCGAAAAGAAATCTCTTCAGGTTCGCCAATTTCAAAAACAGAACCATTTTATTAGCAGATTTCTTTCCTTCTTCCTCGTCGGGTTCGGTTACTTATGGAGGGAACAGGTTCTTAAAGGTCTCCTTTTACTCTTTGTCTTTTTTATTTTCATTTTAAGAGTTGTCTATTGGAGTGGAGTGATGCCTTCTTCCCTCCCTCAACTGTTCTCGACCCTTTGGAGATGGATTTTCTGGGGAGGGTTTTTCCTCATCTTCTATCTCTTTTCCGTCCGACAGCTCTATCGGATTAAACCAAAATTCGAAACAGAAAGTGAGCGATTAGGGACCCGTTAAAAACTTTTTTCTTCTGAGGAAGAACCCTCTGAACTATGATGAGGATTCACTTTCGTGGACAGGAATAAAAAATAAAAGAGGAAGACCATGGCCCTGCAGGGAACGTTAAAAGACTTTAGCATTACCGAGATCATTCAACTCATCGGGCAACAGCTCAAAACGGGCGTTTTAAAAATTCGTCGAGGAAAAGATCTCGTGGAAATCCATTTTGTTGATGGGATGATCGTCCATGTCTATTCGAATTATCGCGGGAAGAAGGATCTCATCGGTGAGATTTTGGTAAAGGCCCAACTGATCACCGAAGAACAATTGGAGCGGGTTTTAAAAATTCAAAAAGATACGCTTAAATATTTAGGGGAGATCCTCGTAGAGCTCCAACTCCTGACCAAGGACGATGTGCTCAAGGTGATTTCAACACAGATTTACGAAACGATTTATGATCTATTTTGGTGGGAAGATGGCCAATTCAACTTTGATCTAAAATTGGTGGAAAGTTATAAGAAGATTCCCTTTGCCCTGAGCACGGAACAGGTGTTATTGAACATCCTGCGCATGGTGGATGAGTGGTCCGAGATCGAAAAAAAGGTTTTTTCACCCCACCTGGTATTTAAAAAGACTCTTGGACTTGAAGATAAATCTGTTGGGGTGCTTTCTCCTCAAAGTTACTTAAAAGAGAAGCTGACCTCAGAACAGGAATTGATTTACAATTTAGTGGATGGGACCCGAACGGTCCAGGAAATCATTGATCGAAGCCTCTTGGGAAAATTTAATACCAGCGAAATTTTATTGGACCTCTCTCAAATGGGCCTGATCGAAACGGGGGGGGTTCGAACTCCCAGCCTCATCAAGAAGGTCAGCATGGTTAATTTCAGGGAAGCCTTAGCTTTTGTTTACTACGGCGCCTTTTTAGTTTTTATCTTTCTTCTTCTCATCTATTTTAAACCAAATTTTTTACATCATTTTTGGGATTTAAAGATAGAACGAGTGGATATTGAGGTTCCCACACATTTGGTCCATAAGACACAATTAGATCGAATCAAGAATGCTTTAGAAATCTATTATTTGGAAAAGGGACAATATCCTCCTCATCTTGAAGAATTGATCTCAGTAAAACTTCTACAGGAGAGCGACCTCTTTTATCGGAAAGGGGTCTCCTATCAATACGAATTAAAGGACGGGAAATATTTTTTAAAGCACTGAGAGTTTACTAATTCCCTTTATCCTCTTTCCCAATCATTCTCTGATCTGGAAATAGAAAAAATGAAGAGGCAGACTCTTTTTGATAAGATTCTCATCCTCGATTTTGGTTCCCAGTATACCCAACTGATTGCCAGAAGGGTGAGGGAATGCCGGATTTATAGTGAAATTCATCCCTATGATATTCCTATGGACAGAGTAAAATCCTTGTCCCCAAAGGGGATCATATTTTCTGGGGGGCCAGCAAGTGTCTATGAGAAAAATGCCCCCCTCTGTGATCCCGCCATCCTCAGGATGGGCATCCCTGTTTTAGGTATTTGTTATGGCATGCAATTGATCGCTCAATTATTGGGAGGGGAGGTCATCCATTCAGAAAAAAGGGAATATGGAAAAGCCAAATTAACTTTGGACCGGGGTGGGAAACTATTCAGAGGCTTGGGGAGAAAGGGAAGTCAGTGGGTGGTCTGGATGAGCCACGGGGATCACGTCAAGACATTACCTCCAGGATTTCACACCATCGCCCATTCGAAGAATACCCCTCTTGCAGCGATTGAAGAGTCTCAAAAAAGAATTTATGGGCTCCAGTTCCATCCAGAGGTGGTTCATACTCAGAGGGGACTTGATCTCATCAAAAATTTTCTCTTTCATATTTGTGAATGTTCCAACCTTTGGACGATAGAGTCTTTTTTAGAGCAAACCAGCCATGACCTGAAGAAGAGGATTGGATCAGGGAAAGTCATCTGTGGCTTAAGCGGCGGGGTCGATTCCACGGTGGTGGCCCTTCTTCTCCATCAGGCGGTCGGGGACCGTTTGCAATGCATCTTTGTCAATAACGGTCTCTTGAGAAAAAATGAAGCTTCCCAGGTAGTGAATTTATTTCGCTATCATTTTAAAATACCATTAATCCACATCGATGCGGAAAACTCCTTTCTGAAAAAATTGGAAGGGGTGATCGATCCAGAAGATAAAAGAAAAAAAATTGGAAAAGAATTTATTTTCATCTTTGAAAGGGAGGCCAGAAAGATTGGGGGGGTGGAATACCTTGCTCAGGGAACCCTTTATCCCGATGTGATCGAAAGCGTTTCCTCAAAAGGACCTTCGGCAACGATTAAGAGCCACCACAATGTGGGAGGATTACCTGAGAAGATGAAATTAAAGTTAGTGGAGCCCCTTCGAGAATTATTTAAAGACGAAGTGAGACAACTGGGGAAGGTATTGGGGCTACCCGATGAGATTATAAAACGCCAACCCTTTCCAGGACCGGGTCTTGCCATCCGGATTGTCGGGGAAGTGAGCAAAGAGAGGTTAAAAATCTTAAGAGCCGCCGATGAGATTGTCATGAAAGAGATGGAGGAATACGGTTTTTTAGATCGGGTTTGGCAATCCTTTGCGGTATTACTCCCTGTGAAGACTGTGGGCGTGATGGGGGACGAAAGGACTTATGAAAATGTGATTGCCCTCAGGGTGGTGGGAAGCCAGGATGGGATGACGGCGGATTGGGTTAGATTGCCCTATAAAATCTTAGAGCATCTCTCCAATCGGATTATTAATGAGGTGAAGGGCGTCAACCGGGTCGTCTATGATATCAGTTCCAAACCTCCCAGCACCATCGAATGGGAATAAACATAATTTCAAAATCCCTGCCTGCGACAGGTAGGCAAATGTCAAGTTTCAAATTCAAAAAATCATTGATCTACGGATTTTGGGTTTAATTTGACATTTGAACTTTGGCATTTAAAAATTTTATTATGGAACATTCCAATTTCATCCATCTCCATGTCCATAGTCAATATAGCTTGTTAGATGGTGCCATTCGATTTGGCGAGGCTTTCGATTTAGCCAAAAAATATCGAATGGATGCCGTAGCGCTGACCGATCATGGGAACATGTTCGGCGTGGTCGAATTTTATCAAATGGCCATCAAGCATGGCATTAAACCCATTGTGGGATGTGAAATTTATGTTTCTCCTGGAAGCCGGTTTGAGAAAAAAGGATTCGAAGGAAAGGAGGGGACTTACCATCTGACCCTGTTGGTCAAGAACCGGACGGGCTATTTCAATCTCATCAAGTTGGTCAGCCTCGCCTATCTGGAAGGATTTTACTATAAGCCAAGGGTCGATAAAGAACTTCTCAGCAAATATAACGAAGGGTTGATCGCTCTGAGCGGATGTATGAAGGGAGAGATAGCCGTCCATGCCGGCCGGGGAGAGATGAAGAAAGCCATTCAATCAGCCGAAGATTATCAAAGGATTTTTGACGACCGCCGATTTTTTATTGAAATTCAAAACAATGGAGTGGAAAACCAGTTGGTTGTGAATGAGCGACTCTTGGAAATTGGGCACCAACTTTCTCTTCCCATGGTCGCGACCAATGATTGTCATTACCTCCATCGAAAGGATGCCAAGGCTCACGAAGTGCTCCTCTGCATTCAGACGGGGAAGACGCTCCAAGATAGCGATCGAATGAAATTTTCATCCGATGGATTTTATTTTAAGTCACCTCAGGAAATGGCCGATCTTTTTCAAAACACTCCGGAAGCGATCACCCATACGGTTGAGATCGCGGAACAATGTAATCTGGAATTAAGGTTTGAGGAGAAGCACATTCCTAAGATTGCCGTCCCCTCTGGAGAATCCTTGGACAGCTATTTGGAAAAACTCTCTAAAGAAGGATTGGAGAAAAGGCTGATTTCCCATCAAGAGGAAAAAGGTTTTAAAGACCGATCCATAAAATATTTTGCCCGCCTCGAAGAGGAACTAAAAATCATTGAATCCATGGGATATTCAGGATACTTCTTGATCGTGGCGGATTTTATTCGTTTTGCGAAAAATAAAGGAATCCCAGTGGGTCCGGGGAGGGGTTCAGCGGCTGGAAGTCTGGTGGCTTATGCCCTGGACATCACAGACTTGGATCCGATTGAATATGATCTGATCTTTGAAAGATTTCTAAATCCAGGAAGAAAAAATAGCATGCCTGATGTGGATGTCGATTTTTGTATGGAGGGAAGGGATGAGGTCATCCAATATGTGACAGATAAATATGGAAAAGAAAATGTGGCCCAAATCATCACCTTTGGCAAGATGCAGGCGAGAGCTGTGATCAGAGATGTCGGTCGGGTGATGGATCTCCCCTATGCGGAAGTGGACCGCATTGCCAAACTCATTCCCAGTGCACCGCTCAACATCTCCCTTGACCAAGCGTTGAATCAAGAACTCCAGTTGAAGGAATTGATCAAGAAGGATCCCAGGGTGGAATCCTTGTTCGGTATCGCGAAATCACTGGAGGGACTGACTCGCCATGCCTCGACCCATGCAGCAGGGGTGGTCATTTCGAATAAGTCTCTGATGGAATACCTTCCCCTCTACCGTGGGCAGAATGGAGAATTGATGACCCAGTACCCCATGAAGGAGGTCGAAACGATCGGGCTGGTCAAATTCGATTTCCTGGGGTTAAAAACCCTCACCGTGGTCAATCATGCCATTCAGCTTATTGAGAAGAACCATGGAGTGAAAATCAAGGTTTCTCAAATCCCCGTGGATGATCCCAAGGTTTTTACCTCCCTGGGTTCAGGTTCAACCCTTGGGATATTTCAACTCGAAAGCTCGGGGATGAGGGATTTGCTGATTAAATTAAAACCTGAGAATTTCAAAGAGATCATCGCCTTGGTTGCTTTATTCCGACCGGGCCCCTTAAAGAGTGGCATGGTCGATGAGTATATCAAGCGGAAGCATGGCAAAGAGACCATTCGCTATGATCTCCCGGAACTCAAAGAGATATTGAAAGACACTTACGGCGTGATTGTTTATCAAGAACAGGTGATGAGAATTGCGAGTTCGCTGGCCAATTTTAGTTTAGAAGATGCCGATATTCTCCGCAGGGCCATGTCCAAGAAAGACCCTAAAGAGATGGAGATGCAGAAAGAGAAATTTCTCGATGGGGCGAAAAGAAATCGAATCAATCCAACGAAGGCGGAGAAGATATTCGATCTAATGGCTAAATTTGCCGAATATGGTTTCAATAAATCCCATAGCGCTGCCTATGCGCTCATTGCTTATCAAACCGCCTACTTGAAGGCTCACTATCCACTCGAGTTTATGGCGGCCTTACTCACGAGTGAAGTTCAGAATGCGGATAAGATTCTAAAATATATTGCAGAATGCCGCGAGATGGGGATTGAAATATTGCCTCCGGATATCAATGAAAGTGATAAAAATTTTACTGTCATTGGAAACCAAATTCGATTTGGATTGGCAGCCGTGAAAAACGTAGGGGAAGCAGCCATCGACGCGATCATGATGGATAGGGAAGGGAAGGGGAAATTCAAATCCTTATACGATATTTGTCATCGTGTCGATTTAAGAAAAGTGAATCGGCGGGTAATCGAAAGTTTGATTAAATGCGGGGCCTTTGACTTCTCAAAAGCCCATCGATCTCAAATGCTAACCGTGCTGGGAGAACTCCTCGAACAATCCCAATGGACCCAAAAGAAGAGAGGGGAACCTCAACTGAGTATGCTCATCGATCACTCCAGGGAATTAGAGGAAGACTATCCGGACATCGATGAATTTCCAGAAAATCAGCTGATCGCTTTTGAGAAGGAAACGATCGGATTTTACATCACCCGGCATCCCTTGTTACACTATCAGGAGGAGATTAAAAAACATACCGATTTGGATACTTCCACTCTTCCAAAACTTCAAAATGGGGCTGAGGTTAAAATCTGTGGCCTCGTCAGCGGATTAAAGGAGATCGTTACTAAAAAAGGAGATCGGATGGCTTTTTTGACCCTGGAGGATATGAAAGGATTTGTGGAGGTTATTCTTTTCCCCGAGGTTTTTAAGACGGCTTTGCCTTGTTTGAGAGGAGGAGACCCACTTCTCGTCAAGGGGACACTCGATCTATCTGAGGAACATATCAAAATAAAAGGCACGGAGGTTCGCTCTCTTCCAGGGTTGCCTTCCTCACCCATGAAACCCCTCCATTTAAAAATTCCACTCTCCTCATTAACTCCCTCCCAACTCGCTGATTTAAAAGAGATACTGGTAGCGAATCGAGGAGGCTCTAAAGTTCTTCTTCACTTTATTGATGGAAGCAACCGGGAGACCGTTGTAGCTCTTTCTGATCAATACACGGTCGACCCTTCTCAAAATTTTAAAAACCATATTCAAAATCTTTTTAAATCTTCTCTCATCTCTTTTGAATAAACAGGGATCGAGATGGTCAAGCATTATTTAGAATTTGAAAAACCTCTCATTGAACTGGAAAGAGAAATCGAAAATCTGAAAAGGTTTTCCAGGGGGAAACCCATCCATTTCAACGAGCAATTAAAAAGTTTAGAAGAAAAACTCCATCGTTTGCAAAAGGAAATATTTTCCAACTTAACAGGTTGGCAAACTACCCAGTTGGCGAGGCATATTGATCGGCCCAAAGCCTCCTATTATATTCAGTGGATGTTTGAAAATTTTCTTGAACTCCATGGAGATCGAAACTATGGAGACGATCCCGCCATACTCGGAGGGATGGCTAAGTTTAATGGAAGGTCGATGGCCATCATCGCCCATCAAAAGGGAGCGGATGCGAAGGAAATGGCCTATCGGAATTTCGGGATGCCTCATCCAGAGGGATATCGCAAAGCCCTGAGGTTAATGAAAATGGCAGAGATGTTTAAAAAGCCTATCCTGACGATGATTGATACGCCCGGTGCATTTCCCGGGGTGGGTGCTGAAGAAAGAGGCCAGGCGGAAGCCATTGCCAGAAATCTTAAAATGATGGTCATGCTGGGGACACCGATCATCACCATCGTCATTGGAGAAGGGGGAAGCGGAGGGGCTTTGGCCATTGGGGTGGGAGATCGAATTTTGATGTTAGAGCATTCGATCTATTCCGTGATCTCTCCAGAAGGATGTGCAGCGATCCTTTGGAAAGATGGAGAGAAGGGGAAGGAGGTCGCTGCAGAGTCATTAAAATTGACCGCTCCGGATCTATCTCGATTGGGCGTGATTGATGAGATTGTCGAAGAGCCATTGGGGGGAGCTCATCGAAACCCACAAGGAATGGCAGAAACCTTAAAAAAGGTCGTAGAACGACACTTGAAAGAATTGGAAAAATTGAATACGGTGGAATTATTAAGCCTCCGATATGAAAAATTTAGAAGGATGGGTACTTTTATTGATGATGGTGGAAGGTAGAGGGTGGAAAGTAGATTTAACAACTCTCTAATCTTAGGCAGTCGGGCTCAACCCTAAGTATAATATTTTCCCACTTTCTACGTGCACCCTTCTACTTTCGAGATGATGATGCCGAGGAAAATTGAGGTATTGCCAGAATCCATTTCACAGGTCATCGCCGCAGGGGAGGTGATTGAGAGACCCGCTTCCGTAGTGAAAGAGCTGATGGAGAACGCCATCGATGCTGGAAGTTTAGAAATCACTGTTGAATTAAAGGCCGGAGGGCTCCAGCTGATTCGGGTGGTGGATAACGGAGAGGGAATGGATCAGGAGGATGTTCCAGTCGCCTTTCAAAGATACGCCACCAGTAAAATTAAAAATGCGGAGGATCTTTATGCCATTCATACATTAGGATTTAGAGGAGAGGCCCTCCCTAGCATTGCTCAGGTTTCTAAAATGACCCTTCAGACCAAAACTCCCCATTCCCTCAGTGGAACGAAAGTGATTTGTGAAGGAGGCGAAATAAAAACTATTTCGGAGAGAGGCTGTCCTATTGGAACGGAAGTGGAAGTCAAACATCTCTTCTACAATATTCCAGTAAAAAGAAAATTTTTGAAATCGGTCCGTTCAGAACTTCGCTATGCTTTAAATCACTTTCTCCGGTTGAGTCTTTCTCACCCCACGATTTCATTTAAATTCATTCATGATGGCCGGACCCTCCATGAGCATCTCAAAACAGAATCCCCTTTGGTTCGAATCGAAGCCATTTTTGGAAAAGAGATTTATCGTCATCTCCAGCCGATTGGATTCGAAGAGGGGGGGATCTGGATCTCGGGGTTTGCCAGTCTCCCCTCCTTTTCGAAAAGAAATGCGGAGGGCATTTATTTCTATGTCAACCAACGCTTTGTCAAGGATCGGATGATTTATAAAGCCATTTTGGATGCCTATCGCCATATCCTCCCCAGCAATCAATTTCCTGTCGTCATCCTCTTCATTAATATTCCTCCTTCTACCGTTGATGTGAATGTCCACCCGACCAAGGCAGAGGTGAAATTTAAGGATCCCGAAAGAGTGTATCAGGCTGTTTTTGCAGCCATCCGAATGGTGCTGGAAGAAGGTCCCTCCCGATCGGAAGAAATGGCTCCTGGAGGGGGGAGAGGGGAATGGGTTTTTCAGAAGAGTGTTCAGCCCTCTTTTTTTGTTCAAGAAACTTTATCTCCCCCTTTTTCTCTGGCGAGCAGAAAAGAAGAATGTATCCTCACGGTTCAGGAGGGGGGGAGAATTCAATGGGAAGCCGAGAAGAAATGGCCCTATACCGTTCTTGGGCAGATCCGGGGGACGTATATTCTCTGTGAAGGAGAGGGGAATTTAATCTTTATTGACCAACATGCTGCCCATGAGAGAATTCTTTTTGAAAAGTTTAAAAAAGAATATGAAAACAGGTCGATGATTTCAGAAAAATTACTCCTTCCCATCTTAATCGAGTTGTCTGTGGAGGAATCGTATATTCTCGAATCGTCTGGGGAGGCATTGAAGGGGATTGGATTTGAAATCGAGCCTGTTGGCGAAAAGCTATTTGCCATTCAATCCATACCGTCTTTTATCGATCAAAAGGACCCAAAAGAAATCGTCAGAGAGATATTGGATGAGCTCTCTTTTTTAGAAAAGCAGGGGAAAGGGAAGGAGACGATTCATACCCTTTTGGTCACTTTGGCTTGCCATTCTGCCATACGAGGGAATTTTATATTGAAGAAAGAAGAGATGGATAAATTGGTGGAGAATCTCGCTCCTTTCCATCCCACGACCACCTGTCCCCATGGGCGCCCCATCTTTTTCGTCCTCCCTTTGGATGACTTAAAAAAACAGTTTAAAAGAAAATAATGATTGGAACACGTGGAATCAACCCGTTTCCAACGAGCATCTTTTATCCGAAAAATTGTCTTGACTTTTAAGAAAAAGTAAAGCTAAAGTAACCTTTTAGTTAAAATAGGCATCTGTTGGTTGCCATACGTGCACTTTCAAGATAAGTTTGCTGCCTTAGTCTTATGTTATCTAAGCCTAGACATAGAGAGGGAAGTTATCGTTCCTTTCCTCCTCTATGTTTAAATCTTACTACCTTACTCCCTTTTCCTTCGTTTTGCTGCCGAAGGAGGCCCATCGTTGTTCAAGTTATCTTTTATACCTAGAGAGAAAAAATTTTTTGCCCTTTTTGAACAGGGTTCCCAGAATGCCGTCAAGATAGCTCGGCAGCTAAAAGATATGGTGTATATCTGGGAAAATGTGAAGGAAAGGGTGGGGGTAATCAATGACCTGGAACACCAGGGGGATGCTATTACTCATCAAATTTTCGAACAATTACACCGTTCCCTTATTACACCCTTTGATCGGGAGGATATTGCTCTGTTGGCTCATTCCCTCGACGATGTCACTGACTTTATCCACGCAGCGGCGGATGCGATGCTGCTCTATAAAGTAGAGCGTCCCACTCATAGGGCCAAGGAGCTGGTTGATATTGTCGTGCAAGCAGTGGGTGAAGTCGAAAGGGCGGTCTCTGAAATCCACAACCGTATTGAGCGAAAACAGCTTCTTAAACGATGTGTAGAGATTAATCGTTTAGAGAACATGGGGGATAGCGTATTTCGCTCGGCGATGGCTGAGCTATTTGATGACTCAGCAGATTTTGCTGGCCTTATCAAGTGGCGCGAAATTTACAAGCATATGGAGAGTGTCATCGACAGGTGTGAGGATATAGCCAACATACTAGAAGGCGTGGCTATAAAGTATGCTTGAACTCCTGAGTCGAACCTGGATTCCATCCCTGATCTATAGCCGCAATAGTCTCTACCCGTGTCCCTTTCCCTTGAGGGTTCTATGAGCTTATCCTTCATAATTTTTATCATACTTGTAGCCTTGGTTTTTGATTATACCAATGGGATGCATGATGCCGCGAATTCTATTTCAACCATTGTCTCCACCAGGGTTTTATCGCCCAGACAGGCGGTCATCTGGGCGGCGGTTTTTAATTTTGTGGCTTTTCTTATATTTAGTACGACAGTGGCTGAAACAATCGGCAAGGGAATGATTGATATTAAGACCGTTACACCAACTGTAGTTCTTGCAGGGCTTGGAGGCGCTATTCTTTGGAATATGATTACTTGGTATTTTGGACTGCCCAGTAGTTCTTCTCATGCTCTCATTGGCGGATATGCTGGAGCAGCTATTGTAAAGAGTGGCTTGGGAGTGATTATTGCGAGTGGTTGGTACAAAACATTGATTTTTATTGTCCTGGGGCCTGCCATAGGCTTATTTTTAGGTTTTTTATTAAGGATCATTACAACATGGATGGTATATAAACGAAGGCCGGCTGTTGTAAATCAGTGGTCTCGGGTTTTACAACTTTTTTCTGCAGCTCTTTATAGTCTGGGCCACGGTGGCAATGATGCACAAAAAACGATGGGCATCATCGCCAGTCTTCTTTTTGCTGGGGGTTTAATCCAGGAATTTAAGATACCTCTCTGGGTTGTTCTGAGCGCACACGCCGCTATTGGATTGGGTACCTTGAGCGGCGGTTGGCGGATTGTTAAAACAATGGGTCAGAAAATTACGAAATTAGAACCGATTGATGGTATTTGTGCCGAAATGTCCGCTGCTTTTAGCATTTTCTTAGCCACCCATCTGGGTGTTCCGGTGAGCACGACTCATGTGATCACTGGCGCTATATCGGGCGTGGGTTCTGCGATTCGGTTTTCTGCCGTGCGCTGGGGCGTGACTATTCGTATTGTCTGGGCCTGGCTTTTTACTATTCCAGCAGCCGCTATTTTGGCTGGCCTCATATATTCCTTGTGTGGAATATTCGCTTTAAAATGAAAAAGAATTCTTTGAATGGATTAAAGATTGCAATGTGAATGATCTGCATTTGACTCTGGGCTACAATCACTGAATCAGATGAGGAGGCAATAACCATGGAAACAAGAACGGCCTTTCACAAATATTTGCGGGAAGTCGAGGATGATGTTCTGACGATGGGAAACACGGTGGTGAAGGCGATAGACCGCGCTATTGAAGCATTGAAAAAAAGGGATTTGACTCAGGCACACCAAATCATTGCTGATGACGCCCAGATTAATAAGCAGCGGTTCAGCATAGAAGACAAGTGCATTGGGCTCATTGCCACCCAGCAACCTATGGCGAGTGACCTACGCATCATTGTGGCTGTTCTCAACATCGTAACGGAGCTGGAACGAATCGGCGACTATGCCGAAGGGATTGCCAAGATTGTAATAATGATTGGCGATGAGGCGCCCTTAAAACCACTGATTGATATTCCGCGGATGGCGGAGATAACTCTCGAAATGATCAATAAGAGTCTCCAGTCTTTTGTCACCCGCGATGTGGAATTAGCGATGAGGGTCGTCAGTCTAGATAGTGTCGTGGATGATCTTTACGATCAAGTCTTCCGGGAGCTGCTCACCTTCATGATGGTCGACCCCAAGACAACCAATCGTGCCACCCGCCTCATATGGGTTGCCCACAACCTCGAACGTGCTGCTGACCGGGCCACGAATATCTGCGAGCGCGTGGTGTTCACGGTAACGGGAAAGATGGAGGAAATAGGGGGTTCGAAGTACTAGCCAATAAGCAGTGGAGTGACCTTTCAGCTCAGTTCAGAATCCACCCCATGATTCAATCCGTATTTTTCTAAACGGTAACGCATGGAGCGGAAATTAATATGGAGAAGCTCCGCCGCTTTCTTTTTAATCCCTTTTGTTTTATCCAAGGCTTTCAGCAGGAGAGTCCTCTCAAGATCCTCCACCATCTTTTCAAGGTCAATTCCCTCACTCGGAATTTCGATGTCGATGGGTCCTTTTTTCAGAAGGGGTTGTCCACTCAAATAGGAACTCAAATTGTATGCGGTGAGTTCTTGACTACTCTCTAATGCCACTGCCCGCTCAATAATATTTTGAAGTTCTCTCACATTGCCCGGATAATCATAATTCAGCAGAATTTGGAGTGCCTCGGGAGTGATCTTCAAAATGTTTTTACTTAACTCTTCAGAATATTTTTTTAAAAAATGGTTGGCCAGAATTTGGATATCTTCTTTTCGATCCCTTAAAGGGGGAAGTTTGATCTGGATGACATTGAGACGGTAAAATAAATCTTCCCGAAAACGTTTTTCTTTTACCCCCTCTTCGAGGTCTTTATTCGTGGCAGAGATAATTCGGACATCCACCAGGATGTCTTCTGTTCCTCCCACTCTTTTAAATTCTTTATCCTGTAACACTCGTAGTAATTTCACTTGCATGAGGAGAGGCAATTCGCTGATTTCGTCCAAAAAGATCGTCCCCTCATCGGCCACTTCAAACAATCCCTTTTTGGTGGCAATGGCGTCGGTAAAAGCCCCTTTCATGTGGCCAAAGAGTTCACTTTCGATGAGGGATTCGGGGATGGCGCCACAATTTAATGTCACAAAGGGTTTCTCCTTCCGGGGACTATTATAATGGATCGCCTTCGCCACCAGTTCTTTGCCTGTTCCGCTTTCTCCGGCAATTAAGATATTTGTTTTGGTGGGAGATACTTTCTCCAAAAGATCATACAAAGCCATCATTTTAGGGCTTTGCCCGATGATGTTTCCGAAATGATAACGGTCCCTGACCACCTGTTTTAAGAGGATGTTCTCCTTTTGGAGATTTTTCTTTTCCAACGCATTTTTTATAATCAATTTGATCTCTTCGACCTTGAAGGGTTTCGTGATGTAATCATAGGCCCCCTCCTTCATCGCCTTGATGGCCGTATCGGCAGAAGCATAAGCCGTGATCATGATCACAATAGTTTCTGGGGCGTTGGCTTTAATCTTTTTTAATGCAGAGATTCCATCCAACTTGGGCATCCGAATATCCAGGAGAACCAGGTCAAAGAGATCATTGTCGACCAGTTTGACCACTTCTTCTCCGTTCGAGGCTAGTGAAACTTTATACCCTTCCTTTTTGAGCATGATGTCTAAGAATTCCCTCATGCTTTGTTCATCATCGGCCACTAAAATTTTGTCCTTGATCATTCTGGTTTCCTCTTTTAGTCGGCAGGGAGAAAGATGCTAAAAGTAGAACCCCTGTCCAGCTCACTTTCCACTTTGATCAATCCTTTATGGTTTTCAATGATTTTATGGACGATCGAAAGGCCCAATCCCGTTCCATTTTCTTTCGTCGTAAAAAAAGGCTCAAAGATTTTCTCTTTCTCTTCTGGAACAATCCCATTTCCAGAATCAGTGATGGAAATCTTTATCCATTCCTTTCCTCTCAGCTGAGACGAAAGGGAGAGGCTGGTGGCGCCCCAGGTCTTCCCTTTCCCCAAAAGAACCTGGATTTCTCCTCCATTGGACATCGACTGGGCTGCATTGATTAAAAGGTTCCAAAAAACTTGTTTCATTTGGTCAGGGTCGATCGAGGTCCGTATCTCCTCATGGCCACCCGGTCGGAGGATACGGATTCCATCATGAAAGGAAGGGGAATGGATGAACAGGTCAATAGTTTCCTCAAGAATTCTCCCGATAGGATAGAGGATTTTATGGGTTTGAGGAGGTTGTGCAAAAAGGAGAAAGTCTGTGATCAAAGCATTCAGCCTTTCTGATTCTCTCAAAGTAATCTCCATCAGATGCTGTTGGTGATCATCTAAGGTGAGTTCAGTTTTTAACATTTGAATGGATCCACTTAAGGATGCCAATGGGTTTCTGATTTCGTGCGCCATCCCTGCCGCCAGAACACCAACGGCTGCCATCTTATCCACTCGTTTCATCTGTTCTTCCATCTCTTTAAATTTTGTAATGTCCTGAAAAATGAGGGTATGGCCGATCAAGGATCCCTCTGGGTCGGTCAGAGGAGAGATGGAAAAGCCAAGGTAAATTTTTCTTCCATCATGATTGGTCAAGAGAGTTTCATAACGTTGATAGTCGGGGGAGTGCTCCGAGACTTTCCTTTTAACTTGTTCGACCACCTCATTAATTTTTGGAAACAGGTCATAAATAGAAGTATGTTTTAATTCTTCTTCGTTCCGGTTCAAAATCTTTTCAGCGGTTCGATTTAAAAAATTGATTTTCCCCGAAAGGTCAACGGTCAGAAGTCCGCTGTCCAAACTCCGGATGATATTTCGGTTGAAAGTTTCTAATTGGTTATAATCAACCTGTTTTTGAATAAGCTCTTTCTTTTTCTTTTTGAGTTCTTCAGAAATGGTACTGCTCAGGAAAGCGACGATATAAAAAGTAGCCATATAAATGATCAAGGAATAAAAGATTTGGCTAGGGTCATAAATAGGAGGTTGGCCTAAGGGATTGATCCAATGATGAAGTTGGAACAATAAAAGGAGGCCGTAGAGGAAAGAGGAGAGGGAGGCTGAAAAGAGAGCTCCCCGCTTATAAAAGATCATGCTGCTTGCAATAATCGAGAAAATATAGGTGATGGGGAAAAAGCTTTCTTTCCCCCCCGTAAAATAGATTAAGACGGTGATAAAAAGATGATCGATGATAATTTGGAAAAAGGCATATTGATGGAGGTCTTTAATCTTTTTTAAAAAAAGCGAATAAACGATCGTCACCCAATAAAAAAGGCCTATAAAATAATAGAAGTTATTGGTCATGGGGATGAAAAAATATTTCTTTTCAGAAACTTGGAAAAGGAAGGTGATGGTGAGGAGAAGGGTGAGGATGATGATACGACCCAACATCAATCCCTTCACATTTTTTAACATTTTTTGATGGGTATCAAGCGAAAAAGTTAAATTCGTGTTCATGAGATTCCATCCTCTATCAGGAAATGGAAATGGCGGAGATCTAACCCACTGCAGAGGCCATATTAAAGATAGGAAGATACATGGAGATCACAACCCCTCCGATCACGACTCCCAAAAAGATCATGAGGAACGGTTCGAGGAGGGAGGTCAGATTGGCCACGGCAATATCCACTTCTTCCTCATAAAAATCTGCAATTTTAGACAACATGGAGTCCAAGGCCCCTGTGGATTCCCCAACCGAGATCATTTGAATGACCATGGGAGGGAAGATTCCACTCCGGCCCAAGGGTTCTGCAATGGTTTCACCCTCCCGAATGCTGGTTCTTGCATTGAGAATGGCTATTTCAATGGTTCTGTTTCCTGAGGTTCTTGAGACAATAGTTAATCCGTCTAAGATGGGAACTCCGCTGCTGACAAGGGTTCCCAATGTCCGGGAGAACCGGGCCACAGCAATCTTTTTAAATAACGTTCCAAACACAGGCAATTTTAAAAGGAGACGATCAAGGACAGCCCTTCCGTTTTGTGTTTGGTAATATTTTTTGGCCATATAAAATAAAAGAATCAGGGCTGGGATAAGAATGACCACGTATTTTTTTATCAATTTGCTTATTGTGAGGACGATCAAAGTGGGGAGAGGTAAGTTTTGGCCCGCTGATTTAAACATCGTTTCAAAGACAGGGATGACGAAGATCATCAAGATCATCACGACAATGACCGCCACCCCTATAATGGTGGCCGGATAGATGAGCGCTGATTTGACCTTCTTTTTCAAAGCTTCTGTCTTTTCAATATAGTTCGCCAGACGGTTTAAAATATTATCTAAGATCCCTCCTTCCTCCCCTGCGACAACTAAGTTTGTATACAATTCATTGAAGGTTAGGGGATGTTTTTTAAGGGCTCCTGCAAAAGTAGAGCCTCCCTCCACATCTTCCCTGATTTCCCGAATAATATTTTTAAAGGCTTTACTTTCTTGTTGTTGGGAGAGAATTTCCAAGGATTGGACTAATGGTAATCCCGCATCGATCATAGTGGCCAGTTGTCGTGTAAAAACAGCAATCGATCGCTGATTCACCTTCTTCTTGAAAGGTAAAGAAATCTTGAACTCTTTTCCCTTGGTAAGGACTTTGGTCGGGACGATATTCTGTTGTCGAAGGTGGATCCGAATAGCTGCCTCGCTGGGACCTTCCATCTCTCCCTTTTTGATGGCTCCTTTAGCTGTCTTTCCTTCCCATTTATAAATTGGCATAATTCATTTCCTTCCCAATTGGTTTAGGCGGTTTTCATAGGTCTTTCCTTCTTCACCATCCCGGTAGGGGAGGTGGAAAGCATTTGCCGAAATTCATCCAGATTATGGCTTCGTTCCATGGCATCATCTAAGGAGATGATACGGCGTTCCACCAGTGAAAGAAGGGACTGGTTCATGGTCTGCATCCCGAATTTTGTCTGTCCAACTTGCATCTGTGAATAGATCTGTTGAATTTTATCCTCTCGAATAAGGTTTCGAATCGCAGGGTTTGGGATCATCACCTCCATGGCTAAGGCACGTCCCTTGCCTCCCATCTTTGGAATGAGCTGTTGGGCTAACACCCCTTCTAAAACAAAGGAAAGTTGTGTCCGGATTTGGGTTTGTTGATGGGGAGGAAAGACGTCGATGATACGATTGATCGTTTCCACGCAGGAATTGGTATGCAAGGTAGCAAATGTCAAATGCCCTGTTTCAGCGCAGATGAGGGCTGCCTCGATCGTTTCCAGGTCTCTCATTTCGCCGATGAGAATAATATCCGGGTCTTGCCGGAGGATGTGTCGAAGGGCAGCGGTAAAACTTTTTGTATCTTGGTTCACTTCTCTCTGGTTGACGATGCAACTCTTGTGACGATGGAGGTATTCGATGGGATCTTCGATGGTGACGATATGACAACTTTTTTCATTGTTGATCTTGTCAATCATGGAGGCCAAGGTAGTCGATTTTCCTGTTCCCGTGGGCCCTGTCACCAATACCAGGCCCTTGGGTTTTTTAAGCAGTTCAGCGGCAACAGGAGCGACTCCCAATTCAGAAAAATTGAGGATGTCAAAGGAAATGGCTCGAAAGGCTCCCGATACGGCACCCCGTTGCATATAGATATTCCCTCTGAATCGGCTCAATCCTTTAATTCCAAATGAGAAGTCTAATTCCCACTCCTCCTCAAACTTATGTCGCTGGGCATCGGTCAATACACTGTAACAGAGTCTTTTCGTATCGGGTGCCGTCATGACGGTATGCTCGAAGCTCACCAACTTTCCGTCAATCCGGAATTGAGGAGCAGCCCCTGTGGTGATGTGTAAATCAGAGGCCTTTTTCTCGATGACGATCTCAAGTAATTTTTGTAATTCAACCATATTTCTTCCCCTTCCAATTTTTCCTTTGATGGGTTATCGATCCTCGATGGTTGACCGGAGGACTTCCTCAATGGTCGTGACCCCATCTTTAATCTTCATAACTCCACTTTGCCTCAATGTCTTCATTCCTAAACGCATGGCTTCCTTCTTAATTTCAGAGGTGGAAGCCCGAGATAAGACAAGCTCTTTGACCTCTTCTCTCATAGGCATCACTTCATAAAGCCCGACTCTGCCTTTATATCCAGTATTATTACAAATGGGACAACCCTTCCCTTTATAAACCGGGAAGGATTTGACCTCATCCGGTGGGATTCCCAAATCGATTAAAAGTTGAGGATGGACTTTGATGGGTTCCCTGCAATCCATACAGATTTTTCGAATTAACCGTTGAGCCAGGATGAGTATCACTGCCGAAGAAATCAAAAAGGGTTCGATCCCCATGTCAATTAATCTCGTAATCGTTCCTGGGGCATCGTTGGTATGAACGGTGCTGAGGACCAGATGACCGGTTAACGCTGCCTGAACCGCGATCTGAGCGGTTTCAAAATCCCGAATCTCACCCACCATGATGATATCAGGGTCTTGTCGAAGGAAGGAACGGAGGGACGAAGCAAAGGTAAGCCCGATTTCTTCATGCATCTGGACCTGATTGATCCCCATAAAGTTATATTCAATTGGATCTTCAGCCGTGATAATATTCTCGGTCTCTTTGTTCAATTCAGATAAGGCAGAATAGAGAGTGGTCGTCTTTCCGCTTCCCGTTGGACCGGTCACCAGGATCATTCCAACAGGCTTGTGGATCGCCCCCTTTAAATCAGCCAAGGAAGATTCTTCAAATCCCAGTTTAGTCATGTCCAATTGCAATGCAGATTTATCTAATAGACGGAGGACGACTTTTTCACCAAAAAGGATAGGGATGGTAGAGACCCGAAAGTCCATTTCCCGTCCCTTTCCCATCCGTAACTTAATTCTTCCATCCTGGGGGAGTCGCTTTTCAGCGATATCCAATCTCGCCATAATTTTTAAGCGTGAGGTCATCGCATTTTTGATCTGAGTGGGAAGCGACATCTCCCGCCTCATCACACCATCAATCCGATATCTTACTCGGAAAGTCCTCTCATAGGGTTCAAAATGGATATCGCTGGCCCCCAATTTTATGGCTTTGATCAGAATGCCATTGACGATCTTGATGATCGGCCCTTCCATTTCAAAGGATTCTTCTAATGGGCTTTGTTGACCTTCGACGACTTCGACATTATCGACTGCTCCATGAACCAGTTTATTAAAGTCTTCCACATCCACCACATCCTCGTCGATCATAACGCCGTCACCGGAGGCGGAGATATTTCCGTCATCCAGATCAAAATCGGTGGGTTGGAATGAGACACTTCCCACCCCGGCCACACTTCCGCCCCCCCCGTAATATTTTTTGATCGCATCAATAATCTCCGTCTCGGAAGCCACAACGGCTTCGACATTGAAGCCGGTCATAAATTTAATTTCATCGATCACGACAATATTGCTGGGATCGGCCATCGCCAAAATCAATTTAGGACCCACGCGATTGATGGGAATGATGAAATACTTTTTTGAAATGCTGGAAGGAATTAATTTGATCACATTTGGATTAATTTCCATCTTCGAAATTTTGACAGAGGGAACCCTATATTGGGCGCTGAGAAAGGATAATAATTCATCTTCTTTAATATATCCTAATCTGACCAGGTTCGATTCTAAACGACCCCCCTTTAATTTCTGTTCGTCTAAAGCCCTTTTAAGTTGATCGGGAGTGATATAATTTCTTTTTATGAGGAGTTCACCTAAGCGCTCTGTCAATTTTTGCTCCCTCTTAAGTTTACGTAATAATTTAAAATATTAAAAAAGATAAATTTTTGTCAAGTGTAAACTAATTTAAGCAAAATGAGTGCCAATTTTTGCCTAATTTTAATTACTGGAATTTATAGAAGTTTATTATTTTTAACATTCTTTTACTTACAAAATAGTGCAAAAAAATGGTACCCCTGGTTAATAATTGGCCAATATTTGAGAATAACTTAATCGATTTATAGACAATTTTTAATTCATCATTCGAGGGGGAGAGAGGGGCAATTTAATGATGAAGGAACTTCCTTTTCCCAATTCGCTCTCTACTTTAATCTCACCTTGATGAGCTTCAACGATCCACTTGCAAATGCTGAGGCCAAGGCCACTGCCTCCTTGCTCTCTTGAACGAGCTTTATCCACTCGAAAGAACCGGTTAAATATTCTTTCCTGGTCCTCCTTGGCAATTCCAATTCCAGTATCGGATACAATGATTTTAACAAATTCCCCCTTTTCTCCTTCTAACCAGTCTGATTGATTTCTCACAGGGGGTGGGTATTCTTTTTGGAGGGTAATATGGATAGCACCTCCCTCTTCAGTATATTTAATTCCATTTTCGATCAAATTTATAAATAGTTCTCTAAGCCGCAAAGCGTCTCCAAAAATATGAATATCCTGATGATGGTTCGACGTGGAGAGATGGAGCTTCTTGGACTTCGCTAACCTATCCATTTGAGCCACAACTTCGTTGAGGATCTCCGTTAAAATAATGTCTTCCTTATTCAACCTTATCTCTCCGGTATCCGCTTTTGAAAGAAGTAAGAGATCTTCAACGATTTGGGACATGCGATTAATTTCTTCTAAGTTACTTTTCAAGGTTTGTTGATATTCCTGGGGGGGGCGTTCCTTTCGGAGCGTAACCTCTACTTCTCCTTTGAGAATGGTCAAGGGCGTTTTTAATTCATGCGAAGCGTCTGAGCTGAACTGTTTAATCTGTCGGAAGGATAGATCAAGCCGGGAGATCATCTCATTGAAGGTCTCAATCAACCTGGATATTTCATCTTTTACCTTGGGAGGGTTAATCCTTTGGTTTAAATTTTGAGAGGTGATCATCCGTGCCGTCTGGGTAATATTATCAACGGGTTTCAATGCCTGATGCGCAAGAAATTGTCCCCCCAGGCTTGCCACCATGAGAGCTAAAGGAACAGTGATGATTAAGATGCGGAATAGTTTGTTGAGGGCATCCTCGACCTCCTCTAAAGAAGAGGCAATTTGAACAATTTTCGTGACATGATTATTTTCAACAACTGGAAAGGTGATGATTCTCAAGGAAGTGTTTCCAATAGAACGGTTGGTTTCAAAGGTGATCAAACCCTTGGAAGCATTCTTCAAGGCATTTAAACTGATAGGGAGTTGAACATTTTTTAAATTGTCAGATTTTCGACCGATGTTGCCCGATTCATCTAAGACCTGAATGAATTTCCCTATCGGTTTTAGATTCATGGAGGTTTCAAGGGCCTGGTCAAGATTTCCGAAACCAAATTTCGATAAGGGAGACGAAGATTCCGAGGCGATGAGCTCGGCCAGGGACCTCAATTTGTTATCCACATCTCGATGAAGCCTTTTTGAGAGGGTGAGATATAAAAAACCACTAAAGGAAATTAATAAAATTCCTAATATCAAGACATACCAAAGGGTAAGTTTAAATCGAAGACTTCTGAAATGCATTCAGGCCCTTTTCATGATATAACCGACCCCTCGAATCGTATGGATCAGTCTGGGTTCAAATCCCTTATCGATTTTTCTCCGAAGATAGTTCACATAGACATCGACCACATTGGTCATCGAGTCAAAATGGTAATCCCAGACATGTTCGGAAATCATGGTCCGGGTGAGGACTTTATCTGGATTCCTCATAAAATATTCTAAGAGGGAATATTCCTTACCCGTGAGTTCAATCTCTTTCCCTCTCCTCATTACTTTATGGGTGACCAGGGATAAGGTCAAATCAGCTATTTTTATAATGGGTTCTTTTTCTATTTTTTCCCGGCGTAAAAGAGCACGGATTCTAGCTAAAAATTCTAAAAATTCAAATGGTTTCGTTAAATAATCATCACAACCGGCATCCAAACCCCTGACAATATCTTCCACGCTATCCTTGGCGGTCAACACCAGTATTGGGACATTGTTTCGATTGCCCCGGATTCTTTTTAGCACCTCTAATCCATCGATCTTAGGGATCATCAGATCAAGGACAATTAAATCGTATTCATTCACTTCTGCCATGTAAAGACCCGATTCCCCATCATAAGCATTATCCACCGCATAATGTTCCTCTTCCAGCCCTTTTTTAATAAAATTGGCCACTTTTTTCTCATCTTCGATGACTAAAAGTCTCATTTCTTTTTTATGCCTATCCCCAAAAGGATTTGTCTCTCTTTCACGGCTTGTGAAACGAATAAGAAATAAACAATAATATTATAAATTTATTGTTAAAAAAAGCAATAGTGAAATAATAACCCAAAACCTTGACACTTTATCTTAACTTTGTTAGCATTTGCGAAATTTTCTATTCCACGAGGAGAGGGGAAACGTTGATAAAATTGGCAGGGATCCAGACATCCTGTTCTGAAGAGAAAGAACGAAATATTGAAAAAGCGGTTAAATTGACTCAAATCGCTATAGAAAAAGGCGCTCACATCATCTGTTTCCAAGAGCTATTCACGACTCATTGGTTTCCAAGAGAAATGAACCAACGCTATTTTTCTCTTGCCGAAAAGATCGATGGCTTCACCATCACGAGAATGCAAAAGTTGGCAGAAGCATACGAGGTCGTTTTGATCTGTCCTATTTTTGAAATCGAAGAGGATTCTTTTTATAACTCAGCAATCGTCATCGATGCGGATGGAGAGATTTTGGGAAGTTATAGAAAGATTCATGTTCCTCAAATTCCTCTTTGGGAAGAGAGATATTATTTTTCTCCTGGAAACCATGGGTTTCCCGTTTTTAATACAAAGTTTGCACCCATTGGCGTCCAGATCTGTTGGGACAATTTCTTCCCTGAAGGTTCAAGAATATTAGCCTTGAAAGGAGCCAAGATTATTTTCTCTCCTACCGCCGCTGCTTTTGCATCTCAGAGAAAATGGGAAACGGTGATCTCGAGCAATGCCATTGCCAATGGGGTCTACATTTTCAGAGTGAATCGAGTAGGGAGCGAAGAGAAACAAGATTTTTATGGAAGGTCCTTTTGTATTTCCCCAGAGGGTGAATTACTGGATAAACCGACAGGGATGAAAGATAGCATTGCTTTGATCGAAATTGATCTAAAAAATATTGATAAGACGAGGAAGGAATGGCCTTTTTTTAAGGACAGGAGACCTGAAATTTATCCGGAAATTTGTTCTGATAAAAACCCGATTCAAGAACCATGAAATGTCATCCCCCTTGTGAAGAGGGAAAGATAGTGTTATTTTCGATAAGAAGAGGAGATCATGGGAAAGAAAAAGTTTATCAAAGAATATATAGAACCCATTGTTATCGCTGTCTTGATCGCCCTTTTTATTCGGGCTTTTATTGTCCAGGCCTTTAAAATTCCATCGAGTTCGATGGAACCCACGTTACTGGTGGGGGACCACATTCTTGTTAATAAATTTATTTATGGAATAAGGATTCCTTATACAAATATCAAATTTTTTCAATATAAAAAACCGAACAGAGGCGATATTATCGTCTTCATTTTTCCAAAAGACCGGTCGAAAGATTTTATCAAAAGGGTAATTGGAACGGAAGGGGAAAAAGTGGAGATCATCCACAATAAAATTTATATCAATGACAAGTTGATTAATGATCCATGGGGCCATTTTATAATGCCCAGACCCTCGATGGAGGATTATGGTCCAATAAAAATCCCTGAAGGCTCTATATTTGTTATGGGAGATAACCGCGATAATAGTCAGGATAGTCGTTTTTGGGGGTTTGTCAATATCAATAATGATGTGATAGGAAGAGCATTCATTATATATTATTCAGGTCCAAATTTTTGGGAAATATGGAAGGTATGGAGATGGGGTGAAGTTAGGTGGGGGAGGTTAGGGAAGCTGACCCATTAGATCCGGAAGACGTTCTCATTGGCATACTGAATATCTTTTTTAATCTGTTCAATAAGGAGGGAAGGAGATTCGAAACGGACTTCATCTCGAATTCTCTTTTTGAAATGGACCTCAATTTCCTCCCCATAAATTTCCTGATTGAAATTCAAAATATGGACCTCCAATGAAAATCGTTCGTCCTTTTCACCTCGTTGAGGAGAAAAAGTGGGGTTTAACCCGATATTGACGAGGCCGTTGAAACGCTGTGGATGCCATACCACCTCCACAGCATAGACCCCGGCCTTTGGATAAAGTGCATCCGAAATTTCTAAATTTGCTGTGGGAAAACCTAAAGTTTGTCCTCTTTTTGCCCCTTCCACGACTTTTCCAATGATGGGATAATCTCTTCCTAATAATTTTGAGGCCTCTTCAACCCCTCCTCTTTGGATGAGATCTCTTATCTTTGAACTGCTGACAATCGTTTGGCCAACCTTTAAGGGTTCCACTACCTCCACTTCGAAATCAAAAACCTTCCCTGCATCTTTAAGGGTTTGAGCATCCCCCTTTTGTCCCTTACCGAAATGATAATTATATCCAATGATAACCTTCTTCACTTTTGCTTTTTCCACCAATATGGTTTTGATAAATTCAGAGGGTGAGATCTCTGAAAATGCTAATGAAAATTCAATACAGAGTACGGTCTCTATTCCCGATTTCTCGATCAACATCATTTTTTTCCTAAAAGGGGTGAGGAGAGGTAAGAACTTTTCATGTGCGAGCACTTTGAGGGGATGGGGTTCAAAGGTAATGACCACTCCTTCTCCATGGATTCTCGATGCTTCTTCCATTATCCTTTTGAATATCTTTTGGTGCCCTAAATGGACCCCATCGAAATTACCTAATGTCACCACAGGGTTCCTGAAGAGCCTTTTTAAATTTCCAATTCCCTTAATGATTTCCATGGTGAAAGATGTAAAATTTTATCAGAGTTGATCCTGAACTTGACTTTGTACCCAAAAATATAAAATAATAGGTTGTGATTTTCAATCAATTTGATGGAATCTGCCGAAGTGGCGGAATTGGTAGACGCGCTAGATTCAGGGTGCGTTTTTTGTGAATCACAGTGAAAGCCAGTGAACAAATAATTTATTGATATATCATAAGTTTAACATTCTTATGAAGTAGAAGTAAACATAGTGAAATAGGGGGATATTTTCAAGCAAGTGTTGACCAAAAATTTATTAATTAATTTTTAAATTCGTTCCTGAGTCGGGTAAGGAAAAGGGGCGAAAAGCCCATTCCTCTTCTTTTTTAGTAGCCCTCCAAAATTCATGGATTCCCTTCCCATCATCCCCTTTACCTACTCATTCATTGCCATGACTCCTAATCTGGAAGAACGTCTAGTTTTAGGGGAAGCAAATTAGAGAAATGAAATTTGTAGGTCACCCCCGTCCTACCAGTCGTCATGGACCCCCTCTATTTTACTAGGATCTGGCCAAGATATCTCTCTATCACACATACAAAAATATCGCCGCACTAATGTATTCATTTATGGGACCCCCCGGTAAAAATATTTTTGTTACAGGGCAAAAAGATTTGGCGGGTGGTCTTTGGTAAGGATATTTGGATTTTTATCAATGAGTATTTAAGAAGTACACCTTGATCTTTACCCGAAAAAGTGGACACCCAGTTAAGCTTCACTCGTCCTCTTTTCAAACTCAGCAGGAGAACAATAATTCAAAGAGGAATGTCTTCTGGTACGGTTATAAAATATTTCGATGTATTCAAACACACTCCCTCGGGACATGAACCCCGCCAATGTGAGAAAGCTTCTCTCCGTTATTGACGACATCCGGGACCGGGCCCTTATCCTTCTCCTTTTACGGACGGGCATACGGATCGGCGAGGCCTTGGGACTTAGGTTGAACGATCTGGATATCAGGGACAGAAAGGTCCATCTCTTCGAGGGAGAGAAGAACAGCATGGGGAGGGTGGTCTATCTGAGCGATGATGCCCTTTTTGCCATAAAACTCTGGCTGCGGCGAAGGGACAAGAACAAGGAGTTCGTCTTTTACGGCCAGGGCAATAGGCGCCTCTGTTACAGTGCTGGCCGAAGCCGCTTCGTGAAATATCTCAAGAAGGCAGGGCTTGAGCAGAAGGGCTACACGGTGCATTGTCTTCGACACACGTTCGCCTCCGAGCTTCTTAACGCCGGGATGCGTCTGGAATGTCTCCAGCAGCTCCTCGGTCATCAGGATATCGAGGTGACCCGCCGCTACGCCCGGCTCACTGACAGAACCCGTGAGGAAGAGTACTTCCGGGCCATGGCCATTATCGAAAAAGGAGGGATCGATGGAGCCTACTGAGCTGGTCCGGTACCGGAGATCGTTGAAGAGAAAAAACTACTCGGCCCATATGGTGAAGAACTACGTGAACATCATCGATCAGTTCATGAGATGGCTCACCGTACCCCTTCCCGAGGTGACCCGCAAGGAGGTAGGAGTCTACGTGGATCATCTCCTCCGGAAGCGGCGAACGCCGAAGACGATCACGTGCCACTTGCAAACGATACGTCTCTTCTTCGACTATCTCATTCAGGAGGAGGGGATACCGATGGTCAATCCCGTCAACAGGATCTCGCTCCGTCTGCCCAAATCGCTCCCCCGGCATCTGATGGACGACCAGGTCACGAGGCTCTTTGCCGTCATCACGGATATGAGAGACAGGGCCATGTTCATGTTGATGCTCCGCTGCGGCCTTCGGGTCCAAGAGGTTGCTGACCTGACCGTGGATGCGGTAGAGTACAGGAGGAGACAGATTTTTGTCTCCAACGGAAAAGGGGCTAAGGACAGGGTCGTCTACGTGAGTGAAGATGCCCGCTGCGCTCTTTCGGCGTACCTTGCGAAACGATCATCGAAAGCGAAAGGATTGTTCCTGGTGCAGAAGGGACCGATGAGGGGGAAACCGCTATCGGTCCGAGGCATCCAGAAGAGGATCGAATACTATGCGCGAAAGAGCAGGCTGAACGTCTCGTGTCATCGGCTTCGCCACACCATGGCCACGCAGCTTCTCAACGCCGATGCTGACCTTGCTACCATCCAGGACCTCCTGGGGCATGGCCAGATTACCACAACCCAGCGCTACTGCCGGGTAGCGAACCTCAAGGTCCAACGAAACTACTACAAGGCCATTGAGGTGGTCTTGCAAAGGACGCAGGCACAAGAAGAGGAGGACGACGAAGGGGAGAGCATCGATTCCCCATGGAGACGCTGAGGGGGTCGCCTCCTTCCCACCTTACGGTGGCAACATGGAAGGTAATCACTATGACCTACGGACTGCCCGCAAAAAGGGCAACGAATCGCCGAAAACCTTGACAGGGAGAACAAATTTTCCTATACTTCGAACTTAAACACAATACCATAAAAAAATATCTGTTCACCTGCCACGCACGGTGGGAAAACGGGGTTGAACGGAATCCGATTTCTCACGAACGACAATGAGTCAGATGACAGCGGGAGGGGGCATGAACAAGTGTTCGATCAGTGTGGATATGGATCCCATAGATCACTACTTACAAGCTCGTTCTTATTCACCGCTGAAGGGAACAAACCTTAACGCGGTCTACGAAGATTCGCTTCCACGATTTCTTGACGTTTTCGATAGATTTAACGTGAGAGCAACTTTTTTCGTGGTTGCAAAAGATGCTCAAAATCAGTCTAACAGAGTTAGACTGAGGGAAATTGTTCAACGAGGGCATGAAATCGCGAATCATACGTGCCGCCATTATCAATATTTCGTCAATTTACCCTATCAAGATCAACGTAATGAAATTCAAGAGGCTGACAAGATATTAAGTGATGTAGTCGGTGGCAAAATCTCTGGTTTTCGGGCCCCGGGATGGGGGATAACTTCAGAAACCCTTGATATATTGGAATCCTTAGATTACCGCTATGATTCTTCAGTATTTCCTTCATCCATGATTTCGCTTATCTCCTACGTCAACTGGCTAATGAATAAAGGTCGATTGAAACGAAGTGTCGGAAGTTCCTTTAATATCGGCATGGCTCCTAAAGTACCCTATCATCCGGCGCATCAACACTTTTGGAAGAAGGGCAACAGAAATATTCTCGAAATGCCTCCCACTGTTTTACCGTTCATACAATTCCCTTTCTTAGGAACGGTGCTTTATTTGTTTGGCGCTTCCTGGTTTAAGTTAAACGCCAAATACGTTTCTTGGTTCGCAAGGCCGTTACTCTATGAATTACATGGACTTGAATTGGTTGACTATTATACATCCATCAATGACCCGCGGTTAAAGGCCAAACCGGGTTTGCTTAAGACGATAGTCCAGAAAGAAATGTTATACGAGTTAATGTTAACGACTTTCCGGAGTCGCTATCAATTCGTAACAATGAAGGCATTGAGAGAGGAATATACATGAGAATTCTTGCCATAGTGGCTGATGAAGTAACCTATCAACCTTTAGTATATGAACCCATTGTGCAGGCAAGAAAGGGGGACATCCTAGGAATAGTGACGGTGTCTTTTCAGACGAAACAACAAACAGGTCTTTCCCTGTTACGCTTTCTTTTTCAGCTTTATGGAGTTAAAGGATTTATTTTCAAGACGCTGCAGGTGCTTCGAGCCAAATTTATGGATATGTTGAGTCGATTCGTAAAACTCGACCGATGTTATTCCTTACGAGGAATTGCCCATAAATATAATATTCCGTTGTATCCCGTCACGGATATCAGTTCTGAAGACTTTCTGAAATTTGTTGAGGAATTACGTCCGGACATCATCCTGTCTTCTCAAGGACATGTTGTGGGGAGGCCACTTTTGAGTATTCCTAAAATCGGCGTTCTAAACAAACATGCGGGAATGTTACCTCATTACCGAGGAATATACCCTGTGTTTTGGGCGATGCTCAATCGTGAGGACGAAATTGGAGTCACCGTACATTTTATGAATGAAAAGTTAGATGATGGAGATATCCTGTGTCAGGAAACGATTCCTGTAACACCCGAAGACACGTTTGAATCCCTGTATCGCCGGGTAGTTGAGATTACCCCTAAATTATTTCTCACGGCGATCGAATCAATTGAAAAGGGAAATTATGCACGGCATCCTAACGAGAAGGAGAAAGCCACGTATTATGGTTATCCGACGCCCGATGACATTAAGAAATTTAAACAAATGGGATTAAGAATTATTTAAGAACAGGTGGCAAACATCCCCCCTGCCCCGTCGGACGGGGAAGCTGCAAAAGGTTTAGATTAGACCAGCCTAAAGTCGATATGTCTTCGCTCCACGTCCACCCGTTCCAATCGTACCCTTACTCTATCTCCAATCCTGAAGGTCTTGTGCGTCCTCTCTCCGACCAGACAGTAGCGCTTTTCGTGATAGTGATAATAATCATCGTGAGGGCTGGTCACTCGAACAAGACCCTCAACAAAGATATCCGTGAGCTCCACGAAGAAGCCGAAGGCAGTTACATCACTGATCACCCATTCGAAAACATCGCCGATCCTCTCCTTCATAAATCGGATCCGGTATCTGGCCACGATCTCCCTAAATTTAAATAGGGGCACATCCTCTTTTCTGTAAGTTAAAAAGGATCACTCTTGTCCAAATTGGGTTTTTAAAAACCCCCTATTTTGGAACCGAGGTATACAAAAGACAAGGAAGCCCGAAATATCCCAATTTGTGAAGAGCTCTATGGTTTTCTGAAACGCCTTCCAAGAAGCCTCCATAATCCCCATGTCTTTCTTTATAAGGGAAAACCTGTTAAAGATATCCGAACGGGGTTGATTGAGGCCTGTAAGTTAGTAGAGATTCCTTACGGTCGTTTTGTGAAAGACGGGTTTATCTTTCACGATCTGAGACACACGTTTAACACGTATATGAGGAAAGCCGGTATAGCTCAATCGGTTATCATGGAAATTACGGGTCACGCCTCAAGCGAAATGTTTGACCGATATAACACAGTTGATTTGGATGATAAGAAGCAGGCCATAAAGCAATTTGAAGGCTTTTTGCGCAAACTTTCTGAAAGTGTTGACCAAAACGTTGACCAGACCCATTTTTTGAGGTAAAATGCTAACCAGTGAATTTCAAAAAGTGATTAAGATATTAAGCGTTTCCGAGGAAAAGGCCGAAGTGGCGGAATTGGTAGACGCGCTAGATTCAGGGTCTAGTAGGGAGTAGTCTCTGTGGGGGTTCGAGTCCCCCCTTCGGCACCAATGAGATCAAGAGGTTATCGTGAAATTCCGATAGCTTCTTTTTCTTGCGTTTCGGCCTTGGTGCCTACAAAGGTGCCCGTCGAGAGTATCACGCCCTTCCTGACGATGACAAATGTGATTGCTTCTGCTGCGGGGGGACTTATAGCAAGGGTGTTTTCAGCGTATTTTCTGGTCCGGGAAAAATCAACCATTCTGTAATCAAAGGATCGATATTTACCAAAGATAACGGTTTTTGGGTTACCTCCTTTGTAAGAAACACCCAGTTGGATGGAAAAGCGGGAGTTAATCAGGGGGCAATCTACTGTGGAGGAGTGTATGATGAAAACTACACGTTCTATTCCAACACCTCCCCATAGTTGCCACTAGTGACGATCGGGTTATGTGTGGAGGAGGAGGGGTTCCCCAGCGAGAGATGTCCTCTCCTTTTCTTTGAAATTTCAGGCGGTGAGGGTAGATCGCGGATTCTGCCCTTTGCGAAGGTTCTATCCGAGCAAATATGAAATGTTTCTTATCTCCGCTGGGGCTATACTCATAGGAAAGGAAGTCCCTTCATCGTTAAATTGCCCATTTCTCCTCCTCGAATAATGAATTAAGATTCATCTGGATATCGATTAAGTTATCAGAAGAGATTGGCTAATTATTAACCGGCTGAACTGCTTTTTTGCACCATTTTGCAAGTAATAGAATCTAAACGATAAAAAACCTCTTTAAATTCCAATAATTAAAAATGGGCAAAAATTGGCACCAATTTTGCTGTCAATCTTAATCTTGACAAAACTTTATTCTTCTTAATATTTTGAATTATTCCAAACGTTTAAGAGGGAACAAAAATTGACGGAGCCTTTAAGCGAACTCCTCTTAAGAAGAAATCATATCACCCCCGACCAACTTAAAAAGGCTTTAGAAGAGCAGAAATTAAAAGGAGGGCGTTTAGAGTCAAGCTATTCAGAGAGGGTCTAGTGGGAAGTAGTTCCCATAAGGGGTCAAGTCCCCTCTTCAGGACCTATAAGATCAAGAGGTTAGCTAAGTATTGAAGAAACTTTAACTTCTTCTTTGGTTATAATTACCTCTGACATCAAGAAATCCTTCAGGATTTTTTTTCGTAACCAGTTTTGCAACGGAGGTTCGCCATGAGCAAGTTTTTTCTCGTCCCGATTTACTTCTTCGCCTTTATCACGGGAGCGGCAGGGCTCATCTACGAAGTGACCTGGCAGAAGTACCTGAGCCGTATACTCGGGTCCGATAGCATGGCCACAGCGGTCATTTTGGCCACGTTCCTCGGAGGACTCTCAGTCGGTTATTACCTGTGCGGAAAGCTGACGACGAAGGTGAGGAATCACTTTAAGGCCTATGCTTTCCTCGAAGGGATTATCGGCGTCTGGGGGCTTTTCTTCCCAGTGATCTTTGGTGCCCTGGACTCGGCCACACGGGGCTGGAGCTTTTCGCCCCCGATTCTCATCATTCTCCAGGGGCTGTTCTGCTCAGGGCTACTCATGGGGGTACCCACCATTTGCATGGGAGGGACGATCCCGTTCTTGACGCGGGGGATTTCGCAGAGTGTAGAGGAAGCGACTGGGGTCCATGCGAGAGTGTACGGGATCAACACAGCCGGAGCATTCATGGGAACGCTGATGGCTGGGTTCTTCTTGATCCCTTCGTTGGGGCTTCCGCTGACCGTCATGGACACGGCGATCTTGAATTTCAGCGCGGCTCTATTCTTTTTCTTTGCTTCGGCAAGGCTCAAGTCGCGAGAGGCCGAGATGTCGGATCCCGCTACAACTCAAGAGCAGATTCTACCGCATGAGG
>JBEKWN010000003.1:0-57470 GCA_049513055.1 Thermodesulfobacteriota bacterium
TGGGCCTCCGTGGGGGATAAGTCCTGGAGCCTCATCTCATAGTAAAACTTCCCGATCCCCGATAGCTGCTGGGAGGTAAAGAGGCTGAACTGGGGACGGGAGACACATAAGAAAAGGGCCGGGTAGTTGAATTTGAGGAGGATCGTCCTCAGGAGCTCTATGGAAGAGGGATCGGTCCAGTGGAGGTCCTCAAGGCAGATGACTGCGGGAGCCCTTCGGGTTAATGCCGATACAATGGACTGCATGGATTCATGGAGCTTCATCTTCCAGTATTCAGGGCTGATGTTTTCAATCTCCGGGTACTTGATGGAATATAAGCTCCCGATGAAGGGGATTACGTCCTTTCCATCCCCCATGAGGTTGGTGATCCCTGCCTCGATCTTCTGTTTCAGCCTCTCCTGGGAGTCTCCGTCTTCGATCTGCCAGGCCCTGCTCAGGAGGTCCATGAGGGGGAAGTAGGGAATGTTGGAGGCGTAGGCGTAGGAATGGCCCTCCCTCCACTGTATCCTGTTGAGGTCTAAGGCCGCTTTGAATTCCTCGACAAGTCGGCTCTTCCCCGTTCCCGCATCGCCGGTGATATAGAAGATGGCCCCTTTCCCTTCCAGGAGCCGTTGTGCCGCTTCCTTGAGCTGGGACATCTCGACCTTGCGGCCGATAAGCTCTGATCTTAACCCTGATAAGCGGTGAGTCTTCGTGGGCTCTTCCTTGGGAGATATTACCCTGCAAACTCGAATGGGTTCTGCCTTGCCTTTGACACTAACGGGTGTTAGAGGTGCAAAATTGAAAAGCCCCTCAGCCTGACGGTAGGTATCTTCTCCCACTAAGATTTCACCAGGCTTTGCAAGTCCTGACAACCGTGAGGCTACATTTACAGTATCGCCTGTAACTCCAAGGGGTCCCTTTTCAGTTGTCACTTCACCAGTCACAACAAGACCGGTATTTATCCCCGTATGCATCGACAGGGGCTTTCCGACTTTAGATTCAAACTGATGACTCATGGTGTTGACTATTTCGTGTATCTCTCTGGCTGCCCGGAGGGCCCTAACTGGATCATCCTCATGAGCCTTTGGCACCCCAAAGAACGCTACAACCGCATCGCCAATAAATTTCTCGATAGACCCATCGTATTTAACAACAACCTGTGCTATTTCTCCAAAGATTCGGCTTATAATGTTCTTAACTTCTTCAGGATCGAGTCTCTCCGACATGGCAGTATATCCGGAAAGGTCAGAAAAAAGGACTGTAACCTGTTTCCGCTCTCCCTCGATCGCCAGTTCTTCTCCAAATTTATGGCCGCATTCAGTGCAGAACTTGGCACCTTCAGGATTGTCAGTCTGACATTTTGGGCATTTCATTTTCTATATCCTTCATCAGAAGTGTTATGGTTAGCGCTCGAGGGTGAATGAGATAAAAAAACCCAATTCCACATTAAGGGATTGGGTTTAATCCACCTCCAAGCCATATACCACCTCTTTTTAAAATAAGGGTTAAAATGTTGAAGGAGAGTAACTTGCTTTCGATAGGATTTTATCAGGATGGATAAAAAGGTCAATTAAAATTAAATGTCTGGTGGGCACTTATTTTATTATCTTCGCAACATATTCAGCGATGGCAGGTCATGGCAAGGGGACCTTTCTCAAATTCTTCACGAGGTGTCTTAATCTCGTAGTCATCTTTGTCCGAAACTTGAACAGCCGAAGGGCCGATCAGGGTTTCTTCTCCAAGAGTTCGGGTCAGATGGATTCCCAGGGATTGGGGAGAATCCGGAACAGGATAGACTAAACCTCTAATCACCTCCTCGGTCGTATTATAATAATCACCCTTGTGGGGAATGATCTCGTATCCCTCAAGGCCACACATTCTTGCAATGCTGTCACTGTAAAGTCCTGCAGCATTGATGATACTCTCAGCCTCCATTTGACCTCGAGTCGTCCTCAAAGTATTATGATCTTCAATGGAAAGTACCTTGCATTGCTTCACAATCGTGACTCCCAATCCTTTAAGCATCCTTTCCATGACCCTCATGTAGGCGGCCATGTCAAGAATCCCTGTTTCGGGAGAGTGAAGGGCTGCTAAACACTTGACCCTGGGCTCAATCTTTCGAACCTCGGCCTCATCGATTAGCCTCAGGTTTTCCACACCGTTGTCCTCACCTCGTTTTTTTAAATCTTCCAGTGCCTTCAATTCCGAAGCCACCAGGGCCACAATAATTTTACCGCATTTCCAATGGGGGATGTCGTGGTTCTGCAGAAATTCATAGGTCAAATGGCGCCCTCGAACGCATAATCTGGTTTTGAGAGATTCTTGGGGATAATAAATCCCCCCATGAATCACACCACTGTTTCGTGTGCTCATGTGCTCTCCTAAGGCTTTTTCCTTTTCTAAAAGAAAAACCTCTTTCCCCTCTTTCACCAATCGGTAAGCAATATGACATCCCACAATGCCACCACCGATGACGGCAACTTCCATGGATGATTCCTCTCCAGAGAGATTTTATATCATAATCATTTACATCATTAAAATTAATTTTTACCTTCTCATCCAACAAAACAAACCCCTGTCAGCCTGAATCGTGATAAGATCTCTCATTGGAAAATAGCCATCGGTTAGGTATAATGAGACCTGAATGAAAGAAACGGTTTGCCTTGTCAGTCTGGGATGTCCCAAGAATTTAGTTGATTCCGAAGTAATCCTCGGCCTCCTTTCAAAAGAGGGTTATCTCCTGACGACTGATCCCTTGAGAGCAGAAGTTCTCATCGTCAACACCTGCTCTTTTATTGAGGACGCAACAAAAGAAGCCATCGAAAATATTATTCAACTCTCCCATTTTAAAAAAGAAGGTCGTTGTCGTTTCCTCATTGTTTCTGGATGTCTCCCTCAACGATATGGGAAAGTTCTGGAAAAGGAATTGCCGGAAGTGGATTACTTCGTTGGCACCGGAGATTTCCAAAACCTTCCTAAACTCTTAGCACAGAAACCGAAGAGAAAGAGTTTCCTCTCCAAACCCACTTTTCTCTACAATGAAAAGACACCTCGAATTCTCTCCACCCCTCCTTTCATCGCCTACCTGAAGATTGCAGAGGGTTGTTCCAATGCCTGCACCTTTTGCACTGTTCCGAAGATCAGGGGTCGTTACCAAAGTAGAAAACTTCGATCCATCCTGGAAGAGGCTGAAGGGCTTGCGGATCAAGGTGTGCAGGAACTCATCCTGATCGCTCAGGATACCACGGCTTATGGAAGAGACCTTCGAGATGAAACCAATTTGGAAAAACTCATGAAAAACCTGGTCAAGGTTGAAGGGCTTCGCTGGATTCGAATCCTCTATTCCTATCCCAAGGCATCCCATTTCACCGATGGGCTTCTTGAACTCATGGCTCAAGAAGAAAAGATCTGCCCTTATCTCGATCTCCCCATCCAGCACATCGATGATGAAATTCTCAAACGAATGGGGCGAAGATCAAAGGGTGCAGAAATTCGGAGTCTCTTAAAAAAGATCAGGGCTTTTCTACCAGAAGTCAGCTTGCGGTCCTCCCTGATCGTGGGCTTCCCAGGAGAAAAGGAAAGTCAATTCAAAGCACTCCTTGATTTTGTGGAGGAGGTTCAGTTTGATCACCTCGGTGCCTTTAAATACTCTGCAGAAGAAGGAACGCCCGCTTCTCGACTTCCTCATTCCATCCCAGAAAGGGTGAAGGAAGAACGTCTAAGGACCTTGATGGAGATTCAGAAAAAGATCTCTTTGAAAAAATATCAAGAAATGGTGGGCCAAAGAAGGGTGGTTCTTGTAGAAGGACCACAGCGTGAACGAGGTGTCTTACGGGGGAGGCTTCAAACACAAGCCCCCGAGATCGATGGCTCTGTCTTCTTGAATGGAAAAGCTCGGCCTGGCGACTGGGTAGAAGCTCGAATGACCCAAGCCCTTCCCTATGACCTGGTTGCCCAGATTGAAAGAGTCCTCTCCTGACCCCCTGGATATGCCTTTTCCCTTGACGGATATGTGAAAATGGGTTAGTTTGGTAAGTCTTAAACTTTCTTAAACATTAATGAGATTAATACCATAGGGAAGGTTACCACTCGGAGCAAAAGAAATGGATGAAACGAGTGAATTGATCCAACAGAGGATCCGAAAATTGGAGGCCTTGAGAAAGGACAGGGTCGATCCCTACCCAAACGATTTCAGGGTAACCCATACCTCCAGAGATCTCCATGAGACCTTCGACTCCCTCTCGGATGAAGAATTGAAATCGGTTGGAGAAATCTTCCGCCTGGCGGGTCGGATCATGGCGATCCGTGACTTCGGGAAAGCCAGTTTTATTCACATTCAAGATCGAAAGGGAAGAATCCAGGCTTACCTCCAAAGGGATATCGTGGGTGAGAGTGCCTTTCAACTCTTTAAAACATTTGATATCGGAGACTTCATCGGATTGGCAGGCAAAATCTTTCGAACGAAGACTCGTGAACTCACCCTCCAAGTTCAGAGCTTTCGGCTTCTTGTGAAGTCCCTTCGGCCCCTTCCGGAGAAATGGCATGGTCTCACCGACATCGAAGCCCGTTATCGACAGCGATATTTAGACCTCATCGCGAATCCCAAGGTCAAAGAGATTTTCCTCACACGGATCAAGGCGATTCGAAAGATCCGAGATTTCTTTACCCAACGGGATTTCATCGAGGTGGAGACTCCTATGCTTCACCCTATTCCCGGAGGCGCGACAGCCAAACCCTTCAAAACCCATCACAATGCTCTGGACATGGAACTCTATATGAGGGTCGCTCCTGAGCTCTTCCTAAAACGATTGGTGATCGGAGGGCTTGAAAGAATCTTTGAGATCAATCGCTGTTTTCGAAACGAAGGGATCTCGACTCAACACAATCCTGAATTTACCATGCTCGAGTTCTATCAGAGTTATGCCACTTATGAAGATATGATGAAGATGACCGAGGAACTTCTCTGCTCCATGGTCAAAGAAATTCATGGTGGATTCCACCTGACCTATCAGGGAAAGGAACTCGACTTTACTCCCCCTTGGAGGAGGATCCGTTTCGATGAATCTCTTTTGGAATATGGAAAGGTTGATCCGGCTGTTCTGAAAGAGCCATCCAAAGCGATCGAAGCAGCCAAGAGGCTCGGCTTTGAACTAAAAAAGGGGACTTCCCATGGAAGAGTTTTGGCCGATCTCTTTAAGGAGATGGTCGAGCCTCATCTTCTTCAACCTACCTTTGTAATTCATTATCCCACAGAGGTCTCTCCTCTCTCTCGTCGGAATGGAAATGATCCTGAGGTGGTGGACCGATTTGAGCTCTTCATTGCCGGCCGGGAGATCGCCAACGGTTTCTCTGAACTGAATGACCCCGTTGATCAACGGGAACGTTTTGTCCAACAGTTGAAAGAGGGGGACGATGAGGCCGATGCGGTTCTCACCCTCGATGAGGATTTTCTTCGGGCTCTCGAATTCGGAATGCCCCCCACGGCTGGTGAAGGAATTGGGATTGATCGCTGGGTCATGCTCCTCACGGATGCGCCTTCCATCCGAGACGTCATCTTCTTCCCTTTACTTCGAATGGAGAAATAACGTTCTATGAGATATGAGTGGTTTATTGGCCTGAGATATCTCAAAGCCAAACGAAAACAGACCTTCATTTCCATCATCACGATCATTTCCATTGCCGGGGTCATGGTGGGAGTGATGACCTTGATCGTTGTGTTGGCCGTGATGAGCGGTTTTGAAAAAACCCTCAAAGAAAAAATCTTGGGAACTCAAGCCCACCTTGTCCTCCTCAAGGCCAATCAAGAAGGCATGGATCATTATGAGGAGGCGGCGAAGAAGGTTCAAGAAGTAAAGGGCGTGGTCTCCGCTGCTCCATTCATCTTCAACCAGGTGATGCTCTCTTCCGAGTCAAATGTCTCCGGGGTGGTGATCAAAGGCATCGACCCGGACCGAGTGGGAAAAGTAACCGAATTGGCCCACAATATGAAGGCCGGTCGCCTCCAAGACTTGAAGGAAGGAGGAGAAGGTGATTCTCCAGGCATCATCCTCGGAGTTGAATTAGCCAAGCATCTCGGTGTTTCGCTCAATGAGGCGATCCAGGTGATCTCTCCTCTGGGCACCATGACGCCCATGGGAATGATGCCCAAGATGAAGCGTTTTCGTGTCGTGGGAATCTTTTACTCCGGAATGTATGAGTATGATAATACCATGGCGTATGTCTCTCTCGAAAGTGCTCAGAAGTTTTTTGGCATGGGAGCCCGAGTCACAGGGATTGAGATCAAAACCAACGACATCTATAAAGTGAAAGAGATTGGAAAGGAAATCCGCCAAAAGATGGGATTCCCCTTCTGGACGAAGGACTGGATGGAGATGAATCGAAACCTCTTCTCTGCTCTGAAGTTGGAGAAGATCGCCATGTTTATCATCCTCGTCTTGATCGTTTTAGTGGCCGCCTTCAATATCATCTCCACGCTCATCATGGTGGTGATGGAGAAGCATAAGGATATTGCCATTCTCAAATCAATGGGCGCCCCTTCCAAAGGGATCTTAAAGATCTTCGTCATCGAGGGAGGGGTGATCGGTGTGGTGGGAACGGTCTTTGGAACGATTCTTGGCCTTGCGGCTGCTTTGAATTTGGAAAAGATCACAGGGTTTGTTGAAAACCTATTTGGATTCAAAATTCTTGCGAGCGATGTGTATTATATTGATAAACTCCCTTCCCAGGTGAACCCCCTCGATATCGCGCTGATCGTGATGACGGCCATCCTCATCAGTCTTCTGGCCACCCTTTATCCCTCCTGGAGGGCATCCAGACTCGACCCCGCTGAGGCATTGCGATATGAATAAGGAGAAGATGTCTTTTAAACAAGAGGCCCAGCAAGCTCTCTCCCGTGGGGAATGGAGGAAGGCGCTCGAATGCTTTCAAAATCATTGTGCACAGAAGCCAGAAGATTTTCGATCCCAGCTCAAGGTGGCTGAATTGCTCGAGCGTTTGGGTCAAAAGAAAGAGGCCGTCCAAATGTATCGAAAGGTGGCCGAGGCCTATGCCCAGGATGGCTTTCTGCTCCAAGCCATCTCCATCAATAAGATGATCTTAAGGATTGATGCATCCTCTCAGGATATCAATCATCGATTGGCACAACTCTATGCAGAAAAAACCAGAGAGATGAAACCCCTTCGTCCCTTCCCCCACATTCCTCTCTTCTCTGAACTCAACGAAGGGGAGCTTCAATCATTGCTCAATAAAGTGGTGGCGAAGACCTTTTCTCCGGACACTTTTATTTGCCGAGAGGGAGATGAAGGAGGCTCCCTCTGGGTGATCAGTCGTGGTGAGGTGGCGATCACCAAGCAAAGTTCAAAGGGCAAAGAGGTGCGGATTCGCAATCTCAGGGAAGGAGATTTTTTCGGAGAGTTCGGATTTTTCACTGATCAACGAAGGCATGCAAACGTCAAGGCCTTGACAGAATCCGAGGTTTTGGAGATCCATCGAGACGAGCTTAATGAGATCATCAAACGCCATCCGCATATCAAGGAAGTACTTCAAGGCTTTTTTAAGGAGCGAGTCCTGGATCTCTTCCTTGCTTGTTCTCCTCTATTCTCATCACTGACCTCTGGAGAAAGGGAAGAGCTATTCAAACGATTTCGTTTCCATAAGGTCCCAGAAAAAACCATCCTTTTCAGGGGAGGAGATCCGCCTGAATCCCTCTTCATGATCAAGAAAGGAGAGGTGGAGATTTACACTCAAAACCCTCACGGCAAAAGGGTGATCTTGGCGATATTGAGGAGCGGCAATTTTTTCGGAGAGATCGGTGTCCTCCTCAATCGACCTCGAATGGCTTTTGCCAGAACGACCCAGCCTTCGGAATTACTCGAATTGACCAAAGAAGACCTTGAGGCCTGTTCCCTCCGATTTTCTGAACTCCGATCTGCATGGAAGGACATTTCTTATAAGCGTCTGGCTCAGATGAAGGAACTTCTCTCCCAGAAGGACATTGAAAAAACCAGGGAGGCAATGGTTTGAAAGAGTTGATTCAGGTTCAACAGCTTTTCAAATCCTATGGAAACGGAACCAAACGAGTGGAGGTTCTCAAGGGAGTGGATCTCAATTTTTCTCGAGGGGAGAAGGCTGCCATCGTCGGCGCCTCTGGCGTAGGAAAGACGACCCTCCTCCACGTCTTAGGCACTCTCGATCGGCCGACGACTGGAAAGGTTCTCTATGAAGAAAGAGATATCTATTCCTTGAATGAAAAGGATCTCGCCCTTTTTCGAAATCGTGAGATCGGATTCGTCTTTCAGTTTCATCATCTGCTTCCCGAATTCAGCGCCTTGGAAAACACCCTGATGCCCTGTCTGATCCAAGGAATCCCGAAAATGGAGGCCATCTCTCGGGCGGAAGCCATTCTCACTTTGGTAGGTCTCAAAGAGCGCCTTTCTCATAAACCAGGAGAACTTTCCGGAGGGGAACAACAACGCGTGGCCGTAGCGAGGGCTTTAGTGTTGGAACCGAAGGTCCTGCTGGCTGATGAACCCACTGGGAATCTGGATACCAAGACAGGAGAGTCGGTCTTCGATCTTCTCCAGGAACTGAATCAGATCAAAGGGGTCACCCTCATCGTCGTGACGCACAACCTAAAATTGGCTGAGAAACTGTCCCGCCAGATCCAGCTCATCGATGGAAAAGCATTGGGATAGATAATGCCCCCTTTACAAAAAAATAAAGATTTGATATTAAAATGAAAATTTTCTTATCCTGTCCGCTTTCATCTAAATATTGGAGCAGAGGGTCCATATCGGATTCCAAAGAATGGGAAGGAGCCTAAACATGATCATGAGACAAATAGGACTCGTCCTCCTCGTCTTCTCTCTTCTGATAGGGATATGTGCTGGAGCTGAGGAAAACATTTATAAAATCATGATACTTGGAAATGTAAAGGTTGAAGAAGGAGTCATTCGAGGAGCGATCAAGAGCCGGGAGGGGGGTCCCTTTTCTGTCGAAAAGGTTCGTGAGGATCTACGATCTATTTTCGATTTGGGTTCCTTCACCGATGTGCAAGTGGATATCAAATCGACCCCCCAGGGCAAAGAAGTGATCTTTATTGTCGTGGAAAAGCCTTCGATCAAAGAGATCTTGATCAAGGGAAATAACAAGGTGAAGCTGGACGATATTAAAGAGAAGATGACCCTCACGCCACGCTCCATCCTCAACCTTGAAAAGGCGAAAGAGAATTCAGAACAGATCCGGAAGCTTTATTTCTCGAAAGGTTATTACGGGATCAAGGTGGAATACCAGGTCGACTATTTGGAAACCAATGAAGCCATGGTCACTTTTACGATCTCTGAAGGCCCTAAGGGACATATCCAAAAAATAGTCTTCAAGGGAAACAAGAAAATTAAAACCTCCGATTTGAAAAAGCTGATGGCGACCAAACAGAGGAATATCTTTTCCATCATCACCAAGACCGGGACCTTAGATGAAGATGTCCTCAAAAATGACCTTCAACTTTTGACCGCCTACTATTTTGATCATGGTTATCTCGAAGCCAAGACCTCCGAACCCAAGATCGATCTCTCTGACCCGAAAAAGATTCGGATCGAGATTGAGATTGTGGAAGGACCTCAATACCGTCTGGGGAATATCGACTTCAAGGGTGATCTCCTCACCACCAAAGAGGACCTCTTCAAGGTTCTCAAAATAAAGCGGGGCGCTGTCTATAGCAACACGGCGATTCGAAGGGATGTCAATGCCCTCACAGAGAAGTTTGCCAATCAAGGCTATGCCTATGTAGAGATCAACCCCGATACCTCTATGGATAATAAAAATCTTTTAGTCCACCTCACCTTTGAAATTGAAAAGAAGAAACGGGTCTTTTATGAAAAGATACAGGTAGTCGGGAATACGAAGACCCGTGACAAGGTGGTCCGCAGGGAGCTCCAGGTGGCCGAGGGAGAACTTTACAGCGCCACCGATATGAATAAGAGTCGTGACCGGCTGAAAAGGTCCGGATTCTTCAAAGAGATGGACTTCACCACCAGCCGCGGGAGCACTGAAGAAAAAATCAATCTCGATATTAAACTCGAGGAAGCTCCGACAGGTGCCATCAGTTTCGGAATTGGGTATAGTACATTAGAAAGCGTGGTGGGCTCTGCCTCCATCTCCGACCGCAATCTCTTTGGTTTGGGTTATTCTGGAAGTTTGAAGTTCAGCCTTGGATTTAAAACCCAAAATTTTAGATTGAGCTTTACGGATCCCTACTTCTTGGGATATCCCTATGCGGCAGGGTTTGACGTCTATCACGAAAGAGTGGAGATCTTCACTACTTATAGCTATCAAATTACAGGAGGGGATATCCGTTTCGGAAAGGAATTGACCGATACGCTTCGTATTGATGCGATGTATAAATTGGAGAACATCAAGGTTTATAATGTGACAAGTGATGCCTCCATATACATCCTAGAACAGGAAGGGAAGAAAACGACCAGCGCCATTTCTATTTCTCCCTCGATAGACACTCGTGACGACTACTTTAATCCCCGACGGGGAGGCCGACACAGCCTTCTCATTCAAAACGCAGGAGGTATTTTAGGAGGGGATAACTATTTCGTCAAGGTAATGGGACAAACCAGTTGGTTTTTCCCATTACCTTTAAATACGACCCTCAACCTTCGTGGCCAGGTGGGGATGATTGCACCTTATGGTGGGAAAAAAGTACCCATCTATGAAAAATTCTTCGTGGGAGGTATCAACACTGTCCGAGGTTTTGAATATGGAATGGCGGGACCTGTGGACCAAAATAAGGAGCCCCTTGGTGCCAAGTATATGGTGGTCTTCAATATTGAATGGATCTTCCCTGTTTCTCGTGAGATTGGCCTGCAAGGAGCTTTGTTCTTCGATATCGGGAAGGGCTGGGGGACTGAGTCCAGCGGAGTTACCAGCGGGGGAGTTATTCAATCAACCCGGGATAGGGGTATAGCCATAGGGGTAGGGCCTGGAATTCGTTGGTTCTCTCCATTCGGTCCCATCCATATCGATTTGGGGTTTAACCCCAACCCCAAAAAAGGGGAGAAAAGGGATGTGATCGAATTTACAGCAGGAACCGTTTATTAAAAAATTTATATGGGTGTTAAACTTTATAGAGAGGAGAAATGAAGATGATCGGAAAAAAGTTGGGGATGGTGATAGGATTCGTCATACTAGGATGGCTCGGTTCAGTTTGGGCTGCAGATTTAAAGATGGCTTACGTCGATATCCAGAGGGCAGTCAATGAATGTAATGCCGGCAAGGATGCGAAAAAGGTGATCACCAAGGACGTGGAAAAGTTTCAGCGTCTCATCGCAGAGAAGCAGAAAGAGCTTCAAACCATAAAAGAATCCTCTGAGAAGCAGACCCTCATGATGACCCCGGATGCCAGGGCAAATAAAGAGAAAGAATATCAGAACAAACTTAAGGAATTCCAGAGGTGGGGGGAAGATTCCCAGAATGAGATCAATCAGAAACGGATGGAGATGGAGCGGAACATCTCTGCTGGCCTCCTGAAGGTGATTCAAAAAGTGGGGGCGGACGAAGGTTATACCCTCATCTTAGAAAAAAATGAGAATATTGTGCTCTTTGTCTCCAAAGCCCTTGATATCACCGATCGGGTGATCAAAGCGTTCGACGCTCAGAAAAAATAAATATAGGTTATCGGGAAATCAGAAAATTCTAGAATTCTTGATAGTCTGATAACCTTGAATTAGATTAGGACGAGAGGATGAAGAAGAAGCTCAAGGAATTGGCCCAGTGGGTGGATGGAAAAGTGGTTGGAGATGGAGAGATAGAAATCTCTGGAGTGGCAGCTGTTGAAGAGGCCCGAGTCGGAGAGATCACCTTCATCGCCAATCCAAAATACCTTCCGAAGCTCAGCGAAACCAATGCCTCGGCTATCATCGTCTCGAAAGAGGTGACCCAGGCGGACAAGCCTCTCCTTTGCGTGACCAATCCCTATTTAGCCTTTGCCAAGATCCTCACCCTCTTTTCCCACAAACCTTACCAACCCAAAGGGATCGATTCCAATACCTGGATCAGCCCAACGGCAAAATTAGGAAAAGACCTGACCCTCTATCCTTTCGTTTATATTGGAGACCGCTGCTCGATTGGAGATCGGGTCACCCTTTATCCTGGAGTCTATGTGGGTGAGGACTCCTCCATCGGAGAGGACTCGATCCTTTACTCCAATGCCTCCATCTATTCAGGGACAATCATTGGAAAACGGGTTATCCTCCACAGTGGGGTGGTGGTCGGAAGTGATGGATTCAGATATGTGAAGGAAGGAAAGAAGAATGTGAAAATCCCCCAGGTAGGAAGGGTGGAAATTGAAGACGATGTCGAAATCGGCGCCAATACCACCATTGACCGAGCCACTCTGGGCAAAACGATCATTCGAAGAGGAGTGAAAATCGACAACCTCGTTCAGGTGGCTCATAATGTCGCCATCGGCGAGGATTCAATCATCGTGGCTCAGGTGGGGATTTCAGGTTCAACAAAGATCGGGAGCAATGTCACACTGGCCGGGCAGGTGGGAGTGGTCGGTCACATCGAAATTGGAGACAATGCCATGGTGGGCGCCCAAGCCGGAGTGACCCATGATCTGGCTGCGAACCAAGGGTACGTCGGAAGTCCTGCTTTGCCTCACCGTGAATTTCTCCGGGCGATCACCGTCTTTCCGAAACTGCCGGAGATGAGAAAGACACTCATCGAAATCGAGAAACGCTTAAAAAAGATCGAAGAGACTCTCTCTCCGAGAGGGAAGGAGAAGTAGATGATTGAGATTAAAGAAATCATGAACATCCTCCCCCATGCCTACCCTTTCTTGTTGGTGGATCGGATTATTGAGATAGATCCGGGAAAACGGATCGTGGGCATTAAAAATGTCACTTATAACGAACCCTTTTTCCCAGGTCATTTTCCAGGTCGCCCCATCATGCCTGGGGTGCTGATTGTGGAGGCCATGGCGCAGACGGCTGGGGTGCTCGCTTTCAAATCAATGCCCGAGGAAGAGCAGGGGAAACCAGTCTACTTTTTGGGGATTGATAATGTCCGTTTCAGAAAACCCGTCGTTCCAGGAGATCAACTTCGTCTCGAACTGGAGATCACCAAGCATCGTCAATCGATCTGGGGATTTAAGGGAAAGGCCTCGGTCGATGGAAAATTAGTAGCTGAAGCAGAACTCTTAGCCATGTTAGGAGACGAAAAATGATTCATCCTGCTGCGATCATCGATCCAAAGGTTGAAATCGGTGAGGGAGTTGAAATCGGTCCCCACTCTGTCATTGAAAAGGATGTTTCCATTGGTGAGGGGACGAAGATTGGACCCCATGTGGTCATCCGAGAGGGAACTCACATCGGGAAACGATGCCAGATCTTTCAATTTGCTTCCATTGGAGAAGCTCCCCAAGCAACTTTTTATCGAGGAGAGAAGACTTTTCTCTTTATCGGCGATCAGAATATCATCCGGGAGTTTGTCACCCTTCATCGAGGCACGATCAAGGGAGGTGGGAAGACCGTCATAGGAAATGAAAATTTCTTTATGGCCTACTCTCATGTGGCTCATGATTGTCAAATCGGAAATCAGGTTGTCCTGGCCAATGGAGCGACTTTAGCCGGACATATTTTGATCGAAGATTACGCCGTCATTGGTGGACTCTCCGCCATCCACCAGTTTTGCCAAGTGGGTACACATGCTTTTATCAGCGGCCTCACTGGAATTTCTTTAGACATCCCTCCCTATATGTTGGCTTCCGGAAGCCGGGCCAAACTCTTCGGGCTCAACGCTGTGGGTCTCAAACGCCACGGTTTTTCAGAAGAGACGCTGAAGGCCCTGAAGAAGGCTTACCGCATCATTTTTCGCTCCGGTCTGACATTGGAGAAAGCGATGAAGAAGGTAGGGGAGGAGGAAATCTCCAAGACACCAGAGGTTCAACATCTCCTTCAATTCATCCAACGTTCAAAGAGGGGGATCAGCCGTTAAGTGGAAAAAATCAAGGTCGGGGTCGTCGGGGTCGGTTACTTTGGCAAATTCCATGCAGAGAAATATGCTAAAATAAAAGAGGTGGAATTGGTGGGTGTGGTGGATGTCGATACCTCCCGTGCCAAGGAAATTGCCAAACGATACCGAACCCAACCTTTCAATCATCATGCTGACCTTTTCAACAAAGTTCAGGCTGTCAGCATCGCCGTTCCCACCCCTTTTCATTATTCGATGACGAAAGATTTTTTCCTGCAGGGAATCGATGTTCTTTTGGAAAAGCCCATCTCGAACACCCTTAAGGAGGCTGATGAATTGATTGAATTGGCGGAATCAAAGGATCTGATCTTTCAGGTGGGCCATCTGGAGCGATTTAACGGGGCCTTGTCCGGCTTAGAGGGAAGGGTGCAACATCCATGGTTCATCGAATCCCATCGGTTGGGTCCCTTCTCAGGAAGGGGAACAGAGGTCGATGTCGTGTTGGATTTAATGGTTCATGATATCGATATCCTTTTAAGCCTGGTGAACTCAAAGGTGAAACAGTTTCAGGCCGTCGGCATTCCCATCCTCACCCACACCTCGGACGTTGCCAATGCCCGCATTGAATTCGAAAATGGATGTACAGCGAGTTTGACCGCAAGCCGAGTTTCGAATGAGAAGATTCGGAAAACCTGGATCTTTCAAACGGATGGAATCCTTTCCATCGACTACCTCTCTCAAACACTCTCCCTTTCTAAAAAGGGGGTCCCTCTCGAAAAGGAAAAGATTCCTGAAATGGTCACCGAGGAGATTCCGGTTCAGAAGATCGATCTTTTGGAGGCTGAAATTCACTCTTTTCTCCAGAACGTGAGGGATCGAAAAAAGGCTCGGGTCTCTGGGGGGGATGGAAAGCGAGCATTGGAGTTGGCACTCCAGATCATCCAGAAGATTGATGACCTCAACGAAAAAAAGAAATAGTGGGGCGGCTGAACAGATGAAATCGAAGAAGATCCTGTTGGTCGCTGGAGAAGTTTCAGGAGACCTTCATGGCTCCCACCTGGTGGAGGCCATTCAACGCATTGAACCGGAAGTTCAGTTTTTGGGTGTGGGAGGGGAGGGTTTGAAAAGAAGGGGTATGAAACTCCTCTATCCTGCCCACTCCCTTTCTGTGGTAGGGCTGACAGAAGTCTTTATTAAACTCCGATCTATTTTAGAGGCCCTCCGGCGATTAAAGAAATCCCTTGATCGGGAGAGGCCAGATCTTGTCATCCTAATCGACTTCCCTGATTTCAACCTTCGGTTGGCCAAAATAGCCCATCGAAGAAGAATCCCAATTCTCTACTATATCAGCCCTCAAGTATGGGCCTGGAGGTCTAAAAGGATTAAGTTGATCGCTCGATTGGTGAAAAAAATGGTCGTCCTCTTTCCTTTCGAAGTTCCTCTCTATGAGGCAGCAGGAGTCGATGTAGAGTGGGTAGGTCATCCACTTCTCGATATCGTGAAGCCGACTCTCCCCAAGGAAGTGGCTTTCCAACAATTTGGTCTGGATCCCAAACGAAGAACCATCGGCTTACTCCCTGGGAGCCGAATGCATGAGGTAGAAAGACTTCTTCCTTCTCTTCTCGCTTCAGCTCATCTCCTCCAAAAAGAGATCCAAGATCTCCAGTTCATCATCCCTCTCGCCCCTGGTATTCCCAAAACGATCTTATCATCCCAGATGAAAAATATTGCGGTGCCTGTGAAAGTGGTGGAGGGTTTCACCTACGATGTGATGAACCTCTCTGAACTTCTGATCACAGCATCCGGGACGGCCACGTTGGAAGGAGCAATTCTTGGAAAACCCATGATCATTATTTATAAGGTTTCTTTCCCCTCCTACTGGATCGGCAGGGCATTGATTCGAGTGGATTACATCGGCCTCGTCAATTTGTTGGCAGAGAAAGAAATCGCCCCAGAATTGATTCAAAAGGATGTCAATCCCCAGAGAATTGCTGACGAAGCCTTTCGGATCTTAAGGGATCCCATCCTGAGTCGAAAGATGACGGAGTCCATGGGGGAGGTGCGTCAGAAACTTGGGGAACCTGGAGCTGCCCAACGAGCTGCTCGCATTGTCATTTCCTTGCTCCATGAAGCGGAGGCCTGAAATGTCTTACTATCGCAGACTCCTCGAACTGGTTAAACCTTATTGGTTTAAATTAGTCTTCGCCATGATCTGTATGGTCTGTCTCGCCGGCATTACAGCCACTCAGGCATTTCTTTTAAAACCCTTTGTCAACGGTGTCTTTATCAAGAAGGAGGTAATTCCCCCTCTCGTTAAAAATATTATCGTGCAACTTCATCTCGGGGATTTGTTACTAAAGAAGGATATGGAGATGCTCCGTTTGCTCCCTTTTGTTATTATCCTCCTCTTTTTACTGAAAGGAATTTTCAATTACGGCCAGTCTTATTTGATGAACTTTGTGGGCCTGAGAGTTATCGCAGATATCAGAGAGAAACTCTACAATCATCTCCAGACTCTTTCCCTTTCCTTTTTTACTAAAACCCCCACCGGCATTATCATCTCCCGGATCACGAATGATGTCAACCTCATTCAAGGAGCGGTCTCCAATACCATCTCGGGTCTTTTCAAAGATACTTTTACTATCATCCTTTTGATCGGTGTCGCCTTCTATCAAAATTGGAAACTTGCCATTATTGCCTTCATCATCTTTCCTTTGGGTATCATTCCGATTAGAGAACTTGGGAAGAGGATGCGGAAATTTGCCCGAAAGGGGCAACAGCGATTTGGCCTCATTACGACCTTTCTCCATGAAACCATCACTGGGAACCGGATTGTTAAGGCATTCAATATGGAAGATTATGAGAAACGGCGTTTCGCTGAAGAGAATGACCGCTTATTCAAAACCTTTCTCAAACGGATAAGGGTTCGGGCACTCACCTCTCCCATCATGGAATTACTGGGAGGAATCGCAGCGGCTGCCATCATCTGGGTGGGTGGCTACATGGTGACTCGGGGGGAAATAACCTTAGGGGCTTTTATTTCCTTCATAGCAGCTATTTTTATGCTCTATCCTCCTATTCGTGAATTGAGCAAGGTCAACCTTGAGATCCAAGAAGGTTTGGCAGGGGCAAGCCGAATTTTTGAAATCATCGATACCCCCGCAGATATAAAGGATGAAGAGGGGGCAGTTCCGCTTTCACCCGTTTCCAAGGGGATCGACTTTCAAAAGATTATCTTCAAATATGATGAGGAGGTCGTGCTCAAAGAGATTTCCCTTCATGTGAAGGTAGGAGAAATAATTGCCTTGGTGGGAATGAGTGGGGCGGGCAAGACTTCTTTGGTGAACCTTCTGCCTCGTTTCTATGATGTGGAGAAAGGCCAAATTCTCATCGATGATTATGACATTCGAAAGGTCACTCTTAAATCCCTCAGAGATCAGATCGGTTTGGTCACTCAGCAGACGATCCTCTTTAATGATACGGTTCGAAATAATATCGCCTATGGGAGCCTCAAGTGCTCAGACCAAGAGATTATCGAAGCAGCGAGGGCAGCCAATGCCTATGACTTCATCCAGAGATTGCCTCAAGGGTACAATACGATCATCGGTGAGCAGGGTGTCAAACTTTCGGGAGGGGAACGTCAGCGCATCTCCATCGCCAGAGCCCTCTTGAAGAATGCTCCCATTCTGATTTTGGACGAAGCCACCTCCTCCCTGGATTCCGATTCTGAAACAGAAGTCCAAAAGGCTCTGGAAGAGTTGATGAAAGGAAGAACAGTCTTCGTCATCGCCCATCGGCTTTCAACCATCCGAAATGCCCACCGGATTGTCGTTCTTTCTGAAGGTCAGATTGTGGAGCAAGGGACTCATGAGGAATTGATGGCCCTCAATGGTGAATATCGACGTCTCCATGATCTTCAGTTTAAAGATGACGGGGTGAGAGTTTTTAAAACAGCCAAGGTTAAGAAGGTCTATTAATTTTAAGGATTCAAGGAGTCAAGCGGTCAAGGATTCAAGCAAGAATATTAGACAATAAAATCTTGAATCCATGAACCGATGAACCCTTGAACCCTTTTTTAAAAGGATGTTTTTAAAAACTTTAAAGAAGAAATTGGTCTTGTGGTGGGGGCCGTGGTGCGCCTACTGGACCATCAAGATTTTGGCTTGGACGATGCGGTTTGAGGAGATCAATCCAGAGATTCCGAGGCAGTTTTGGGAGAAAGGGATTCCTGCCATCGGGGCCTTCTGGCATGGGAGGCTGTTGATGATGCCCCTCGTTTATAAAGGGAAGAAATTGAGTTTTCTTGTCTCTCCCCATCGGGATGGACAAGTGGTGGGAAAGGCCCTGAAACGGTTTGGTTTCCATGCCATCTTGGGTTCAACCACTCGAAAAGGTTTTTCCGGTTTCAAACAAATGGTCAAGGCTCATGGGTCCGATATCGCCATTGTCCCGGATGGACCGAGGGGACCCTGTCACCAGGTACAAATTGGTGTGATCGAGTTGGCCAAACTGACGGGGAGGGCTGTGGTTCCATTAACCTTCAGTGCCTCCAAAAGGAAGATCTTTAACACTTGGGATCAGTTCCTCCTCCCCTATCCTTTCTCAAAAGGGGTGTTCATCTGGGGAGAACCCATTGAGGTTGATCAAAATGGAGATCGGGGTCATCTCGAGGAGAAAAGAATCCTCTTAGAGAATCGCCTCAATGAGTTGACCCAAAGGGCAGACCACTTTTTCGATACTTAATAAAATGCATTCAAAACTGTAAAAATTTTTAATCTGTGAATAGAAATTCCAAATATAAAATCCCTGCCTGCGGCAGGCAGGCCAAATCCCGAACAATTTCAAAACACCAAATTCAAAACTTTTTTATTTTTACGTCTTTTGGAAATTGGGATTTAGGATTTATTTGGGATTTGAAAATTGAAATTTGGGATTTATAGAATAAAATGGTCTACCATCTCTACAACATCCTTTTTACATGCTTCCTCCTCTTTTCTGCTCCCTACTTTCTTTTGCGGAGTCTCATCCAAAAGCGGTTTCGAAAGACATTGCCTCAACGAATGGGATTTTTTCAAAGCCTGTCCTTCAAAAGGCCAATTTGGGTTCATGCGGCATCTGTTGGAGAGGTATTCTGTTCAATCCCTCTTTTGAAGAAGATCAAAAAGGAGTTTCCCCACCTCAAAATCATTTTAACCACGATGACCTCTACAGGGAATGAGACAGCTAAAACCTACCTCCCTGAAGCTGATCAAGTCCTTTTTGTTCCGATCGACCATCCCTTCATCATCCGGAAAACCATCGAAAAAATCCAACCCAGCCTTCTCCTCGTTGCGGAGACAGAACTCTGGCCCAATTTGCTCCGTTCCTGTGGAAAAAAAAGAATCCCAGTCGTTCTCTTCAATGGAAGGATCTCCCAAAAGTCATTTCGACGTTACCTCCTCTTCAAATTCTTTTTCAAAGAATGCCTGAAATACATCTCCCTCTTCTTAATGCAGACGGAAGAAGATCGAATGCGAATCATTGAGATCGGAGGGGAATCCCAAAAGACAAGGGCAGTGGGAAACTTAAAATTTGACCAGACCTTCCTTCCCTTCACCCAAGAAGCCATGGCTGAAATGACTAAAAATCTCGGTCTTCAAGGGAAAGAGAACATCCTCATCGCAGGATCCACCCACTCCGGAGAGGAGGAGATCCTGGTCTCCCTTTACAAAGAATTGAAAAAGATGGACCCGCATCTCGTCCTCATTCTTGCCCCGCGACACCTCGAACGGTTGGAGGAAGTAGAGAGGATCTTAAAAAAAGAGTCCATATTATGGTTGAGGAAAACCTCCCTCACACCGGGGACAGGGCGATCTGATCAAGAACACCCCGAGGTAATTCTCCTCGATACCATGGGGGAATTGGTGGGCCTTTACAGTCTCGGGACATTGGTCTTTGTAGGTGGAAGCCTTGTCCCAATAGGAGGCCACAACCCCCTTGAGCCTTTGTTCTTCAGAAAGTGTGTCCTCTTCGGTCCTTATATGTTTAATTTCTTTGAAATCTCAATCCGTCTGATTGAGACAGAAGGAGCCATCCAGGTATCTGGAAAAAAAGAACTCTTTTCTCAATTGAAACGCCTCCTTTTTGACGAAGTTTCACGCAAAGAGGTGGGAGAGAGAGGCTATCAATTTCTTCAGAAGCATCAGGGGGCAACAAAAAGAATGTTTGAGGAAATTCGACCCTACCTCTCCAGAATTCAGAATGCAAAGTTATAAGTTCGGAGATTCAAAACTAAGAACTCCGAACTAATTACTCCGAACTATTTGTTTCGAAATTGTGATGAGCCGGCGTATCGACCGATTCCTTTATCAAAAAGAGAAATCCATTGGGGAAAGAATACTTCTCTTTCCTCTTTACCTCCTCTCTCTACCTTATGGAGGGGCTGTTCGGGCAAGATCTCTCCTCTATTCCCTTGAATTATTGAGAACAAAAACTCTTCCCTGTCCAGTCATCAGTGTAGGGAACATCACTGTGGGTGGAACAGGTAAGACTCCTTTAGTGATGGCATTAGCAAAAGGATTGATGGACAGGGGAATCCCTATGGCCATTCTAAGCAGGGGGTATAAAGGAAAGAAAACCTCTGAACCGGTAGTGAGCGATGGCAAGACCATCTTTCTCTCGCCCGAGGAATCAGGGGATGAACCCTTCCTGATGGCTAAGGCTTGCAAGGGCACCCCGGTCCTGGTTGGGAAAGATCGATTCGTAAATGGCCGGATTGCTCTTCAACGATTTGGTGTGAAAGGGCTGTTACTGGATGATGGCTATCAGCATCTTCGCCTTGATCGAGATATCAATATCCTGCTCATCGACTCACACATCGGTTTTGGAGACCATACCCTTCTGCCGAGAGGGATTCTGAGGGAACCCTTATCTCACCTTCGTAGGGCCAATATTTTCCTTCTCACCAAAGTGGAGGATCCTGAGACCACTCAACCTTTGGAGAAAAAAATTCATGAAATCCATCCCTCGTCACAGGTGTTTCACAGCCATTACGAACCGGTGAGTCTGGTGGGCCCTAAGGAGGAGCAAGAAGAGCTTCATTCTCTAAAGGGAAAAGCGATACTCGCTCTTTCTGGGATCGCTAATCCCAACTACTTCTCCTCCATGCTAAAGAAATGTGGAATGAAGATTGTTAGAGAAGCGATCTTCCCCGATCACTATCTCTACACCACCAAAGATTTATCTTCCATAAAAGAGAAAAGCAAAAGAGTTGATTGCATTGTGACAACGGAGAAGGATATGGTAAAATTAAAGAAGTTAAATATTGATCACCTTCCGATTCGAGCTCTTCGCATTGAAGTGAAGATATGGGAGGAAAAGGAATTTTATCAAAGGGTGGTAAAGATTTTTTGAGTTAAGAATTAAGAGTTACGAATGAAAGGAGAAGAGAAGGGATGATTGGACTTGTTAAAATATTCGATACCACTTTACGCGATGGAGAGCAATCCCCTGGGGCGACGATGAACATCGCCGAAAAGGTGAGGATTGCTGAGCAATTAGAAAAATTGAATGTCGACATCATCGAAGCAGGTTTTCCCATCTCTTCGGAAGGAGACTTCGAAGCGGTCAGGGCCATTTCCAGAACGATCAAGCGTTCAGAAGTGGCAGCCCTGGCCAGGGCAAATCCGAAGGATATTGATCGGGCTTGGGAAGCTGTCAAGGGAGCCAGGTTCCCACGGCTCCATACTTTTATTTCGACCTCCCACATCCATCTCAAACACCAACTGAAGAAATCAAAGGAAGAAGTAATCCGGATTGCTGCCCGTTCCGTTGCAAGAGCAAAGAAATATACTTCCAATGTTGAGTTCTCAGCCATGGATGCCACACGAAGCGATGTCGAATTTCTCTCCGCGGTCTGCGAAGCAGCCATTCGAGCAGGAGCGATCACCATCAACATCCCAGACACTGTCGGCTATGCCATCCCCTCGGAGTTCGGAGCCCTCATTCAAACCCTCCGGCAGAAGGTTCGGGGAATAGAAAAGGTGACATTGAGCGTCCACTGTCATAATGACCTTGGCCTAGCAGTAGCAAATTCACTGGTTGCCGTTCAAAACGGTGCCAGACAGGTGGAGTGCGCGATCAATGGAATCGGTGAAAGGGCAGGGAATACCTCTCTCGAAGAGGTGGTCATGGCGATTCGTACTCGGAGCGATCTGCTCCAGTTTCATACACGCGTCATCCCCAAGCACCTCTTCGCCACAAGCCGTTTAATCTCAAAAATTACCGGTATGGTCGTTCAGCCCAACAAAGCGGTCGTGGGTGCTAATGCCTTTGCACACCAATCAGGAATCCATCAGGATGGTATCCTGAAAGAGAAATTGACCTATGAAATTATGACCCCAGACTCTGTGGGGATTCCAAAAACTTCCCTCGTCTTGGGGAAACTCTCCGGACGGCATGCCTTCAAGGAAAGATTGAAAGATCTGGGATATCGTCTCTCTGAGGCAGATCTGGAGCTTGCCTTCAGACAATTCAAACAGTTGGCCGATAAAAAACGCGAAATCTTTGATGAGGATATTGAGTCGATCGTGGTAGAGGAGATCCTCCGAATGCCTCGTCGGTTTAAATTGGTCTATATCAATGTCATCGCTGGAAATGTCACGGTACCCACGGCCACAGTTCAAATGGAGGTAGATGGTCAACTCATGCTGGAGGCAGGCTTTGGAGATGGACCTGTGGATGCCACCTTCAAAACGATCAAGAAGATCACACGGACCAAGTCAAAGCTCTTACAGTTTGCCATCAACGCCATCACCAGTGGAACAGAGGCCCAAGGAGAGGTGACGGTCAAACTGGAGGAGAAGGGCCAAACCGTGATCGGTCAGGGTGCTGACACGGATGTGATCGTAGCGAGTGCCAAGGCTTATATCAACGCCCTCAATAAGATGGAGTTCAGAAAGCAGAAATTGGTGGGGATGTAGACGTGGCCAAAACTGCACCGATGACGATCACGGAAAAGATTCTTTCTGCCCATGCAGGAAAAAAACGAGTTTCTCCTGGTGAACTTCTCAATGTCCGAATCGACCTCGCCCTCGGCAACGACATCACTGCCCCCCTTGCCATCAAAGCTTTCAAAGAGATCGGCGCAAAAAAGGTCTTTCATCGTGATCGGGTCGTTCTGGTTCCTGATCACTTCACACCGGCGAAGGATATTCTTTCTGCAGAACAGTGTAAGATCCTCAGGGAGTTTGCAAAGACCCAACGCCTCACCCATTTCTTTGAAATTGGAGAATGCGGGATTGAGCATGCCCTTCTCCCGGAAAAGGGTTTGGTCCTACCCGGAGAGGTAGTCATCGGTGCTGACAGTCATACCTGCACGTATGGAGCCCTCGGCGCTTTTTCAACCGGTGTGGGCAGCACAGACCTTGCAGCGGCTATGGCAACAGGGAAACTCTGGTTTAAGGTTCCGGAGAGTTTCAAACTCATCTACTATGGGAAAATCAATCCCTGGGTTTCTGGAAAGGACTTGATCCTTTTCACCATCGGTGACATCGGTGTCGATGGAGCCCTCTATCAGGCAATGGAGTTTTGTGGAGAGGCCATCCAAAACCTTTCCATGGCAAGTCGATTCACGATGGCCAATATGGCTATTGAGGCCGGGGCAAAGAATGGAATCATTGAACCGGATGAAATCACTCTCCAATTCGTCAAACCAAGAACCAAAAGACCCTATCGAATTTATCGAAGTGATCGAGAAGCACGTTATGTAGAGGGGCGAGAATATAATGTCTCAAAAATTTTCCCACAGGTCGCACTTCCCCACATCCCATCGAATGTGAAGGATGTGAGAGAGATTGGAAAAATCGAGATCGATCAGGTCATCATCGGCTCCTGCACCAATGGTCATCTCGATGATCTTCGTATGGCAGCCAAGATATTAAAGGGAAGAAAGGTCGCTCCCTCCTTACGTCTCATTGTCATTCCTGCCACTCAGGAGATTTACCGTCAGGCTTTAAGAGAAGGACTCTTCGAAATATTTCTTTCAGCAGGCGCCGTGATCAGTCCACCCACCTGCGGTCCCTGCCTGGGTGGACATATGGGCGTCTTGGCTGGGGGGGAAAGGGCATTGGCCACCACCAATCGCAATTTTCGAGGAAGGATGGGCCACGCCCAAAGCGAGGTCTACCTCTCCAGTCCCGCGGTGGCGGCTGCCAGTGCCATCCGAGGAAGGATCTGCCATCCTGAAGAATTGGTTAAGAAACAATGAAGATTGAAGGGAGAATCTGGAAATTTGGGTCAGATGTCGATACGGATGCCATCATACCTGCTCGTTACCTCAATCAATCTGATCCAAAAGAATTAGCAAAACATGCGATGGAGGATGAGCGGCCTGAGTTTTCTCAGAAAATCAGAAAGGGTGACATTCTATTGGCTGAAAAGAATTTCGGCTGCGGGTCATCCCGGGAACATGCACCCCTTGCTTTAAAGGCAGCGGGAATATCCTGTGTTATCGCAAAAAGTTTTGCAAGGATCTTTTACCGAAATGGACTCAATCTCGGTCTTCCCCTTTTGGAATCCTCAGAGGCCTCCGAGGCAATTCAGGAAGGGGATCGAGTTCGAGTAAACCTCACCACAGGCCAGATCTTCGATCTCACTCAAAAGAAGAAGTTTTTTGCAAAACCCATCCCGGCCTTTATGCAGGAATTAATCGGGGATGGGGGATTGATCCGTCATCTTCGGAAAAAGGGGTTAAAGTAGATAATTTTAAATGCCAAATTTCAAAGTTCAAATTTGACGTTTCTATAAATTTCCCTCTTGACAACATCCCCCTTTTTCTCCTATTTATAACCAGATACAAAGTGGTATCTAAAGAACAGGGGTGTTCAAAAGGGGGCACCCCTTTTCTATAAATAAGAAATTCCAAATCCGAAGCACGAAACTCTAAACAAATACGAATTTTCGAAATACAAATGATCTAAGCAAACAGAAATACTTCAGAAATTCGAGTTTTGGATTTGTTTCGATATTCGAATTTCGGATTTTTTTCTGTTATACTTTATAAAAAATATCGTAGAGGTTCGGGGAGGATCTCATGAAGAAAAAGAATTATAACGTGGCGGTGGTAGGGGCCACCGGTGCGGTGGGAAATGAGATGGTCGCTATCTTAGAGGAGAGAAACTTTCCCGTAGCTCAGTTGAAGCTCCTTGCCTCCACACGGGGCGCGGGAAAGAAGATGGAGTTCAAGGGAAAGTCCTATACGGTGGAGGTGTTGAACGAAAACTCCTTCGGTGGAGTAGATATCGGCCTCTTCTCTGCAGGAGGTTCGGTGAGCGAAAAGTTTGCCCCCATCGCGGGAAAGGCCGGTTGTGTGGTGATTGACAATACCAGCGCCTTTCGAATGGACCCTGAAGTCCCTCTGGTGGTTCCAGAGGTGAATGCCCATGCCATCGCCCAGTATCCAAAAAAGAATATTATCGCAAATCCTAACTGCTCAACGATCCAGATGGTGGTCGTGCTGAAGCCCATCCATGATGTCGCCCGGATCAAAAGGGTGGTGGTCTCCACCTACCAGGCAGTCTCCGGAACGGGAAAGAGGGCGATCAAAGAATTGGAGACGCAGGTTCTCGCCATCTACAATCACCAGGAGATCAAGAAGGAGGTCTATCCCCATCAGATTGCCTTCAACTGTCTTCCCCACATCGACGTCTTCTTCGATAACGGTTACACCAAAGAAGAGATAAAAATGGTCAATGAGACGAAGAAGATCATGGAGGATAATTCGATCGGTGTAACCGCTACGACAGTCAGGGTTCCCGTCTTCTATGGTCATTCGGAATCGGTCAATATCGAGACAGAAAAAAAATTGACACGGGATGAGGTAAAAAAGATTCTCTCGAAGGCACCAGGGGTAGTGGTCGTGGACGATCCCAAGAAGTTTGAATATCCACTAGCTATCCATGCGGCGGGAAAAGATGAGACCTTTGTCGGAAGGATTCGCGAGGATGAATCCATCCCCAACGGCATCAATATGTGGATCGTTGCGGATAATATCCGGAAGGGTGCTGCACTCAACGCCGTCCAGATTGCCGAAATCCTGATCCAGAAGTACCTGTAAATACCACTTTAAAAGGAGGTATATGATGAAAGGATCTAAGGGAATACTTTTATTATCTTTCTCTATCCTGATTTTCATAACCTGGGCCTCCCCTGCTTATGTGGCTGAGAAATCTTATAAGATCGGAGTAAACCTTGAATTCACCGGGCCCTGGGCAGAGGTGACCAAGACCATGAGAAATGCCATGGTCCTGGAAGTGGAGAGGATAAACAAAATAGGTGGCATCGACGGACATCCTCTCGAGCTCCTTTTTGAGGATAACGGCTTCGATTTAGGAAGAGCCGCTTCCAATATGACTAAGTTCACCAAAGACAAAGAAATCACTGCTGTCGTAGGGCCCTTCGAGGATAATTTACAGGCAACGACCAGGGCTATTGCCGAGAGGGAAAAGATCACCAACATCATCATCTGCCCTTCCAATCCTATGCTTCGAAGCTTAAAGCAAAAATGGGCCTTTAATATTGCTCAGAGCGACATCATTGTCTCCCAAAAGCTGGTGGATCTCTCCTTGGCCAGAAAATATAAAAAGGTTCTTGTTTTCCATGGCGCATGGCCCTTGGCCCAGAGCCTGGCTGAATATTATAAACGCTTCGGTGAGGAGAAGGGGATGAAGGTCATCATCTCTAAGGAGACCCATAAGCCAACTGACATCGACATGACTCCTCAGCTTATCAAGCTCAAACCCATTATCGAAAAGGAAAAGGTGGATGCCTTTTATGCCTGTACCGGTGGACCACCAGGCCCTATCATTTGCAAGAATTTACGGACCCAGGGAATTAAGATTCCAATCCTCGGAACCCATGCCTTTGGATTTGCATTTATCATTGCCCTAGGTGGAGAGGCCATGGAGGGAGTGGAGTTCGCAGCTGGAAAACCGGTCGTTCCTGATCAACTCGATGAGAATGATCCTGTGCGACCTGTCATCCTTGATTTCGACAAACGGTTCAGAGAACGCTATGGTGTGGGGATTGACCAAATAGCTGGTCATGCCCATGATACGATCTCGCTTACCTATGATGCTCTAAAGCGATGTCAAGGAAAGGTCACTCGGGCAACATTTAGGGATGCTCTGGAAAATACCAAAGGTCTGAAAAATTGTCACGGAATTTATAACTATAACCCCACTGACCACGACGGCCTAAGCAAAAAAGACATGGTTTTCATTCGAATTGAAGGAGGTAAGTTCAAGCGGATCAAATTCCTTGGATTCGAATAAAAGTTGAAGGCAGCATAAGTTCTATGGTAAATCAAGGGGTGAGCAAATCGTTCCATAGTCTCACCCCTTTTTGTTACAATAAGACTCCATGGATTCTTGGATATATTTTCCACAACTTCTCTCCTCCGGTATTACCATGGGGGCGATCTATGCCCTGGTGGCCTTAGGATTTGTGACCATCTCCAGGGCTTCCCAAATCATCAATTTTGCCCAAGGGGAGTTTGTCATGTTAGGAGGGGTCATCACCTTCTTCCTCCTGAACGGTGTGAACCTCCCCTACCCTTTAGCCATTCTGATAGCCATCATGATCGTTATCCTCATCGGCCTCATGATGCATGTCTCAGTCATCTATCCTTTACGAAAGGCTCCCATTCTTATACTCATCATGGCCACTTTAGGGACTTCCATATTCCTCAGCAGTACAAGTGGCCTTCTCTTTGGAACTCTGCCTAGAACCCTCCCTTCTTTCTCTGGTGACCAATCTCTCCATGTATGGGGAGTTTTTGTTCTTCCCCAGGGCCTCTGGGTCTTGGTATCCACTTTTATATTACTGATCTTTCTCTATCTCCTTTCCCATCGAACATTACTGGGAAAGGCCATGGAGGCAAGCTCCACAGACCCTTTAGGGGCTGATTTATTGGGAATATCAAGAAACCTCATGGTCTTTTTAGCATTCGGAGTAAGTGCAGGAGTAGGAGCCTTTGCTGGGATCCTGATCACACCCATATTTTTTACCAGCTATAGTTCTGGAACCATCCTGGGCTTGAAAGGTTTTGTCGCCGCCGTCTTGGGAGGTTGGGGAAAGAATAGCGGTGCTATCCTTGGAGGTTTTGTTCTCGGGATTGTGGAATCTTTAAGCTTGGTCTTTATTCCTTCGGGGTATAAAGATGCAGTCGCTTTTGTGATTTTATTGCTTATCCTATACTTCAGGCCCAAAGGGATTTTGGGTTCACCTTTTATCGATAGCCGCCGATGGTAGATTCGAAAAAAAATGAATTTAAAAAGAGGGACCTCTTTTATTTGGCGCCCCTGTGGTTACTTTCGTTAATCGCCCCGGACCCATACCTCTATCATAAAAAGGAGTTTAAAAAGAGAGACCTCTATTATCTTGGTGCAATATGTTTGGCGCCCCTGATCTGGTCTGATTCGCACTTCCATCATCTCATGGTCTTGGCAGGAATCTACGCCATCTTGGCCTTAGGATTAAGTCTCTTCATGGGTTATGCCGGACAAATCTCTTTGGGACACGCTGCCTTCTTCGGAATCGGTGCCTATACGACAGCCATTCTTACCACTCGTTATGCCTTCCCAACCTTTCTGGCCTTTTGGGCTTCGGCTCTTTCAGCGGCTGTGATCGCTTATTTCATTGGTAGGCCCATCCTCAAACTGAAGGGATATTTCCTGGCTTTGGCTACACTGGGATTTGGAGAAATTTTTTTAGTTATCCTCAGGGAATCCACTGATCTCACCGGTGGAGTTATTGGGATCTTTGGCATCCCATGGTTTTCTGTGATGGGGTTCGTCTTCGATACTTATCTTAAACAGTACTATCTCACCTGGGGGGTGCTCATTGGTTTATTCATCTTCTCAAAAAATCTGGTTCGCTCTAAAGTGGGTCGTACCCTTTTGGCTGTGGCAGCCAGTGAGGATGCAGCCTCGAGCGTGGGGATTAATGTTCCACGGATCAAGTTAGAGATTTTTGTCCTGGGTGCAGCCTTTGCCGGATTGGCTGGGAGTCTTTTCGCCTGCATCATGTCAACCGCCAATCCCGAAGCCTTTAGCCTTGGGTTCACTGTATTCATTGTCATGATGGTCATTCTGGGAGGTTTGGGGAATCTCTATGGCCCTGTTGCTGGAGCGATCCTCCTTACATGGCTGATAGATATTCTGAGCAGATATCAGGAATACAGCCTCCCCATCTACGGCGTCATCTTGATCCTGCTACTCATATTTTTCCCAGATGGTATTGGAACACGGTTGAATGTCAGGGTGATTTACCTGATCGGTTATTGGGCGAAAAAGAAGAAGAGAGACGAGGGGAAACTTTAATGTCACTACTCTCGATAGAAGAGATTACAAAGGAATATGACGGGATACGGGCTCTCGACCGGATTTCACTAAAAGTGGAAAAGGGAAGCATCAAGGGACTGATCGGGCCCAATGGAGCTGGAAAGAGCACTCTCTTTCATTTGATTAGTGGCGTGGAGAAACCTGATTCAGGGAAAATCTACTTTAAAGGAAGAGAAATCACCTCCATGGAATCCCACGAGATATCTGCCTTAGGAATGGGGAGAACTTTTCAAACCCTTCAGATCTGGGGAAATATGACGGTGGTGGAAAACATCATGGCTGGGATGAATCGGAGGCTGAAAGGTGGTTTGTTTTCCTGCGGGCTTTGGCTCCCTTGGATCAGAAGGTCGGAAAAAGAAGCCCTGATGGAAGCCAAGGAGATCCTCAATTCCCTGGGTCTGCTGGGCAAATGGGAATCCATGGCTTCCCAACTCCCCTATGGCAAACAAAAACTCCTGGAGTTAGGCCGAGCCCTTGCCATGAAGCCGGAGCTCCTCCTCTTAGATGAACCGGCATCCGGCCTGACCCTTACTGAAATGCAACAACTTTCGGAGCAAATCTCACAGATCAGGCAGGAGGGAGTCACGGCCTTCGTCGTCGAGCATCACATGGGGATGGTAATGGAGATAGCCGATGAGATAGCCGTCCTCCATCATGGCAAGCTCATTGCTGAAGGAACACCGGAGGCGGTGAGAAGAGATCCTCAAGTGATCGAGGCTTACTTGAAAGGTAAAAGAGCGAATGCTTAAGATTAAAAAACTGACCGTCCAATATGGACCTTTACCCGCATTAAATGAAATTTCTCTGGAGGTAAAACATCGAGAGATCGTCTCTCTTTTAGGTCCCAATGGGGCGGGAAAGACTACCCTTTTACTCACCCTCTCTGGAATTTTGAAGACCACCGAAGGAAGAGTCATTTTCGAAGGGGAGGATATTACCAACCTGAATCCTCATAAGATCGTCTCCAAAGGGATCGGGCAGGTTCCTCAAGGACGCCATATTTTCCCTACCCTTTCGGTCATCGATAATCTCATGATGGGTGCCTACCTTCATCGGAATGAAAAGAAGGAGATCAAAAAAAATTTGGAGTGGATCTATCAGCTCCTTCCTGTACTCAAAGAGAGAACCCATCAACGAGCGGGGACCCTCAGCGGGGGGGAACAGCAGATGCTCTCCATAGGTAGGGCAATGATGGGACGTCCTAAACTCTTGTTGCTGGATGAACCTTCCTTAGGATTAGCTCCTCGTTTGATGGATGAAGTCTTTGCCACGTTTAAGGAAATGAATCAGAAGGGACTCACTCTCTTTATCATAGAGCAAGAGATCCATCTCTCTCTGAGCATTTCCAAACGGGGATATCTCTTGAGAAATGGTCGCGTGATCAAAGAGGGATCAGCATCGACACTGATGGAAAGCCGGGAACTCATGACCTCTTTAGGTGGCTATCCACTTTATTAAATTTAACTCCTCAGAGGAATTTTTTAGTGGTGGTCACGTTTAAATTTCATGGGCATTGTTTATGGACAGTTGAATTTGATATAATTTCCTTGTGGGAAAGATTCAAACGAGGAGAAAGATGGATCTGATGCTTATTTTGACCTGGGTGATGCTTTCTCTTCTTGTGTCAGGAACCGCCGGTGCAGAAGAGAAGATAACTATTGGAGCAGTAGAGGATGTCATCTTCTTGCCATGGGGAGTGAGGCTTCCAGCTCGCATTGATACCGGGGCGGCAAAATCTTCGCTCGATGCGCGGGAACTTACAGTGCAGGATGACATGGTTGAGTTTAAGTTACCCCCAAAGTACGGTGGTTTGCAATTGCGCCTACCGATCATCGAGTGGCGACATATTCGAACTCCTGAGGGGCGCGAACGGAGACCAATCGTGGAGTTAGAAATCTGTCTTGGTTCCAAGCGAATCCGCACTGAGGTGAACCTTAACGACCGCTCCATGGTCAGATACCCATTGATTCTTGGACGTAATTTCCTTAGGGAGAACTTTGTCGTGGACGTGAAGCGACGGAGGACTGCTCGACCGAGTTGCCCTGATATTCCTTGAGAGTTATGAAGATTAGGAACAGACAGATACGATCCCCAACACACCCTGCAATGCAATCAGTGGGCCCGATATTTCTCCTCATGTTGACCGTCCTTTTTCTTCTTCCCTCAGGAACAGTCAACGCTGGAGAGAAGATCACGATCGGAGAAGTGGAGGATGTGGTCCTGATGCCATGGGGTGTGAGGTTGCCGGCGCGTGTTGACACGGGAGCGGTGACATCTTCTCTCGATGCACGGGATCTCAAGGTTAAAAACAACATGGCTGAATTCAAGTTGCCAAAAAAGTATGGTGGCCTACGGATTCATTTACCGGTGACGGGTTGGCAGGACATTCGAAGTGCCGATTTCAAGGAAAAAAGGCCAGTAGTAGAGATTACACTCTGCATGGGTCCAAAGATACTTCACATCGAGGTCAATCTCAACGACCGCTCCACAGTCAAGTACCCATTAATTTTGGGGCGTAATGCCCTAAAGGATAATTTTGTCGTTGACTGCGGCCAATCACACTGTTTGCCACCGAGCTGTGCGGAGGCCTCACCGAAATGAAGCGCCCCGCGATCATGCTGGCGGTGGCCCTCCTGCTTGTCTCGTTCCTTCTGATGAGCTACCGCGTCATCTGGCTCAAATATCCGATCCTTCCTGCAGCCCCAGAAAAGGTATGGCAACTCTCTATAGATGCCCATGTCAAGGGTGGCGAGAAGGAAACCACGGTGATGATCGGAGTCCCTTATACCCATAAGGGACAAATGGTTGCTGAAGAACGGATACGCTCTGGAACACTCAGTTTTAATCTCCTTCGCGAGGGAATAAACCAGGTTGGAGTTTGGTCAGGAACTCTCTCGTTGGAGGGTGAAACCATTGGATACAATTCAACCATCCGGGTTCAGCCTCAACGTCTCTTCAAAACTAAACCGTCAACCCTTGAACCTTACCCACCGAATGTTGGAAAGGAAGAAAAGGCATTAGTAAAGCGTTTGGTGGCGAAATGGGAGTCACTTCCTCCAGAGGACCGACTTCGAAGAATAGCAGCGGCGGTGAAAGGGATTTGGGGGACTCCGCCTCCTGACGATCAAGACCTCCAGGCTTGGTCAGCCTTTCAGGAGAAGCATAGCCAACTGGATGCATTCCTTTTGTTATTACGTGCGGCTGATCTCCCTGCTCAAGTCGTTCAGGGTTTGCAACTGGCCGAGAGTATAACAGACTCAACCCTAACTTGGATTGAGATTTGGACCGGCCAAGAGTGGGAGAGCCTCCAGCCAGAGAAAGGAGAAATTTATCAAAAACCTGCCCCACTTCTTCCATTGACAACGAATGGATTGCCCGCCGTTCGTATAATCAATGGGGAACTATCAGAGGTCCGCTGGACATTGAACCACGGGATCATTAACCAATGGCGTATGCACTTTGAGCGTATCATGCGTTCGAATCGATTGCTCGACCGCTGGTCGCTGTTTCGTCTACCCGATGAGTATCAGAGAACCTTCCGCATTCTCATTCTGGTTCCAATCGGTGCCTTGATGATTTGCCTATTGCGTAACATAGTAGGCTTTCCAACTTTCGGGATCTTTTTGCCGGTTCTCATGGCTCTCGCCTTTCGAAATACGGGCCTTGCCTATGGGCTTGGGATCTTTTGGGGTGTTGTCCTCATCGGATATGTGGTCCGCCGCTGGATAGACAAACTTCGTCTCCTCCTTGTCCCGCGGCTATCGGTGATCCTGACGCTTGTCATCGTCTGTATTACCGTCTTTGCCCTGCTCGGAAATAAGCTCGGCCTGCGGGAATTCATGGCCGTTGGATTACTACCTTTTGTAATTCTTACGATGACCATCGAGCGTTTCTTTGTCATCATAGAGGAGGCAGGTGCTCGGGAAGGGCTCTTGACGGCAGCAGGGAGCGCTGGAGTTGCCACGATCACCTATGAGATCCTTCAATTAGAATCTCTTCAACTCACCTTTTTTGTTTATCCAGAACTCCTGTTTGCCGTCGCCGCGGTTCAAGTGCTTCTTGGCCGCTATACCGGCTATCGGCTTCTGGAACTCTTCCGCTTCCGGAGATTTTGGAGTTCATCATGATCTTAAAAGCCATCCGCTGGCTCCAAGATGTCGGGGTGCTCGGTATGAACCGCCGGAATGCCGAATACATCTTGCGTTTCAATCCCCGATCTTCCTTTCCACTTGTGGACAACAAGCTCAAAACAAAGCAACTGGCAGAAGCGTACCAGATACCAACCCCACCTTTATATAATGTGATCGAGCATCATGGGGATATTGCCAGACTCGAGGAAATGCTTAGAGACCACCAAGATTTCGTTATCAAGCCTGCTCGGGGCGCTGGTGGGAGTGGAATCGTCCTTGTCATAGACCATACGGTAGACAGTTTCGTCAAGCAAAATGGAGAGGTCATCCCGTTGAAGGATCTTACCTACCACATCTCTGATATCCTCTCTGGAATTTACTCTCTCGAGGGGCTCGAGGACCGGGCCTTCATTGAGGCACTAGTTCATCCCGATACCGTCTTTGATGCTGTAACCTATCGGGGCGTACCAGACATTAGGATTATAGTCTATCGCGGTGTGCCGGTGATGAGCATGGTTCGCCTTCCAACTCGAGCTTCCGATGGTAAGGCCAATCTTCATCGCGGGGCGATCGGTGTTGGAATCGACATGGGGGTGGGGACAACGCTGGCAGGCGTCCATCGCTCCAGAGTCGTTACTCACCATCCCGACACGAATAAACCTGTGATGGGGATACAGGTGCCTCACTGGGAGAGTATGCTCTTCATCGCAGCAAAAGCAGTCGATATGACTGGCCTTGATTACCTCGGAGTGGATCTGGTGATCGATCGGGAGCGTGGGCCGCTGCTTCTCGAACTGAATGCACGACCAGGACTTCAAATCCAGATTGCAAACCAGGCGGGTCTCTTCAAGCGCCTCGAGGTCATCGACAAAGCACCTCCTGAAATTTTTGCGACACCAGAGATAAGGGTCGCCTGGGCACTCGAGACATTCTCCATTCGCACGCTCAACTGAATGAAGAGGGCCTTGGTAACCGAGAAAACAAAAGTTCATTGTGTTGAATTTTTTTCAGACGGATAGATTAGGTATGTCCCGTCCACATGCGCAAATGGCGTAACCCTATGGGGTTGAAGATGAGTTGAACCAAGGATATGAGCCACCCTTATTCCCCTGACTTCAAGGGCATCGGCGATCAGGGAGCGATGACACCGCCAAGGCAAAGCTTCGGCGCACATCAATGCTTCCGTTTACGTTGTGCAAGCTTTATCAACTTACTTAAGTGATTCTCAAACTCTGCAGTCTCCATATAGTCAGCGAAACCCCTGAATGAAGCGTTACGCCAACCCATGTTCGCTGAATCAGGCCGTGGGCGGCGAAGCCCTCCAAGCCCTGGCATATGGAGGTATCCGATACCGATGGCCTTGAGGTCATCGGGCAGTGTTTCATGATTAAACTGAGGATGATGCCGTGACCGTGGCACGGTGCGCACATCGACCACTTGCTTCACATCATAGGTCTGCAGAAGGTGGATAAAGGTCTCCAGGGTGTGCGTGAAGTGTCCAATTGTCGTTACGGCGCACCCTGTTCTCTCAGAATGATACTTCGTCTTCACAACCTATTTTCTTGGAGTCCCTGCTGCAGGAGTTTTTCCCTTCAGAGACTTGATATAGGCAATAACGTCTGTCATCTCAGCGGACTTTGGATCAATCCCATTCCCTTTAAGAGGATTTTTGATACATGAATTGACAAACTTCTCAAGGTCCTTCCTGTCAGCAGCCTTCTCCAACCCTTTTCCATCTGGATGGCATGAGTTGCAAGACATCCCAGTGGTGCCCCCACCGAACTTTGGATCGTTAAAAAGAGCTTTTCCCTTCTCCACATCACCTGCTGCGATGGCTAAAGAGAAGATGAGACCCAAAGAGACCATGGAGAGCATTGCTATTTTCAAACCCTTCATTTTGTTTCACCTCCTTTCCCCCTCAATGCTATTACCTCTCTTTCCATCGCTGAGATGTTCCTCTTTGCATCAGAACTTTTCTTCTTCAATATTGTCTTTTCAAAAGCATACGGCCAATATAAAAAGAAAAGGGCAAGGACAATTAAAATACAGGAAAGGATGATAAGTGAGATACCTGCCATTTTGGCTTGAGTTCCTCTACGGAGTCTTGTCTCTCTAATCACCCTCATACCAGGTGGAGGATATTGGCCAGACTCAAAAGTTCTCCTTACAAGGATGATAGAATAAACTCCTGTCATCAAAAGTAGGACGGAAACGATTCCCAAAGTTAATTTAAGCATGAACATAGATTTTTTGAAAGCTAACTCTGGATTCTCCTTGGATTTCTGTTTGATCTGGTTAATATAATAGTTGAAGTAGGGAACGACAAGAATAACAGCGATCGTGAAAAGGACAAAGAAGATGATAAATTTCTTTCTTAGGTTTTTATCTGCCGGAACAACATCTTGGTTCATATAAAAATTTTATATCCTCTTATGCGTAAATTGCAAGAAATCAAATACTTAAGCAAATTGACACCTAATATTTCTCAATATTATAATGGACTTCTTAGAGAACTTAGTATGTATGAAAAACGGACCTACCGAAATTTGGTGAAAACCGATGACCTCATTACATTTGAGGTCATTGTTAAGGAAACCGATCTCCTCGTCCGGGCAGAGAGGGATCTCTCCAAAGAAACCAGAGAATCGGTATTAAAATACCGTCACCAACTCGAAACTTACATCGCGATGAACCCTGAATTCCAAAAAAGCCTTGTCCCTCTCACGGAGGACCCCTATGCCCCGGAAATAGTCCGTCAGATGATCCAGACCTCCCAATTGGCCCATGTCGGTCCAATGGCTGCTGTGGCTGGAGCCATGGCCGAATTGGTTTCAAAAGACTTGCTCAAGCTCTCAAAAGAGGTAATCGTTGAAAATGGTGGGGATATCTATCTCGCCATCTCCAAGGAGAGGACCATCGGGATCTATGCAGGGGATTCTCCTCTCAGTTTTAAAATAGGGATTGTGATCTCGCCCGAAGAGACCCCTCTTGGTGTCTGCACCTCTTCAGGAACGGTTGGCCATTCCCTCAGCTTTGGGAAGGCAAATGCTGTCTGCATTCTCTCCAAATCTGCAGCCCTTGCTGATGCTGCAGCCACGGCTGTCGGGAATGTCGTAAAGGAGAAAAAAGATATCGAATGGGGTCTTGAGAGGGGAAGAGAGATCGTAGGGGTATTGGGGGCGCTCATCATCGTTGACGAAAAGATGGGCGTCTGGGGAAATGTCAAACTAACCCGCCTCTGAAAACGATGCTCCCAATAGCGCAATACACGTTGCGAGAGGCGGGTGGGTGTGTGCTGAGAAAAATTTATAGCGGCACCTTTAGGCGTTTCACTCCTCGGATCTGAAACATTTTACAAAAATCAAATAAAGTGAGATCGGATATTGCCCATAAAACATAAAAAAGAACCGCTTGATAAAGTTTTAGAAGCACACCCATCTGCGGATTCTATGCAACCCACGGTTACGACTACCATTGCAGTGGCCACACTCGGATGTAAAGTAAACCAGTTCGAGTCTGAGGCTCTTCTAGACGCCTTGGAACAGAGAGGGTATGTTCTCATCCCCTTTGAAGAAGGTGCGGATATCACCATCATTAATACCTGTACAGTCACTCACCGAGCTGATTTTCAATCGAGGCAGATGGTCCGAAGGGCCTTCCGATCTAATCCAAATTCTTTGATCATCGTGACGGGGTGTTATCCACAGGTGGAACCAGATGCCTTTTTAAAGATGAAAGGCGTGCACTATCTTTTGGGAAATGGAGAAAAGAACCAGATCCCTGACCTTCTTCCCTTGATGCAAAAAGGTGAATTTCCGAGGGTCCAAGTTGGCGATATTCAGAAGGAGAGGCACTTTTCAGAAACCCCTTTTCACTCTTTTCATCATCACACCCGTGCCTTCCTAAAAATTCAGGACGGCTGCAATGCTTATTGTTCCTATTGTATTGTTCCCCATGCCAGGGGCCCATCGAGAAGCCTCCAACCGGAAAGGGTGGTTAAAAATTTGAAGATTTTGAAAGAGAAGGGATTTAAAGAAGTCGTGCTCACCGGCATCCACCTGGGCGCCTATGGACATGACTTCAATCCTCCCTATCCTTTAGAAAAACTGATTAGACAATCGGAGAAAGAAGAGACTCCTGACCGAATTCGACTCAGTTCCATCGAGCCAGGAGATTTTTCTCCAGAACTTATCTCAACTCTCTCACAATCAAATAAGATCTGCCCCCACCTTCACATCTCTATCCAGAGCGGAGACGATGAGATACTGAAAAAGATGAATAGAGATTATGACCATTCCTTCCTCTCTGATCTCATCCGGGAACTCCATCTGAGGATTCCAAAGCTCTCCATCGGAGCAGATGTCATCGTAGGTTTTCCAGGGGAGACGGAAGAGAAATTTCAGCATACCTATGGACTGGTCGAATCTCTACCCTTCTCCTATCTTCATGTTTTTCCATTTTCTCGGAGAAAAGGAACCCCTGCCTTCCAATTTCCTCAGGGGGTAGATAAAAAAGAGATCAAAAAAAGAGCTGAAACGATGAGGGAGTTGGGAAAGCAGAAACGTCAGGCTTTCTATCGCCAGTTTCTCAATCAGGAACTGAGCGTGCTGGTGGAGGACCATAGAGAAAAAGGAACCGGGAGATGGAAAGGTCTCTCCCGGAACTACATCCCTGTTCTGCTCACCAATCAAAACGGAATTAAAGAACATCAGGATTGGGTCAATCAGGAATGGACCGTCATGGTGAACGAATTGGCCGAAAAGGGTGTGATTGGAAAAATTTTGGAGAAATAGTGTGGAAGAAGAGAGGTTGACATCTTTAAAGGAATTCGAAGAACGTCTAGGTCTTCGATTCAAAGAGATCAAATGGCTCGATCAGGCCCTTACTCATAAGTCATTTATTTATGAAACCAATCATCCTGAAAAAGTAGCCAATGAGGTTTTAGAATTTCTCGGAGATTCAGTCCTCAATCTTGCGGTCAGTCACCTTCTCCTTCACAAATTTCCTGACGCCCAGGAAGGGACCCTTTCCATGATGAGGTCCCAACTGGTCAAAAGGAGTTCCCTGGCCTCCCTCTCTAAGGAATTTCAGCTTGAAGGCTATCTACTCCTCGGAAAAAGTCAACAGTTAAATGGAGGGATGGAAAAATCATCCATCTTGGCCAATACCTATGAGGCCCTGATTGGAGCCATCTTCATGGATTCAGGATTCAATCGAGCGCTAGAGATCATCCAACAACATTTTGAACCCTATCTTGAAACCAAAACCCCATCTGTACTATTTAATGATTTTAAAAGCCTTCTGCAAATATATTCCCAACAGTCTCATGGACTGTCTCCCCAGTATCAAGTGTTGAATGAGTCCGGACCAGACCATGATAAATGGTTCCAGGCGTCTGTCACCATTGGCGGAGACGTAAAGGGATTGGGATGGGGAAAAAGTAAGAAAGAGGCAGAGCAGGGGGCAGCTAAAAATGCATTGGAAGTGTTGAACTCAGAAGGGCAACTATGAAACCAATCATCATTCCTGTTTTTCTTCCCAATATGGGGTGCCGTGAACGCTGTCTCTTCTGCAATCAGAAGGCAGCAACCGAAGGACTTCCCTCGCCCTCTTCCGTTCAAAACTTCATTGAAGCCTCTCTTGCTCGAATCCCTTACGATAAGAAAAATAGGGAAAAACAGGTCGCCTTTTATGGTGGGAGTTTTACGGCAATCCGTAAAGATGATCAAGTTCATCATCTGAAAACAGTCCGACCTTTCCTCGCATCGGGTCTGATCGATTCCATTCGCATCTCCACTCGACCCGATGCCTTGGATGAAGAGGCTCTCTCCCTGCTTAAAGAATACGGGGTGAAGACCGTAGAAGTCGGAGTGCAATCAATGATCGATGAAGTCCTCCTCCTTTCAAAAAGAGGCCATTGTGCAGTGGATACGGTTGATGCTATCTCCCGATTAAAAGGTATGAAATTCGAGGTGGGTCTTCAGTTAATGATCGGCCTTCCAGGTGATACCTGTGATCGTTTTCTCCAAACCCTTGATCGAGTCATCGAGCTCAAACCCGATTTTCTGAGGATCCATCCCACACTCGTCCTCAAAGGTGCTCCCCTTGAAATTCTCTGGAAGGATGGAGGGTATTCACCTTTGCATTTAGATAAGGCAGTTCAATGGCTTAAAAAAGGGATTCTCAAATTGGAAGAATCTTCCATTCGAGTGGCTCGCATTGGCCTTCAGCCCACAAAGGAGTTGGAAAGAGATTATATCGCGGGACCTTATCATCCAGCGCTTCATCAGCTTATTGACTCAGCCATCTTTTTTGACATGGCGACATCTCTTCTCCAGGTCTCTCAAAAAAATGGTCAAGTCCTATTCTTATGTCATCCCAAAGAGGTCTCGAATCTAAGGGGCCAGAAGAATGAAAATATTCTGAGGTTGAAGAAGAATTTCAAACTCAGTGAGGTCTTAATCGAAGGAAGACAGGAATTGCCAAGAGGTTTTCTTGGGCTTCAAATTCAAGAGGGAGTGGTTTCGATCGATAGAAAGTCTCTTGGGTCTTAGAAAAGGTGTTGCAGACTTTATAACGATGCGGCTCAGTGGCGCCGACTATAAAGCGTCCGCTGGAGCCGGTGGTTCGACGTTCTGTTTCAATTTCTGATCTGAGAGGGCAATTACCTCGACTCCTTGGTAGAACTCCATTCTTACAATAAGCCTGTTATTCTCCGGTTCGGCGTGAAGTTGGTACCAAAATACCTCTGGGTTATCCCCCCGTTTAGGCTTATCGTTGAAGAACGTGGCTGCGTAAGAGGCCATGTTCTGAGTTGTTCTGTTAACGAACGTGGCATTGGGTCCCTCAAGAACAAGCATTGCAGGGCTGTGAATTGCTATCCGTTTGGTCCACGTATGTTTGAATTCATGGAAGTAGAGTCCCCTGGCTATATGGTCGAGTTCGCGATCAACACGGACGCGGTCAAACTTGAAAGCGAGAGTTGCTTGCCCATTGAGAAACACGTCCTTTGTCTCTTTTTTGTATATCGAAAGAATGTTTGGTCTCCTCGTTAGAGCGCGCAGAATCTTCGAGCGAAATTGATTCCCCGCAATTCTGTTGTTCTCGAAATGGCTGATGAGGATAAATAGTAAGTATTCATCGTCTTTGCTCTTTCTTGAATTGTGTGTTTCGCAAGAGGGGACTGAGATAAGGTTTTTCCGTAGATTAAGTCCTGGGACGTCTTTTCTTTCTGGAAAAAGGCATCGTGGAGGAACGTGTTCATTTCCTGTGGCGGGTGCGGCGCACATGTAACAGGTGCTTGGCATGATTTTCCATCTCCGTCGAACGTTCCACATAACCGGCGTCCAGCAGGCGCAGTCTGTTGGACGTCCGGTTGATGGAAGGGTTAGGCCTGTTCATCGCCTATGCGCTACATGCGTTGAACTAGACCCTTGATCCATGACATGCAAGTCTCAATCGCCCAGTTTGTCTGTTCCAATGTGAGTTGAGGCATTTCGGCGCTACCTGGTCCGTGGCCGAATGGATTTCGGATAGAAGTGAAGAAGCTTTTCAGCGCGTCTCGTTCCCAGTCCTTGATGAATCCACCGCTGTTCTTGCTGCTAAGGTTTTCGATGTAGTTGTGCGCGCCTTTCTCGCCACCATGCGTCCAGCTTTTCCGGTCAGAAATGATTTTGATTGCGCTCTCAAGTGCCCGCGCGGCGTAGAAGGCTGGGTCACGATCATTGGCGTCGCGCCGGTCCAAGGCTTCCTTCATGTCGATGTCGACGTTCTTCCACATGGGATCCGCCACGACTTCCCAGAACGCACGTTCGATCTGTTCTTCCACCAACGGATCAGTCGCGACCTGAATAAATCCATTGTGATAGTTGAGCTGTGTCGCAGTTCGCCTAAACCTTTCATTGAGTTCGTCCACTGCCGCCTTAAAGCTGGCATTCAAGGAGTCGTTGAAAGCTTTTATTCCATCAGCGGTGCTTCCAGGAATACGCAACCCGCGCGCCTGAACCTGCAGCTTCGCCGCTTCGATCTTCTTCGGCAGTTCGAGGTTGAGCGCTGTTAGCTCTTCTTCACATAACCGAAACGCAAGCTCGACAAAGCTGATCCGCTCCTTCATGAATCGATCAGGAGATACGGCGCCCGTGTATTTCGCGCAAACGAAATCTTTGCACACCTTGTCGTAGGTCCAGAAGCCAGACTGCGTGTACGGCTTACCCATCCAAGTGGTTTGATATGAGTAATACCGAGGTGCAAGTTCGTCTAAGCCAAGCTCCATACTGAGTCGGTCGTGTAGCGATGTCCACTTCGCCTTTGCCGTAACGCTTTCTTTTCCATCGACCCAGTAAGGGATGAGCTGTTCGGCAACGATCCGAAAGCACTGCACTAGAAGTTTCGATTCAGTTTCCGTGTAGGCTTCCCAAAGCACTCGAGATAAGTATCGTTCAGCAAAGATGTCGGTCAGCATGTTCTGGGGTACCTTGGCGCGGTGGGCCGGACTACGGCTTTGCTAACAGGCCTAACTTATTTTTTAAGCTTATTCTGTATATGGTGTAATATTATAGGCAATAAACATAGCTTGTCAACGAACTTTTTATTGAAAAGTCTTTGAAATCAATGCATTTTTTCGGTATAATTTTACAACTTTAACAATTAAGCCGACTTATTATTTTTGCATCATTCTGCCAAGGAGTATGAATAAAATGTGGAGAACTTTTTTATTGATCCTCTTTTTTCTATTAGTCGCCTGTGGGCCGAGACATGTTGTGATTGATAGGAGAATTTCTCCTGCTGAAAAACAAGAGGTCAAGAAGGAGAGGTATGTTCCAGAGCCCAAGATTGAAAAAAGGGAGAGCAAAGAAGTTCAGTTTGGAGTTGCTTCCTGGTATGGAGGAGAATTCCATGGGAGACAGACTTCCAGTGGCGAAGTTTATGATATGTACCAGCTCACCTGCGCTCATAATACTTTCCCCTTAGGCACGACGGTAATGGTCACTAATTTGGAGAATGGAAGATCTCTTGAATTAAAGGTCAATGATCGGGGACCTTTTGTTAAGGAAAGGATCATTGACGTTTCTTATGCCGCTGCACAGATGCTCGGGATGTGGGAAAAAGGAACGGCCTTGGTCAAAGTGGAGGCGATTGGCCCTGTGATCGAGCAGGTTCAACGATTCACTCTTCAGGTGGGCTCCTTCGCTGATGAAACCAACGCTCAGAAATTGGCTGAACAGCTCCGAAAAAGTTTTGAGAACGTCTATGTGGCCACCGTGGAAACACTGACCCAGAAATATCATCGAGTCAGGGTTGGACAATTCGAAACCAGAGAAGCAGCTTTGGTCATGGCAGAAAAACTTTCTCAATTGGGTTTCAAGGTTTTGGTGACCAGCCGGTAAAAGGTTGTAGAGGGATGATTTATTCTCTATAATATTTTTTAAATTCCTTCAAGAAAGGAAATTCCTTCTGAAAATCAAGAAAATTCTCTTTACCTTCCCTATTCTTTTTCTCATCCTTCTGGCGATCAATATCGTTTTTGTCGGCTCCAGACCACCCATGAAGGTGAATCAGCTGGTTGAGAGTTCGATTGGTGACGCCTCCTTTCTCAATCCTATCCTTTCTCAGGATTCGGCTTCCAGCGAAATCAACGGCTTCGTCTTCAACGGCTTGATCAAATACGACAGAAACCTCCAGAATTTTGTTGGAGAACTGGCAGAATCGTGGAAAATCAAGGAGGGGGCTGAACCGGAGATCACCTTCTTTCTGCGTAAGGGGGTTCTCTGGCATGATGGAAAAGAATTCACTGCCGAAGACGTGAAATTCACGTATGACAAAATCATGGATGAAAAGACGAACACGGTTCGCCGGAGTGACTACGAGTTGGTGAGAAAGGCGGAGGTCCTCGATCCTTATACCTTCAAGGTGACGTATAGCCAGCCCTTCTCCCCGGGTCTCGGGACCTGGAGTATGGGTATCATCCCGAAGCATCTTCTCGAGAATCAGGATATTAACACAACCTCCTTTAACCGGAAACCCGTTGGAACAGGCCCTTTCCGCTTTGTGGAGTGGGTGTCGGATGAGAAGATCGTGGTTGAAGCCAACTCCAAGTACTTCCAGGGAAGGCCTTACCTCGACCGGATCATTTACCGGATTATTCCGGAGACCTCGCTGAGCGAAATGGAGCTTCTCACTCGGGGAATTGATTCCTACTCGGTCTGGCCGTTCCAGGTTCAAAGGATGAAAGAGGTTCCTTTCTTGAATGTTTATTCTCAGCCTAGCCTCGGATATACCTATATTGGATATAATTTCAAGAACCCGCTCTTCCAGGACAAACGGGTTCGTCAGGCCCTCACCTACGCAATCAACCGTGAGGAGATTGTCCAGTATGTGCTCTACGGTCTAGGTAAGGTGGCGAATGGTCCTTTCCCTCCGCAGCTCTGGTATTCCAACCCCCATGTGAAGCCCCTGCCCTATGACCCTGCCAAGGCCCGCCAGTTGCTGGCTGAAGCAGGATGGAAAGATATAAACGGTGACGGCATTCTGGAGAAAGATGGGAAGCCTTTCAGCTTCAAGCTCATTACCAACAGCGGCAACGATACACGGAGGGACGTGGGCGTCTTGGCCCAGAGGGCGTTCAGGGAACTGGGCATCGATGTCAAATTCGAAGTCTATGAATGGAGTGTTTTTCTCAAAAACTTCATCAATGCAAAAGCCTTTGATGCCTGTATCCTGGGATGGAGTCTTTCTCCGGACCCGGATGACTACCAGATCTGGCACTCGAGTCAGATTGAGAAAGGATTCAACTTCATCTCCTATCGAAACCCGGAGGTAGATCGACTGTGGGAGGAGGGGAGGCGAGAATATGATATCGAAAAAAGAAAGGTCATTTACTGGCGGATCAATGAGTTGATGGCAGAAGATCAGCCTTACACTTTTCTTTTTGTGCCTCTGGGTATTACTGCGCTCCAGAAAAAATTTATTTTGGTCGAAAAGGATTCGAGGAGCAAGGAAATCTTTCGTCCCATTAAGATGGAAAAAGCGGGTTTAACGTACGATCTCATCAAGTGGTATGTCTCGGGAGCACCCGTTCTGGAGAAATAGTGTATGGCTTCTTTTATTCTTCGACGTCTGGGGCAATTGCTGATTACACTAGTAGGCATCAGCATCATCTCCTGGGTGGTCATTACCCAGGCCCCGGGAAGTCCGATTGCCCTCACGCTCGATCCTAAAGTCTCGCCAAAGGTCATCGAGCAGATGATGAAGAACTACGACCTTGATAAGCCTATTTATCAGCAATACTTCTTGTGGTTAAAAAAATTATTTACCGGCAAGCTTTACTCCTTTAAGGACGGGAGGCCGGTGTTGGAAAAAATTGAGGAGAGGATCTGGAACACCCTCCTCCTCAATCTGGTTGCAATGATTATCACCTTTTCCCTTGCAATACCCCTCGGTGTCTTTTCGGCAAGGAGGCAATACAGCTTTCTTGACCATCTGGGTACATTTGGAGCTTACCTGGGAATTTCTGCTCCAACTTTCTGGCTCGCCTATCTTCTCATCCTGGGAACGGTTATGCTTTTCGGTTATCCGGTTCTTGGAATGCGGTCTTTTGTGACGGAGGACTTCACAACTACGGAACTGGTTCTGGACCGTATCTGGCATCTGATGCTCCCATCAATCATTCTCGCGATTCATTCAATCGCTGGCCTCTCGCGGTACACTCGCTCCAGCATGCTAGAGGTCATTCGCCAAGATTATATCCGGACAGCCAAGGCCAAAGGACTTTCAGAAGAAACCGTCTATTATAAGCATGCTCTGCGGAATGCACTGTTACCCATCATCACAATATTCGGGTTTCTTATCCCGGACTTAATCGGCGGTTCCATCATCATGGAGACCGTCTTTGCCTGGCCCGGGATTGGGCGACTAAGCTACCAGGCCGTTCTTGCCAGGGATTATCCTGTGGTGATGACCATCCTGACCATATCGGCCGTGCTCACGCTCATCGGAAATTTTGTGGCTGACCTTCTCTATGGGATCGCCGATCCACGAATCCGGTATCGATGAGAACAGGAAAGTCAGAGTTTTGAATATTGGATCTGTAGCCGCAGGTTTTCTTTTGCGAGAAGAAACTCAGTGATTCCATTGATAGAGATGAGATCAAAGTTCTGGCGATATTTCAAGAAGAACCAGTTAGCAGTTGGAGGATTGATCATAGTCATGATCATCTTCCTGATCGCCATCTCCGCTGCACTCCTCTCCCCGTACGATCCTGGCAAGACCGATGTTTCCTTGAAGCTGAAACCTCCTTCCCTCCACAATTATCTCGGAACTGATCAGTTGGGAAGAGATGTCTTCAGCCGGATGCTTCATGGCTCCAGAATCTCTTTGACCGTTGGATTTATTGCCGTCGGAATCTCGATCCTCATCGGGGTCCTTGTGGGAGCGACGGCAGGATACTACGGTTCATGGTTGGACTCGCTGCTCATGCGCTTCGTTGACACCATGCTCTGTTTTCCTTCCTTCTTCCTTATTCTGACGGTCGTTGCCCTCATGGGCCCCAGCCTGACTAATATCATGGTCGTCATTGGCATCACATCCTGGATGGGAACCGCAAGGTTTGTGAGAGCAGAATTCCTCTCTTTGCGGGAAAGGGACTTCACGCAGGCGGCCAAAGCCCTCGGAGTTAAGGATCTCCGGATTATCTTTCGACATATCTTGCCCAATGCTCTGGCTCCTGTTTTTGTGACCGCTACGCTCAGCGTCGCTTCAGCGATCCTTGTGGAAGCCGGTTTGAGTTTCCTTGGCTTTGGAGTTCAGCCTCCTGCGCCGAGTTGGGGGAATATTCTGACCGAGGGGAGAACTTATATCTTTGATGCCTGGTGGTTGACGGTCTTTCCGGGATTGGCGATTCTCATCACAGTCCTCTCTTTCAACCTCGTTGGAGAAGGTCTGCGAGATGCCCTTGATCCGAGGCTTCGAGGGAGAAGATGATAGGTGAATCGAATGCCAAATGACAAAGTTCAAATGACAAAACATTAAATTAGAGTTTGGACATTTGATCATTTGTCATTCATTTGACATTTGGATTTGGGCATTTGGAATTAACAAAGGATGAGCCAAATTAAACAAAATTCGCTGAAAAATCCTCTTTTGGAAGTTCGCTCCCTTTCCACCCATTTCTTCACAGAAGAAGGTGTGGTCCGAGCTGTTGAGAACGTAAGCTTTGAAATTTATCCCGGAGAGATCCTTGGTCTGGTGGGCGAATCCGGATGTGGAAAGAGCGTGACCGGTCTCTCTCTGTTGAAGCTCATTCCCATCCCGCCTGGTCGAATCGTAAACGGCGATATCCTTTTCGATGGAAGGAGTCTATTGAATTTGGAAGAAAAGGAGATGGAGAAAGTAAGGGGAAATGATATCGCTATGATATTTCAGGAACCCATGACCTCCCTCAACCCGGTCTTTACCATTGGAGACCAGATCATGGAGGCTATCATCCTCCATCAGAGGTTGAACAAGACAGAAGCGAGGAAAAGAGCGATTGACATGCTTGATCGAGTAAAGATTCCCTCTCCCGAGAAGAGGGTTGACTCCTATCCTCATCAGTTAAGTGGCGGCATGAGACAGAGGGCGATGATCGCCATGGCCCTCTCCTGTCAGCCAAAACTTCTCATTGCTGATGAACCCACGACTGCCTTGGATGTGACGATTCAAGCTCAGGTCCTTCAACTCTTGAAAGAGATTCAAAGTGAAATGGGGATGTCAGTCATGCTAATTACCCATGACTTGGGAGTGGTCTCAGAAATAGCCGATCGGGTGGCAGTGATGTATGCAGGAAGAATCTTTGAATATGGACCCATTGAAGCCATCTTTGGTGAGATGCGCAATCCTTACACCCGTGGGCTCATGCACTCTATCCCTCAACTGACGGAGAGGAAGGGCAGGCTCAATACCATTCCGGGTCAGGTCCCTGACCCCATGAATCTGCCTGTAGGGTGCAAGTTTCATCCGAGATGCTATATGATGATTGAAGATTGTAAAAAGGGAGAACCTATCTTTCAGGTTGACGGAGACCACTTCAGCCGTTGTATTCGATGGAAGGAGTGTTGCTAACTTAACAGTTTCAAGTTCCAAGTTCAAAGTTTCGAGTTAAAAACCTCAAACTCGAAACCCAAAACACGAAACCATGAATAAAAACAATTTTCTCCTTCAGACTCGAGATTTAAAAAAGTATTTCTATAAGGAAGGCTTCTTTTCTTCGGATAAGAAACCAATCCGTGCGGTGGATGGCATCTCCTTTTCCATCCGAAAGGGAGAGACACTTGGATTGGTGGGAGAAAGTGGCTGTGGTAAAACCACCGCTGGCAAATCCATTTTAAGACTGATCGAACCGACCTCTGGCCAGATCTTCTTCGAAGGCCAAGACATCCTCCTTCTTAATCGGAAAGCCATGAGAAAACTAAGACCCCGCATGCAATTCATCTTTCAGGACCCCTATGAATCCCTCAACCCGAGGATGAAGGTGGGAGAGATCGTAGGAGAAGGCCCGGAAGTTCATCGATTGGCTTTAGGAAAAGAGAAGATCCAAAAGGTTTCGGATCTTCTTGAGAAGGTGGGTCTTCATCCACTGGATGCCCAACGTTATCCACACGAGTTCAGCGGTGGACAGCGTCAGAGGATCGGTATTGCCAGGGCCGTCGCACTCAATCCGGAACTGATTATTGCGGATGAACCCGTCTCTGCTCTGGATGTATCCATCCAGGCTCAGATTCTTAACCTTCTGATGGACCTAAGGGATCAACTGGGCCTCACCTATCTCTTCATCTCTCACGATCTTCGGGTTGTCAAATATATTAGTGACCGGATCGCTGTGATGTATATGGGAAAGATTGTGGAGATGGCCAATAGCGAGGATCTTTTCAAACGACCCTTACACCCCTACACCCGGGTCTTGCTCAAGGCCATTCCGAAATTGGATCCCAAGAAGAAAAGGGGGAAGGCTTTCTTGCAAGATGAACATCGTCCTTTGCCTTCGGATCAAGGATGCTTGTTCCAGTCACAGTGCCCCCACTCCAGAGAAAATTGCAAAACCGAAGACCCCCAACTCTTAGACGAAGGAGAAGATCACCTCGTCGCCTGCCATTTTGTTTCCTAGGCGGATCAGAAGCCTCATTTATCATTTGATTTTTTTTAAAAAAATATATTATTATAAGAAGATTAAAGTTTTTAGATATCTCCTCCTTTTGAGGAGTCTGAGTCACCCTTAAGGAGAGTCTGAATGGATCAAGAAAAGCTTCTCTATTTTAAGGGGCTGCTCGAGGGAATGCTCCATGACCTGCTGGTAGAAGCTGGAAAGACCTGTACCGGCATGCGCCAAGACAGCAAAGGGGACTTCCCCGACCCAACAGACCGAGCCTCTTTGGAATCGGACCGGAATTTCCTTTTGAGGATTAAGGACCGTGAGAGAAAGTTGATTATGAAAGTCAAAGAGGCATTGGACCGGATTGATAATGGGACCTTTGGGATTTGCGAGTCCTGTGGAAGGTCTATTTCTGAAAAGAGGCTGATGGCCAGACCGGTCACCACGCTGTGCATCGAATGCAAAACCGAAGGAGAGAATCAAGAGCGGTTGGAGAGGCTAAGAGGGACAAAGTTTAGAAAAAGTTTCCCTTCTTAGACATGAGCTCTCTTCGGAAGGAAAGCCCTCTATGCCCGAACTGAGAAAAGATCCTATCCATGGAAGATGGGTAATCATTTCCACAGAGAGGAGTCGAAGGCCCTCTGATTTTGCGGCAGAGGAGCGAAGATTAATGGGTGGATTCTGTCCCCTCTGCGAAGGGAATGAAGATCGAACCCCTCCAGAGATCGTTGCATTTCGAGACAATGGAACCCCTCCTAACTCTCCCGGTTGGACCCTTCGTGTCGTTCCCAATAAGTTCCCCGCCCTCAGAATAGAAGGAGAGTTGAACCGAGAAGGCGAAGGGATCTATGATAAGATGAATGGAATTGGTGCCCATGAAGTGGTGATCGAAACGCCACGGCATGAAGAGACCTTGGTCACCTTGCCGCTAAAAAATGTGGAGAATATCCTGTTGGCCTACCGCGAGCGGATCATTGATCTGAGGCGTGACCAGCGTCTTCGATATGTCCTCGTCTTCAAAAACCACGGCGTCGCAGCGGGGGCCTCTTTGGAACATCCCCATTCTCAAATCATCGCCCTTCCCATCATCCCGAGAAGAGTGAGCGAAGAAATTGAAGGAGCCAAAACCTATTTTAATTATAAAGATCGATGTGTCTTTTGTGATATCATTCGACAAGAGCTCCAGCAGAAACACCGTATCATCACCGAAAATAAATCTTTCCTCTCCATCGCCCCCTTTGCATCACGATTTCCATTTGAAACATGGATTCTTCCCAAAATCCATCATCCCAGTTTCGAGCACATAGCGTTTTCCCAATATGAACAGGCAGCTCAAATCCTCTCCGATACCCTCCAGAGAATGAATCGGGTGCTTGCTGATCCTCCTTATAACTATATTATTCACACTTCCTCCTTCCCAGAGGTGGACGCTGAGCACTATCATTGGCATTTTGAGATCATACCGAAGTTAACCAAGGTGGCTGGATTTGAGTGGGGGACAGGATTCTATATCAATCCCACTCCTCCTGAGGAAGCTGCAGAGTATATGAGAGAGGCAAAGTAATTCTTTATGTCCAACCCACTCAATACCTATGATCTTCTGAAATCGATTGTCCAACTTTCCAATTCATCTATCCCCATCAATGTCAAATTGGATCGAATGCTTCAATCCATCTCAGGAGCTTTTCAATCGGATCAATGTTTTCTCCTGAAGCCAGAAAAAATAGATAAAAATGGGTTTCTTTCACGTCTGGTCTTAGAAAAAAAACCCTTATGGGTAGAGGAAGGGTCACCCTTTCAGAAAGAGAATGTCCTCTCAGAAGAGGAAGATCTCCTTTGTCCAACCTTCGCCTGTATTCCCTTGTATGACGGGACCTCCTTCCAAGGGATTCTCTATATTGGTTTCTCAAAGCACTATAAGTTTTCCCCTCAAGAGGTTGATCTTCTCCTTCTGATTGGGGAAGCGATGGAAAGAGCGATTCGAAATGATGATCTCCACCAAAAGGCAGAAGAGACTATCTCGGAATTGACCGCTCTCTATGAAATGGGAAAAGCGGTGACTTCCACATTGAAACTGGAGAACCTCTTTAAATTAATCGTCACAACCGGTTTAAAAGTTCTAAAAGCCAAGGGAGGGGTGCTGAGAGTCGAGGATAGAAGGACTGGAGAGTTGAAAGTTAATTTCAGTGTGGGAGATTATCATCAAAATCCTCTCGATGAGAACATGGCCAGAAGGGTTTTTTATACCCAAACTCCTCTCTCCTTCAATCACTCCAGTGAAGAGAAACATTCCATTTCCATCCTCTATGCCCCTTTTCTCTCAAAGGGAAAAACTTTTGGAACCCTGGCCTTTTATGATAAGGATTCCGATTCTACGAAATTCGATGAAAGAGATTTCCAATTATTGTCGATGATGGCGAACCAGATGTCTTGCGCCATTGAAAATGCTTTGATTCACCATGAAACTTCTGAGATGGCTCAAGCACATGAGAAAAGGGTGAAAGAGCTCTCTACCCTCTGGGAACTCAATAAGGCCCTTTTGACCACGGTTAATTTTGAACGGATCCTCCATTTAACCTTGACCGCCATTACGATCGGAGAAGGACTGAAGTTTAATCGAGCCATGCTCTTTCTGGTCAATGAGAAAGACCGTGTTTTAGAGGGGGCTATGGCTGTTGGACCAGATAGTGCTGAAGAGGTGGGGAGGATTTGGGCTTCTCTCTCTCAGAGAAAGGGACCCCTTTCGGATCTGATCACTCAACTCTACCCTCAAGGTCACTCTACCTTAAACTCCCTCGTCAAAGGAATTCAGATCCCTCTGGAACAGGAACAGTGCATACTTTCGCGTACCGTTCTTGAGGGGAGGCCATTCAATATCCAATTCTCTCAATCTAAAGAGAGATGGCTGCAAACACGATGTGAAAGAGGTTGCCACTTAGGTTCTGAGGTAGGATGCTATGTAGGCGAGCATCTCAGTCGTGATCCCAGATTCTATTCTTTTGCAACCGTCCCTCTCATGGGAAAAGGAAAGGTCATCGGTGTGATTCTGGTGGACAACCTTTACAACCAAAACCCCATTACAGAAGAAGATGTTCACTTTCTCAGCATGTTTGCCAATCAGGCGGGATTGGCCATTGAGAACGTCATCCTCTATCGAAATTTGGAGGAGGTCCACCAGCAACTCAAAGAGACCCAAACCTTTTTGGTTCATTTAGAAAAGATGGTAGCTTTGGGTGAAATGTCTACCACCATCGCACACGAGATTAAGAACCCCCTCACCTCTATTGGTGGTTTCGCACGCCGTCTGGATCGGGCCGTTTCGGAGGAATCCCAAGAGAAGAGATATACCCAGACGATTATCAAAGAGGTCAGCCGACTCGAAAAAATTCTCAATGACCTCCTCAACTATACCCGAGATGAATCCTTGGTTTTAAAAGAATTGGATCTCCGGGATATCCTGGAAGAAAGCCTTTCCATGGTTACAGAAGGAATCCGCTCAGGTGAGATTCAATTCGTCAAGGAATTTGCAGAAGAGGTCCCCAAGGTAATGGGAGATTCTCTTCAATTAAAACAGACCTTCTTTAATCTGATCCATAACGCCTGTCAGGCGATGAAAGAGAAAGGAATCCTTTTCTTGCGAGTCCATTCCTTTTCAAAGAATGGTTCACCTTATATTAGGGTGGAGGTCGAAGATACTGGGAAGGGAATCGATCCAGAAAACCTCCACAATATCTTCAACCCCTTCTATTCCACAAAAGAATTAAGTCTGGGTTTGGGCTTGCCCATTGTCCACAAAATGATCACTTCCCACCGGGGCCAGATCGAAGTGGACAACCACCCAGGCAAGGGAGTGAATTTCATCATTACTTTACCCGCTTCTGAGAGAGGAAGAGAGAATAGATTTAAAGACTCTTGACGCTATGCGCAGAGCCTTGCACCGCATGGTGTACAGGGCAGAGCGCCCGTCTGCAGTAGCCGCGCCGTCGCTAGAGCGGCTTTGGCGAGTCGGTGACTTGCGAAAGGCAGGTTAATCACCTGGCGTCTTTTTTAAATTGGCGGAGGCAGACTATGAAAAAGATTTTAGTCGTAGACGACGAAGAGAGCATCCGATTCCTTTATAAGGAGGAGTTAGAGGAGGAAGGGTATATTGTGGAGTGTGCAAAGAACGGGGAAGAAGCGCTCCAAAAGCTCTTTGTCTTTAAACCAGACCTCATCTCTCTCGATATCAAGATGCCTGTGATGGATGGCATTGAAGCCCTGAAACGAATCCGAGAGAAGGAGAGACAGCTTCCCATTATCCTCTGTTCTGCCTATGGGGAGTACAAACAAGACCTCACCACCTGGGCTTCGGATGCTTATGTCGTCAAGTGTGCAGATTTGACAGCCTTTAAATCCACTATCCGGAAACTTTTGGGGTTATCATGAGAGTCAAAAAAGCGGTCATCCCGGCAGCAGGTTTTGGAACACGATTTCTTCCAGCCACGAAGGTCGTTCCGAAAGAGTTACTGCCTATTGTGGATAAACCCACCATCCAATATATCATGGAAGAAATCGCCAAGGCTGGAATCGAAGAGGTGATCCTCATCACTGGCAGGGAGAAAGGATCTATTGAAGACCATTTCGACACGTCCACAGAGCTGGAGAACTATCTTAAAAAGAAGGGAAGGAAGGATCTATTAAAAATCGTTCAGGATATCTCTGAGATGGTGACCCTGGTGGCTGTCAGACAGAAGGAGCCATTGGGATTGGGTCATGCCATCCTTTGTGCCCAAAAAGTAGTCGGGGAGGAACCCTTTGCTGTTTTACTAGGTGATGATTTGATTGATGCGAAAATTCCTTGTATCCGCCAGATGATCGATGCCTATCAGAAATTGGATGGTGCTCTGATGGCCATTCAGAAAGTCCCCAAGACCGACACCCATCTCTATGGGATTATAAAAGGCAAGAAAGTGGAAGAACGAATCTACCGAGTTGAGGAAATGGTGGAAAAACCGAAAAAGGGGAAGGCACCTTCTAATCTGGCTATCATTGGAAGGTATATCCTTCCTCCTGAGATTTTTGGTATACTGGAAAAAATTACCCCAGATGAAAGGGGTGAAATCCAGTTGACCAATGGACTGAAGGAATTGAATAAAACCGTTCCTGTTTTCGGGTATGAATTCATCGGAGATCGATACGACGCGGGTGATAAATTTGGTTACCTTCAGGCGAATATCGCCTATGGTTTAAAACACTCAGAGATCGGTCCAAAACTGAAAAACCTTTTAAAGAAATGGCCGCTTTGGCCGACAGGCAAGAAAGATAGAAATTAATAGTCCCTTTCCTGAGGGAAAGCAGCCGGATTACAGGCTTCACGGTTCACGACACACGCCAGTCTGTCCGGCAGGGACAGGCTATATTTAAGTAAAAATGGGGCAGTAGCTCAGCTGGGAGAGCGGCACGTTCGCAACGTGTAGGTCGGCGGTTCGAATCCGCTCTGCTCCACCAATGATTTCAATCGGTTAGGTAAATAGAGTAAACCCTTTTCAATTTAAATTGTTCGTAGAAATCAAGCTTCATATCTTAAAATTTCAACTCCTTTCTTTCCCTCCACGGAGATGTTTTAAATTTTCATAAAACCATAAAAAAATATTGACAAATGAAAAAAAATCTGATAAGTTTATAAAGTTTTTGCTTAAATTTTTCTCTGAAACCTTTTAACTTTTAACCTATTGAAATAATTAATTTTTGCTTAAATGAGGTAAGTAATGCCTACAATTAATCAACTGGTTCGACAAGGAAGGAAAGGTGTCAAGAGTAAGACTTCTGCCCCTGCTCTGACGGGATCCCCTCAAAAAAGGGGGGTTTGTATTCGAGTATATACAAACACTCCCAAGAAACCTAATTCCGCTCTTCGAAAAGTTGCTCGAGTGAGATTAACCAATGGAATCGAGGTGACCACTTATATTCCAGGGATTGGCCATAACCTCCAGGAACACTCCGTTGTCCTCATTCGAGGAGGAAGGGTGAAAGACCTTCCAGGAGTTCGTTATCATATCATTCGTGGCACCTTGGATTCAGTAGGCGTCCAGGACCGTAAACAGAGCCGCTCCAAATACGGAGCCAAAAAATCCAAATAATTCAACTTCTCTTCCAAAACCACTCATAAAAAGGAAGAAGGGGTCTTTATGCCTAGAAAAAGAGAAGTCAAGAAAAGGGAAATATTGCCTGATCCAAAATATCACGATACGATGACCGCCAAATTTATAAACGGGGTCATGCGTCGTGGAAAGAAGAGTTCGGCAGAAGGAATTTTCTATCGTGCCCTCGATATCATTAAAGATCGGACCCATTCAGACCCGATCAAAATTTTTAGTCAGGCCATGAATAATGTGAAACCCCTCATTGAGGTGAGACCCAGAAGAGTGGGAGGGGCTACTTATCAAGTTCCGGTAGAAGTGAGACCGGAAAGGAAAGTCGCTTTGGCCATTCGTTGGATCATTAGCTTTTCAAAACAGCGATCCGAAAAGACAATGGAAGAAAAGCTTTCAGCAGAATTGATTGATGCATCCAATAACCGGGGGGCTGCTATTAAAAAGAAAGAAGATACACATAAAATGGCAGAGGCTAACAAGGCCTTCGCCCATTACCGGTGGTAACAAAAGAGGTAACTTGTGTCAAATATAGTATCAAAAGAACGCACACGTAACATTGGCATCATGGCTCACATCGACGCTGGGAAGACGACGACGACAGAACGAATTCTCTATTATACTGGCGTCACCCACAGAATAGGAGAGGTGGACGAAGGTTCTGCGACCATGGATTGGATGGAGCAGGAAAAGGAGAGAGGGATTACCATCACCTCTGCCGCCACTACCTGTTTCTGGAAAGATCACCGGATCAATATCATCGATACTCCTGGCCATGTTGATTTCACCATAGAGGTCGAACGATCCCTTCGGGTCCTGGATGGTGCAGTGGCGGTCTTCTGTGCAGTCGGCGGAGTAGAACCCCAATCTGAAACGGTTTGGAGACAGGCGGATAAATATCAGATCCCAAGGATTGCCTTCATCAATAAGATGGACCGGATGGGTGCAGACTTCCAAGGCTGCATCAAGATGATGGTGGATCGCTTAAAAACCGTGCCCATTCCGATTCAACTCCCTATTGGAAAGGAAGACGATTTTCAAGGCGTCATCGATCTCATCACCATGAAGGCCATCTTCTATGACCCACATAGCCTCGGTGCTCATTTTGAAATTTCGGATGTTCCAGGTCCTTATTTAAAGGAAGCCTCAAAGCAACGGGAGATTCTGATCGAAAGATTGGCCGAGTGGGATGAATCCTTGATGGAAAAATTCGTTGAAGGTAAGGAGGTTTCAGAATTGGAATTGAAAAGGGCGGTTAGGGAAGTGACCCTCCAGTTAAAGGGAACTCCTGTGCTTTGCGGCGCCGCCTTTAGAAATAAAGGAGTCCAACCGCTTCTCGATGCTATCATTGATTATCTTCCCTCCCCTTTAGACATCCCGCCGGTAAAAGGAGTAGACCTCAAAGGTCAGGAACTCACATTCTCTGCCAACAATGGGCACCCCCTTTCAGCATTAGCTTTCAAAATTATGAATGATCCTTACACAGGACAACTGACATTCTTCCGAATTTATTCTGGATCGCTCAAGTCCGGGGATTCAGTCTTCAATCCCATCAAAGGAAAACGAGAACGGATTGGACGTCTGGTTAAAATGCATGCCAACAAACGGGAGGAGATTCATGAAGTCTCTGCCGGTGATATCTTTGCTGCCGTAGGCCTCAAATATACGACGACGGGAGATACGATCTGCAGTGAAAAGCAACCGATCATTCTTGAATCGATGAATTTTCCCGACCCGGTGATCTCCATCGCGATTGAACCAAAGACGAAAGGCGATATTGAAAGGTTGGGAACTTCTCTCCAAAGATTGGTTCTGGAAGACCCTTCATTCAAAGTGAAAACGGATGAAGAAACAGGGCAGACAATCATCTCTGGCATGGGGGAACTTCATCTGGAGATTATTGTTGATCGACTCTTAAGAGAATTCAATGTAGAGGCCAATGTGGGAGAACCACAAGTCGCCTACCGTGAAACCATTACAAAAACGATCAAGTCCGAAGGCCGTTTTGTTCGTCAATCAGGTGGAAGAGGCCAGTATGGTCATGTCTGGTTGACCATCGAACCTCAGGCATCAGGCAAAGGCTTTGAATTTATCAATCGGATCGTGGGAGGGGCCATCCCTCGAGAGTATATTCCTGCTGTCAAAAAAGGTGTGGCAGAAGCTATGGAGAAAGGAGTGTTTGCCGGTTATCCCATGGTCGATATCAAAGTGACCCTGATCGATGGCTCGTACCATGAAGTGGACTCTTCTGAAATGGCTTTTAAAATTGCTGGCTCTTTGGGTTTCAAGGAAGGGGTCCGTCAAGCCAACCCCATCCTTCTCGAACCATTGATGTCCATCGAAATTATTACTCCAGAGGAGTTTATGGGCCAGGTCGTAAGTGACCTTACAGCCAGGAGAGGGAAAACAACAAAAGTGGAATATCGTGGTGGGACCAATATGATTGCTGGAGAGGTTCCCCTGGCAAATATGTTCGGATATGCAACCGATCTTCGGTCCCTCACCCAGGGAAGGGCAACATTTACTCTGCAGTTCTCTCATTATGGTCCAGTGCCATCATCCGTGAGTGAGGAGATCCTTTCTCAACTGAAAAGGGTCGCCTGAGTGCACCCCAAAACCTAAAGGAGGGTTTGAGCCATGTCGAAGCCGAAGTTTGAGAGGACGAAGCCGCATGTGAATGTGGGGACGATTGGTCATGTGGATCATGGGAAGACGACGTTGACCTCAGCGATCACGAAGGTAT
>JBEKWN010000004.1:0-116047 GCA_049513055.1 Thermodesulfobacteriota bacterium
AACTTACCCTGAGAGATGAGGGCCACATAACCCTGAGCATTACAATGGAGAGGACAGGTAGCTGTGCAAGGTGGTATTCCTCTCCGGTCGATGGTATATTTGAGAGGGACGGCTTGGGGAAAAGGGGTGTAGATGGCCTTTCTCTTTCCAAGTCCCATATCAAATTCATTGGGGAGTGTGACAGGACACTGCGCCACACAATCTGCGCAGGCCGTGCATTTGGTTACATCTACATAACGGGGTTTCTTCCTGAGGATCACCTTGAAATGTCCAGCTTTCCCTTCGATATGGACCACCTCAGAATAGGTGAGGAGGTTGATATTGGGATGGTTGGCTGTATCCACCATCTTGGGCGTGATGATACAAGCGGAACAATCAAGGGTCGGAAAGGTCTTGTCCAGTTGGGCCATATGGCCACCAATAGAAGGGTCCTTCTCCACCAAATGGACCTTAAATCCTTTCTCAGCGATGTCCAAGGCGGCCTGCATCCCTGCAATGCCCGCACCAATCACCAGGGCCTCAGGAATCACATCTTTATGGCTTTCATTTTCCATCATCAACTAATAAATTCCCCCTCTCCCTTGACGGGAGAGGGTTGGGGTGAGGGTGATTTAAATTGATCTTTTCCCCCTCCCCTTCATCCCCTCCCCTGGCGGGAGGGGATTGAGGATAGATTTATTTCAGTTTTCCAATCAATGCCGAAGCAATCGTATTTTTCTGAATCTCTTTTGTCCCTTCGTAAATTTCTGTGATCTTGGCATCCCGATAGAACCGCTCTACTTCGTATTCGGTGATGTAACCATAACCTCCAAAGATCTGGATGGCTTCATCAGCCACCTCCACAGCTGTCCTTCCTGCAAACATCTTGGCCATGGAAGTGAGTTTCGGATCGATTCTTTTCAGATCATAGTTCCATGCCGCCTTATAGGTCAACAGTCTCGCCGTCTCAATCTTCGTGGCCATATCAGCCAATTTGTGTTGGGTGATCTGAAAATCAACCAGTTTTTTTCCAAACTGTTCCCTCTGTTTGGCATAGTCCAGTGCCCGATCAAAAGCTCCTTGGGCGATGCCGAGAGCTTGGGCAGCGATCTCAATTCGGCTTTCATCGAAAAATTCAAGGACCTGATAAAATCCTTTATTTTCTTCACCGAGAAGATTGTTCAAAGGCACTCTGACATCGCTGAAGGAAAGTTCAGCCGTTGAGGTCATTCGAATGCCCATTTTAGGTGTGATCTCTGTTGCGTCTAACCCTTTTGTCCCTTTTTCAACAATGATTGTGCATTGACCTCGATAAGGAGGTTTAGCACTTGGATCCGTTTGACAAAGAACGACAAAGAAATCTGCAAGGCTTCCATTGGTGATAAATGTCTTGGTCCCATTGATCACAAAGGAATCTCCTTGCTTTAATGCCGTGGTTGACATGGTGGTAATATCACTTCCGTGGTTAGGTTCTGTATAGGCACCTCCGGAGATGAATTCTCCCTTGGCGATAGGAATAAGATACTTCTTCTTTTGTTCATTTGTTCCAAAACGGAGAACGACCTCAGAGGAAAAATCAGCCAGACTCACTGCCACGCCGACCCCGGAGTCCTTCCGGCAAAATTCTTCAACGATGAGAATATTCTCGAAGACACCATAACCCTGACCTCCGTATTCCTCAGGGAAGTGAATGCCGATAAATCCCAGCTTGGCAGCTTTCTTCCAGATCTCTTTAGGAAAGGTATGGGTCTGCTCCCATTCCAGAATCTTTTCCTTATCATATTCTCCCTGGATGAATTCCCTGGCTGCCTTCTGAATATCCTTCTGTTCTGATGTCAATTCAAAATCCATGTCTCACCTCATCCCAGTTCGGAGTAATTAGTTCGGAGTTCGGAGAAAATCTTGTTAAGAGAATTAGTACTAGTTAGGTTTTGACTCCGAACTCCCAACTCCGAGCTCCTAACTTTTCTGTTTGAATTCTTTGATCTTATTTTTTAAGACAGGGACGATTTTGAATAAATCTGCCACAATCCCGTATTGAGCGACGCTGAAGATAGGAGCTTTGGGATCTTTATTAATAGCAATTACTGTTCCAGCACCTTTCATCCCTGCCACATGCTGGAAAGCGCCGCTGATGCCGATGGCGATATAGACCTTCGGTTTTACTGTTTTCCCAGAAGTCCCCACCTGACGGTCCTTGGGCAACCACTTCTTATCTACCACAGGCCTGGAGCAGGAGAGGGTTCCTCCTATTGCATCGGCAAATTCCTTGACTATTGGGATATTTTCGGCTTCCTTGATCCCTCTTCCTATTGAGACCAGAATATCTGCCTGTGTAATATCTACTTCGCCAATAGCGGCTTCCACATACTGGAGAAAACGTCTGGCCAGACCTTCATCGGTCAAGGGCGAAGGAAGCTTCACCATTTCACCCGGAAGAGCCTCTTTTTCTAAAACCGGAAAAGCCCCAGAACGAAGGGTCACCATGTAGGGTCCTTTCTTCAAAAAGGAGACCGTTGCATTGACTTTTCCTCCATAGAGTTGGCGGGTGAGTGAAAAGGCTTCTCCTGTTGCCTCAATCCCAATGCAGTCCGTAGCCAGGGGCATCTTTAAATGAGCAGCGAGGCCAGGAGCAAAGTCCATGCCCATGGCTGTATGTCCGATCAGGGTGAGTAAAGGTTTCCTCTCAGTGATCAGCTGGGTAAGAACTTTTTCATAAGTCTCGGAGTTGTAAACTTCGAGGCGTTCATCCTCGATAAGAAAAACCTTATGGGCTTTCGGTTTGAGGGCCTCGGCTAACTGGTTTACTCCCTTACCCAAAAGGGCCACTCCGATCTCTGCACCGATGCTCTCTGCTAATTGTCTCCCTTTGGAGAGCATCTCCCATGTCACATCCCTCAATTCTCCACGTCGATGTTCTGCTAGGACGATGATCTCTTTCATCAGGCGAGCCCTCCTTTATCTTTCAGAATATCGAAAACTTTCAGTGCGACCTCTTCAGGTTTTCCCTCCAACATCTCCGCTCCTTCACCGACTGGAGGAAGGAAAATCTTTTCCAACTGAATATCCGAACCGGAAAGGCCAACCTCTTCAGCCTTCAGATTGAGATCTGAAACCCCAAAGGTTTTAATCTCTTTTTTAGCTACCTTTCGGATGCCCATAATGGAGACATAGCGGGGTTCATTGATTCCAGTTTGAATGGTAAGAACCGCGGGGAGGTCGATTTCGTAAACTTCCTCTAAACCCCCTTCCAATTCTCGATGGACCTTGACCTTCTTGTCTTGGGCTTCGAGGCGGGTGACTAAAGCGGCATGAGGGATTCCAAGCAGTTCGGCCAGGACCACTCCCACTTGCCCATATCCATCGTCTTCGGCTTGAGTGCCTGTGAGAATGAGGTCATAAGGAATTTTTCGAATCGCCTCTGCCAAAATCTTTGCCGTGACAAAGCCGTCTGATCCATCAAAAGCAGGATCGGTTAACCGGATGGCATCCTCCGCGCCCATGGCCAGACATTTTCTCAGGGATTCATTCGAATCTTCTCCTCCGATGGAGAGAACCGTTACCGTCCCGCCCAATTTCTCCTTGAGCAGGATGGCCTCTTCAATCGCATAACTGTCCCACTCGTTGAGATCGAACGCGAGCCCACTTTTATCGATGTCTTTTCCTGATTTGCCGATGGAAACATCTGCATCAGCTGTTTCCGGGACCCTTTTTATACAGACAATAATGTTCATTCAATTTCCTCCTTTCCTTAAACTTTCAACTTTTATCGAAGAGATGCCTCCATCATCAATGAGAGGGGAGGGGTAGGGGGAAGTGATCACCCCCCCAAATATTCTTGAAGAATATTTCACTTTCATTTGCAAAGATCGACCGTCATGAGTGGATACCTGTACTACCTCCCCATCTTCTATCTTGAGACGATGACCATCTTCTGGATTCATTTCGAGGTAAGGTTTTTCTGAAACACTTTTTAAAGCATCGCTTTTTGAACTGAGAAGACCGGATTGAAAAAGAGAAGGTCTTTGGATCAGATGGAAAGGATAGCCTTCCGGATTTTGATGGACTGTTCCTCCATTGACAGGTATCAGTTTTGCTTTTCCTATCGGGAACCCTTCCGCATAGAGGTAAGGGGAACCATTTGGCCATTGTTCTCCGTCCTGAATACCTCGGTAATGAGGAAGATCACGACCAATCTCTTCAAAGATGGCCTCTGGGGTTTCTCCTGGGATGGGACATTCAAGAAGGCGAAGCAAGGAAAGGAAAATATCAAAATCCGATTTTGACTGCCCAAGGGGGGAACGAAGGGGATTCAATTTTTGAACCCTTCGCTCCAGGTTTGTAAACGTTCCTCCTTTTTCTACAAAGGAACATGCAGGGAGAACAACGTGAGCCTTCTCCGCTGTTTCAGTCATGAAGAGGTCTTGGACGATAATCAAAGGAATCTTTTCTAAAGCCTGTCTTCCAAAGGCAGGAGAAGAGACAAAGGGATTTCCTCCGATGAGATAGAGTGCTTTTAATTTTCCTTCGAGAGCCTTTGGCAGGAGATCTTTCTTTCCATCTTCCTCCATATAAGAAAAGAGCCCCATATCGATGGCTCCTTGATCGTTGCATTTTTCTAAGAGGATGAGGATGCCACAGGATTCCTTTCCCATGTGGCCTGTGACGAGAGCGAGGTTGGAGGAAGCCATGGCAATCTCTTTTGGATCGAGGTGTGACCAAAGGCCAGATCCGATCAGGATCATTGCCTTCTTGGCTTGGGCATAGATTCTGGCTGCTTTTTCAACTTCTGTTTTATTAGCTTCGGTCATTCCAGAGGCTTCAGGTTGAAAAGTAGAGATCTCCTCCCTTAGTTCTTTTATTCCTTCTGCCCTCTCTTCGATGAACCCTTTATCCTCCAGGCCTTCTTTGAATATCGTTTGGATCATTGCGTTGATTAGGGAGATTTCCATCCCCGGCCGATCAAGAAGGGTGATGGAGGGAAAAAGGAGTGGAGAAATTTGTGTGGCCCGGGTGAGGCCGATATCATAGCTCCCCAGCACAATCAATTGAGCTCTATTTCGTCGAATGGCCAGATGGATCTCGTTCTTGATAATCGGATGTGTCTGAGTCGGGTCTACACCGATGACCAAGATGCAATCTGCTTTGCGAATCTCTCGGATCGAGTTGGTTGAAGCAGCCATGCCCAATGTCTTTGCCAACCCTTCTGTCAATCCACGGGTAGAAGCCTCACCACCCTGTGCGATCTGGTTCGTTCCGATAGCATTTTGAAATAATTTTTTTAAAAGATAGTATTCCTCATTGGTCAAACGGCTGGAGGCAATGCCGGCAATGGCCTCTGGACCATATTGATCTTTAATCGCTTCAAGCTTCTGCGCCATCAATTGGAGGGCTTCCTCCCAGGATGCCTCTTTGAAAGTTCCATTCACTCTTAGGAGTGGCGTCTTGATTCTTTCCGGGTGGTCAACGAAGTCCCATCCGAAGCGACCCTTGACACATAGATTTCCATCACTCGGCCCCTTCTTAGGATCAGAAAAGACCCGCCTGATCTCTCCTCCCTTTGAGCCTATCGTGAGGGAACATCCGCATGCACAATAAGGGCAGGGCGTGGTCGTCTCCCTCAATTCCCACGCCTTGATCGTGTAGTCGAAACGATCACTGGTGATCGCGCCCACTGGGCAGGTGTCCATACATTGGCCACAAAATTCGCATTGGAGGGGTCGATGAAAATCTGTGTCAATCACCGTTTTGATTCCTCTTTTTGAAAAAGAAAGCTCTCCGACTCCCTGTACTTCATCACAGATTCGAACGCACCGGCCGCAGAGAATACATTTATCCGAGTCCCTCTGAAGAAGAGGTGAACGATCATCCGCAGGAAAAGACATTCGCTCCCAAGGGTAGAGTGTCTCGACCACGCCATACTCGTAGACCAACGTTTGAAGTGCGCATTCTCCTTCCTTTTCGCACCTGGGGCAGATCATAGGATGGTTGAGCAAGATGAATTGAAGTTGCAGTCTTCTGGAATCTAAAATTTCAGGGGAATGGGTGATGATCTCCATGCCATTTTTTGCAGGCGTAAAACAGGCTGGCAGGAGTTCAGACTTTCCTTTCTGCTGGACGACGCAGAGACGGCAAGCCCCAAAGGGGATGAGCCTTCGATCGTGGCAGAGAGTGGGGATTCGAATACCAGCTAATTGGGTGGCCTCGAGAATGGTTCTCCCTTTCTCAACGTCTACTTCGACTCCATCAATCTTCAGTTTAATCGTTTGATTTTTCATTTATTCAATCGCATTAAACTTACATGCCTGGATACATGACCGACACCTGATACATTTTTCCAAGTGAATGGCGGCCGGTGTTTTTTTCTCCCATGTGATCGCATCCATTGGGCATGCCTTTTTGCAGAGACCACACATCTTACACTTTTCTTGGTCGACCCGGAATTGAATCAGATCCACACAGACCAGAGCAGGACATTGCTTGTCAAGAATGTGTGCTTCATATTCATTTCGGAAATAACGAATCGTGGAGAGAACAGGATTAGGTGCGGTCTTTCCTAGCCCACAGTGGGAAGTCTCTTTAATATGGTGGCCCAGTCGTTCCAGTCTTTCGATATCCTCCATCTCCCCTTTACCCATGGTGATCCGATTCAAGATATTGAGCATCACCTTCATCCCTACTCGGCAGGGAACGCATTTACCGCAGGATTCATCCACAGAGAAGTCAGTAAAGAATCGGGCTGTATCGACCATGCAGGTGGAGTCGTTCATCACGACCAGACCACCGGAACCCATCATGGCTCCTGCTTCATCGAGGGAGTCGAAATCTACCTCTATATCTAAAAGAGATGCTGGAAGGCAGGCTCCGGAAGGCCCACCAATCTGAACTGCTTTGAACTCTCTCTTCTCAGGGATTCCCCCTCCAATATCATAGACAATTGTTTGAAGAGCCGTTCCCATAGGAACCTCAATGAGGCCCACATTATTGACCATCCCTGTGAGGGCGAAGACTTTGGTCCCTTTCGATCTTCCTGTTCCCAGAGAGGCGAACCACTGCCCACCCTTTAAGAGAATAGGGGGCACATTAGCAAAGGTTTCAACGTTGTTGAGAACGGTCGGTTGCCCCCATAACCCGGCCTCGGTAGAACGGGGTGGTTTAATCCTCGGCATTCCTCTTTTCCCTTCGAGGGAATACATGAGAGCCGTCGATTCTCCACACACAAAGGCTCCAGCACCGGGATAGATACCGATATCAAAATCGAAACCGGAACCGAGTATATCCTTCCCCAAAAGCCCATAGTTTCTAGCCTGCTCAATGGCGATGTTGAGTCGATGAATGGCGAGAGGATACTCTGCCCTAACATAGATGTACCCTTGATGAGCCTCCAGGGCATAACCGCCAATGATCATCCCTTCCAAAACTGAGTGAGGATCCGCTTCCAGGACAGAACGATCCATGAAAGCGCCCGGGTCTCCTTCGTCTCCATTGCAGATGACATATTTCGGAAACGAGTCGTAACGGCGTCCCTCTTCCCATTTTAAACCGGTTGGAAAACCAGCTCCTCCTCGGCCTCTCAGGCCGGAAATCTTTACCTCCTGGATCACCTCTTCAGGGGTCATGGAAGAGAGGACTTTTGAGAGAGCGGCATATCCATCTCGAGCGATATATTCATCGATATTTTCTGCATCGATCAGACCTCGATTTCTGAGGGCTCTCAGCACCTGATGCTGGAAGAAAGGAATATCCTTCAACAGTGGGACCTTTTCTTTAATGGTCGGTCCTGTATATAAGAACTTCTCTACAGGCCTTCCTTTCAGGAAATGTTCCTCCACAAGAAAGGGGATATCCTCCGGTGTGAGCTTTTTATAGAAAATACCTTCAGGATAGACCACCATAATGGGGCCTTCGGCACAGAAGCCGTTGCATCCTGTGATGACGACCTTCACCTCATCGGAAAGACCCCGACCCTTCAATTCTGACTCGAGGCGCTCCTTCACATTCAAGGAGCCGCAGGAAACACATCCTGTTCCAGCGCATACCATGAGGTGAGTTCGGTAGGTTTTCATCCTTTTACTTCAAATTTGATCGAATTAGTAAGTCGTCTCACTTCCTCTTGCCAACGCATAAGCCTCGACGATCTCTCCATTTAAGACATGGTGAATCAATATCTCTTTCATTTTCTCTTCATTGAGGTCACAATATTTGACAGGCGGTTTTCCAAGAATTTCCACGGTGGCCATAGGTTCCCGACTACAAAGCCCTGCACATCCAGAGGTCGTCACCCTCACATCATTGATTTTTCTTTCTTCAATCTCTTTTAGGACAACAGACATTAATTTTCTGGCTCCGGCGGCGATGCCGCAAGTGCCCATGTGAATGTTGATCCTTGCCCGGAAGCCTCCCTCCCTCAGAACCGTGGTGGACCGAACCTCTTCTTTGATCCGTTTTAAGTCTTCAATCGTTAGTTTGGCCATCGCCATTGATCTCCTATGGGTAAGACCGCACAATTTCAATCGCCTTGCCCGGACTGACCATACCGTAAGTGTCATGGCCTACGACCAAAACCGGGGCTAAACCGCAAGCGCCAAGGCATCGCACCGCTTCCAAAGAAAATTTTCGATCCTGTGTGATCCCTCCAACTTCCACATGGAGTTCTCTCTGGAGATTGTCTAAAATCTGTTTCGATCCTTTTACATAACAGGCTGTTCCAAGACACACTCGGATAATGTGTCTTCCCCTTGGGGTGGTTGTGAAGAATGTATAAAAAGAGACAACCCCATAAACTTGAGAAGAGGGGAGATGAAGTCCCTGTGAAATTCGATGTTGGACTTTCTTGGGAAGGTATCCACAGATATCCTGGACCTCTTTTAATACAGGGATGAGTGCGCCATGTTTTTCTCTATATTTGTCGATCACCTGATCAATCTTTCCCCATTCTTCTCGGGAAATCTCTTCTGCCCATCTCATCCTTGAACTCCGATCTGAGCCAACCCCTCTTTGAGATGTTTTCTCAACCATTGAATCACTTCTGGATCGGTGAGAGATCGGTTTTTAAACCGTTCCTTCAGCCACTGACTACTCAAAGTGTATGACTTTCCTTCTTTCTTATGGATGTAGGAAATACTTAACTCAGGGTTCCCCAGAAGAAGCATCGTCATCGTTTCCACCATATTCCCCAAGGGTTTCCGGTCGATATGGTGGTATTGAAAGGTGGCGATCACTTTCGTCCCTTTTTCTAATTCCGATTCGATTCGAAGCATCCCCCCTGTCTCCCGAGCAGCTTGGGCCATTAGGGAGAGGCCCAGCCCAACTCTCCTCGAAGTGCGGGTCGTGAAGAAAGGATCGATCGCTTTTCGACTGACCTCTTCATCCATACCGATTCCATCATCTTTGATTTCGATCACCAACCGATCCTCTTTGGGTTCTTCCATCACCAAAATATCAATCCTTTTAGCCTTGGCCGAAATCGCATTCTCAACAATGTCCAGTATATGGAGGGAGAGATCTTCCAACCCCGCCTCACAACAAAGTTTTACTGCTCCACCACCCTTCGTCCTTCTTGATCATGAAGGGCCTTCTTGACTTCCTCTGAGGTTGTCTCCTTCAGGAGGAAGTGGGTGATATTTTTTCCGATGTCTTCAAGGTGGTGGGCATCGGAAAATCGTACAAAAGAGTAACGCCGATAAGCATGAAATCTTTTCTGAGCCTCCTCTTTAGAGGTCCGCGGGGAGATCTCCAGTCCATCCAGGGATAACCCCTCTGGGATAAAACCCAATTGGCCGAGGAGGCTGAATGCCTGACGGTCGATGTGAGAAGCAATGGTGACTCCTCGAAGCGAACCCACCGCAGAAACGATTCGTTCAAGGGGAAGGCGAGTTGCCCCAATCAACATTTTTCGGTTGATTCCTATCGTTTCGTCTTTTTCATTGACCATCATCTGGCAACCGAACACCTCCTCCACATTTTCACCAAGAAGATTTTGATAGATCAAGTTTTGGAGGGCCATGCAGTCCTCCTGCCTGCTGAAAAGGGCAAGAAGATGAATTTCCTCCTTGGAAGTGACTTCAATCCCAGGGAGCACAGCGAGACCGCTTTCCGACCCAGCACTCATGAAAGCGGCTATATTCTCCGCTGAATTATGGTCACAGATGGCGATCATATCTAATCCCATGGCTAGGGCTTTTCTCACTATGGCACAGGGCCTCATCTTTTCATCTCCACAAGGTGAGAGGCATGAATGGATGTGGAGATCTGCCCGAATTGTCCTCAGCATGGGCTCATTCACAAAATCCCTATCTGGTAAAGTTTGCCCACCAATTCAAAAGTAAAGAGAGGAGAGACCAGAATAGGCATCCCTTCCTCTTCAGCTTTTTGAACGGTGTCTACATCAGGTTCCCTCCCTCCCGTCAAAATGATCCCTGACAACTCTTTCATGGTGGCCACCGCCACAATATTGGGGTGGGTCTGGATGGTGATCCAGATATTTCCTTTGCGACTGTGGGCAATCACATCGCTGAGGAGATCACTTGCATATCCTCCTGTTACTTCTTCATGAAGTCGATCTTTTCCTGTTCTCGTCTGTAATCCAAAAGTTTTAACGATATCGAAAACCGTCACGAGGGGCATTCCTCCCTATTCATCATTCCGTGATATTGGGCAAGGGAACCCTGCTTTGTTTCTTCTCGTCTATTCAAAAGGTAGCTGGGTTTCTTGTCTATCCAAATAGATGATAAACTCAAGATGAGTTCCTTGTCTAAATTTAGAGGTCAAAATCATTTCATCTGCATTCCTCTTAATATTTGGGAGACCCATTCCCGCACCGAACCCTAATTCGCGAATCTTTTCGTCGGCGGTCGAATATCCCTCGCTCATTGCCAGATTCACATCAGGAATACCCTTCCCTTCGTCTTCGACCACTACTTTCAGGAAGTTGGGCGTAATGAAGAGCGAAAGGTCTCCTCGGGTGGCATAACAGATGACATTCATCTCTGCTTCAAAGGCTGCAATCGAAATCCGGCGGATGATTTTATTCGGAAATCCAGCCTTACTTAAAATCTTCTTGACATGGTCCGAAATCGACCCCGCATTTGTAAAATCGCCTCCTTCGATATGAAACATCTTATGGAGGAGGATATTATTTTCCTTTCTTTCCATTCTCCGTTTTTATGGCACATGTCTTCAAACCATATTCGTATAAAATACCGCAGGCCTCAAACATCATAAAGGAGGTGGTGAGAAGGGGCATCTTTTTCTGGTCCGCCAGTCGTTTGGTTTCGTCGCTGGGTCGTTTTCCCTTGATAAAGACGACAGCGCACAAATTGGCCAGATCAGCCGCGTAAACGACTTGGGAATTGGTGAATCCTGTAATTAAGAGAGCTCCTTCTTGAGCAAGGGCGAGGACATCGCTGAGGAGTTCGGCCGCAAAAGCGCACCTGATCTCTTTCTCCAAATCATGATCCCCTGAAATCATTTCCGCATTAAGAATCTCTTTTACTTCTTTAAGTGTCATCTCATTCCATTGCCTCCGCCAATAATTCCATCACATCCATGACCTTAATTTTTTCTTCATTTCCAGAGGTCTTGACCGCATCTTCTAGGGTGAGGACACAAAATGGACAGGCTGTGGTGATAATCTCAGCACCCAACTCCACGGCATCCTGGACTCGAACCTCGGCAAGACGTTGGCCGACCTCGGAGGAAGACTCCACCCACATCCTTCCACCCCCTCCTTCACAGCAAAGGCTTTTCTCCCGGGAGCGGTCTAATTCTTTGAAGGTAAGGCCGGGGATGGCATTGAGTAACATTCGCGGTTCATCAAAAACATTATTCTGCTTGCCCAGGAAACAGGGGTCATGGTAGGTGACCACTTTTTTGATCTCTTTCGTGAGAGAGAGTTTTCCTTCCTCCAAACGTTTAGCTAAGAGCTGGGTCGTATGAAGGACATCAAACTTTCCTTGAGGATATTCATTCTTCAAAGCGTTGAAACCATGAGGGCACATGGCGATGATGTGTTCAATCTGATAAGCATCGAAGCGTTGCATGTTTCCGTCGACCAGTTCCTCAAAGAGACCTGACTCTCCCATCCTGCGGATCTCATTCCCACAGCATTGCTCTTCATTTCCCAGAATTCCAAAATCAACCTCTGCCCGTTGGAGGCCGAAGACCAATGCCTTGGCAACCTCTTGAATTCGAGGGTCAAAGGAAGCGGTGCATCCAGTAAAATAGAGATATTCAGCCCGATCTCCCTGAGAGAAATCTTTGACCTTGAGATCCTCGGGAAGACTCTTTATCCATTCCGTCCTTTTATTCTTCTGCTTCCCCCAGGGGTTTCCGTGTTTGTAGACGCTCTCCATGGCTTCGATGATCGTCTTGGGGATATGACCTTCTTCAACGAGAGTCCCTCTCATCCCGATGATGAGATCCATGGGTTTCAATCCACGAGGACACCGAATCGTACAAGTTTTACAAGTGGTACAATCCCAGAGTTCCTCCCGTTCTGTAATCCGTTCGAGGTTCTTTCCTAAAATTCCTTCGATCATCAGCCTGCGGATGTTCAATTTCGATTTGAGGGAAACGGGACATCCTCCTGTGCACTTTCCGCATTGGTAACAACCATAGAGCTCAAATTTTTCTGCAAATGTCTGTTCCGATGGCTCCATTGCCTAAAATCCTCCTCTATCTCAGCGATTTAATATCTCTCTCGAAATCACAATCCGTTGAACCTCAGAAGTTCCTTCGTAGAGAGTTGTTCCGATAATATCCCTGAGGTAACGTTCCACAGGATAGTCTTTCGTATAACCATACCCGCCCAACATCTGAACAGCACGGATCGCCACATTCCTTGCCGTCTCTGTGGCAAAGAGCTTTGCCATCGAAGCTTCTTTGGTAAAGGGTTGATGGATTTCCTTTAGATGGGCAGCACGTAAAACCAGAAGTTGAGCGGCTTCCAATTCCGTATAAGAATCGGCGATCATCCATTGAATGGCCTCGAAGCTGGAAAGCGGTTTACCGAAAGCCTCTCTTTCTTTAACATATTCTATTGCAAAATCAATAGCGGCGAATCCCACGCCAAGTCCCAAAGATGCGATACCAATCCTTCCGCCATCAAGCTCCATCATAGCGATTTTGAAACCCTCTCCTTCTTTCCCCAAGAGACAATTGGTCGGGATAATACAATTATCGAAGACCAATTCATTGGTCTGTGAAGCCCGGTGGCCCATCTTTTCTTCTGTCTTTCCAATAATGAACCCAGGCGTTCCCTTCTCGATGACGAAAGTACTGATCCCTTTCCCCTTTTTAGCATTTCTTTCAGTGATGGCCCATGTGACCGTGACCCCTGAAGCTTCTCCACTCGTAATTAAGGTTTTGCTTCCATTGAGCACGTAGGACTCCTTTTGGCGAACGGCCGTTGTTTGAATATTGGCTGCATCTGACCCTGTATGAGGCTCGGTGATAGCAAAAGAACCGGCAGGAAATTGGCCGTTGCAAAGATTAGGGACATGCTTTCTTTTTATCTCCTCTTGTCCAAACTCATAAATCACCTCAGCGACCATATTCGTCACTGAGGTGGTGACAGCATGGGAGGCGCATCCCTTTGCAATCTCTGTGATGGCAAGACTATAGGCAACCACTCCGACTTCAGACCCTCCGAGTTCAACAGGGATGTTCATCCCCATCAGACCCAGATTGGCCATTTTCTTGAGATTTTGATAAGGGAATTGCCTTTCCTCGTCGAATAGAGCTGCGACGGGTTTGATATTCTTCTCCGTAAAATCCCTCACCATGTCTCGGATCATCTCTTGTTCTGAAGTAAGTTTGAAGTCCATATGCTGAGCTCGTTAATGTCAAATTTTAAAGCTTAAAGAATTTTGACATTTGGAATTTACTCAGTATGTATAAAACCCTCTTCTTGTTTTTCTGCCGAGATAGCCTGCATCGACATATTTCCTGAGGAGAGGGCAGGGGCGATATTTAGAATCCCCGAAACCCTTGTAAAGCACCTCCATGATGGCTAAACAGGTATCGAGACCAATGAGGTCTGCCAATGCCAAGGGCCCCATCGGGTGATTCATTCCCAGTTTCATGACGGTATCAATGGCTTCCGGTGCCCCGACTCCTTCGAAAAGAGTATAAATCGCCTCATTGATCATGGGCATTAAGATTCGATTGGAGATGAACCCCGGAAAGTCATTGGCTTCGACAGGAGTCTTGCCCATTTTCTCGGTGAGAGATTTCACTGTATTAAAAGTTTCTTGGGAGGTTTGAAGTCCCCGGATGATCTCCACAAGCTGCATGACTGGCACAGGGTTCATGAAGTGCATGCCGATGACCTGTGAAGGTCTTTGAGTCGCTGAGGCAATCTTGGTGATGGAGATGGAGGAGGTATTGCTTGAAAGAATGATCTCTCTTCGGCAAACCTGATCCAATTCCTTGAAGACGTTCAATTTAAGGGATTCATTCTCGATGGCTGCCTCAACCACGAAATCAGTCTCTGCCATATCTTTTACTTGAATAGTCCCTTTGATCCTTCCCATCATTTCATCCTTCTTCTGGGAAGGAATCTTTCCCTTTTCCACCATTCGGTCCAAATTTTTAGAAATAGTGCCAAGCCCTTTTTGAACAAAAGAGTCCGCAATATCACTCATCACCACCCGCAATCCCGAATGGGCAGCAACCTGAGCGATACCATTTCCCATCTGCCCAGCCCCCACAACACCAATCGTCTTGATCTCCATACCCCCTCCCTTTCAATACTCATTGAAAAATTAACAATGATCAATAATTAATTATCAATGGAAAATTGGTTTATTGCTAATTTTCCATTGAGTATTTTGCAATAATTATTTTTATATCATCTCCACAATTAAGCTGACGGCTTCCGCACCTCCCAAACAGAGAGATGCCATTCCTCTTCTGGCTCCCCTGTCTTTCATGGCGTAGAGTAGGGTGGTGAGGACTCTTGCCCCACTTGCTCCAATTGGATGGCCTATGGCCACAGCGCCACCATGAACATTGACCTTGTCTTTGTCGATTCCGAGGGTTTTGAAGATGGCTACGGTGGTTGCGGAAAATGCCTCGTTAATTTCGAAGAGGTCAATATCCTTAAGAGAAAGGTTTGCTTTTTTCAGAGCCTTTGGAATGGACTGAATTGGGGCAACCAATACATCCTCTAATTCGACACCCGCTGCTGCCTGCGCTCCGACTTTAACCATGGGCTTGACCCCTAACACCTGGGCCTTTTCCTTGGACATCAACACGAGAGCGCTTGCTCCATCACTGATCTTGGAAGAATTGGCCGCCGTGACGACCCCGCCTTCTTTAAAGACAGATTTCAATTTGGCCATGGACTTAAGATCTGTTTCACGGGGTCCCTCATCGGTGTCAAAGAGTGTTGGTTCCCCTTTCTTTGAAGGGATCGGAACAGGGAGAATTTCCTCTTTGAATTTTCCTTCCCGCATTGCCTTCATTGCCTTGAGGTTCGATTCATGAGCAAATTGGTCCTGTTCTTCACGGCTGATATTGAATTTTATTGATTGGATCTCAGCGGTATATCCCATGTGGTAATCATTCACTAAATCCCAGAGACCATCATGGACCATGCCATCCACCAGTTTGCCATCCCACAGTCGGTATCCTGTTCTTGCATTTTCTAAATAATAGGGAACTCGGCTCATATTCTCCATTCCACCGGCGACGATTACCTCTGCATCTCCGGCCATGATGACTTGGGCAGCTAGCATCACCGTCTTCAACCCAGAACCACAGACCTTGTTCACCGTAATGGCTCCTCCGGACATCGGGAGACCCGCCTTGATCATGGCTTGACGAGCTGGATTCTGTCCTAGTCCGAATGGGAGGACATTGCCCATGATCACTTCATCCACATCTTTTTTTTGAATCTTCGATCGCTTGACAGCCTCCTCGATTACTTTTCCTCCCAACTCTGTAGCACTGAAAGGACTTAATGCCCCGAGGAAATTACCGATGGCTGTCCGGACGGCGCTGGTGATCACCACTTCTCTCATGCGTGCCTTCTCCTTTCTGAAGATCATCATCAATTTTTAATTTTTGATGGATTTTACCTTGGTAGTTAAAAATATCCGCCTTTAATTTGTTGAGACTGTTGATCCGTTCGTCAATCTTTACTGCATGACCGTCCAGTAATTCTAAAAGTCGAGGTAATACTTTTTTATTTGTCCGATGGATTTGATAAATATCCTCCAGTTCGAGCATTTCTGAAAGGGTGAGCCCGAGGTGTTTAAGCCTTGTTATAAATTTTAGACGCTGGAAATCCTTATCCGTATAGATCCTCTTTCCCCCTTCGATTCTTTTGATGGAATTGAGGAGGCCAATTTCCTCGTAGTATCGAATCGTTCGGGGGCTCAATTCCAATACATTGGCCAGCTCACCGATTTGATAAAACTTTGCCCCTCCGATTTCCATAGAACTACCCTATTAATGCCACTTAACGTAAACTGTTAAGTTTCATCGAAAAAAATTTAGACTAAATGGACGGCCATTTGCCTATGGATAAAACATCATAGCCTGCTTTCTCTAAATCCTTAACAACCTCCTTGTAATCTTCTGTTTTAATCCGAATGGCAGCGATCCTTTTCCCTTCTACCATAAAGGACGGGGTGACAATACTAATAATGTTGATATTATGTTTTTTGAACAATTCAAGTATTCCGAGCATCGTACCGGGTTTGTCTTCAAGAGCAAGGGTCAGGCGAGTCCCTTTCTGTTTAAAACCAAATATATCAACCAGATGGTCCAAAGCATCCGTTTCTGTAAAGAGTCCGTAAAGTTTTCCCTGCTCCAAAACAGGAAGGCACCCAATCTTATTATCGTGCATGAGTTGGACGGCTTCTTCAATGATTGTATCAGGGTTGATAGTGATTAATTTATCCTTTGGCGTCATAAAGCTCGAAACTTTAAGCTTTCCTAAAAGATAATTAAGTTCCTGAACACTGAGTAGTGTGGCATCCGAAGGGGCTGCTTCCCGGATATCTCGATCTGTAACAATTCCAACTAACATATTGTTCTTATCGATCACGGGTAGATGTCGTACACCCTTCTCATGAATGAGGTTTCTGACCTCATAAAAGGATGCCTCCGGGCCTATAGTTACCGGATTTCTTTGGATTTTTTCCCTCATAAACCCTTTGTAATGAATTTTCATAATCTTTCCCTCCTACATTTAAATTTGATTTAATATTAGCATATTTTACAGAGGGTCGTCAAAAGTTTATTTTAGTTAACGTCCTCATTCCCATGTGCGTTGGTCTTCGATCTTTTTAGCTCCCTCGGGGATAGTCCCCTTTGGAACTAACTGGACATCCCCCCTTACTTTCATCACATCCCGAATGGTCTTTTCAATCTCTTCTTTTAACTTTTCGGGTTGGAGAACTTCTTCTTTGAATTCAATTCGGAAAATCATCTCATCCTTGTCTTCTTTTCTTTTGATGACTAACTGATGCTTTGCAATTTGTGGATACCTTGAAGCGACTTCATCCACCTGACCGGGGTGTACAAAGAGGCCTCTGACCTTGGTCGCTTGGTCGACTCTTCCAAGAATCTTTAACAGTCTGGGCGAGGTCCTGCCACAAGGGCAGGGGGTCTCAGTCAGGATGGAGAGGTCTCCCGTTCCGAATCGAATTAAAGGGTAAATCTTATTGAAAGTGGTGGCGACAATCTCCCCTATTTTTCCCGGGCCTAATTGTTTGCCTGTCTCGGGATCTATGATCTCCACGATTTTATCATCCGGGATATGCATTCCGTTTTTCTTCATACATTCATAGCCCAGACAGCGGACATCAGCGGTCCCATATGTTTGTCGAATCATCATTCCAAATTTCTCTTCCAATTTGGATCGAAGTGATTCTGGGAGCATCTCTGCTGCGACAAAACCGGCTTTCAGGTTCAGGTCTTTTTTTAAATCGAATCCCATCTCCTCAGCCTTTTCAGCAATGTTGAGAAGAAAACTGGGGGTCCCACAGAATCCGGTAGCTTTGAAACTCTTTAAAATATTGACCTGTTGTTCGGTATTGCCAACGCCCATAGGAATAGAGATACATCCGATCATATGAAGGGAATTGTCCACCATTTGCAGGGCAAAAGGAACCATATGGTAACTGAATGTATTGATGGTAATGTCTCCTGGACGGAATCCCCCTGCATACATCCCCTGTGCCCAACCCAACTCATCGTAATCAGCCTCGCCAGGTTCGTAGATGGGACCCGGTGAGATAAAGATTCTTCTCATTTCAGTAATGGGAACCCCTTCAAATCCACCAAAGGGAGGATTTTTCTTCTGGAGTTCCATTAACTCAGTCTTTTGGGTGATAGGAATTTTTTCTAAGTCTTTAATGGTCTGGATGTCCTTTGGCTTTAATCCGACGGAATCCAATTTACTTTTAAACGCTATAGAGTTTTTATAAGCATATTGTATAATGCCTCGTAGTTTTTGATTGTGATATTCTATTCTCTTTTTATGGGGCATGGTTTCTAGATTCTTCTTAAAGAAACCTACAGTCCGGTCCATCACCTCTGGTTTGGGCATATAAGTCTCCTGAAAAATTTGTCCTTTTTAATCCCCTCTCATCCCTTTTTAAAGGGGGAGAGGGGATTAAAGGATTTATCTCATTTAGGAAATTTGGCAGCGAAGGGAATTACTTTTTGGACACCATCGGCTGTGAAGGTAGCTGCCCCTTTCTTAACTTCAATGGGGACAGTCATATTTGGAATCTCTGTCCACCATTTTTCAAGAAGGGCCCAGGCATTCGTATTCTTTGCCTTCACCTTCTCGGCATTAGGAATCAAAAGACTCAAAAGCACCTGCTGGACGTCGACGATTGACATCACGGAAAGTTGATTGGTCTTGCCCGCCGGAATCCACTGCGTCTCAAAGGCATTCACCATATTTACTTCGAAATCATCAAAAGCCACTGTAAATCCGAACCCATCTAACTTGACTGGATAATCATTGGGATTGGTGATATTAAAAAGGAAAGCCATAGGGAGCATGGCGCTATTGGCTCCTGCTTTGCCCTTCACAGGGGTGATCTTTGCATCGTAGAACCAAAACCCGTTGTATTGGGTGACTTGCACTGATTCAAGGGAGATCACAGGGACTTTAAAATTAGCTTCCGTGGGCTTTGTTGGCATCCCTGCACACGACATTAAAATCAATCCTATGCCAAAGATACAGGCGATTATTAATATTCTTTTCATTATCGAACCTCCTTCACTAAAAAGTTTAAAGGACTTATGTCAACCATCTCTTTCTTCTTTTGTAATGCTTGACATGGCGAAAACTCTTTCTCTCACCGATGTCAGAGAGGCCTAAATAAAAGTCTCGAATGTCAGGGTTCTCTTTCAATTTTTCTGAGGTGTCATGCATCACGAGCCTGCCGTTTTCCAAGACATAGGCATAAGGCGCTACAGTGAGAGCCAACTTGACATTCTGTTCCACCAGCAGTATAGGGATCTTCTCCGAATGATTTAATCTTGTAATGATCTCGAAGATCTCTTTAATGAGGAGTGGGGCGAGGCCCATAGAGGGCTCATCGAGAAGCATCAGTTTGGGCTGAGCCATCAGAGCGCGACCGATCACAGTCATCTGCTGTTCCCCTCCACTGACATATCCGGCAATTTCACTGCGTTTCTGTCTTAAGCGGGGGAAGTAATGGTAGACCATTTCCAAGCCTTCCTTGGTCGATCCGATCTTTCTCAAATGAGCCCCGACCTTAAGATTCTCTTCCACGGTTAAGTGCTCAAAGACTTTTCGGCCCTCGATGACCTGAATAATACCCATCTTGGCAATCTCCATAGCGGTTTTTCGGTGGATACGTTCGCCTTTGAACTCAATGGCCCCGTCTGTGACCTCTCCGACCTCCACCTTGAGAAGCCCGGAGATAGCCTTGAGGGTAGTGCTTTTACCTGCCCCGTTTGCTCCGAGAAGAGCGATGATACCACCTTCGGGGACCTCCAGAGACACTCCCTTGAGGACAAGGATTACCTCATGGTATTTCACCTCAACATTATTTAACTTCAGGATAGGTTGCATTGTGTTCACAGGATTACCCCTTTTTTACCATCCGAACCATTCCTTGGCCCATTTTTCTGGCCACCGTGCTTTGACATCTATCGTTTTAACATAGTTAAATTTTCCTTCTTTGAGCTCATAAACTGGAACGATACCGGTTGTTCTGTGGTCAGTAGAGGTGAAAGTTACCGGGCTTGTACCAAGGCCACCGTCGATAATGGCATAATCTTTCAAGGTCTCAAAACCCTTTTGCAAAATACCCGACCCACTCAAATCGCCAGCCTTATCGGCCCGTTTCATGGCCTCAGATAGGAGAAGCACATTGCACCATGCCGTTACTGTAAACTTAATACGATCTTTGGCGGGGATCCCGGGATTAAATTTTGCTGCATAATCGTGAACAAGCTTCATCTTTCCACGGTCATCGGCGAAAAAGTAGGCTGGTCCGGCAACCATCGCCCCTTCAGCGGCCTTTCCTGCCAACTTAGGTAGATTTTCATCCTCACCCCAATAGTTCACCAGCCAATCAGCACCCAGACCAAGGGCATAGGCATCTCTGACCGTTGCTGACACGCACATGGTGGTGTTTCCATGCCAGCATACATCTGGCTTAAATTTTTGGAGGGCCATGATCTGACTTTTGGTGTCCATTGTTGTAAGAGCGACATCCTGATCATCGCCTATCTCAAAGCCAAGCATCGCGGCATGGTCCTTGATCGCCTTTATCGGAGCACTCGCATAGGGAGAAGGAAAGGCGTATACGCAGGCAAACCGCGGTTTTCTCTTACCAAAATCCTTATTTTTGGGCCACCTGGTTTCAAACCAAGTCGTAAGCACAGCCCTTGCCTGAACAGAATAATCGGGTGCAAAGAATAGATTATAGGGGGTTTTTGCAGGATTGGTGAGATGAGCCGAGAAAGAGGCAGAGACGTAAGGGAACTTATCTTTGAGAACCGTTGGAGAAAGGGCCTCTGTATCACCAGTTCCCCAGCCTTCGATAGCTATCACACCCATACGTTTTAGAAAGTTATACTTTGTGATGGCTTCTGGAATACGATAACCGTAATCAAACCAGGTATATTTAATTTTTTTACCGTTAATTCCGCCCATATCGTTGACATAATTGAAGGCCTCCACCAAACCGAGTGCATAGTCCTTGCCCACATCCGAGGTAGCACCTGTGCAATCCGTAAGACCTCCTATCTTAATTTCCTGCGCAAAGATTGACGAAGCTGAAAAAATAAGTAACGTCAAAATAATTGTAAAAAATCTAATTTTCATTGTTCACCTCCAATAAAAAGTTGAATAAAAAATAAGAACGATCATTGACTGATTTCTTTCCTCCCACCCTCCAATGACGTCACATCACCCCTTTCTTGAATTCGTGATTCGTGTTAGTGATCCGTGACTCGTGAAAAGATAAAAATCATTTTTTATTTGTTGAATCGATTCACGCTTCACGATCCACGTTAGTAAGAAAACGGCCACAGATTAAAATAGTTTTTGATCTGCCACCAGCGGTAACTGAGCCCTCTTGGCTGAAAGATCAAAAAGGCACAGATGGCTAAGCCAAAGACCGATTCCTTGATATAGAGAAATTTAATCATGAGCTGCGGAAAGACATCACCCAAGGAGATCACACCCAATTGAATCAATTCCATTACCAACACCATGAAAATGGAACCGAAGATCACCCCGTGAATGGAGCCAACTCCACCAATGAGGACAACGCCTACAAGCCAGAGAGACCAGAACCAGGGGAAATGTTCTGGACTGATGGCTGCAGTATTGCTGACCCAGAAAGCTCCGGCAAGGCCGGCAATAAATCCAGCCACAAAGAAATTTAATAGCTTATACCAGATAATATTGATTCCAAGAGTCTCGGCAGCTATGTCATTATCGCGAATGGCGATCCAAGCCCTTCCCACCTTTGAGCGAAGGAGATTGGCCACAATAACGACACAGAGGGTGAGCAAGATAGCCATCAAAAAATAAGTCTTGATTTCGGTATCAATGATCCAGGGCCCAATCTTAATGGTTCCAGGTGGCAGAGAAAAAGCCTGCCCTCTACCGCCGATCTGACTGATATACTGGGTGAGGATGAAATCAACGGTGATGAACTGGGCTGCCATGGTGGTTAGGATGAGGTAAAAACCTTTCACCTTAGCTGATGGAAGGCCAAAAAGTACACTCCAGAGTCCGGCGATAATACCCGCAATGATAATACTGATTGGATAGGCAAGTCCCCAGTTGATAAAAAATTGGGGCCATGGAAATTGAAGAATCAGAAGTGTACTGGTATAAGCACCTACGGCAATAAATGCTGCATGTCCCAAGGTGATCAGACCGGCATAGCCTATCAATATCTGTACCCCAAGGGCGCCCAAGGCCGTATAGCCGACCATATTGGCTACTCCGAACCAATATCCAGTTAGGGTTAAGGGAAATGCAATAAATATAATCGCCAGGAGGAGAATCATTTTTCCCTTGATCAAAGGGGTCTGCCACCAACCATGATCCTCAGCATATTTTTGATGGTAAAGACCGCAAGGTAGCCAGACATGAGACATAAAAGAGCCTCCTTTATTTCAAGATTATTCTTTACATCCGTTCAATGCGTTCCCAACCCCAGAATCCATAAGGTTTAAATAGCAGAAAGACTGTCATGAAGGCGAAGGGGAATACCTCTTTCACTCCCCCAGGGAAATAGTGGTCGAGATAGGTACCCGATAAATTTTGTAAAATACCGACTGTAATCCCTCCTACAATAGCCCCAGGAATGGAATTAAGACCTCCTAAAACGACTGCCGGTAAGACGAGTAGACCCAGATAGCCTATGGATATATTGATGCCGTTGATATTGCCTAAAAGGGCACCCCCAACACCTGCTGACATGAAGGCAATAGCCCAGGCCCCTGCATAGACAAAACGGGCACTTACTCCGAGGGAAAGGGCAGCGGTTTCATCATCAGCAGTCGCCTGCATGGCTAGACCCCAGTGTGAATATTTGAAAAAGGCTGCAAAGATAACAAAAAGTAGTATGGCCAATATAAAAGACCAGAGGTAAACGTTTGAAATTTTAATAAAGCCAACAGTAATCGGCTCGAGAGGAAAGATGGGAGGAGAAAAAACCCGTGTTTTGGTCTCCCAGATGAATTCTATTATCCCTTTAAAGAAAAAAGAGAGGCCTACGGTCACCATAATCACGGCCAGGATCGGTTCTCCAATGAGTTTGTCAAGGAAGATTCTCTCTACAAGAATACCGAGGATAACCCCAATGATTAAAGTACAGATGATCGATAGAACAAAGGGTATGCCTGCCTGATAAAATGTCAGGGTGACATAGGCTCCAATCAGGGTCAATTCGCCCATGGCCAAATTCAAGACGCCGGAACATTTATAAATCAAGACCCATCCCAGAGCGACCAGGGCATAGACACCCCCGACCAAGATGCCATTGACCAAACTCATCAAGAAAAGCTCCATACAACCTCCTGGTTTAAATTCCAATGTAAAATTCAAAATTAACAATGAAGAATTATCAATGAGTTTTTGTTTTTTCCATTGGTCATTTTACATTGATAATTGTTAATTTTGAATTGAACTCTTATTCTCCAACCTCCAACACTTTAAGATCCGTTATAATGTGAACGACTCTTCCATCTTCATAGGTGATATTGGTGTCCATATGGACACTATTGGTATCAGAATAAAGTCCGTTGACAATATCTTTATAACGATCTTCGACAAAGGCTCTTCGCAATTTCCGGGTTCGGGTCAGTTCATCATCATCCGCATCAAATTCTTTGTAGAGGTTAACAAACTTCTTAATTTTCGCTACAGGGGGCAAATCCTTATTCATTTTTACAATCTCTTTTTTTACCAGTTCATAAATCTCTGGCATCTGGGAAAGCTCTGGATAACTGGTATAAGCAAGATTTCTATCCTCCGCCCATTTCCCCGCTACGTTATAATCAATACAGATCACACCTGTGACATAGGGTTTGTTGTCACCGATCGCCCAAACATCTCTAATATAGGGGCTGAATTTAAGCCGGGTTTCTAAATACTGAGGAGCAAATTTTGTCCCATCGTTTAAGGTCATCACATCTTTCGTTCGATCGAACACAACCAGATGACCCTCGGCATCGATGAAACCCGTATCTCCTGAATGAAGCCATCCATCTCGGAGTGTTTTTGTTGTCTCTTCTTCCATCTTATAATATCCTATGAAAACGGAAGGGCTTTTTGAAATGATCTCTCCCTCTGGAGTGATTTTGACCTCTGTCTCAGGGATGGGTCTGCCCACTGTATCGAATTTGATATCTCCATCACGATGCAGCACTGAAATGCCAGCAATCTCTGTCTGGCCATAGATCTGTTTCAGGTTCACTCCGATCGCATGGAAAAATCGGAAATGGTCTGGCCCCATAGCTGCCCCTCCAGTGTAGGTATCCCTTATCCTGGAAAGACCTAAATGATCTTTCAATTTTTTATGGACACCCATGTAAGCAAGATAATCGAGGGCTTTCCAGTACCAGGGAGCGGGCTTTTTCATAAACTTCAATTCGGCCACCTGATAGCCAATCTTCATCGCCAATTCATAGGCTGTTCTCTTGGACCAAGTGGCATCCAGATATTTGACCTGAACATTTCGTACCATCTGTTCATAGATGCGAGGAGGAGCAAACATGACATGGGGGCCGATTTCACGAATATTCTCCTGGGCGGTCTCAGGTTCTTCCGGGAAATTGACTGTAAATCCAGCCTGAATTCCACAGGAGATTGACATCATCTGTTCTCCAATCCAGGCAAATGGAAGATAGGAGACAAAGTCGTCCGTTTCAAAATAAGGATCCACTCGCATTAAATTCAGACCCATGGTGAGCATATTATAATGGGTGAGGAGGGCACCTTTCGGAAGGGCCGTCGTTCCTGAGGTATAAAAAAGGAGACAGACCTCGTCTCCCTTTCCTTTCATGATCAAATCCTCAAAGAGACCGGGCTCTTTTTTATCTATTTCTTCTCCTATCTTCATCACCTCTTTGATGCTGATGAGAATTGGGTCATCATAGTCTCTCATCCCTTTTGGGTCATCCCAGATCATTTTCTTGAGCTTAGGACATTTGTCTTTGATCATGAGGCATTTATCAACCTCTTCCTGGCCTTCACCCAACATCAATTTGGCATCGGCATGGTCGATGATATATTTTACCTCGTCGATGAGAGAATCCTGGAATAACCATACTCCCACACCGCCCACACACATAGCGGCCATCTCTGCCCAGAGAGCCTCAGGACGGTTATCCCCAATCATGGCGACTTTATCCCCTCTCTCCAACCCTAAAGAAACCATTCCTAAGGCGATCTGTTTCACATTTTCATAATATTGTTTCCAAGTGATGGGAATCCAAATTCCAAACTCCTTCTCACGCATGGCCACTTTTTTATCCCAATATTTTTTAGCCGCTTGCAAAAAGAGTTTGGGGATCGTTAAGTCTTTCGTAATTTCAATTTCTTTCCAGCTACCGCCGTGTGACATAGAGATCCTCCACATCACCCAGATAGGCCTTGATCACGTTGGGATTCTTCTGAATCTCAGTAGGAGTTCCTTCGGCAATCTTTTCGCCAAAGTTTAAGGCCATGACTCGATGTGAAATATCCATCACCACACCCATGTCATGTTCGACAAGAACACAGGTCGTCTGCCAGCGGTCCTCTTCGTTGACATCTAGAATAAATCGAGCCATATCCTCTACTTCTTCCAGATTCAAACCTGCCAGAGGTTCATCCAACAATATGATCTTAGCATTTAGGGCCAATGCCCTTGCCAATTCGACTCGTTTTTGAAGCCCATAGGGAAGCATCCCCACGACCTTATCCCTTATATGCTCAATCTCAAGGAGATCGATGATCTCCTTTTCAATGAAATCCCGGTGTTCGATCTCTTCACGGGCCGTTTTCCCAAAATAAATGGAGCCACTGAGCAAGCCTGTTTTGAGATGAATATGGCGGCCAAGGCGGATATTATCGAGCACACTCGTGCCTTTAAAGAGTTCGATCTTCTGAAATGTCCGTGAGATTCCTATTTCTGCTCTTTGGTGAGGTTTTAACTTGGAGATTTCTTTTCCTTCAAAATAGATTTGCCCTTTTTGGGGGTGGTAAAGACCATTGATGCAGTTTAGGAGAACCGTTTTCCCTGCGCCATTGGGTCCAATGACAGAGAAGATCTCACCTTTTTTGATCTCTAAACTGATATCCATCAGGGCCTGGACGCCTCCGAAAGCCATATAGATGTGATCGACCTTTAGCTGAACCTCATTGGTGACTGCCATTTTTAAATCTCCTTTGATTCGATCCCAGAAAACTATGCATACAAAGAACAACGTTCAGAAGGGTTTGTTTCGTTTCCAAGGGGAACAATAACCACCTTTCCCCCAATTTTTAGTTTTTGACATTAATTAGGAATGGATTAAATCAGAATGAAAAACCCCACCCAAAATTTGAATACTTTGATTAACAAAACGTCATTTTTTTGTCAAGTAAAAATCTACCTAAATAATGTGAAAAAATTAATAAACCCCAATGGTTTTTTTGTCACAAAAATCTGTAAAAATGGGAGCTGAGAACTTTATATGGATATTCACAAACCTTGCTATCAAGGGGAAAAAAGAAAAGATCAAGCAGGGAAGGGAAGATTTCTTTTTTACTTCTCCTATCCTAACCACCGTTTCCGACGTTTATAATGTTTTACGTCTCGATAACTCCGCTTCTGACCCATTCCGGTAAATCCGAGATAAAATTCTTTAACATCTTCATTATTTTTCAATTTCTCGGCCGGGCCATCCAATACAATCCTGCCATTTTCCATCACATAACCGTATTCTGCCAATTCCAAGGCTATATGAGCATTTTGCTCGACGAGGAGGATGGACACCCTTGTTTCCACATTGATTCTCTTTGCGATATCGGCAATTTCCCTGACCAGCAGGGGAGACAAACCCATGGAGGGTTCGTCAAGGAGCATGATCTTAGGATGCCCCATCAGACAGCGGCCCATGGCGATCATCTGCTGCTCCCCTCCTGAACAATAGCCTGCGGTATTATTTTTGATTCCGATGAGCCTCGGGAAATAGCTATAAACCATTTCCAAATCTTTTTTGAACCGTGTTCCATTTCCCTGGATGATGAGCCCCCCGGCCCGAAGATTTTCCTCAACGGTGAGGTGTTCTGCTAAACGCCTTCCCTCCATGACTTGAAGGATTCCCATCCTGGCAATATCTTCGGGATAAAATTTATGGATGGGTTTTCCTTCGTAATAGACACCTCCATCTGTGACCTCTCCCTCCTCGGTTCGGAGCAATCCCGAGATGGCCTTCAGTGTTGTTGTCTTGCCGGCACCATTGGCTCCTAAGATGCAAGCAAACCCACCTGTTTCAAGTTGAATGTTGACTCCTTTCAATACCAATATGGTATTGAGGTATTTGACCTCAACATTCTTCAGTTCCAACATGGAAGTTCATCTCCTTAAGAGAAGAGGGCTGGCCAAAAGGCTAGCCCTCTTCTGTTTTATTATTTCACTGGGACATAGTGGATGTTGATAGTCTCATCTTTGAACAAACCTTGTTTAATCATGTCATCCGGGACAAGCCGGGGTACCTTATACCATGGGGACAGGACTGTCACCTTACCGTTTTTAATGCCGATTAACCGGTCATAGTTCGCCAGACGACGGTCATCTTTACCTGATGGGGCACTTTGAAATTTAGTCGTTGTGTCATTGGCAGTGTAACCGGCTAAGGTCTGCATGCCAAATTCCTTCACGTCTTTTCCAGTGATCGTTTCACAAGCCTTGGCTATATCGACCTTATCCCGTTTCATAATTCCCACTAAAGCCCGTCGTACGCCCTCCAGCATATTGGCTTTCATCCGGATCCCACGCATATATTGGATATTCGGCATTCCTGGTTCTTTCCGATATTTGTCATTGAGCATCTTGGCGAATTTGACGCCGAGTTCATTGGGTTCGGCCGCTGGGACAAAAACTGGTTGAGGACACATATACCCCTCAGCCGATCCAGGACCTATAACATCCAACAGTTGATCGGCAGGGGCCCACAGATTGGCGATATGAGCCATCTTACCTGTCAGACCAAGCTTATGAATACCTTTCATTATGACTGCTGGGGTTTGGACAATGGAGTTCGACCAGATGATATCAATTCCCTGTTTATCAAAATCGGAAAGAAAACCCATCACTTCCGGATCCGTTGGCATCGGGGTACAAAATCGTTCTGCCACCATCTCATATTTTCCGGTTTTCTCTCCATGCCTTTTCGTTGGTTCAATGGCAGCTCGGCCATAGGCCGTATCCCAGGTTAAATGGGCTAACTTAGCCTTTATGCCTTTCCCTTTCTTCGGCCACAGATTGTCAATATAGTATTCAATTGCCCCTGCAGCAGATTCTCCATAACTCCAGCAGTCCATATAATTCCATGCAGGCGGATAGAGCTGAGGATCGCTAAAACCAATCCCATAGCATACAACGCCGTCCCTTTCGACAATGGGCTTTAGCATCTCTTGGTTCGGGGATGACCACATCTCAATGATTGTGGGTTTTGGCGTTCCCATCCTGAACCTCTTGTAGGCAGACATAAACCTGGCATCCACATTTCCAAATTCAGCCCACACATATTTAAGCTCGACCCTGGTCTTCCCATCGCCAAATACATCAAGTCCCCCTTGTTCCTTAATCCAGGCCAAATAATCCTTGCCTCCCTTCTCTGAAGGGATGGCAATGGGTGCATAGGCCCCAGTAAGGTCAATAATATTGTGGATGGTGACAGATGGTTTACCAGCGGTAGAACCCTCCGTAGGAGCTAAAAGAGAAATGAGAATTGCCAAAGCTCCCAACAAACATAAAAGTTTACTTTTCTGCTTCATTTTTTTTACCTCCTTGTTAGAAATGTTGTTCTTCTCTAAACCTTTATTCCCACTATCCTTAATAAGGAAAAGGATGGAGACGGTAGGATCGCTTTACAATTTCCCAGCGATGGGCAATTCCCCTGGGTTCAAACACCAGAAAGATGACAATGATCAAAGAATAAAAGACCAACGAGAAGGCTGCCGAGGCGTAAAACGCAGCGCCACCTAAGAACATTTCTGCTAAAGGGGTGACCAGGGTGCTGAGCTCATCCATGATTTTCCAGACCACTGCCCCTGCAATCGCACCGAAGATGCTCCCGAAACCTCCAACGACGAGGAATCCCAAATACCAGATGGAATCTTCGAGGCGAAACCAAGCAATATTCACATACTCATAGTAGGCCCCTCCCAGAGCCCCGGCTATTCCTGCATAAAAGCAACCGATGCCAAAAGCCATGATTTTGGTATAAGCAATATTGATCCCCATCACTTCCGCAGCAATATCATTGTCTCGAACAGCAACGAAGGATCGGCCTAATTTGGTCCTGGCTAAATTCGTCGCTAGATAAGTCATGATGATCGTAATGCTTAATACCAGAAAGTAATAGTTTCGATCACTCTTAAAATCAATTCCGAAGAGAACATCGGGTCGTTTCATCCACATCCCTTCCGTACCATTTGTTACAGAACGCCAGTTATTGATGACATAGACAATTACGAAATGGGCAGCTAAAGTGGCAAAAGCGAGGTATAAACCTTTTATCCTTAAAGCAGGAACACCAAACATCATACCGAGGAACATAGGAATCAGCCCGGCGAGAGGCAGACAGAACCAGAAGCTAAATCCAAAATGTCTCTGGAGAATCCCGACGGTATACATCCCCACACCCATAAAAGCCGCATGTCCAAGGGAAATTTGGCCACAATAGCCTGTGATGATCTGCAGGCCCAACATGCCGATCGTAAAGGCACAGATTGGAATAAGAAGGGAGAGCCCATAATCGCCCATCGTCAAAGGTAATAGATACATGCCAACGACCAGGAGTGCTAATAATGTCTTTCGCAGCGGAGTCCTGTAAAGTTCTTTCGCTTGGAAGTAGTTCCGGTCAAATGTACCACAGGGTCGATTGATATTCATCCTCTATAACCTCTCTATTCTGACTAAACCAAAAAGACCATAGGGTTTAATGAAAAGAATCAACAATAAAAAGACAAATGGAGCCATCATCGTGGTCTCTCCGGGAAGAAGGGGTGCGATAAATTGGATTGTTAACATCTGGAGGATGCCGATGGCGAGGCCAGCGATAATTGCACCTGCAAATGATTCCAATCCTCCGAAGAGGACAGCAGCGATAGCAATCAAACCATTCAAATCGAGAGAGAGCCCAACACCCTGGATGTTTCCCAGTAACATACCTACTATCACAGCAATGATACAAGAGATGACCCAGCTATACTGAAAAATTCGCTTAACATTGACACCCAAGTTTTGAGCCACCACATGGTCTTCATGGACGACCCTCATCCCCAATCCAGCTCTTGTTTTTGCATAGAATAGCATCAGTGCCGCAATCAGCACCATACATAGGATAAAGCCATAAACTTGAATCTTGGGAAGATGCAGAAAACCAAATTTCCAAGCCCCTACAGGTAGGAAGGATTCACCAAAGCCTTCAATATTTCCTTTCCCCATCAGGATTCCTATCCCACGGAGAAGGAGCATGAGGCATAGGGTGACGACGATAGGAGCGAGGATGGGTTGCCCGACAAGAGGACGCATGAAGGCCCTTTCAATGGCCATTCCCAAGATAGCGCCCACAGCGCAGGTCATCAAAAACCCCAGCCATATTGGTAGATGCCAGACGATCAAGCAGAACCACATGAAATACGCACCAATGATCAAAACGGCTGCTTGAGAGAAAGGAAATACGCGAGTAGATTTATAAATCACCACATAACTGACAGCCAATAGGGCATAAATCCCTCCGCTGCAGAGGCCTAAGACGATCGATTTGGTGGTCTCTTCCATTTCTATCCTGCTCCTAAATAAGCGGCAATGACCTTTGGATTTTCCTTGATCTCTTCAGGGGGGCCTTCAGCGATCTTATTGCCGAAGTCGAGGACGACGATTCGATCTGCAATGTCCATGACCACCCCCATATCATGCTCGATCAATACAATCGGGATCTTCAAAAATTCATTGATATCGATGATAAACCGAGCCATGTCCTCCTTTTCATCCAGATTCATCCCTGCCATCGGTTCATCGAGGAGGAGAATCCTTGGTTCCAGAGCCAAGGCCCGGCCCAGTTCGACTCGTTTTCTTAATCCATAGGCCAGCATGCCTACCACCGATCCCCTGACGTGTTCCAACTCTAAAAAATCGATGATGTCCTCTGCGATGGCGCGCTGGTAGGCTTCTTCTTTGTTTGCCCAGGGGAAATAGATCATTCCGGTAACGAAGTTGTATCCAATATGGAAATGCCTCCCAGCAATGATGTTGTCGCTCACCGATAATCCAGTATATAAAGCAATATTCTGAAACGTACGGCATAGACCGAGTTCAGCAATTCTGTGGGAGGAGAAATGAGTGATTTTTTTCTCTTCCAAATAGACTTCCCCCTGCTGAGCACGATAGAAACCGCTTATTACATTGAGAAGGCATGTTTTCCCCGCACCATTGGGTCCGATGATGGCCAGGATCTCACCTTCCTTGACTTCCACCATTACATTGTTGAGGGCTTGAAGCTTGCCAAAGGCGATGCTGATGTTCTCGGCCCGAAGCAATACTTTTCTTTCTTTAGTATTGGGATTGGCCAAAGGCCGTTTCTTCTCAATACATTCCCGAAGCAGGGTCAACCCATAGCTGTATCTCTGTTCCCTTTTTTTTGTGATATCCCTGGTAATTTCTGCCATGTGCCCTCACTCCTGGATCGTCTCAATATAGATCGGAAGCCTCATGACCGACTTTCTGCCATCTCGGTAGGTAATCGTCGTTTCAATATCTACCTGATTCTGTCCTTGATACATTGCGTTCACAATATTCTCATAACGCTTCTCCACGAAGTCTCGCCTCAATTTGCGGGTTCGGGTCAGCTCCGCCTCATCCGGGTCAAAATCCTTATGGAGGACGATAAACCTTTTCACACGAGTTGTCTCAGGCAATGTCGTATTAATCCGCTGAAGGATCCCGGATAAAAGTTTCCTGACCTCAGGTTTTTGTGAGAGGTCCGGATGAGAGGTATAGGCGATGTGGTTTCGTTCAGCCCACCTTCCGGTATTCTCAAAATCCATATTGAGAAGTCCCGTAACAAAATGTTTATCGTTTCCAATCACCATCGCATCTTTAATAAAGGGGCTAAATTTTAACCGGCCCTCAATATACGTCGGGGAAAACCTTTCACCGGTCTTCGTGGTCTGCATGTCTCTCACTCTGTCAATGATATAAAGTTCTCCCTCCTCATCCATATATCCACCATCGCCAGTGAAGAAATAGCCTTCTTTAAAACTTTTAGTGGTCTCTTCAGGCCGCTTATAATATCCCTGAACTACCCCCACACCGCCGAGCAGTATTTCTCCATCTTCGGTGATCCTCACCTCCACCCCGGGGAAAGGTTGTCCTGATCCTTCGGAACGATAGTAATCCTTTTCGAGTTGGAGGACATCGAGGCCAGAGACTTCGGTGGAACCATATCCTTGTGCAATCGGAACCCCGATTGCCCGGAGAAGTCGGAAATTATCCGGACTCAGAGCCGCTCCGGCCGTAATTGGGGTTCTGGTCCTCGTCATACCGATTTTGTCCTGCAAATGTCTGAACACGACCCAATACCCAAAGAAAAAAAGAAAGCGCCAAAGCCAACTCACTTTTTTCCGTTCTTCTTGGCCTTGGGCAATCTTATAGCCCACGGGGAGAAACAGGTTGTAGAGAAACTTTTTCCAGAAGGAAGAGTCAATCATTTTGGCCTGGATTTCGGAGCATGTCATTTCCCACTGTCTTGCCCCAAGGAGGATGACTCCGGGGGCTATTTCGCGAAGATCAGAACGAACAGTTTCGGCCTTTTCAATGAAGTTGACAACGATCCCTTTCCCTAAATTTGGCGCCACAGTAAAGATTTGTTCCCCGATCCAAGCCGGTGGCAAAAAGGAGAGGTTTTCATCTTTCGGGTTCCACGGTAACGCTGCATCCCAACCATTAAATAGACTCAGTAGGTTTCTATAAGTGACGGTCGATCCCTTTGGCAGGCCGGTTGTCCCTGAAGTATAAAGCAGGACCGCCACATCATTCAGTTTTGTCTTATCGATACACTCCTCAAAAAAGTTAGGATGAGCTGCCTCATAGGCTTTTCCTAACTCCATCATATCATCAAAGCCGATTAACCAAGGGTCATCATAATTCCACATTCCCTTTGCAATCCAGTAGATAATCTTTTCCACTTTAGGGATCTGTTCTTTGATGGAGAGGATTTTATCCACCTGTTCTTGATCATCAGCCATGACAATTTTTGCATCAGAATGGTCAATAATATATTGAAGCTCGGAAGGAATGGAGTCGGTATACAAACCTACGGAAGCCCCTCCAAGACATTGGGCGGCGGTCTGCCCCCAGAACCATTCGGGAGCGTTCTCACCGCAAATCGCAATCTTATCCCCCGGTCCAAAACCAAGACTTGCCAAACCTCCGGCAAGCCATTTGGTTCGTTCATAAATGTCTTTCCAGGTAAGTTCTCGCCAGTATCCATAATCTTTATACCGGTAGGCGACTTTCGTATCTTCCCATTTGTAGTAATTGCGTTTTAATAGTTTAGGGAAGGTATCCTCTGCTGGAGAGGGACGGAACTTTCCCCACGTCTCTTCTGTGATTGATTTAGCCACCCTTCTCTCCTTGTTCAACTATAATTTCGGCGTGGTAAATTCAGTCTTGAATTGATTGCGAACAGTTCCCAGGTCGGGGAAATCGGGGAGAGAATAAGTGATGTTGCCGTCGATGAAGAATTTTCTTTTGTCACCCCCCAAATCTGTCCAAAATTCCTCACGCTTTTGGAGTACACCTTTCATGCCTTCTCCCCCATCAAGACCACGGGTGATGAATTGTCCGAGTACTCCACCATAAACAAAAATGTCTGTAGGTGACCAAATGAGCTCTCCACCTGCTGGAATGACCATGCTCGGCATGGAAGCGGCCTGCACGATTGTCTTTTCAGGAGTGCCATCCTCCGCTTTTGCCTCAAAATAGAGATCGTCTACTTTTGCAGCAACATGATTCGGATTAGAAAGTTTGAAGTTGACCCTGAAAACGAGGACATCAGTGGCCTGGAAGGGCGGCTTAGCCGCTATTGCATTGAGCCTCTCAACACTATCGACCGTAACCTTAACAGGTAGAATTTGAGAGGGAGTCGGTTTTACTCCAGCGCATCCAAAAATACCCAAACCAAAAACCACCACCATCAATAAGATTAATGCCTTTTTATCCATAAGACCCTCCTTCATCTTGTTTGCAATGATGCAAACAGAAGCGACTCAGCATGTCTATCCTGAGTCATTTACCCGCCCGAGAAAAAACATCTTCCTTGTAAGCCTCGCACAATGCACATCCCTGGGATCCGTGGCATGAGAACCCACCAGGATTTTCTTTGGTGACGACCTGGTGCCTGTAGTAATAACCACAATTCGCCCTTCCATCTTTGTAAACCATGATGGGGACCCACTTTTTCACCGTGTCACAAAACAATGTTGTCGCCGTTATTTTCCAATCCATAAATCTCTCACCTTTTTAGGTATTGATTTCGTATTGACGATTTTGGAGAAGATGATCGAGAGGAATGGATGAAGAGATAAATATCCTCAACGTTCAATCGGATCAAATTACGCGTGGCGATGGGAACCCCCTTGCCTCAACCGTCGAAATTTTTATTGCAAAAATAAGGAAAGAATCAGTCAGATGAGAAAAACAACAACAAAATTTCAGTTCTAATTAGCAAAACTTCATTTTTTTGTCAAGAAAAAAATAAACCAGTTTACGTAATGTGTAAAGAAGATGAGATTCTATTTGATATTTCAACAAGTTATTTTTTTTGAATGATATAAAACCATTTTGTCAGGGCACAATACCTTTGATGCGTATCGCCTCTTCAGAGCATACGTCTTCACACTTGCGGCAGCCGAAACAAACCTCTTCGTCAACCACCTCAATGGATCCATTATTAAGCCTTAAACAGAGGACAGGACAGATCTCCACACATGCCCCACAGGCGCTACAGTGATTAAGGATTTCAATAATTGGCTTCATTATAATTTCAGGTTTGGAATTATTTTTTGTGTCACCCTGAACCCTTCGTTTGCTGTCATTCTGAAGGAGAGTAGCGACTGAAGAATCTCACTCAGGGCAGGCTCCGTGAAGGATCTCAACTTTTGGAAGAACGAGATTCTTCGCTTCTCTCAGAATGACAAATCCTTGCTATACTTTTTTACCATCCTGCTAAAACGCTCAATTTCATCACATCAGGTTTTTGGATCCTTTCCAGAGTTTCCACGCCGGGGAAGGTTTTTCCTTCAGCAGTTCATCATAAGTTCCTCTCTGAGTGAGTTCCCTCATGATTTCGTTTGTACCCGTATAGATTTTGGCAACTCGAACGTCCCTGAGAAATCTTTCGACAGGATAGTAATCTGTATAACCAATACCCCCCAGGATTTGAAGAGCCTGATCAATGATATTCCAGGCTGACTCTGTAGAATAGAATTTTGCCATGGCCACTTCCTTGTTCGGTCTTTTTTCCTCTTTGTCAATGACTTTGGCCGCCCGCAAGCAGAGAAGCCGGCCTGCGTCAAGAGTGGCAGCCATATCCGCGATCTTAAAGCCGATCCCCTGAAATTCTCTGATTTTTTGTTCAAACTGTTCCCGTGCGTCTGAGTATCGTATAGCAATCTTCAAACATTCGCGGGCAGAGCCCAGCGCTGTGGCCGCTTCCATCAGACGTTCTGTTTGAAGGAGATACATGAGGATCTCAAATCCCTGGCCTTCTTCGCCGACACGGTTCTCTTCAGGGACAACCACATCCCGGAAGAGGAGATGAGAAGCTCCCATCCCCCGCCATCCTAAAAGGTTAAACTGTTCTACGACCTGGACCCCATGTTTTCTTTCAGCGACAAACGCAGTAATTCCTTTGTGAGGGGCGACGTCTGAATTCGTTCTGGCAAAGGTGAGGAACCAGTCCGCGCCGATTCCCCCTTTCTGGAAGCGCTTTTCCCCTGTGATGATGTAATGATTCCCTTCTCTCTTCGCTATGGTCTGCAAGCGAGCGATATCTGAACCTTTTAGGGGTTCGGTAATCCCCTCAGCACAGATAAGATCTGCTTTCATAGTAGAAATGATATATTTCTTCCAAAGTTCAGGGGTGCCATATTTATAAATGGCACGGCAGAGATAGGTTGACATCCCCATTGCACAGCCCAGAGGAAAAGCCAATGCGCCCAATTCCTCTTCAGCAAGGATGGCGCAAATCGTGTTGAGACCTCTTCCTCCCACATTCTTTGGCAAAGGGATGCCCAGATAGTTATTCTGTCCAAGGGCCCTGACGAAATCCTTCGGGAACTCCTTCTCGTCCTCCTTGTCCATCCTGAGGATGAAGGAGAGGTCCAATCCCTCTAGAAAAGCCTTGAACTCATTTCGGAAAGAGATTTCTTCCTGTGAAAGCATCACATCAATAGACATAAGCCACCTCCATAGATATTAATTTCTTGTTATGAGTAGAATCAACAGAACCCGATCTTTGGCGCTTCGTGATTTTGATACACCAGGAGATTTTTTGTCAAGTTTTTTTTAGGTTTCTATAAATTATTTTTCGTCAGCCTTCAACTATCCATTGACAGATGATCATGGATGGTTATATGACAAACGTAAGGAAGGAGGGGAACCTCTTGATTGGATACCAATTTGACTTAAGGTTTTTGATTGTGCTATATACCCTATAATTTTAATAAATCTATTATAAAAATTGCCTCTTCTCTTCCCCTCGGGTACCTAAAACGTCTTGAACTTGCCAGGTGCCTGGCCTTGAAGCCTGAGGTCGTTATTTGCGATGAAATTTTTTCGGGGCTCAGTATGAGTGAAATTTCTACAATGGTGCCCTTGATTGAAAAACTTCAGATGGAAGGGATGACCATTATGATGATCGAACACCGGTTGAGAGAGCTCTTCCGGCTGGTCAATCGGGTGATGGTCATGAATTTTGGGGAGAAACTTGCTGAGGGATCCCCAGAAGAGGTCATGGGGAACAAAGAGGTCAGAGAAGCTTACCTCGGAACGGAGGTTGTGCCATGTTAGAGATCAAAAACCTCATGGTATTTTATGAGAATGCCATCGCTATCAATAATATTAATATAAAATGTCAAGGTGGAAAAGTGACGGGCATTTTCGGTGCCAACAGTGCAGGCAAGTCGACGCTGATGTATACGATCTCAGGAATTATATTGGATGTAAAGAAGAAGGAAGCGATGAAAGGCGGAGAGAGAATCACCGTCCTTGGCAATATCTCTTTTGAGGGAATGGATATCACTTATATGAAGCCAAGCGAAAGAGCTAAAAAAGGAATCATCCTCTGCCCTGAAAGAAGAAGGATCTTCGCCGAAAGCAGCACATTAGAGAATCTGAAAATAGGAGGTTATTTAGCCACAAAAGCTCAGGCTAGGAAGACCTTGGAATATATCTTTACCATTTTTCCACCCTTAAAAAATCTGAAGAAGAGGGAAGGAGGTTTTCTCAGCGGAGGGGAGCAACAGATGCTTGCCATTGGAAGGGCTTTGATGGCACAGCCGAAACTGCTTCTCCTCGATGAGCCGTTACTCGGACTGAGTCCGATGATGGAAGGCATGCTTGCCCGATCCATCCATGATATTAATCTACAGACAGGGATTACCATTCTCATCTCGGAACAGTATGCCCGTCCCATTCTACCGATCATTCATCACGGGTATGTCCTTGAAAACGGCGGAGCGGTTTTGGAAGGGAATTCCGAGGAGTTGATGGAAAACCCGGATGTGAAGTCTGCTTATTTTGGGTTGTAGGGTTTTTGGCTAATCCATCTCGAAAAAAAGAGAAGCATCTGCCGGATCCACTAAAATGTAAGAGGCATCACTTTTTATCCTCTTTATTTAAAATTGTTGTGATATCCCATTCCGCTCAAGCCATTTCCAGGCATCATAGTCAAGACCCTCGGAAAGGAAGTATCCAGCCTGAAGGCGGCATTTCGTTTCTATATCTGTTTCAGAAGGTAAAAGTGCCGGCAAATTATTGACGACTTCCATTATCCTGCTTGACTCATCCTTTGAAAGGAGTGTGAAAGTCGCATTACATTTTTCTCCTGTTTCTTCTTCCAGAAGAAACCATTCATATCTCCTTCCCGGTTTAAAGATTCCGAGAGGGACATCGATCCTTTTCAACATTGTTTTTTCCGAATAGACCGTAGTGTTGCTTCCGAATTCTTTTATCGTCAGAGAAAAATGGGCCTCTTTCACTCCCCATTTAAAAGTAATCGGCTCGATGGGCATGATGTCTGCATTATCTGCTGGCCAGAGGTCTTTACATAACCCTATCTGTGGAGTACCTGAATATCCCCGTGTGCTCAAATGTATTTTTGAACCTGGCTTAGAATCAGGATGGATATAATTATTGAGGGCCATGGTAAAGTATCCCATGATTTTGCTTGACGTGGATCCTTCTTTTTTGAAGTCTTCCATCTTTACTCCATAGGGACTGTCTTTGTGGGTTAAATTTAATACTCTGCAACCACCGCATGTCAGAGACACAGAAGCCCCTTTCTCAATCTCCAGTATCGTACCCGGGGAAATTAATTCCATTCTACGAATTTCTTTCCTAGCCGTTTCTTTTTTACCTCCGGCGGCTTTTTCTATGACTCTGTAGACCTTTCCCCCTTCTGACTTGAGGAGATAAACATATTCTTCTGATGCCCCTTCCTTTGCGATGGAAGCTGAGGACAGAAAAGATATACTAAGCCAAAGTGCCGAAAAAATAAGCAAAAGCATTTTCACGGGAAGCCTCCTGGAGGCAGCGTCCTTTTTAATAAATCTTTATTCTCCCTTCGTCTTCACGTTTTTAGCCTTCTTATTTTTCCTCAATCGAATCTTAAGCTCTTTGCTACCCTCCTTATTGTCGCCCTGGTCTTGTTTAAGAAGGGCAGACCCTCCTTTATCATACATCATTTATCATGATTTATCTTTTACTTGATCCGGTAAACATAATCCCAAAACTTTATTTTTTTAGTATAAAAGAGGTTAATTCCCAATCATACAGTGCATCCCAATAATCACTCTTGTGATATTGGCATTTAACCATATATTTCACATCAGGGGAATACCAATACCATACCTTACCCTCCTTGGGTTGACCTTTTGTCTGTCCACTCATTTCTTGTTTGTACTCCAATTTAAGGGCTTTAAACTTTCCCGCTTGGACCTCGATGTCTTCCCATCCCAAAACAGTGAAGGTCTCAAGATATGTATATTCTTGTGATGCTAAGGCCCCTGTTTTAACTGTAAATTTGTCTTTCCAACTCTTTCCGATATCTAATGGAAAATTTAAAAGCTTTTTGTTCCTTCCCTCATACGGTATTCGTCTATCTTTGTCCATTGCGTAGACTCTGTTAAGAGAGGATTTTGCGCAAATTAAAATAGATGCCCCACCGGAAGTTAAATATTTCACCGTATAAGTAGTTTCATCCGCATTCACAACCGTGATCGTAACATCTTCTGTTAAAGTCCACTTGTCTCCTATATTCCAGACGGGGGCTTCAATTCTATCCTGGGCATATATGATGACTGGAACAGACAAGACTAAGAAGCTCAATAAAATCATCTTTTTCATATCATTTCCTCCCGGTTTTTTGAGGAAATAAATTTAAAAGATAGTGAGCGAATCAGTCGCAATATCTCTTCCTTAAATTCAACAATAAAAACGAATAAAAAAGATAATTTTCACAATGTCATTTTCCATATTGACAAAAATTGAAATTTATGGTCAGGTTAGCCCTGCCAAGGTATTTCTTAGATCATTTCAGAGTGGAGGCGAAAAAAATTTAATAAAGATGCCAGCCTTAGTCTATTTTGACATAATCTGATGGGAGAGTAGTCTATTTCACTATTGCATTTTGCGAGCTTAAACTAAGGAATATATGGAGGGATGACAATGCGACGTCTATTGGTGGTTGTCTTCTTTTTAGTCACTTTCCTGTTGTGGAACGCCCCTACGGTGATCGCTCAATTTTCAGAGGCAGGAGTAGAAAAACTGAGGGTTGCCGTGGATGCCCCTGATTTAACACTGAAAACGCTGGGTGGAGGAAAAATCTCCCTCAAAGAACTACGCGGGAAGATCATTTTGCTAAACTTTTTCGCCACATGGTGACCGTATTGCCAGAAGGAGTCTCCTTCCTTTGCAAAGCTTCACGAGGAGTTCAAGGACACAGATTTGATTCTTCTCAAAGTGGCGACTAAAGAGAAAGAGCAGGATTTAAAAAAATACCAAAATGAATTTAAGATATCTTCTCCAATCCTGATTGATGATAATGCCTCAGCTGCCAATGCTTACGGGGTCTGGAATCGCCCTGCGACTTTTTTCATCAATCGTGATGGGAGGATCGTTGGCAGAGTACTGAAGGAAATTGATTGGACTTCGAGTAACGTGAGGAATCTTATTCAATACCTTTTGAAGGAGAAAAAATGAATCGATTTGATTTAAAGAAGATCTTGTATTTGATTTTTATCCTAATCTTTGGATTTTTGGGAACGAAGTGTGCTACCCCCAAAGGAGAACTTAAGACGTATCCTTTAACGGAGATTAATCTTGAGAAAGTGTTCAGTGAGAACCGGGGCTTAAAGGTTCTGGAAGAAAATGCCACCAAGGTCCATGATTTCTACCGTGGAGGAGTCCAGGAGAAGGAAGAAGGAGAAAGGCTACTCAAAGAAAGCAGCTGGGATGAGGCGCGGAAACATCTTGAAAAATCGAATCGGTTCTTGCGGGTGGTCGTTAAATACCTTCCCGAAGATGAGGCTCATCGCGATATCTATGAGGGCCAAACGGTGATTTTTTTGCCCAACCTCTTGATGGCTGACAATGACCTGAAATTGATCACCGTATACAAGAATATGAAAAATGATAATAAAGTTGCTGATGCGAGAAGCGAGGGGCAGCTATATCTTGTGGAATCTCTAAAGAGTGTGAAAACGGAATGGGCCTATCAAATCAAGAAAGGGCTTGAAGGCGAATCGCAAAAAAAATGAGGCAACCATGGAAAAGAATCGGATCTTGATCTTTTGTATCATTATATTTCTTCTAATACTTGGGAGCGCTCAGATCGGCTTCTCAAAAAAAGATGTGGTGAGGCTTTACTTCTTCTATTCAGAAGAGGGTGGAGGACAGAAGGTTAACGAGAAATTCATTAAGCCTCTTTCAAAGAAGTACCCACTTGAGGTTCGGTCTTTTCCGTTAAGCAAATTGACTAATTACGACCTTCTCACCAGATTCGAAAAGGAATTGAAACAAGAGGGTAACGAACTTCCTGTCGTGATTATCGGGAATAAAATCTTAGGGGGAGAGGCTAAGATTCGAAATGATCTGGAGGGACTGCTCAAGTCCTATACTCAGAAAGGAGGGGTCCCTTGGCCTTCCCTTGAAGCAAGGAAGACGGAGGGGTGGATCCCTCAGGCCCCTACAGAGGAGGAGAAAAATTCTCAGAAGATTTTATATGGGGCGTTTATATATCGGCAAGGGTGCCTTGAGTGCGAAGGGAAGAAGGCTGAGTTAGAGGAGTGGGTTTCTAAGTTCCCGGATTTGAGAATAGGAACATTCGACTCGACAAAGGAGGAAAACAAAACGCTGGATGAGGCTCTTTGTCAAATCTATCATGTTCCGGAATCGAAACGGGGGACGAGCGTTAAACTCTATATCGGTGGAGACTACATTTTGGGAGATGATTTTCGTTATGAGCCATTTGAAAAGTTGGTCTCAAAATACCATAGAAAGGGAGCTCCTCCGCCATGGGAGAAAGTAAGTCAAGAGGCTTTGAAGAATGGGGAGCAGAGAATCATTGATCGGTTCAAGAAATTTAGCCTCTCAGCCGTGTTGATCGCAGGCTTTATAGATGGTATCAACCCCTGTGCCTTTGCCACGATCATCTTTCTGATATCCTACCTTACTTTTATAGGCAAAAAAAGTAGAGAGATCCTCCTATACGGCATCATTTTCACTCTGGGTGTCTTTATTGCTTACCTCTTAGCTGGAATGGGACTCATGGCTGGTCTCCGGCAGTTGAGTGGTTTCCCTATGATCACCAGAGGGATCTATCTCGTCATCGCCATTTTTGCGTTCGCACTTGGGATAATAAGTTTGTATGATTATGTTCTATTTCGTCGAGGTCAGATGGCAAAATGGAAGCTCCAGCTTCCCATGGCCATAAAGAAAAGGGTCCACAAAATTATCAGAGAGGGGACCCAGTCTAAAAGTGCAGGCTTCCTCGGTACATTCGCTCTTGGATTCGTCATCGCTGGTACTGAGGTGATCTGCACCGGGCAAGTGTATCTCCCCACGATCGGATATATCATGACTATCCCCAAATTGAGGGTCCATGCCTTTTTTAATCTCCTTCTCTACAACATCATGTTCATTATCCCATTGGTGGGCGTTTTTGTGGCGGTCTTTTTTGGAGTCACTTCTGAGAAGATGGCACTTGTAACAAAAGATCATACAGGGACGGTCAAGCTTTTAACGGCGATCTTGTTCATCGGTTTGGGAGTATTTCTTTTCTTTCTCCGTTAAAACACCATAGAAGGGGCTTATGAAAGAGAATTTTTGTTTCAGGCCATGCGCCTTTGTCGCTATACAGCATCGTGATTCCGATGGGTGCATCCTTTATGGAGAAGGAAGGATATGATTCCACAAATCAAGAAGATTCTTTTCGCTACCGATCTCAGCGAAAACTCTGTTTACGCTTTCTATTACGCTATCCATATGGCAAAAAGAGATGAGGCAAAGATTGTCATATTGCATGCGATTGAACCTCTTCCCCCTATGCTGATAACCTTTGAGGATTTCGTGTTTAAGGTTGCGAAGGACCGCATTAAAGCAGTTAAAGAGCGACTACAGAAATTTTCCCAAAAAGTAGATGCTCGAATTGGCACTTCCTCCGTTGAATTTGTATCCAACACCCTTGTTCGGATGGGTGATCCTGTGGAAGAGATTTTAAAGGCGGTAGATGAAGAGGGGTGTGATGTGATCGTTCTTGGAACCCACGGGAAGGGATTCTTGGAACAGACCTTTCTTGGGAGTGTGTCCAGTTCAGTACTGCTTCGAACCCGGAAACCAGTTTTTCTTGTGCCATTGCCATCTGAAAATATCACCAACGATTTGATTTGAACGGAATAATTGAAATGGAATGAAGTTACATGAGGGAGGATTGGTTATGAAAAAGATTTTAATGATGATCATCCTTTTTGGTTTTCTTTTCGGCTGTGCAGGGATTCCTGTCCGGCCAGCACTTAAAGAAGACATCAGTGTTCCTGCTGGCAAGATTGAAGGAAATCAATTCACCGGGATTCGGTATTCATTCAACGTTTCGGTTCCTCCCCAGTGGAAGATGACGACTGAATTTCCTGATTTCTTGGAAGAACTGGGTTATGACAAACCTTTTTCGACGGATAAGGAGCAGACAGAACTCTATGCTTATAATCCCGAAACGAAATCAAATATTAATTTCGATTTCACGCCGGCAGGTCGGTATGCCACATTCAACCAGAAAAAGATCGAACTTCTCACTACTATGGCAACTGAAAGTATGAAATCTGAATTAGAAAAGGAGCATGGGAAAGGTGTTGTTAAAGTGGAGGTCAGCCCCACAGAACCTATCTCATTAAAAGGAGTCCCATATGCGGCGAAGAGGTATGTGACCTATACCCTCAAAGGGCTGAAGCGGGAGCAGGGATGGATTTATGGGTTTACAGAACCTTATCAGATCTTTATTCTCTATATGATCTTGGAGAAGGAAGGGGCAAATGATCGTCAGGATCTGAAGAAAATTCTGGATTCTTTTGAGTTCATGATAAAGAAATAAAAAGGGTCGAAGACTCTTCTATAAGAACCTTGAGGCAAGACTCTGCCTTAATACTCCTCTCCGGTTTTTTTATTACTGGGAAATCCCATTCCGTTCAAGCCATATCCAGGCATCATAGTTAAGGCCCTCAGAAACAAGGTATCCAGCCTGAAGGCGGCATCTCGTTTCCATATCCATTCCAGCAGGTAAAATTGTCGGTAAGTGATTGACGATTTCCATTATTCTGTCGGACTCGTCCTTTGGAAGGAGTGCAAACATGGCACCACATCTTTCTCCTGTTTCTTCTTCCGAAACAGACCACTCGTATCTTTTGCCTGGTCCAAAGATTTTGACAGGAACATCGATCTTTCTTAACGATGTTTTTCCCGAATAGATCGTAGACTTGCTTTCGAATTCTTTTATCTCCAGAGAGAAATGGGTCGCCTTGAGTCCCCATTTAAAAGTGATCGGCTCTATGAACATGATATTAACATTATCCGGTGGCCAAAGGTCTTCACATGACCCCATTTTTCGGACACCTGGATATCCTCGCGTGCCTAAATTTGCTTTCGAACCTGGTTTAGAATCGGGATGGATATAGTTATTAAGGGCTTGGGTAAAGTATTCCATGATTTTGCTTGTCGTAAATCCTTCCTTTTTGAAGTCTTCCATCTTTACTCCATAGGGACTGTCTTTATGAGTTAAATTTAATACTCTGCACCCACCACATGTCAGAGACACGGAGGCCCCTATCTCAATCTCCAGTATCGTACCCGGAGAAATCAGTTCCATCCTCCGGATTTCTTTCTTAACCGATTCTTTCTTATCTCCAGTGATCTTCTCTATGATTCGATAAACCTTTCCCCGTTCTGACTTCACGAGATAAACATATTCTTCTAATGCCCCTTCCTTTGCGAGGGCCCCAGAGAACGGAAATGATGTCATGAACCAGAGTGTCCCTAAAATAACTAGAAGCGTTTTCATAGAAAACCCTCTCTCTTCATCGTCCTTTTAATGAATTTCATATCTTATTCGTCTTCACTTTTTTAGCCTTTTTGTTTTTCCCCAATCGAACCTCAAGCTTATGTTTCACTTTCTTAAGGACTTCTTCCGCTTTTATGATCCGCCCATAAAGCATGACCCCAGCGATGGTAGGAACAAAATCAAACCAGTAATGAGAAGAAGAGAAAGATAAAATACTGGCCACAGCCACACCTGGAATTAAGCCCAATAGACAGATCAAAGTGGCCCAGAAACGTGAGAAGAGGGTAAATATGAAAGCGACAGCGATTCCAAGGACGACCTGCACGATGAAGGCCTTCCAGAAGCTGGTAGGTGTGATCAGACTGCCATTGATGATGCTCTGTGTGATGTTAGCAAGAATTTCCATTCCAGACATCCGGCCCACGGGTGTCATGTAAAAGTCTTTCTTATCAAAGGTCCCTCCGATGATGACGATCTTATCCTTAAATATTGTCTCGCTTTCATCTTTATTGGAGCGATGTTCTTCCAAGAGGCGACTGGGATTTACTTCGCGATCGAAATGTTCATAATTGCCAATAAAATTGGGGATGAGTCTACCCCGCCTGATCATATGGATATAAATATCGTCTCGATGATCGTTCCTGGGACCCGAAAGGACTATTCTGTCATCGTGAACATTCAAGAGGGTTTTCATGAGCCCTTCCTGTGATATGCCCTGGTAAGCACCAGCCACAGCGACTGGAAAAGAGGGTACAGGGAGATAAGGAAGTTTATATTTTAAATCATTGTTTTTGATCATATAGAAGCCCTCAGCCATCCGGAAAACCCAGTCTCTATCCAACCTGAAAAAGGTTCCACCATAAGTGACCTTACCCGCCCATTGCGACCCTGGGTTCATATCCTCGAAAAGGATAAAACCATCTTTAGTCGTATGTAACCTTTCATCCGTGTACGGACGTAAGTCAAAGAAAGGGTCATCATTTGCACGAGGTTTATCCTCGATGGCTTTGAGGTTTCCAACCAATACGATGGGAATACCTGCAGCAAGAGAGCGACCCATGGCATCTGATAACTTGTGATCCTCAGAAGTCAGGTCGGATAGATCTATATCCAGAGCAATCACCTTGGCTTTGAGTTTCACCATCAGATTGACTAACTCCGCCAGGCGTCCCCGCGAAAGGGGACTGATCCCGTGAAAACCCTGCCCATACTCTTCCTCAGTAATGAACAGGAGCACAACATCGGGAGCCTTCTTTTGGGTAATGAAATGCAAGAGATTGGTCAGAGGGTTTTGGTAAGGTCTAAAGTATCCTATCCAAGCCAGGGTTGTTACTGTAATGCTGATGGCTAAACCAATGAGAAGGGCTCTAAGGAAATACCCTCTATAAGCGGAAACCTTCTCGAATAGGAATTTCGCTGTTGAATTTACAAAACCTTTGGTGGGGATTAAAACATTAAGGAAGTGATGGATAGGCTTCATAGAGCATCAAATAAGGGAATTATTTAACTGTCCTATTTTTCCACAATCAAAATAATTTCCATCATCGTTTTCTCTCCTGAGGTGTAAGCGATGAATAATTGAAGACGATGTTTCCCTTGAGGAACTTTGACATCCTTTACCATTAACCTATTGTTGTTCAAGTAGGGTTTTATTTTCCCTGTCAGATCGATGGATACGAGTTTAAGATACTTCACGCTTAGACTATCATAATCGATGATCTTATCAGAGGATGCCTCGAAGGCGATATCGAAAAGAAAAGGAATACGTAACGGTTCCTCAAGATTAGGAGAGAGCATCTTAATTTGAGGTCCGTCTCCTTCTATTCTTGTCAATTTGATTCCCCTTGTTCTTATCATGGGGGCATCAGGTTGTGCAGCCTCTTCAGGTGTAATGAGAGTAAGAAAGTCCCCTGCAAATGAATAAGTGGCAAAAAGAGCAAAAAGAAGGAATGAACCCCCCCAAAATAATATAAGCCTTTTTCTGATTTCAGTCATTTTCTCTGCTCCTCTAATCTTCGAAAAAAAGAGGGTGTCTATTGGATCAATTTACCAAAAAGAATAAAAAAGTCAACGAAAAATTCATTGACTTGCTTATTTCTATTTAGTAAATTGCTACTGAAATGAAGAAAACTGTTCTATCCATCTCAATGCTATTTGTGCTGATTTTGGTTGGGAAGGTATATTCGTCTGAGGTTCCCAAAGAACCTATCCTCCGCATAGAGATGGGTATGCATACATCAATGATAACGGGTATTGGAGTAGATGCCCAAAACCAATTCGTTGTTACAGGGTCTCAGGATAAAACCGTACGGCTTTGGGAACTTTCTACAGGGAGGCTTCTTAAGATTTTTCGGCCTCCGATAGGTGAAGGCCCTGTAGGGATGATATTTGCTGTTGCGATTTCACCCGATGGAAAAACGATTGCCTGCGGGGGACGGACAGAGAGTGGAGAGGGAGCCTCTCGCTCCATCTACCTGTTCGATCGGGAGAGCGGAAAACTTGTCCGAAGAATAGGAGGCCTTTCATATAATCTTTTGAAACTTGCCTATTCAAAGGATGGCAATTTCCTTTTGGCGGGGATGCAAAGCAATGGAGGAATCCGAATCTACCGAACCTCAGACTATTCCCTTACTGTAGAGGACAGGGACTACGGAAATGCCTTTCATGGAGTAGATTTTGATGGGAATGGCAGGCTTGTAACCACCTCCAAGGACGGATTTATCCGCCTTTACGGGAGCGACTTCAAGTTGACTATGAAAAAGAAAGCGCCTGATGGCTTCAGGCCGGCTGGGGTCAGCTTCTCCCCGGATGGGTCAAGCATTGCCGCTACTTTTTATGATGACACGATGTTAAATGGAAAGTTAGATGTTCTCTCTGGGAAGGATCTCTCCCATCAATATTCTCCTGATGTGAGAGGTTTTGCCAAGGGGTTTTTTGGTCCGGTCTGCTGGTCATTGGATGGAAAGTTCCTCTATTCAGGCAAAGGGGGTTGGATTCCGTTCATCATTCGTAAGTGGTCAGAGGGGGGAAAGGGGCCGTATAAAGATCTTGGTGAAGTAGAACACTACCTTTCAGGAATTTTGTCCCTAAAAAACGGAGGTATCGTTTTTGCCTCAGTTTATCCCTCCTTTGGGGTATTTGATGCAAATGACAAAAAAGTTTTGCATATGACTCCACCTGTTGCCGATTACAGGTACGCGCCGCAAGAATTTCTTGTTTCTAAAAATGGGGATAGGATCCAGTTCTGTTATGAGAAACTTGGTAACTCTCCTGCCCGATTTTCGGTCATAGAAAGATCCTTGAATGTTTACCCGATACTTGAAACAGGTCTTTGGCCACCAGTCACTCAGGCCCCTGGCCTGGATTTCACGGACTGGAAAAGTGCAACAAATCCGAAGTTGAATGGCAAACCCCTAAAATTTTGGCAGGACGATTTTTCCCGAAGCCTTGCCATTTCACCTGAAAAGGATACTTTTCTTATTGGATCCAAATGGTATCTCTATCTCTTTGATAGGCAAGGGAATCAGAAGTGGGTCGTCCGGGTTCCTGGAGAGGGTTTTGCTGTAAACATCTCCCCCGATGGCAGATTCGCCCTGGCAGCATTGGGTGATGGCACGGTGAGGTGGTACCGGATGAATGACGGAAAGGAGCTTTTGGCTTTCTTTCCTCACGCAGATAAGAAGCGATGGATTCTGTGGACCCCATCCGGCTATTACGACGCCTCTCCTGGTGCAGAAGAACTGATCGGTTGGCACGTGAATAACGGAAGTGAAGAGGCTGCCGACTTCTTCCCCATCTCAAGGTTCAGAGGAACCTACTATAGGCCTGACGTGATTGCGAAGACCTTGGAAACGTTAGATGAAGCCGAAGCAATAAAACTTGCAAACAAGGAATCAGGTAAAAAAGTGGAGGAGGTTCCTGTAGCAAAGATATTCCCGCCCGTGGTAAATATCCTTTCTCCCAAGGACGGCTCTAAAGTGTCTGCGACAGAGATTGAAGTTGAATTCAGCATCCGCTCTCCTTCGGCAGAGCCTGTGACAAGAGTGAGGGTTTTAGTGGATGGAAGACCTATCGAGAGAGGTTTGGAAATCAAACAAACCGAGAAAGATCAGGACATCCGAACAACGAAGGTGACTATTCCAGAGAAGGATGCGGAGATTGCGATTATTGCAGAGAATAAATATGCAGCCAGTGAGCCCGCCAGGGTGACTTTGAAGTGGTCGGGGAAAGTTAAAGAGGATGAGTTTATCATCAAGCCTAAGCTCTATGTTCTTTCGATTGGCGTGAGCAAGTATGAAGACAAGAATCTGACACTCCAGTTTGCTGCGAAGGATGCAAAAGACTTTGCAGAATCCCTGCTCAAGCAGAAGGGTGGGCTATACCGCGATGTGGTGGTGAAGGTCCTCACCGATGAAAAGGCAACCAAGGACGAGATCATAGATGGGTTTGATTGGATTTCGAAAGAGACAACGAGTAAGGATGTGGCAATTATATTTTTGGCAGGACATGGGGTTAATGAAAGAGGTGGTGTCTATTACTTCTTGCCTGTTAACGCTAATGTGGACAGATTGAGGAGGACCGCTGTGCCGTTTACGGAGATGAAGAACACCGTGGCATCTATGGCGGGGAAGACCATCCTTTTTATCGACACCTGCCATGCTGGAAATGTCATGGGAGCTCGAGCCGTGGCAACTGATATCACAGGCATTGTCAATGAGCTGGCCAGTGCCGAAAACGGGGCAGTGGTCTTTGCATCCTCTACAGGGAAACAATATTCCTTCGAAGATTCTGAGTGGGGGAATGGAGCTTTTACAAAAGCTGTGGTTGAAGGGGTTGATGGCAAGGCGGATTACACAGGGAAGGGAAGGATCACCATCAACATGCTTGACCTTTATGTCTCGGAGAGGGTCAAGGAGTTGACCAAGGGGAAGCAGACCCCTGCCACTGCAAAACCCCAGACGATCCCCGACTTCCCATTGGTGTTGAAGAAGTAGGTGATTTAATACACAACGAAATCTTCGAAAAGAAAACAGTGTGAACAGGCAAGAAACATATCTTTTCTGACATAAATTTAATCACCTCTCGGGTGGGGGGGACGATGAAAAGAGAAGCTTAAATAAAGCCTGGCGTCGAATTGGCGAAGCCAGGCTCTATTCTTTCAAAAGAGAGGAAAGGAGGAACATATTATGTTGAAAGACAAAAGGACGGCAATGGTCGGAGTATTAGTGGCGGCACTCTTTCTATCGTTATTAACCTTAACGAATCCGGGAAAGGCATTGGCAGGATCTGCTTTCCTAAAGGTTGATGGTGTTCCAGGAGAATCCACGGATGACAAGCATAAGGATTACATCGAAGTTATAAGCTGGAGTTTCGGTGATACTAACTCTGGCTCACCTCAGACAGGTGCCGGCGGAGGAGCGGGAAAAGTCAATATGCAGAATTTCAGGTTCACCATGAGAACGAACAAGGCATCGCCGATTCTGTTCGGGACCGTTGCCAATGGAAAACATATACCAAAGGTTGTGCTGGAGGTTTGCAAATCCGGTGGTGGCAAGGAAACGTTTTCGAAAATCACACTTTCTGATGTCCTTGTTTCAAGTTTTGTAAGTCTGGGCAGCTCGGGGACCGGGAGCGCCGACGTCTATCCCATGGAAGAAATCATGCTCAATTTCAGCAAGATTGAGGTCAGTTATACGCAATTAGATCCACAGACTGGAAAGCCGAAAGGCGATATAAAGTTCAATTGGGATGTGAAAGCAAATACGGGATCCTAACTGAAGTAAGATTTTTATACGGTCCAAGGCAAGAGGGTCTACGTAAGGATGGATCATAATAACAGTATGGCGGGCCGACCGTGGCCCGCCATTTCCATTTATTTTACCCCCCACCCATCCGTGGGGGTGATGTCATTCTGCTTAATGCGTTTGTAGGGGTATGAAAAATTGTGTGAATAAATACATTTGGATAATCCTGTCAATGGTTCTATTCTTTTTGTCCTCCTATGCCTCTGCTCAGCAAGAACAGGCCGAGTCGATGGATGCTGAGTTCTACAATAATCGAGGGTTGACCTATATGAAAAAAGGTCAATACGATCGGGCGATCTCTGATTACACCAAGGCTCTTAAGATAAACCCAAGGTATGCAAGGGCCTACTACAATCGAGGGATTGCCTATGGGAAAAAAGATCAATTTGATCGGGCCATCGCTGATTTCACCAAGGCGATTGAGATAGACCCAAAGTATGCCGCGGCCTACTACAAACGAGGGTTTGCCTATGATAATAAAGATCAATATGATCGGGCCATCGCTGATTTCACCAAGGCGATTGAGATAGACCCAAGGTATGCTGATGCATACAACAATCGAGGGATGACCTATGTGGAAAAAGGTCAATATGATCAGGCCATCTCTGATTTCAACAAGGCGATTAAGATAAACCCAAGGTTTGCTGCGGCCTACAACAGTCGAGGGATTACCTATGTGAGAAAAGGTCAATATGATCGGGCCATCTCTGATTTCAACAAGGCGATTAAGATATACCCGAGGTTTGCTGGGGCCTACAGTAATCGAGGCATTGCCTATGGGAAAAAAGGTCAATATGATCGGGCGATATCTGATCACACCAAGGCGATTGAGATAGACCCAAAGTATGCAAGGGCCTACTACAATCGAGGGATGACCTATGTGGGGAAAGGTCAACATGATCAGGCCATCTCTGATTTCACCAAGGCGATCGAGATAGACCCAAGGTATGCTGCGGCCTACTACAATCGAGGGATTGCCTATGATAATAAAGATCAATATGATCGGGCCATCTCTGATTTCACCAAGGCGATTCAGATAGACCCAAGGTATGCTGAAGCCTACAACAATCGAGGGATTGCCCATGGGAAAAAAGGTCAATATGATCGGGCGATCTCTGATTTTACTAAGGCGATTAAGATAGACCCAAGGTTTGCTAAGGCCTACAACTATCGAGCGATTGCCTATGGGAAAAAAGATCAATATGATCGGGTCATCTCTGATTTAACCAAGGCGATTGAGATAGACCCAAAGTATGCTGAGGCCTACAACAATCGAGGGATGGCTTATTATAATAAAGATCAACATGATCAGCCGATCTCTGATTTCACCAAGGCGATTGAGATAGACCCAAGGTATGCTGAGGCCTTTTACAATCGGGGGGTCGCCTATGATAATGAAGGTCAATATGATCAGGCGATCTCTGATTTTACCAAGGCGATTGAGATAGACCCAGGGTATGCTGAGGCCTACAACAATCGAGGGATAACCTATGTGGAAAAAGGCCAATATGATCAAGCGATCTCTGATTACACCAAGGCTCTTAAGATAAATCCAAAGTCTGCTGAGGCCCACTACAACCGAGGGATGGCCTATGGGCAAAAAGGTAAATATGGTCGGGCGATCTCTGATTACACCAAGGCGATTGAGATAAACCCAAGGTTTGCTGAGGCCTACTACAATCGAGGGATTGCCTACTATTATAAGAAAGAATACGACAAATCATTAGAGGATGTGGAGAAGGCAAAAAAATTAGGTTATCAGACCTCTCCTAAATTTATTGAAACACTTCGTAAAGCTTCAGGAAAACCAAATTGAAAAAAAGAACGAAATGGGGACACATGCCATTTTTAGGGGGTTTAAGAAGAAGAATACGTCAGCCACGAACCACGAGGGCTGATAATCCGCCCTGATCCCCTCTAGGAAGTGGGGAAGGGGGATAACCAACTGATTGCCGTGGCTGGTGGTCTCACGGATCAGGCGGGCGGCGTCAATACCGATGACAATCATATTTTCTTTTGTCGCGCCTGTTGCCGGAACGATCATCGTATTATCGCCGAGATGAGGATTTTGTTTGGCCTGGTCTACGGAATCGGCATAACGCACAATCCCATAGGTACGGATCACCTGAGGATCTACACTTTTTGCAGAATAAACCGTAAACGGCTTGTTCCCGTCATCCATCGTAATCACAACCGGCAGAATCACCCGCTCAAAAAAGATGCCTTGAAGATTAAAGATGACCCCCGTCACCGGCCTGCTCGAGTCGTAAACAATATCCTGAGTCTTGGGGAGGGCTGTCTCCTGCTTTGAAACAATATCCTCCAGTCTCTGCTGGGGGACATTGGCCTGTTCAATTTTCTGATCAAGGTTAAGGGCGCTGATAAGCGATTTCTCAGATTTACAACTACCCACTCCACTCAGACAAATCCGAACTTCTACCGTCGCAATGGGCGTATCACCTTCCCATCTGACATTTTGTTTGACGATTTCAGCCCCCTGTATGGTTCCCTCAATGCGCGTGTTGATGACATCATCTTGAACCATTTTATTCTGAACCTTTGTCTGTGAATCAATCTTCAATTCCTTAACCGTTTCCAGGAGGGCTCTCTGTGCCAATATCGTGGCTGCCCTTACTGCCCTTAATTGGTCCTTTGCTTTATTCCCGCTGGGCGTGGCTGTACCTTCACCGGTGGCACTGATATATCCATCCACCCAATTAATTTTTCCTTCTCTTTTTTCCTGGCCAATAGTTTTTTGGCTAAGAGTGAATAAAAAGAAAATAGCGATCAGAGATGCAGCCAGTAATTTATATTTCATAAAATTCGTTCCAGTTTATCTATTATTGTAAATTCCATTGATTGTGACGGTTTGGCCACCTTCGATCATCACTTTTTGGCTCTCCGGTTTGATCCAAGTGCCCACTTCCTGAAACTCAATCGTATGGATCCCTACGGGAAGATCGGATACCGATTCCCCGCTATTCTTCCACAACCCACCTTCCACCCTCCACATCGCTCCACTCCCTGCAACGATCAGAGGAGCAATGATTACGATAAGGGTTCCTCCTTGTTGGCCACCAGGCAGCACGCCAGACAGGGCATTGGACACCACGCCAGACAGGGCATTGGACACCACACCCGGCAAGTCACTGGGCTGTAAGCCAGGCTGGACACCGGGTTGGGATATATTCTGTTGAATTTGAATCTGCATTGAAGGCAGTTGGGGCTGAAAGACCACACCAGGTTGTGAGGATGAGATTTTAACTTTCCCTCTAACCAAATCGCTTTTGATTCGTAACTCATCTTCCAACTGAATGACGTATGGAAAAGGCTCAGTGGGCGACCCTTCAAGATTCAATGTAAAATTCACTTCACCTGCATAGCCGTCGCGATTTCTTTTATTGTCATACGCATCGATCTTAATCTCTTTTTGAAGGTTACCAATAGAAATTCTTAGCAGCACAACAGGATTAGGAGATTGCCATTCGATCTGCATGTTGAGAGCACCACCGAGAGACTGCGCCTCGTGTCTGGTAATGTCGGGCCTCCCGGTTGCTTGTAAGGGTTTGAAAAAGGACAATAAAATGAAAAGGGTTATAAGAGATAACCGCAAGACTCTTTGATTCATTTTAAAACCTCCTCTAATCTTCAAATCGCTGGTGGTTACTTTTCGAGATTTCCTATTGTTTAACGAGTTTGATGTTAAAAGACTCGTCAGAAAGGGATATCCTGGCTTCCCATTTGCCGGGCTTTAAGGAATCTGAAAGCTCCTCTTCAAGAATAGTGATATTGATCTTCTGCCGGATGATCTTATCTGTCAAGGGATCGATCCTGGAATAAATGACCTCGCTGAAGCTCTGGCAGTCCTCCATTTTTGGAAAAGCTGGAAATGCAATGCTAAGAGACTTGCGCTTCGGATCTTTTGACCTCAATTCGATGATCCAGGCTGCCACCATATCTTTGCTCTTGGCGTTTGCACGATCGCAGGACCACAGGAGATTTCTCGGCAGGGGTTGATTGGATCCCGGCTCGATGACTTTCAGCTGGGATTTTACAAATATGTTAGCCTTTGGAAAATCAATGGTTTTGTCCAATTCGAGGGGAATGCTGCCAGAATCCTGCTTGGCATAAGTCTTGGAATCGATCATATGGAGCTTATAGGCAACCACCAGTCCCTCTCCTGTAACCGCTGCAGCACCTTCCATCTCGCCCGTAGCACTTGCCTGGACGGAACTCAACACAGCACTCACTCCGGCCTTTCCCGTTTTCTCGGATTTCAGTGCGAAGTTTCCGAGGCGCAATGCCTCAGTAATGTATGGGATGTTCAATTCAAAGGGGACATCCGCTAACGAGACGGGACTGATAACTTGCACTTCCTCAAGTTGGGCCTGCTTGGTTTTTCCAGCCTGAGCACCTGCCTGCACGGTCGCTCCTTTGATGCTCTGACCTCCCAATGAAATGCCAAGGTTGTAAGCAAACTGCTGCTGCATGGTATTGAAAGACTTTTCCACCTTGATACGAATATCACCGGCAGAAGGATCTTCAACCGGGCCGAATTGTTTAGACCACGCGTATCCGATGTAGTGTCGGTCAACAGGCTTTTTAGGAACAAAATATTCTTTTTCCGTCAGACTCTCCATACCCTTTTTATGTGTTTCCATGGGTGTCGTCGCACACCCCACAAGGGTAGCAATAATGATAAAGATCGCCAGTGTCAATATTTTCACAGAATGAGAACCACCCCTCGTCTTAAACCCCACGTTCATGGCGCACTCCTTTCTACCGTCATTTACCCGTTTTGAATATGACCTGAGCTTCTGAAAACTCCGCTGACTTTGTTTTTTGATTGGGGTTTTTCTCTATTAACGACACACCTCTACTTATTTCACCAATTTTTTCTGATTCAGTTTTTATCTTGTAAACTCCTCCCGTAGGCGCAAGCTCTATTTCTCCAAGGGGACACGTACTCGCATAAATGATGACATTGTCTTCACCAAAGGGCGGGGTCACCTCCATTTCAAACCGGTCCTGGCTTGAAGGAACCTCGTAAATGACGCCTCCGTTAAAGTAGTGATCCGGCCGATAGGGGTTGGGAAGAACTTGAAGAAGCTCCGCATTCACCCCCTTGTGCAAAATCCTGGCATAAAACGGCTTGTTTCCACGGATATAAATCTTGATCTTGTCTCCTTTGTTGTACTCTTTTTTATCCGTCCAGAGCTGAACATTAAGCGGAGCGGATGGATCATCCATCTGCCCCTTTCCTTTTGAAATCCTATCCATTGCTTCGTTGTCAGGGATGACTTCAGCCTTAATCTTGACCTGACAACATTCCCCTAACGATGCATCCCTATACCATGCCCTGCTTAGCTCCTGGATTACCTTTACCGTGGCATTGGAATAGGCTTCAACTAAGTCCTTCTCAAGCTCAAAATCTTTCAGCCGGCTTTCGCTCTTGATATAGGTTGCTGCGTACTCCACGGCCTTTTTCTTCGCACTGGTCAGAGCCTCTTCCTCAGTCTGTTTCCTCGACTTGTCATATCCCATACAGGCGATGCCATCCGCCTCGATGATGGTGGATTGGGAGGCATGGAGGTTGGAAATCATAAACAAGATGAGCAGCAATGGAAAAAATAACCTTTTCATCTTCATTTCACCACACCCAGCACGATCTGTCCCGTTGTCTCTCCTTTCCTAACAGGATGCTGGTCCTGTCCAGTGGCCTGAGGAACTTTTTTGGAAACATAACGATAGATTTCATCCAATGTGATCACGCCATCTCCATCCAAATCGGCCTTTCCCCGGAGTCCCTCCAAAAGATAATAAGTAAAAACGCCATGCTTAAGCTCATCTTTTTCAGCGCTCACCTCATTGGCATCACTGGCTGTCAGAATCACCCGACCTTTCCCTTGGGAAAGCCTTTCCAAAAAAGCCCCAGAGACATTCGTCCGCGTCTCCCCAGCGAGAATGGTTCGGCCCCCACTCGCTCCGCTATAACAAGTATCGGCGATGAACACCAAACGTTCCGAACTAATCCGCTGAAAAATACGGGCCACCTCACTCATGGGCATAGCAGTAGAGTAAAGATCCTTCGGATCGGCGTTATAAGGAAGAATATATTTCTCCAAACCATCTCCGTCAGGGCTGGAGGCATCCTTCTCCGTGGCTCCATGACCGGCTAAAAAGATGATCACCGTATCATCCTTTCCGGCGCTCCTGCGAAGCAACGTGCCAAGGGTATTCTTCATTTTTTCAAGAGTTGCTTCTTCATCCAGGAGTAACCATATATGGTCTTTAGGAACTTGATTTACCTCTACCAGGTAACGATAGAACTCCCGGGCGTCATTGACCGCATATTTTAGGGAAGGAAGATTCTTGTATTTGTTGATTCCAATGACCACAGCATAGACTTCTTCTCGTTTCTTGGCCAATTGGATCGAGATGGTTTTTTGATTCGTCAGCCCTTCGGTGCCTTGAACGGCGATGGAAATCGTGTTCTGTCCCTCCCTCAGCTGAATCCGCTCCGAAAACTCAATCCTTTTTCGATCCTTCGGAACCAACTGGAGATCCCTACGATCTTTCAAACCGACTGGTTTGCCGTTGACCAGAATCTCAAATTTCAAAATCCCCTTTTCATGCTCAGCTACACCAAAAAGGGATACATATTCTGAATCCACACTCATTCCGTCTCTGGGATTGGCTATTGCAATTACAGGAAGATTCTTGGGCTGTTTGGATTTCTCAACTTCCATACTTTCCAAACGAGCTAATACCTCCTTCATATCCTCCAATTCTTTCATTGCCTGAAGAGCTTTCTTTAGTTTTTCAGATAACTCCTCAATCTTCTTCCCCTCATCACCCTCTGTGATCTGTGAGGTCTCTTTTTCTTTTAAGGGCGTGATAGTTTTCTTCTCTTCCCGAGGTTTCTGCACAACTGTGGAGACTTGTTTTTCCGTTGTCGTTCCTTTGGCTTTATCAATCTCTTTATCCCTTGGAGCGAGCAAAGGCTTTTCTTCTACTCTTTTGGCGACCTTCTGCTCTGGAATCTGTTCTTTTGTCTCAGGCTTCTTGGCTTCAGGAACCTGTTCTTTCATCGGAGGAGTAATGACCGGCTTAACTTCTCCAACCCCCTCGGTTTTCTTCTGGAGGGCCAACGAAACCTCCTGGCGCTTCTTGAATTCTTGAGCCATTTCCTTTAGGTCTTTGTCCTTAGGCTGCGACAGACTTGCCTCTTCAAGAAATCTCGCTACTAATTTCGGATCATTCGTCTTCCAGACAATAATATCCACGTAAAAAAGCCCTTTATGGAAACTGGGGGGAAGAATATGCCTTTCACCATAACTCAGGTAAATGCTTCCGGTTTCCCTAATTTCGATTAACTCAGGTCCGGTGTATCGCCGCTCAAAATCCTTTTCTGATAATTTGTAAGATAATAAATCCTTAGGCATTTTGTCACCCAGCGTAGCAGACCCAAGATTTATTGTTCCCTTTGCTAAAATAGTTATGTAATCTCCTTGCTTAACCTGTACACCACTATTCTTCATGTCAGGACGCCCCGCATCCACGAAGACCGATTTGTAGCTCTTAACGATAAACGGAAGGGGTTGGGGCATTTTGACAACGGGAGAAGTCGAATCCCGAAGTTCTTGTTTCGTTGCCTTCTTTATTCCCGAAACCTCTTTCCCCTCTAAGGCTGAAAGCTCCTTTTTTATTTCTTCAACCTCGTTCGTCTTTTCCTGGAGACCGATTAGGACCTCTTGGCGCTTCTTAAATTCTTGAGCCATCTCCTTTAATTCTTTATCTTTAGGCTGTGCCAAACTTGCTTCGTCAAGAAATTTCGCTATAAGGTTAGGATCCTTCGTCTTCCAGACAATGATATCCACGTCAAAGGAACCTGTAATAACTGTGTTCACTCCAACCTGGGGGGGCAAACCTTCATAGCCCAGGTAAAAACCTCCGTTTTCAGGGACCTCAATTAATTCAGGCCCGTTATATTTTCGCACCGAAGCCTTCTCTCCTAATTGGTAGACCAATATTGTCTTGGGCCCATATATATTGCCCCCAATTATAATCTCTCCTTTTGCCAGAATGGTAACGTAATCACCTTTGCTAACCTTTACGTAAGTATCCTGAAGGGCGGGACGCACGGGGGGGCTTTTTACAGATCTATAACTCTTGACGATGTCGGGGAGGGGTTTGGGCATTTTGATAACAGACGAATCGGCGAACCCTGCGAACCCAAGCAGCACTGTTATGGCCGAGGCGAAACTAATTAAAAACCCCAATTCTCTTTTCAAGAAATGGGGCCCATGTTTACATCTTAACTTCATACCCACCCCCTTAAGTTCTTTTTGGGGTTACAGGTTAATTTAAAAATGCCTATACCAGGTAATACATACCTGTTGTCTTGTTATCAGAAATCGTCGCTTATGTCAATCAAACAATATTGGCAGAAAATTATGAGGATAGAGGGGATAGTTGACCGGGAATTGGAGTATAAGAATACTTTGGAAAGTTATAGCGATTTACAAGTATTCACTTTAAGATACTCTGAAAGTTAACGATTTCTGATAGAAATATGCAGTGATCAACCTCGAGCCGAGTCCGTGGGGGTAATCCCACTCCATGTGAGTGCGCCTTACCGCATTACTCGAGCAAATGGCTTAACTAGCTTGAGCACCTCCGTCCCCCCCCATTGATGAAGGCTCGTAAAGATCGATAAAGATACTCCCCAATTTCGGGATATCTCCTTCGTTGAAGGGAGCTGGCAGTTTGTATTGATATTGCCCTTTAACCCCTGACTCGAATGTAAATGGGAAAACCACTATTTCACTTTCATTCCCAGCCTTGTCGAAGATGGAAACCTTCAAGGTAATTTGCGTCCACTCTTCCAGATAGGGTGCTTTTGAACTAAAGGTATTCCATTGAAGGTATCCCTTAAAATGTTTTTGATATCCTGGCTTGAGATAGATCCAATCGGTCGGGTAATGACCGTAACCGGGCTGGTCCACCACTGAGGCAATCCTGAGCATCTGTCCATCTGGATCCTCTGCTTCAATATAAATTTTCCAAATATACCCATAATATTCCTTCTCTACAGCAAAAGAGTGGGTAATTATAGGTCGTTTTGTCTCTGGTTTGGATTGGGCCCAATCTTGGGACACACCAAGTAGAACTACCCCCAAAACTATGATCAAAAACCATAATATATTTTTAGTTTTCATTTTTTACACCTCCGTGAAATCTGAACTTGGATTTGAAACAAAAGGCCTCTAAGAAAATGTCGAAATATTCTTTGGGGGCGCCTCCCTTCTGCTCCCACAGACGACCGCTTTCTCAGCAACTCCACTTAACCAAAAATAAGAAAAGCAGCCAGGATAACCCTTGTGGCGAAAATAACTAATTTCATTTAATGTACTCTATTAAAAGATAATATCTCAGAGGCCAAATTTCAAGGACTGTAAAGTTAAAAACATCCTTGAAAGAAATCCTTCTTTTAACATTTAAACTTTTTGGAAATGCGAATTTCAGGAAGGAAGTATTCCTGAATCTGACTTTGGGTGGTAGGATTATAATGACGTTCCAAATATGTAGGCCTTCTTCATTGCTTTTTGGTTCTTTAGAATTTCTCCTTTTTCGTAGGCCTTGGCCAAAACTTTGCCCGCGAATTTCATGCCTAAATAATCACATGACAGGCGGAGCATTTCAACGAGTAGTCTGCAAGATTTTGGCCCTTCGGCTGAAGGTGATACAATGACCCATTTTTTGCCTTTTAATTTTCGGCTGGGAACGAAAGGCCTCATTCGATCAATTAGAAGTTTCATCTTTCCGGTAGGACCATTCCAATAATTTGGTGTGCCGAAAATGATTAAATCTGCCTTTTCCATCTTCGGATAAATCTTTTTCATTCCATCATTTTGGGAACACAGATAGTCCCCCTTTTTACAATCACGACAATCCATACAGGGCAGGATTTCATAATCGTATAGGTAAAGTTTTTCGCTTTTGTGCCCCTTTTCCTTGTTCCCTTTTAAAATCTGGTCAATTAATATATCCGTATTACCTCTTTTTCTCGCGCTTCCATTCAATGCCAGGATTTTCACAACAAATACCCCTTTCATTGTTGAGATTTTAGCCTTGGTAAGGTGGGATGGCCAACCAATCTCAAATAAAAAATTAAGGTTAAAAACCTGCTCTAGTCTCAGTCGTATCAGGTCTATTAGTTACACCTACAAAAATTCAATAGATGAATATGATATTGAAACATTTTCGATGGTCTGAAAACAGAGGAGATATAGCAGAGATAACACCCCCGAAGCCGGACACCGCGACCACAACATGTTGGACCATCAGCCCCAGATCCTCACTTCAGCCCCGCCTTGCGCAAGGCGTTAATGAGTCTATCTGTTTCCGATCGATCCTTATATAGGGATAACTTTGCAAACCGTTCCAGTGAGAAGTTGGGATCGATCCTGAGAACCTTTGCGGCTTCAGCACGGGCTTCATCCTCCTTGCCCGCTTGCATCAAAGTAGCAACTAGTGAGACTTGGGTAAGCAACTGATTGGGCTCTTTTTGGAGGATTCTCCTATAAATTGCAATCGCTTCCTCATACTGTCCTGTACAGCGATAGCAGATACCCAGGGTCAGCAAGCAGAGATGTGGAGGAATAGGACTGAGACGCATGGCCTTCTGGAGGATAGGAATGGCTTCCGTGGGTCGGCCCGCCGCCAAAAGATTTATCCCCAACTGGGTATAGGCATCAACCGAATTGGGCTCGAGGGTCACCGCACGCTCTGCCTCAGCGATGCCCTTCTCGTAATCCTTGTTCAACATTATGTAATATTTGCCCAATATCTCGTGGGGGTGGGCCAAGGAGTCGTCAAGGGCGACGGCCTTTTGGACCAGCTTCATCCCTCGCTCTAAAGCCTCTCGAGGATTCGTGTATACGCCCACCAACACCTCATGCGCAAGGGCCAGCGCCGCGTAACTATAGGCCAGTGCATATCCAGGGTCCAGAGCAATGGCTTCTTCGGCCAATTGCCGGGCCAGAGCTTGGCTTTCTTTGGTGAAGACCTCATGATGTTCTCGTGCCTGCATCACTTTCAAGTAGGCCTCAATGTTTTTCGTCCCTTTGGCGAACATCCGGGCTTCCTCTCCCTGCGTCAAGGTCACCCGCGTGGCGGTGAGGATCTTCATGCTGATCTCATCTTGGGTGGCAAAGATGTCCTTCAATTCCCGGTCATATCGTTCGGAGAACAAGTGATAACCCGTGAGGGCATCGATCAATTGCGCGGTAATTCGAACCCGTTCGCCTGAAAACTGAACGCTCCCCTCCAGCACATACCGCACCCCCATCTCCTCACTCACCTGTTGAAACTTTACTGGTTTCCCTTTATAGGTGAAGGTCGAGTTCCGCCCGATGACGAAGAGCTGTGAAGACTTGGAGAGCGCAGCGATGACTTCGTCAGTGATCCCGTCGCTTAGATATTCATGTTTGGGATCGCCGCTGGTGTATGCAAAGGGCAGCACGGCGATGGAGGGCTTGTCCGGCAAGGGAAAAGCCATCTTCTCCTTGGAGGCAACCTCCACGGGCGGAGGGGCAGGGTGCAAGTATAAACGCCAGATCACAAAAGCAGCGGCTACTACAATTAGAATTGCTAAAACTATTAAAGCTGTCTTCTGCCATTGCCTTGGTTTAGACTTTTTCTCACCGATTACCTTGCCGGCTGCCTCAGCCTCCATAAGGACTTGATACACACGCACTGGTTCCAAAATGTTCTTAACGGTTTGTTCCCCAAGATATTTATATCCAAGATTCAGCTTGTTCTTAACATGATCAAAGGCAGTTCCAGAGATATAAATGCCTCCTGCTTCGGATAGGCTCTCTAATCTTGCTGCGATATTGACTCCATCGCCTAAGATCTGCTCTCCATCCTCGATGACGTCTCCAAGGTTGACACCAATTCGAAATTCCATCTTTCGATTTTCAGGAAGATCAGCATTTCGCGTTTCAAGTTCCTTCTGAATCTCGACAGCACACTCAACAGCATCCACGACACTTCCAAACTCAGCCAGCACATTATCTCCTGGTGCATCCACTACACGGCCATGATGATGCTGAATAAGGCCAGCCATTACTTCTTTATAAGCGTTAAGACAGTGGATTGTTCCAACCTCATCCTCCTCCATGAGACGGCTGTAACCCTTCACATCCGCACTGAGAATGGCAGCGAGTTTACGTTTAATTTCTTGTGTGGTCATGGAATCCCCCAAAGGTTAGTTGGGAGGTTGGTTGAAACCCCTATGCTTTGACAAGAGTTTACTAATTTTGGATAAAAACTTCAACAAGAATTATCGATTACGACTTGAAGTGTTGTATAGTGGGGCAAAAATGTAAAAACAACATTACAGGAAGGAAGATTTAAAAAAGGGTTCACTGCTTCACCTCAAATCTTCACTCTAATATTGCTCTGAAAGGTAACGATTACGAGTAGAAATGTGTAAATAAAAAACCATGGCTTGATGATCGGATAATTGGAATTTACCCCGTTAGAAATAATGCCCCGCTGCTCCCTCTGGACCAGAGGCCCTCTGGGCCGGCGGCTGCAGCGGGGTTAGATTTTAGAATAATTCCGGCGGGGTTTAATGCCCCGCTGGAATTTCTAACGGGGTTTACTTGGACCCGTCAAGATGGATTTTGCTTAAAATGGATATTTTCCCGCTTTGATCACGGCATCGGCAATCTCTCTTCTAAGTATCACTGTGTTGACGGGGGTAAAACGAGTCAGTTTCTTGAGAGCAAACAACTGAGTCCTGAGTGTGTCCCGCTCGGCGATGGCTGACAGGATCTGCTTTGCACATCGTTCCACCCGCTCCAAGGCATCATTCACATAGACCTTTGTCATGGTCCTCTGAAGTTGGAACTTCTCATCGCCACCCTTTTCCATCGTCTTCAATGCCCGGAGTAGGGCGCTTTCCATAGCAAAGATTTCGATAACCATTTCGCTGATCAGGGCCAGAACCTCCTGCTCGTCGGCCAGCTTCATCATGTACTTCTGAACCGCCGCCCCTGCAACAAAAAGGGCGATCTTCTTGGCCATCTCGACCATTTCTTTCTGCAAGGTGAGTTTCCCATCGTCCATTTCAACCGCAGGTCGAAGCGTGACGAGTTCGTTGGCCACTTTCTGTGCTGCTGCAAGAATGGGGAGACGATTCTTCACGGCCCTTCTTATCAACATATCCATGATGAGGAGACGATTGATTTCATTCGTCCCCTCCACAATTCGACTGATTCGTGAATCTCGATAATGCCGCTCCGCAGGATAGTCATGAATATACCCATAACCACCGTAGACCTGAAGGGCTTCATCCACGATATAATCCATCATCTCTGAAGAATAGACTTTGTTGATCGAGTCCTCTATGGCATACTCTTCAATCCCATTTGCCATTTGAATCCCGGCATCCTCAGCACGGGGGTCAACACGCTGGAGAATCTGATCGACTAAATCTGCCGTCCGGTAAACCATACTCTCTAAGGTAAAAATCCTGATCGCCATCTCCGCAATCTTATGTTTGATCAAACCGAATTCAGCGATCGGCTTAGCAAATTGAACCCTCTGCTTCGCATAAGTCACTGCATTTTGTAGCCCAATTTTTGTCGATCCGACACAACCTCCAGCCAACTTTAAACGACCAATGTTAAGGCTGTTAAAAGCAACCACATGCCCCCTTCCGACCTTTCCGAGGACATTCTCCACAGGAACTTTAGCATCTGTGAAGATGACGCTTCGGGTGGAAGATCCCTTTATCCCCATCTTATCCTCTTCCTCACCCACTGAAACCCCTTGAAAATTCCGTTCGACGATAAAGGAGGTGAATTTATCACCATCCACTTTAGCATAGGTAATGAACAGATCGGCAAATCCAGCATTGGTAATGAATTGCTTCTGACCGTTCAGAACGTAGTATTTTCCATCAGGGCTGAGAGTTGCCGTCGTCTTGCCGCTCAAGGCATCTGACCCTGCTTCGGGCTCAGTCAATGCATAGGCAGCAATCATCTCTCCTGTGGCGAGTTTCGGAAGGTATCTTGTCTTTTGATCCCTGTTACCGAAAAGGATGATGGGAAGAGAACCAACGCCCGCATGAACGCCATAGGAGGCCATAAAGGATCCTCCTCCCTGAGTCAGTTTCTCCGTCACCAGGGTGACACTGACCTTATCCAATTCTTGCCCTCCATACTCCTCGGAGATGTCTCCAGATAGGAACCCTAATTCTCCTGCTTTCTTGAGCAGGCTTGGTAAGAGTCCTTCTTTCTGCGCTTCAATATCCTCCATATGGGGCTGAACTTCACCCACCGCAAATTCCGTAGCCGCCCTTGCAATCAACCGCTGCTCTTCAGTAAAATCTTCAGGTGTAAAGACTTTCTGGGGCGAAATCGATTCGATCAAAAATTCTCCCCCCTTAATATGCTTCGGTTCTTCCATGGGTTATGTCTCTCTCAGCCGAGAAGTTGTCTTCTGGCGATCAAATCGCCTCCACCACGGTGGCGATACCAACTCCTCCACCACCGCAGAGCATCTGGAGGCCGGCCTTCCCCCCCGTACGCTTGAGGTGGTGGGCCATCTCCCCGAAGAATATGGCCCCGGACGCGCCAATGGGATGGCCCAGTGCAATAGCGCCACCCGTCGGATTCACTCTGGGATCCAGGCGGTCGTAGCCCAGCTCGTCTGCAAACTGGAGCAATGGGGAGGCGAATGCCTCGTTGGGTTCGATGATGTCCATGTCATCGATGGTCTTGCCAGCCCGATCGAGGGCCTTCCTTACGGCTGGGATAGGCGCCAGGAGCATGGGCACCGGCTCGCCCCCTGCCACGGCACAGGCCACGATTCTGCAGAGGGGCTCAAGTCCCAATGCCTCGGCCTTGGCCACGCTCATGAGCAAGACCGCGGCAGCCCCATCCACGATCTGCGAGGAGCTGCCCGCACTGACGAGCCCGTTATTCTTGAACGGAGTGGGAAGCGCCATGAGATCTCGAAGGTATGCTTCCGGATCCACCACCGCCTTTGCTCGAAAGACCTCGTCCCTTTCCACGCGCCGGGTCACGCCCTCCCAGGCGAACTCGAATGGAACGATATGATCCGCGTACCACCCCTTCCGCTCGGCCTCGACGGCCTTCTGCATGCTCCACATGCCAAAGCGCTCCAGTTCCTCTCGGGTGTGACCTTGGTCCGCGGAGATCATCTCGGCGCAGACCCCCTGGGGCACGGTCATGCCGCTCTCCGTGAGGCGAGACGACAAACGCACTGGATAATTGGCCTTCATGGCTACCTGAAGGTCGGATATCATGCCATAGTGGGACATGATCTCAACGCCTCCGCAGATAACGATGTCTCCCTCCCCCACCATGATCTCGTGCGCAGCGATGTTGATGGCCTTGAGGCCGCCATTACAATACTGGTTTACTGTGCAGCCCGCCGCTTCCTTGGGGATCCCGGCAAGGAGTGATGCGATGCGCGCAATATTGGAGCCCTGCTCCCCGATCTGGCTCAAACACCCAATGACCACGTTTTCGATCTCCCCTTCATCGAACTTGGGGCACCGAGAGCGGACCCTTTCCAGCAATCCCCGGAGGGTGTTGGCCATGAGATCCTGAGCGGACGCCTGGCAGAGCTGACCGCCTTTCTCCATTCCCTTCCACCCCGACTTGCCAATAGCAGACCGCACCGCATCCACGACCACCACTTCTTTCAACCTCGCCATGTTCGCGCCTCCTTTTCTTCAACCGTCTTCGCTACTGCCCCTCCAGGGATGACCCATGATGACTCACCGTCATCATCCCTGGCAACCGCGCCCGTCCGTCGTGCCTCACCCGAACTTTTCACCCGTTCGGCGGCGCGAAGCTCCGTCTTTTAAGACGGAGTGAAAAGCGCCGCTCAGGGTGAACCCTGAGCGAAGCCCCAGCCTTTAGGCCGGGGAGTCGAAGGGTTCACTGATACTGATAAGAACTCGCTTTAGGGTGAGTTGAACATAAGAAAAACGGAGTCGGATGTCAAGAAGGAAAGCTACCGGTGATTACCAATGGAAGGTAGCATTTTGGGCAGAAATTCAAAATCCAAGATTACAGGAGGAAGAAATAAATGAGGGGTTATCGAAAAAATATATGGCAGGTTAAGTGAATTTATACGCGGATGGTTCGTTCTCCCTTAGCAATGCGTCTTCGTTCTTCTTCTCTGATTTCGCGTCTCAACAGTTTTCCAACCTTGGACTTGGGAAGCATATCTCTGAATTCGATATAACTTGGGATTTTATAGGGAGCCAATCGATCACGGCACCATTTCATCAATTCCGCTCCGCCCACACCTCTGGCATCTTGCTTCAGCACCACCATGGCCTTGATCCGTTCTCCTACTTTGGGATCAGGAACTCCTACAACGCAGGCCCCTACTACAGCAGGGTGATCCTGCAGGATCGCTTCAATTTCAGAACAGGAGATTCGGTATCCTTTATATTTGATGACATCTGCACTCCGATCCATGTAATAGAGCTGACCATCTTGATCCCTTCGAACAAAGTCCTTCATCCGGTACCAGATTTTGCCATCAATCTCCACATAAGAAGCAGCGGTTTCTTCGGGCTTATTCCAGTAACTTTTTGGAATATATTCGGAAGTGACCAGAGGTTCACCAGGCGTGTCAGGAGGAACCGTTTCCAGATTCTCCGGGTTGACAATCCTTACCTCTCTCGAGGGTAATGGAAGGCCCAAGCTCTCGGGTATGGGTTCCTTATCCAATGGGCTCATGGCAACAAAACCGACCTCAGTGGAACCGAACACTTGATAGATAGGGACACCGAACATTTTCTTCCATCGATTAAAAACCTCGAGGGGAAGGACATCCCCTCCACTCCAGCAGTACTTCAAGGAGGATAAGTGATAAAGACCTACTCGGTCATTATCTAAAATCATACGGTAAAGAGTAGGGGCACCCAGAAAGAGGGTTCCTTTATATCTTTGTATGGCCTCTAAGATTGCATCAACCTGTGGGATGGGCATTAATACGGCAGTATTTCCTTTGGTCAGAACCATTCCTAGAATAATGCCCTGCGCCATCTGATGGAAAAGGGGATTGACCATGATGAATACTTCTTTCCCCTCTGCGATATAGCCTTTGCCCACAGCACGAATCTCCTGGACGAAGGAGACCATTCCCGTATGAGTGAGGGGGCATCCCTTAGGGAAACCCGTTGTTCCACCGGTGTATAAGATATAGCAAAGATGTTCCCTCGGGTTGATGTCCACTTTTGGGGGGGTAGGTGGATATTTGGAGATTAAATTTCTAAAAAAATATACGGTTTCATCTTGTTTCACCACGCCATCCGGAACTTTATCAAATAAAGCGCCCACGGCTCGCTTGTACCATGGGAGTAAATCCACATAGTTTGTGACAATCGCCCTCTTCAAACAAGTCTCTGGGAAAACCTTCTGGATATACCTGAAGTTTGTGTCCTGGCATAAGACCGTCTCAGCTCCAGAATCGTTGATGAGGTATTTAATCTCATAAGGTGTGTAAATAGGTGAAACCGGTACGGGGATGGCTCCGATCTGTTGAGCTCCAAAATATCCGATCAGGAACTGGGAACAGTTCGAAATATAAAGCATCACCTTATCATTGTCCCTGACCCCTAGATCATATAAGGCGGTGGCAAACCGATCAATAAGTTCTTTCAATCTCTTGTAAGAAAATTTCTCTCCGATATAGATGATCGCTGTGCGATCAGGATATTTCTCACAGGCTCGTTCAAATCCTTTGATTAAGAGTTCGTTGTACGATGACATGATATCCTCATCTCAGATAGAAAATAAAATCCTGTGATTCCCCATTCGTTATATTGATTTTGTCATTCCCGTGCAGACGGGAATCCAGGTATGAGTATTACAAAAAGATGTGGATTCCTGCTTTCGCAGGAATGACGGAGAGGGCAGCATGGGTTGAGATGCTATACCATAAGTCAAATTTTCTTTTGTCCGGGACGTGTTCATTCTGGGGCTTACTTTTTCTCTTTTGTGGTTTTTCTTCGCTCCTCGTCTCTGATTTCGCGTCTCAGGAGTTTTCCGACTTTTGATTTGGGAAGCATGTCTCTAAATTCAATGTATTGCGGAATTTTGTAGGGGGCCAGCCTCTCACGGCACCATCGGGTCAATTCAGAGGAATCCACTCCCCTTGCATCTTCCTTGAGGACAACGATGGCTTTGATGCGCTCACCGACTTTTGGATCAGGAACACCCACCACACAGGCGCCGATGACAGTGGGGTGGTCTTGCAGAACGGCTTCAATCTCTGAGGCAGAAACCCGATAAGCTTTACACTTTATGATATCGGCAGATCTCTCAACGTAGTAGATCTCCCCGTTTTCATCTTGCTTTACGTAATCTCCCATGCGGTAGTAAATCTTCCCGTCTATCTCCACATAAGAGCGGCTGGTCTCCTCTGGCTTATTTAAATAGTTCTTTACAGTGTAGTCCGAAGTCACCAGTAATTCCCCAATTTCACCGACAGGCACTGGTTCCAACCTATCTGGGTCAACCACTTTACACTGCCTGGTCTTTAATGGTAAGCCGATCGACATAAGTTTAGGGTCTTTGTTTAACCGGGAGTAAGTGACATGACCTGCTTCGGTTGACCCATAGACTTGGTAGATATTAAGGCCAAAAAGTTCTTTCCATCGTTTAAAGACCTCAATGGGAAGAACATCCCCTCCACAGTAGGTGTATTTTAGAGAACTCAGGTCATATTGGTCCAAGCGGTCGTTTTCGAGAATCATACGAAACAGAGCAGGGACACCCAAAAACCACCTTACTTTATACCTCTGTACCGCCTGCAAGATGGCATCGACCTGAGGGACGGGCATGATGATCGTCGTATTGCCATAATTTAGGCCAATGGCTACAAACAATCCAAGAGCCATGATGTGGAAAAGAGGATTAATGGCAATATAGGTATCTTTTCCCTCCTCGATATATCCTCCCGCCACATCCTCCATGACGTCCTGGACATAGGAGGTCATGCCCACATGATTGCCAGGCACTCCCTTGGGAAACCCTGTTGTTCCGCCTGTATAGAGAATATAGGAAAGGTCATTCCAAGGATCGATTTCTACATTCAATTTCTCAGGCGTTTGTTTGATTAGATCTTTGAAAAAGTAGACGTTGCCATCCTTTTTAACGATACCGTTTGGAATCTTATCGAAAAGGAAGCCAACCGTACGTTTCCAAAGCGGAAGGAGATCGACGAGGTTTGTAACAATAACCCTTTTTAAGCAAGTCTTAGAAAAAATTTCTTGCACATACCCAAAATTGGTATCAAGGCAGATGATCGTCTCCGCACCAGAGTCATTGATCATATATTCGATTTCGAAAGAAGTGTAGATGGGAGCCACCGGCACAACCACAGCCCCAATCTTTTGAATCCCAAAGAAGGCGATGACCCATTGGGCAGAGTTTGTGATATAGAGCATGACCTTATCACCTTTTCGTACTCCCAAGCGATTCAGAGCCGTGGCAAATCGATCGATGAGATTTCGCAATCTGGTATAGGTAAACTTCTCCCCCAGATAAATGATGGCTGGTCGATCAGGATACTTTTCAACCATCCGATCAAAACGGGTGAATGTTAATTCGTTTTCGAAATTGTTTCTTGAAGTCTCAGTATTCATACAATCTCAATGGAAAGTGCAAAATTATCGATGGTCAATTATCAATTTGAAAAATGTTAGATTTTTATTGGTTATGGCTAATTTTGCATTTTGCATTTTGCAATAATTTTTTAAATATAGTCCGAGGCCTTTTCTGAACCCAGATAGGCCTCTTTCACCCTCTCATCTTGCATCACTTCTTTCGGGATGCCTTCGGTCAGTTTTTGTCCGAAGTTTAGCACCATCACACGACTGGCCACCCGAAAGAGTTCTCTTAACCGGTGCTCAATCATAACCAGGGTAATCCCATCCATCTGCAATTTTTCTATTAGAGGAACCATGCTGGCGATTTCACTCATGCTGAGTCCGGAGAAGACTTCGTCACAGAGGATGACATCAGGTCTCAGAGCGAGACATCTGGCAAGTTCAAGACGTTTCAGATACCCCGTTGGCAAGCTTGACGCAAGTTTATAGGGAACAAAGGAATCTCTCTCGAAGCCAATCTCCTCCAAAATATCGATACTTACCGTTCCTCTATCTCCAAGTTTACCTCCTCCCCGCCATCCACCTTTACGTCTCGCTCTTGGGGAGAAGAGGGGAATAATAAGATTCTTATATGCGGGAAGGCTGTAGTAAGGCCTCATAATCTGGAAGGTCCTTGTGAGTCCAAGATTGGCAATCTGATTGGGCGCCTTATTACTAATATCTTTACCCTTATAAAGGACCCTGCCAGAATCCATCTTTATAAAACCGGTGATGCAATTAATGAGGGTCGTCTTCCCAGATCCATTAGGACCAATGATCCCAAAAACCTCGCCCTGCTGAATACTAAAACTGACATTCAGTAGTGCCTGGATCCCACCGAAGGTTTTGCAGACATCTGTCACTTGGAGAATGTCCTCTCCACTCATACCTTCACCCACCTCTCAAACTGATGGTATTTCCGCTGAGCATAGACCATGATTCCTTCGCTTCGAAACATAATGAACGCCATCAGGATCACGGAATAGAAGACTATTCTTAAAGTTCCAAAGGTTCGTAACCATTCTGAGATGGGGACCAGAAAGAAGCAACCCAATAAGGGACCTACCAGAGTACCTCCCCCACCGATGACCGTGGCAGCAATGGGAATGACAGAAAAATCGAGAGCGAATTGTGAGATTCCTGACCACATGTAGATATGGGCAAGATAAGCACCTCCGAGAGAGCCAAGTCCGGAAGCAATGAAAACAGCAATCGCTTTGTAAAGAGTGATGCTTAATCCAGAGGCTCTGACAGCTTGATCATTATCCTTGACTCCGCGAAAGACGAGTCCGATATCCTCATTCACCAATCTCCTTAAACCAAACAGTGCGAAGATCACAATAAAGATGATGAGATACTGTTCAATCCATCTGTTGGGGAAACCGGCCACCCCAAGGATGCCATCCGTTCCACCGAAGATATTTAATGCTTCAATGATTCTCATCAGAGCCAGAGGGTACATAAGGGTCACAATAGCAAAATAGACTCCTCTAAGAGGAAGGGCAGGGAGAAGTAGAAGGGTGCAAATAATAGCTCCACCAATGGTGGCCATAGGAATGGTAAACACAGGTGAGAGACCCAAGGATTTATTGAGGATGGCTGCCGTGTATCCGCCCACCCCTATAAAAAAAGCGCCTCCCAGGGAGACTAACCCTACAAAATGGGCTAAGAAATCGAACCCGAGAGCGAGCAGGGCATATATAGCGGCAATGGATACAACCCGTTTCCAATAGAGGGATGGAATAAGGAGGGGGAGGAGGAGAAGACCTACAATTAAAATCAGTCTCGGAAGGACGAGGTAGGCTACCTCTTGCCATGAAGAGACTGCATAGATCCCTTCTGTCCTGACTTTGATACCCCGATCTATTCTCTCTTTACGCCTTTCTTGATTTTGCAAACTTTATCTCCGTTTTTTCAAAATCGTTACATTTATCATTTTGCATTTCGCAATTTGAATTGGAACGTTTATACTCTTTCCTCCAGTTCTTTCTGCCTGCCGAAGAGCCCAGAAGGTCTTAGTATGAGAGTCACGATAATGGCCAGGAGCGCCACGACCATCTGGAAATGGGATTGGATATAGGTAACAGTAATAATTTGAAGGAATCCAATCATAAAAGCAGCGAGGATTGCTCCCACCCAACTGCCCAGACCTCCGACAATGCACACAGCAATCGAGAGAATTAATACATTGTAACCTGCCTCCACAACAATGTTGCCCAAAGGAAGTAAGGCGATGGCAGAAAGTCCGGCCAGAATAGATCCCATGGCCATGGCAATAACAGCCATCCAGTCGGAATCTATTCCTAACATCATCGCCGCATGCTCGTCCTGGGCCATCCCTCTTAGTGCTAAGCCAGTCTTGTTGAAATGGGTAAAGAGCCACATAAAGGAGACCACAACGATTCCGATGCCTATAACGATAATCCGTTGAAAGTCGACAGGAATGCCTCCTATATTGACGCTGCCTTCAATGAAAACAGGGAGAGTATAAGTCATTCCTTTGAACCCCCCCCAACGCAAGAACTCGAGAATAGTCAGCCCCAGGGCATAAGTTGCGATGATTTCAGATGTGGCCATCCCTCTCACTCGAATGAGAACGAATCGATAAATGGCGGCTCCAACCAGCCCCATAATAATGAGTGCTAGGAGAATAGAAATGACATAGTTTAATTTGAGGAGGTTTATTAAACTCCAGACAAGAAATCCTGTGACGACATATAATGCCCCATGGGCAAAGTTGGGGAGTCGACAAATTCCGTAAACTAAAGTAAAACCGATCGCCATCAAAGCGAGCGAGAAACTATTGATGATTCCGTAGATAAGTATAACCATTTTAGAAGTATCTCACGTAAAAAAGGGGAGGGGTTTCCCCCACCCCCTTTTGCCCCAAGAAAATCATTGCGAGGAATGGAAGCAACGAAGCAATCCCAAGAGATTGCTTCTCCCGCCTTGGCGGAATCGCAATGACAACTTTATTACTTCTTCATCCAGGGAGGAAGTTTAATCTCGCCCATAGCAATTTTGGGCGGGAAGACCACGACCCTCTTTCCTGCCTGCCACTGGAAAATTGTCCCAACTGCCCCTTCATTCGGATCAATGCTGGGGATGACCTGGTGATTTTTGGGATTAAATCTTATTCTACCATAAACGCCCATCATATCGGTCTTCTCAAGGGCAGCGATGATGGCATCGGGATTAAGTGAGCCAGCCCGCTCAATAGCATCTTTCAGAACATAGACTGCCATATAACTTGACGAAGTCCCGTAGCCTTCAGGTTCTACCTTCCATCTCTTTGTATAGGCTTCAACGAATTTCATCGTCCATGGAGTCGCTTTAGATGGAGCATTGCCTGCGTTGACCACACTGGCCAGGCAAAATTCTCCTTTTCCCTCTGTGGCCTTCCAAAATCCAGGCTCCTCAGCAGCAGAAATGATTGTGCCAAAGGGGAGTGCAGGTACTTTCATATCATACCATTGCTTAAGAAGGATGGAAGTCTCAGGCATATCCATCCATATAAGAATCACCTGGGCATTTTCTTTTTTAGCCTTCATCAGCCCCACAGAATAGTCTGTTGTCCCAGTTGGGTAGATCTCTTTCCCTAGAACCTCCCAACCTTTCTCTGAAGCCAATCTGGCCACAAGATCGCCTCCGCCACGTGCATGAGCGACATCTTGGATCATGATGAAAAGTTTATTGAGGCCGTATTTTGCTTTGATATCCATGAGAGCAGGGAGGAATTCTCCCGTTACCATCCAGCCGACTTCGCCGGAGATTCTGAAACAATACTTAAATTTCTCATATTCGGCTTCCACCCGCTTGGAATACGCTGGGGTCAAGGCTCCTGTCGTTAATATGGATACTTTCTTGTACTTGGAGAGCAGGTCCATTGCCGCAAGAGCTCCTTCAGAGCGGACAGGGCCACCAATAATAAAATCAGCATTTTTCTCCAGGATGAGTTTTTCTACTACCAATAGAGCATCACTGGTAGGTACACCAGGTTCAAGATCTCGAGTATCCATCGATTCTACCTTAAATGGTCTCTTTTCTTTACCGACCGTTACCCCTCCTTTGGCATTGATTTCCTCCACAGCCAGTTTTATTGCCTTTTCTGCATCCCAGCCATAGAGAAAAGCTGTGGCAAGAGGGGCTCCGATGACAATCGGTTTTGCTGCTGCGTTAGCCTGGGGTCCTAAAAAAGGCAAGCCCAATAAAGCCATTACGAGAAAGAAAATTCCCACCCATAGTTTAGCCTTTTTCATAATTCTGCCTCCTTAAAGATAGCGTTTTCCCCACCCACGGGGATGTTTAAAAATTCTTTTTTTTGAAAAACGAAATGCCCCATTTTTAAAAATAGTAAATGTCTTTTTTTACAGTTATCTCTCCTTTTTGTCAAGATAATTCATCCACTACCTTCCCAAGGAGATGAAGCCTGTATATCGTGAGAGCTTTCCATCTTTAATAACGAAGATCCTTGATTCCACACTGGGGCGATGATCCTTGGAAGTAATGGTGAGAGGAGGGGTGAGACCCCCTGTGATGAAATCTTTAAACCCTTCCAGCGCAAGCTTTACCCTCCCACGAGAAAATCCTTGTTCTGGAAGTGACCTTCTTAAAGCTTCTGAGATCACTTGTGTCGTCGCCCATCCTTCGACATAAGAAAGGGTATGAGAATCGTAGGGGTGCCATTTCTGATGCGCCTCTTTGATCCCGGTCATTCCCGGGATATCTTCTCCAAAAGGAGAGATGGGTTGCACTCCAAAAACTCCATCGAAAGGGGTCAGATTTTCGTCAAAAGCCCTCTTATTGCAAATCCATTTGGTTTTGAGATCCATTTTCGTGACTTCCTGCATTAAAGTAGAGGTTTCCTTGGAGGTAAGGCTCAGGTAGGCGAAATCGGGGTTGTATGCATTGATTGTGGCAATGAGAGGAGTGATGTGTTTCGATACTTTATCTCCGGGCTGGGATAAATCGGACATCCACACATCTGGCCCGATATCGATTCCCAGGGTTCTGGCATATTCCTTCGTTTCATCTAAAAAATGGCGACCAAAGTGGTCAGAGGATCCAATGAAGATGACTTTAGGTTTTCTCATTTTGATTCCGGATTTATCTGAAATGAAATTCATCGCTATTTTTGCTAAGTCGAGAGGGGTCGGAGTGATTGAGAAAACATAGGGATATTTGGATGCGTTGGCAAATTGGGAAGGTAAGGAACTGATGAAAGTAGGGATCCGGTCGAAATGGAAATGAGGAGCTAGAGCAAGGGCTGTTTCGGTGGAATATATGTAGAGAATCAGAATACGATCTGCTTCATTCAATTTTCGGTAGGCTGCCATGAACTCAGCGGGTTGGGAGGTATCGTCAATGAGAATAATCTCTAATTTCCTTCCAGAAACTCCCTCCCGTTGATTGAGCCATTTCGCTGCGTCCAACATCCCTCTGGCACATTCCCTCCCTGAATCTCCCCATCGACCGGTGTAAGGGATCAAGGCTCCAACCTTGAGAGGAGTTTGACTGAAACTTAAGTTAGGAAGCATGATGACGAGGAGAAGTACTAAAAGAAAAGAAGGAAGTTTTTTCATGGTTGGTTTGCGATTTGATTTCAAATTTTTTAACCGTAGTGACTACAATCTACGATCCAGCCTTTATGTACTGGATGTGTAGAGTACAGCTAAAATTCTCGTCACCTTGTCTTGGTGGCATTGGACTCGATGAGGAATGTTGGAATCATAATAGATGGAGTCCCCTGGATAAAGGACATCGGTATGGTTTCCCAGAATCACTTCCATTTCGCCTTCCAGAACGAAGATGAATTCCTCCCCGTCATGAACAGAAGTCTTGGAAGCTTTAACCGTGGCGGGTTCCAGAGTCACGATGAAAGGTTCCATATGGCGGTTTTTCTTCTCAAACCCTAAAGCCTCGTACGAATAACCATACTTAACCCCTTCTTTTGAGGCAAATCGAGAAACCGTTTTCCGTTCGTCCTTCCTCACAATCGCAAAAGGTTCTCCCTCTGTTTCACCCAAAAAGTCGCCCACTCTGACGCCCAATGCTTTCGCCAGCTTGATAATCGTTCCAAGGGATGGGGAAACAAGGTGGTTTTCCATCTGGGAGAGCAATGCTGTCGAAAATCCAGTTAAGTCGCCCAATTCTTTCAGTGAAAGGCCCTTCTGTTCTCTCAAGACCTTAACTTTTTCCCCAACACGGATCTCTCCAAAATCCCTTTCTTCTTCCATGATATCCCCCTTTTCCCCCTCACCCTAACCCTCTCCCCTGCCTACCGCAGGCAGGCACAAGAAGAGAAGGGATTAGGGAAGAGATTGAACAAACTTGGCTCCAACTTCGATGGCCTTGATATTGGATGGGATGAGATGATGATATCGTTCATCCAGTACCTTTTCTAAGGACTCAAATAAAGAACTCATCTGAACCAATTTGGCTTTTTCATTAAAGGCGCCTAAGGCGACCATATTCGCGAGTTTTGGGTTTCCATTATTAATCGCAATTTCATTGACAGGGATGGAAAGAATTTCGATGTCTTTCCGGTAAGTCTCTTTGGGCTCAATGAGAGAGGAATTGAAGAACAAAAGCCCGCTGGGTAGAATAAGCGGTTCATATTTTATCAAAGAAGGCAAATTCATCACAATGGCAGCATGAGGTTTTCCTACAACAGGGGAACCAATCTGGTGAGAAGAGATTACGACCGTGCAGTTAGCCGTCCCGCCTCTCATCTCGACTCCGTAAACGGGGAGGTAAGTGACATGTTTACCTTCTATCATGGCAGCGTAGGCGAGAAGGTTTCCAATGACCATCACTCCCTGTCCTCCAAATCCGGCTACGATGATGTTGTAATAAAAGCGATCGCTAGTCATAAATCACACCACAATTTTCGTCAGGCGTAAAGAGTGAGGCGTAAGGAGTTCACACCTCACACCTAACGCTTTACGTACCATTTATAAATAGTCTGCCATTTTCCGTTCTTTTAAAATGCCCAATGGGAAGTAAGGGATCATTTCCTCTTCCACCCGGCGATTGGCCTCTAAAGCCGTCATCCCCCAATTGGTGGGGCAAGCCAATAATACCTCGACAAAAGAGAAACCCATTTCTTCAATCTGCATCTGAAAGGCTTTACGGATTGCTCTCTTGGCTTTCATTAAGTTTGCTGGATTGTTCACAGCCACCCTTGCCACGAAGGCGCAACCTTCTAAGGTCGCTAACATCTCTGCCATTCGAATGGGGTAACCATCATAGGTAAAGTCTCTTCCGTAAGGGCTCGTGCTCGTCTTTTGTCCAAGAAGCGTTGTGGGTGCCATCTGCCCTCCGGTCATCCCGTAGATCCCATTGTTGGCAAAGATGATGGTGATATTTTCTCCACGATTGGCCGTATGAATACCTTCTGCAATCCCAATGGCTGCCAGGTCTCCATCTCCCTGGTAAGTGAAGACGATCCGGTCTTTCCTGGCACGTTTCACTCCAGAGGCCACAGCCGAAGCTCTTCCATGAGGTGCCTCTAAGACATCGACATTGAAATAATCGTACATGAAAACAGAGCAGCCCACAGAGGCAACTCCAATTGTTTTTTCCCTGATCTTAAAATAGTCAATCGCCTCTGCCACCAACCGATGGGCAATACCGTGGTGGCATCCAGGGCAGAAATGGAATGGAATATCAATGAGACATTCTGGACGTTTGAAGACAAGTTCCATTTTTTCACTCCACAAAAGCCGTAAGGCGTAAAGAGTGAAGTGTAAACCATAACACCTAACGCCTGACGCTTTACGAATGGATTTCGTGCTTCGAATTTAAAGTCTTATACATAGTATTTCTTGATTTCCTCCAATACTTCTTCTGGAGAAGGGAGAGAGCCTGGAGGCCTTCCATAAAAATAGACTTGGGCATCCCGCTCCACCGAAAGCTTCACATCCTCCACCATCTGCCCTGTATTTAATTCGACAGTCAAAAATAGTTTGACTCGTTGGGAGAGGTCATAAAGACCCTTTTCTGGAAAGGGGAAGATCGTGATGGGTCTGAGAAGTCCGACTTTCATCCCTCCCTCCCTGGCCAACTCGACAGAAGTTTTTGAAACCCTGGCCATGCTCCCAAAGGCGGCCACAATTAATTTGGCATCTTCGGTAAAAAAACTTTCAAAACGGACTTCCTCTTTTTTCATCTGCTCATATTTCTGATGAAGTTTCCAATTGTGTTCTGAAAGTTCACCGTCCTGAAGATAAAGGGATTTAAGCCGATTCGGTTTTCTCCCTTGTGCTCCTGTTAGCGCCCAATTCTTCGGTGGAAGGTCCATCTTTGGGCACTTTTTTCGGATAAGGGGCTCCTTCATCTGCCCGATCAAGGCATCCCCCAGAATCATAGCGGGATTTCGGTATTTGTCGGATAGATTAAAGGCAAGGCAGGTCAAATCATACATTTCTTGAACCGAGGAAGGAGCAAGGACAATCATTCTATAATCTCCATGTCCTCCGCCACGTGTGGCTTGAAAATAGTCTCCTTGAGAAGGAGAGATTCCACCCAGTCCTGGTCCGCTCCTCGAAATATTGACGATCAGGCCTGGAAGTTCACTTCCTGCCATATAGGAGATGCCCTCTTGCATGAGTGAGATTCCAGGGCTCGAGGAAGAGGTCATGGCCCTTGCTCCAGTGGCTGAAGCCCCTAAGAGTAAATTGATCGAAGCAATCTCACTTTCGGCTTGGATGAACTCCCCGCCCAAAGGAGGAAGATGTTTGGAAAGATATTCCGGGATGTCATTCTGAGGAGTGATGGGATATCCGAAATAGAGTAGACATCCCGAATCAATGGCAGCCATGGCAATGGCTTCATTTCCTTTCGCTAACATTTTTTCAGGTTCTTGATTCTCCACTATCCCTCCATACTCGAATGGCGACATCAGGACAGATCTCGCCGCAGAGTGCACATCCCGTGCATTGTCCATTCGCCTCCCACACAACATAAAAATATCCCTGACGATTAATTTCTTCTCCAATCTTAATCAGGACCTTCGGACAGGCAATCGTACAAAGCCCGCATCCCTTACATCGCTCTTGATCAATCTCGATTTTGGCCATGAACGTCCCTAACAAATTTAATTAATCAGACTCTTCGCTCCGCTCAGAGTAACAGACAGGGTGTCATTCTGAAGGAGCCCTTCGCCTATGCTCAGGGTAAACTCCACGGCTGAAGAATCTCAACTTTAAATTGCCTTTACCTCTTTAAAATGCTTGATCTCCTCTTCTGAATAACCAATCGCTTTCAGAACCTCCATCGTGTGTTCTCCCCAGGCAGGGGAGGGGAGACGAATCTCAAAAGGGAATTGGGATGATTTGATGGGATTTCCCACCTGGCGGACCTTTCCTTCAACAGAATGCTCGTACTCCATGACCATTTTCCGATGGAGAACCTGCGGATGTTGAAAGACCTCTTCAAAGTTTAAGATGGGTTCACAGCATGCATCCACATTTTTGAAAAAGTCAACCCACTCCTTTTGAGTCTTAGTCTTAAATAGATCTTGAATCTCCTCGATTACCCGAAGCCGCTCCTCTCCTTCGATGAATTGTTTATAAATCAGGTCTCTACGCCCGATCGTTTCACAGAAATTCATCCAGAATTTAGGCTCAAGTGCTCCCAGGGACATGTGCCGTCCGTCCTTAGTTGGATAGACTTGATAACAGGCATATCTTCCTGATAATTGCATCTCTCCCCGTTTCGGAAGTTCTTTGTCAAAGAAATATTTTCCTGCATGCATAGAGAGCCAGGAGATGACTCCATCCATCATGGAGATATCCAGGAATTGCCCCTCCTCTGTTTTTTCCCGGTGGATGGCTGCAGCGAGAATGGCGATAGCTGCCATCATCCCCCCTCCACCGATATCGGCGATTTGAACTCCCGGAAGGACGGGATCCCCATTTTTTTCCCCTGTTATTTCAAGCAATCCTCCCAAACCGATGTAATTTGCATCATGACCAGATCTCTCTCGATAAGGTCCATCCTGTCCATAGCCTGAAAGAGAACAGAAGATCACACGAGGATTTCTTTTTTTCAGTTCCTGATAACCGATGCCAAGGCGGTCCATCACCCCGGGTCTGAATCCTTCTAAGACAATGTCATATGTTTCTATGAGTTTATAAAAAATTTCCCTTCCTTCTCTTTTCTTGAGATTCAGAGTAATGCTCTTTTTGTTTCGATTTAATGAGAGGAAAAAGGCGCTGTCTCTTTTCCCCATGAGGCCCATCTTCCGAGAATAGTCTCCCAGGTCAGGGTCTTCAACCTTCAAAACCTCCATCCCGAGATCAGCCAGGAGAAGAGAACAGTAGGGGCCTGGTAAAAGCCTCGAAAGGTCAAGCATTTTTAATTCTTTTAGGAGTCCCACTCATTTCTCCTGCAAGATAATTAATGAAAAATTAATAACATATAAACTTGGAAAATAAAAGGCTTTGACCCTAAAGGGCAAGGAAATCAATCATCCTCTTAGCCCGATGCCCTCAGCCCCCCGTTTCTTTTGTTTAACGGCAAATAATTCTTGACGGAAAATTTTAAGAGTGGTATTCAATGAAGGGCAATTCGGTAAATTTAGATTAAAGAAGGGGGGATTTTATGAAAAAGCCTTCAAAAAAGACGGTGAAGAAATCTTCAAGGAAGCTCTCAAAGAAAACTCCAAAAAAACCATCAAAAAAGCCTTCGAAGAAGTTATTGAAAAAGCCTTCAAAAAAGCTTTTGAGAAAACCTTCGAAGAAACCTCCCATAAAGCTTTTTAAAAAGCCTCCGAAGAAACCTGTTATAAAACCTTCTATAAAACCATCAAAAAAACCTCTTTGGATACCATCGAAGGATCAAATTAAGAATGCCAACATGACCCGATTCATAGAATTTGTTAATCGAAAGTATGGGAAGAAATTTAGAACTTACGATGATTTATATCAGTGGTCTGTTAATTCCATTTCTGATTTCTGGGTAGCCATGTGGGATTTTGCAGGGGTCAAAGCCTCAAAAAGGTGGGATCAGGTGGTGGAGGACTTGAAAAAGTTCCCGGGGACGAAGTGGTTTCCAGGAGCCAAGCTCAATTTTGCAGAGAATCTCCTGCGGTATCGAGATGACCGATTGGCTTTTGTTTTCAAGGGAGAAACACAGAAATCCGCAAAGATGACGTATAAAGAACTTTATAACACAGTGGCCCGGCTGGCAAAATCTTTACGTGAAATAGGGATTCAGCCAGGAGATCGGGTCGCAGGCTATATGCCGAACATGATGGAGACTGCTATTGGCATGCTGGCTGCGGCCAGTATCGGAGCTGTCTGGTCTTCTTGCGCCACAGACATCGGGCCGCAGGCTGCACTGGATCGACTCGGTCAAATAGAGCCTAAGGTCTTGTTCTCAGTAGACGGTTATTTTTACAAAGCGAAACCCTTCAATACCTTGGGGAATGCAGCAGAGTTGGCCAAAGCCATCCCTTCCCTCAAGAAAGTCGTCATTGTTTCCTATACGGGAACTAAGCCAGATATCGGGAATATTCCTAATGCCATCCATTACGAAGATTTCTTGGCCCCTGAAAAGGAGCCAGTTCTTGAGTTTGAACAACTACCCTTTGACCATCCCATCTTTATCATGTTCTCCTCCGGGACGACCGGCAAACCCAAATGCATGGTGCAGGGGGCAGGTGGGATTTTACTCCACCATTTGAAAGAACTCATGCTCCATAGCGATCTAAAGCGTGAGGACAAAGTCTTTTACATCACCACATGTAGCTGGATGATGTGGAACTGGTTGCTCAGTTCACTGGGCGTGGGTGCCACCATTGTCTTGTATGATGGCAATCCGAATTATCCCGATGCCTATGCGATGTGGAAAATGGTACAGGACGAAAAAATAACCTTTTTTGGCCTCAGCGCCAGCTATATCAACTATCTCCGAGGCGAGGGGATTCAACCTGGAAAGACCTATGATCTTTCCTCCCTCAGAGAGATTTCCCAAACAGGCTCTGTTCTCTCGGCGGAAGGGTTCGAGTGGGTCTATCGGGAGGTCAAGAAGGACCTCCATTTTAACTCCATCGCCGGCGGCACGGACATCAACGGCTGTTTTGCCATTGGCAGCCCGATTCAACGTGTCTATGCCGGGGAACTTCAAGGCGGGGGCCTTGGTATGAAGGTGAAGGCCTATGATGAAAACGGGAAACCCGTCTGGGATAAAGAGGGAGAGTTGGTATGCGAAGCTCCTGCTCCATGCATGCCTCTCTATTTCTGGAACGATCCGAATTGGGAAAAATATAAAAGTGCCTACTTTGAATACTATCCCAATGTTTGGCGCCACGGTGACTATGTCGTCTTTCACAGTGATACGAAGGGGATCACTTTTTATGGCCGTTCCGACGCCGTTCTGAAGCCATCCGGAGTCCGGATCGGCACCGCTGAAATTTATAATGTCGTGGAGAAGATAGGAGGAATTGCAGACAGCCTTGCCATCGGACAGAATTGGGAGGGCGAACAGCGCATCATCCTCTTCGTGAAGCTGGCACCGGGTGCCCAGTTGACAGACGGATTGAAGGATAGCATCAAAAAAACGCTCAGGGGAAAAGCCTCTCCTCGTCATGTTCCGGCGATCATCATGGAGATGCCCGATGCCCCCTATACCATGAATATGAAAAAGGTGGAGAGCGCTGTTACCAATATCATCCACGGGAGACCGGTTCTGAACAGGGATGCTTTGAGCAACCCACAGGTTCTGGATTACTTCGAGAAGATCGTTCCGGATCTCCAAAAGTAAAAAAAGGGTTCAAGGATTCCAGGGTTCAAGAGTTCCCATGACAGTTTTAAATTTAAATAAGATTCCTTGAACCCTCGACCCCTTATAAATGAAATTGACTCGAAAAGAGTTTGAGGAGTTAGTGGTTTTAGCGCTGAAGAGGCTTCCTAAATTTTTTAAAAAGAAGATGAAGAATGTGGATGTGGTGGTGGAGGACCGGGCCTCACGAGATCTTCTTTCAGAGATGGGGCTAAGGTCCTCCTATGATTTATTGGGACTTTATCAAGGCGTCCCCTTAGATCGAAGGGGATTTTACTACGGGAATGTCCTTCCGGATAAAATCACACTTTTTCAGATCCCCATCGAGTCGATATGTAAAACGAGGGAGGAGATTGAAGAGAAAGTCAAAGAGGTAGTGATCCATGAGGTCGGGCACTACTTCGGACTGGATGATAAGAGGTTAAGAGAACTGGAGAGAGGCGAATAACTCGAATGACACCGAACGTGAAGAATTGTAATAATTTTTATTATTGATATTCGATTGATTTGCTATCATTCGTTCTATTCGTTTATGCCACATGTCTTTCATCAAGTTTTTGGGCACGGCAGGTGCCCGCTTTGTGGTGATGAAGCAACTCCGAGCCTCCGGTGGAGTCTGGCTCTCAGTTGGTAATACGAATCTCTATATTGACCCGGGGCCTGGGGCCCTCGTTCGGTGTCTCAGCAGCAAACCCAGATTAGAACCATCCACATTGGATGGCATTCTCCTCACCCATAAACACTTAGACCATTCCGGCGATATTAACGTCATGATTGAGGCCATGACAGAGGGAGGGTTTAAGAAGAGGGGTGTTCTGTTCGCTCCCAGGGATGCCCTGGAGGAAGATCCAGTTGTTTTAAAATATGCGATGGGTTATGTTAAAAAGATAGAGGCGTTAAAGGAGGATTCCGAATATCGGATCGGAGACATTCGGTTCTCAACCGCCCAAAGGCACCAGCATCGCGCAGAGACTTATGGTCTCAATTTCAAGACAATACCCCGTACGATTTCTTTTGTTACGGATACAAAATTTTTTCCGGAACTCCCGAATCTTTATAGAGGAGAGATTCTGGTCATTCATGTGGTCCGGTTGAAACCCATCGGGGATGACCCGATCGACCACCTCTCGATTGAAGATGTTAAGAACATCCTCAAGAAAACGAAGCCGAAGTTGACCATCCTGACCCATTTTGGGATGACGATGATCAAAGCAAAACCTTGGGTCGTGGCTGCTGAATTAGAGAAAGAATTGGGATTGAAAGTCATCGCTGCCAGCGATGGAATGAAAATAGATTTGGAGGAGGTTTGATGATGGAAAAGTGGATGGGAGGAGATATGCATCCGAGCTATCGGATTCTTATGGGCCCCGGGCCGAGCAATGTCCATTACCGGGTTTATCAAGCCATGTCTAACCCGGTCATCGGTTACCTCGATCCCCAGATTCTGGCCTGTATGGATGAGATCAGTGAGATGTTAAGAGGCATTTTTCAGACAAAAAACCGGGTAACCCTGGCTATCTCTGCTACAGGGAGTTCAGGGATGGAGGCTTCCTATGTCAATTTCGTCGAGCCGGGAGATGTTGTTGTCATTGGAGTAAATGGCTTCTTTGCAGATAGGATGACTCAGGTAGCCTCCCGGTGCGGTGCTAAAGTCATACGGGTCGAGGAGGAATGGGGGAAAATGATTGACCCAGAAAAAATGATCAAGGCCTTAAAGGAACATCCCGAGGCCAAGATATGTGGCGTCGTTCATGGAGAGACTTCCACCGGAGTGAGGCAACCTCTTGAAGAAATAGGAGCCTATTGCAAAAGGGTGAATACACTCCTTGTGGTGGATGCTGTGACCACTTTGGGAGGATATAATGTAAAGGTTGACGAATGGGGAGTCGACGTCTGCTACGGTAGTTCCCAAAAGTGTCTCAGTGTTCCACCAGGGCTTTCTCCAATCACCGTGAGCTCCAAAGCGATGGATGTCCTTCGGTCCCGCAAGACAAAGGTTCAGAGTTTTTATCTTGATTTATCATTACTTGAAAAATATTGGGGAGAAGAGAGGGTCTATCACCATACTGCACCTGTTTCCATGTTCTATGCCTTGCGAGAAGGGTTGAAGATCGTTTTTGAGGAGGGCCTTCAGAATAGATTTCAGCGTCATGAGGCGTTGGGCGATCGTTTAAAGATGGAACTGGAGGGTTTCGGATTCAAACTTTTTGCGCAGGAAGGCTATCGTTTGCCGATGTTGACTTCAGTGGTTCTCCCTGACTGGGTGGACGATGCCAAAACACGTTCGAGGCTTTTGAATGAGTATAACATCGAAGTAGGGGCGGGCTTAGGTTGGCTAAAGGGAAAAGTGTGGAGAGTAGGCCTCATGGGAGAGACCTGCAAGCTCCGATATATCCATTGCCTGATGGGAGCGTTGAGGGAAATCCTAGTGTAATTGTGGATTTAATTTACATGTGAAGTTAGTTAATCTTTTTTAGGATCTTGAATCGGATTTAAAATCGTCAGGGCAAAATCTTTGGATTCCACGCCGGGGGATTCGACCTTTTTCTCTTCGTAGTAAGTTTCCACTTTTTCGACGATTTTTTCTTCTTCCAGAGAGACCTTTTCTAATGATTCCTCTAAGCCGATCAATTGTTCTTTGGGAAAGAAGGTAAAATCTCCAGAAATGGTGATGTCTTCGATTCTTTCCTCAGAAACCTCCTCAGCCGTTCTAATCAAACCTCCCCTGGCTTTGTGGAGACCATAAAGGACTTCCACGCCTTCCCTGATTTTAACTCCTCCTGGAATTCTGGGAGTCTTTTTTAAGAGAAATTCTTCCGAGGTCATCCATGCTTCTATTTCTCTCATCTTCTCAAGAACTTCTGAATTTAATGAAGCTGGTATCAACTTTCCCACCATTTTTTCAAATTTTCCCTTGAGGATAGAGACCACCTCCTCCCGCGATGGAATCATTCCTAATTCTCTCTTCATCGTGGTCAGGTTTTCTTCCATTGTTTTATAAACCTTGTCCCTGAATTTTTCATCAGGAACTCGCAAGATCTTGCTCATCGTTTGATAGTCAAAATCGAGAAGGATGCCTCCGACGAAGACCATACATTCTCCAATATTTCCTCCGCCCTCTCCTGCGATCTTTCTTCCTCCCTGAGTGATGATATCATTGACGACACGGAATTCTGTCTTGATTCCAAATGTTCTGTATGTTTCGACAGGCGCTTCTGAGAACCATGGGTAAATTTCATGGACCACCCTGGGAAATTTTGGATTATCTTTCTTCCAGATGAGTTGATAGAAGATCTGATTCTCATCTAAATAAGTCGCCCCTCCCCCAACCTCCCTTCGCATGAAGGGGATCCCCAATTCCTTACAGTATTGAAGATCGACTTCTTGTTCAGCATCCTGGAAATATCCAATACTCGCGAGAGGGATTTTGGGGGAGACGATGACCAGGGCCTCAACGCCCATCCGGGCGAGGGCATGGAAAATGAGCATGGATTGCTGGCCCGGAAGCCTCCCAAGATCGAATACGTACATGGTCTCCTCACTTTCCTATGATTCTTTTCTTCTATCAGCGACGACGGTTATTGAAGATGTGAAGATGTGGAGCAGTTTGCTGTGGGGGATATAGATGAACCAGATGAGACTGGGTACCACATGGAAGTACCAGAGGAAGTCAGCATTGATTTTTATATCTCTGAGGAATTGGGATAAGAAGTAACCTCCAAAGGAAATCCAGTTGTTAGCGCTGGCAGGAGTGAAGTTAGCCAGGTAGACATGTGCCTCAACGACTTCATGATGAGCAATGCGGTAGCCTTCAATAAAATAGCCGGAAAGTTCAAGGAAAAGGATGAAGAGTAGGGTGGTAATGTCCTCTTCTTCAGTCCGGAGTTGATCGGGGCGAATGACAAAGCGCCGAATAATAGCCATGACGCAGCCTACCAGTATAAGAAAACTGAAGAACTCGAGGAAGAAATCGAGGAAAGGACGAATTACACCCGTCTCAAACACGCGGGCAAAAGAGAAAAACGGAATGCTATGGCTGAATTCAACAAGGTATCCCGTTGTAAATCCTTTAATCATGTCCACAACAAAGGTGGCCACGAAGCCAAATACCAATAGAGTATGAGCGAGCCAGCGATAAAAAGATTTGCTGAAGAGTTTTCGATGGAAGATGACTTCGGTGATGAGGATTTTTATATACCAACCTGGCCTGGCCCAGAATCCTCTCCAGCCTCTCCTGATGTAGATATTAAATTTTTCCCATTTGGTGACATTCTCTACTCCTTCAAGGGTTCCCTCCAGCCACATACTGACATGGAGGCCCATCCCCCATAAGAAGAAAATCACCGTTGGGAAAAACATGATGTAGAAGATGAAGTGTTTATCCATGGTTTTTTAAAGGGTTCGAGGATCCTAGGGTTCTAGGGTTCAAGTGGTTATTTTTAAGATTTTCACTGGAACCCTCGGCCCCTTGACCCCTTGAATCCTATGCTTTCATATTTTTCAGCACAAACTCCGTGATGTCCATCGCATTGATAGGAATCTCTTTTCTTCGGGCGGTGGTCAAGATAGTGCGGACGCACTGCTGACAGGCTGTAATTACCGTATCGGCCCCTGTCGCCTGGATCTGATTAATCTTCTCTTGAGCCAGGGCTGCTGAAAGGTCCGGATCCACCATTTCTAAATTTCCACCTCCACCACAACATTTGCACTGCTCACGATTCTCTGCCATCTCCACCACCTCTACACCAGGAATGGCTCGGAGGATTTCTCTTGGGGCTTCATAAACTCCGCTCGCCCTCCCTAAATCACAAGGGTCGTGATAGGTGACTTTTATCTTCTTTTCTTTGAAGGTGATCTTCCCCTCGTCAATCAGTTTTTTGATGAATTGGGTCGAATGAAAGATCTCGATATCCGTCTTATACTCCTCCATCCAGGTATGGTAGCAGGAGGGACAAGCGAAAACTACACTTTTAACACCCTTCTCTTTCACCATTTCCAAATTGTGCTGGATCAGAACCTCAGCATCTTTTTTCATCCCCGCACCGATGAGAGGAAAGCCGCAACACCACTCTTCTCCACCCAAGAGTGTGAAATCAACTTCTGTTTTGTTCAGGATTTCGACGAAAGCTAAGGGGATCTTTTGTACCAGAGGGAAAAAGGAAGCCACGCATCCCACAAAGAAAGCAACCTCGGCCTTCTCTTTCTTATATTGATGGTCAGGGAGTTCATCCAAGAACTCTAGCCATTCTGTTCTCTCTTCGTTTTCGTCTCCAGAGACATTATGGGCCCGAAGGACATTGGCTTTCATTCGCTTGGCTGCTTCTGGGGAATGACCCATCTCTACCAAAGTTTCGCGCAACGCAGTCCAGAGATGTTTGGCATCGATGGAAACAGGGCAACTTACGCTGCACTCGCCGCAGAGGGTGCAGCGATAGACCATCTCTGAGAATTTTTTTAGCTTTCCTTCATCCAACTTCTTCGGACCAAAAATCTTTGCCCATAGCCCATATTGGCTGCGGATGAACGACTTGAAGGCCTGAATTTTTCCTCGAGGATCAATCTCCTCCTCATTTCTTTGAGCATAGACAGGACAATACTTCAGGCATTCGCCACAGCGAGTACAGGCTTCGATTTCGACTAACTGTTTGGGAGTAAAGGCTGAAAGCTTCATGGAAAAAGACCCTGATTACACGGATTTAAAAACAGAGATTACACAGATAAACTGATCATTGGACCAAACTGATTAAGAATAGGATCATGATCTTATGGTTTTGTTTTTATAATCCGTGTAATCTTTCATTGAATCTGTGTAATCTTATTTATTTCTTACCGTGCTCGGCAATCTCTATCTTGAGCCACTCTTGAATGACAGCAGGATCTGTCATGAGATTCTTGAGTTCATCCATGTTATCGGGTTTGATCTTGAACATCCATCCTTTGCCATAACAATCCTCGTTGATGAGTTTTGCTTTCCTCTCTAGCTCTTCATTCACCGCCACCAACTCACCACTCACTACTGAAAAGACCTTTCCAAGCCATTTCCCTGATTCAATCTTAGTAAAGTTTTTCCCCTGAACAAGTTTTTTCCCTTCCGGAGGAAGACCCACATAGACAATGCTACCCGCCATCTTCTGAGCGTATTCATTCATCCCCATAACAACCAGATCTCCTTCCACTCTTGCCCAGAAATGATTCTTATCGTAATAAAGCCCTTCTGGAAATTCATATCCCTCAATATTCATCTCTACACCCCCTCCTCTTATTAGTAAAAGGATTCAAGGGTTCAAGTGGCAGAGGGTTCCAGTGAAGCTTTTAAAAATAAACACTTGAACCCGTGACCCCTGGAATCCTCGAACCCTAATTATGCTGCTTCTTTTTTATGTGCCTCTTGTAAAAGTTGGGCGATGAACTCCGTAATGTTATAAATTTCAATCTTCTGTTTTCGGAGCTTAGCATTTCTAAAATTGTGGAGGCACGATGGACATTCCGTGAGCAAAATATCAGCTCCTGTCTCTTCAATGATTTGGCTTAAGCGATTTCTTGAAATTTCGATGGAATCCTCAGGATATGATCCCCTGAGTCCACCCCCAGAACCGCAACACATGGCATTCTCTCTTGTCCGCCTCGGCTCCACAAAATTGGGTGCAATCTTTTGGATGATTTGCCTCGGCTCATCATAGATACCGGCGTGCCGGCCAAGATCACAGGGATCGTGGTAAGTCACTTTTTTATTGGTTTTCACTCCAAAGTCAAAGTCTTTTAGAAATTGAGTAATGTGTTTGACCTCCATTCCTAAGTCTTTGTAGGAAGGGTGTTCTTTGAACACCCTGTAACAGTAAGGGCAAGTCGTGATCAATGTTTTGGCTCGGGTTTTCTGCAGTTCTCGAACATTTTGCCGGGCCAGCTCCTCCTTGATCTTGTAACCTACATCCTCCATTACGCCACTGCAGCAGACCTCATCAATCATGGTGAAGTCAACCTTTAGAAGATCAAGAAGACGGATGGTCTCTTCTACACTTTCTTCTTCTCTATAAGTTCCCACACAGCCCACAAAAAGGATGTAAGGGGCGCTTCCCTTTTTGTGTCCCCAGTCGTACCGCTCCTCCTCTCCATAGATATTTCCGTATTTCTCAACAACCTCACCAATTTTTTTAAAGAGGTTGTCATAACCCATTCCAACCATATCTTTCCGTGCAGCCTTGATCACTTCTTGGGGATCTACACCGGAAGGGCAGGTGACCGTACAATTCATGCAGGTGGTGCATCGAAGAAGAGCCTGGGCCACCCCCTCGGTCACAGGAAGCTTACCCTCCATCACCTCTTTCATGAGAATCATCTTCCCACGGGCATTCGTAATGGGTCTTTTGGTCAGGTCAAAGATAGGGCAGACCGCCCGGCAAAAGCCACAGCGGGAACATTGAGTAATGGCCTTGCGTCGTTTTTCATCGAGCTGCAATGGATTCGCCATCGTCTCTCCTAAAAAAATTGGAATAGTGGATTGTTGGAACGATGGAATAATGGGAAAAAATTCTATTTTTCAATTCGTTGAAAATCAGTATTCCATCCTTCCAGTATTCCAATATTCCAGTTCTTAACCATCCAATGCCCTTTTGCCGGGATTCATGATGTTGTTGGGGTCCAAGGTTCTCTTGATCTGCTTCATCAGTCCCATTTCTACTGAGTCGTGTTCCAATGTCATAAAGTTTGCTTTGGAGAGACCGATGCCATGTTCACCAGACAGGGTTCCATTGAGAGAAATGGCGAGACGAAAGATCTCCTCCTCGACCTTTTCCATCCTCTCCACTTGTTCTGGGTCATATCCATCGTAAAGGATTTGTGGGTGAAGGTTTCCATCGCCGGCATGACCAAAAGTGGCAACCACGATGCCATGTCTTTGAGAAATCTCCTGAATTCCCACCAATAACTCTGGAATTCTGGAAATGGGAACGGTGACATCATCCAATACGAAACTATGGCTGGCGCGGGCGAGGGTAGCGTAAGCGGATTTACGAGCTTTCCAGAGATTGAACCGATCTTTTTCGTCTTTAGCTGTTTTAATGGAGATGGGATTATTTTCTTTGAGGACGCGAAGGACCACTTCCATCTGAGCCTCCACCTCTTCCCATGTATAACCGTCTGTTTCCGTTAAGATCATTGCCTCTGCTTCAGGAAGATCGATGTCCGTATTCTCTTTAATAGATTTAAGTGTGACCTTGTCCAGAATCTCCATGACACTCGGCAATACTCCACTGGTCATGGTCTGGAAGATGGCTTTTCCTGCATCCTCCAATTTGGCAAAAGTGGCCACGGCAGTCATGGCGTGACGGGGAAGGGGATTGATTTTTAATGTGACCTCTGTGATCACTCCCAAAGTTCCTTCTGCCCCGATGAAGAGTTTAGCCAGATCATAACCAGAGACGCATTTCATCGTGTAGGAGCCTGTGCGCATGATCTCTCCGTTTGGCAGAACGACCTGAAGGCCGAGGACATAGTCTCGGGTAGTGCCGTATTTGGCCCCCTTGATTCCACCAGCGTTGGTGGCTGCATTTCCCCCAATGGTGGCAACGGTACTGCTTGCAGGGTCAGGAGGGAAAGTAAAACCATGTTTTGCCAGTTCTCTGTTGAGGTCATCGCAGACCACACCGGCCTGAACATGGGCATAGCGATTCTCAATGCTTACTTCAAGAATGCGGTTCATCCTGGAGAGGTCAATGATGATTCCACCATGGATGGGAATAACTCCTCCGCTGAGACTTGTGCCTGCTCCTCGAGGGACAACAGGAATTTTATGTTTGTCGGCAAACTTTACGATTTCAGAAACCTGCTCAGTCGATTCAGGCCAGACTGCCGCATCAGGTCGATGAACATTCATCGAAGCGTCATAACTGTATGGAACCAATTCCTCCAACTGATCGGTGAAATTATCAGCTCCAACGATCTCAATAAGTTTTTCTTTTGCTAACATCCCTTGCGGACTCCTTCTTCAAACTCAAATCATATTTTAATTATAACTTCCTGACAAAGGTCCTCTCAACCATTTTCACTTTTCTTATTCCTTCTGGCCCGTTGATGCCTTTACCTCTGACTCGACATAATTCAGGTGCTCGAGGGTTTTCTCCCTGGCTTTATCGGGAGAATGATTCTTAATCGCACTGAATATTCGGTAATGGTGGTCGAGCAATTTTTTCACTTTCGCTCGATCTCTAAAAACCCTTGCCACGGATTCCCTGAGGAGATCGTAGATCGTGGACATGATGTGAGTCTGGATTGTATTATGTGTCGTTTGGGCCAACGCCAGGTGAAAATCAGCATCTTGCTTTTCCCAGGATCGACCCTCGTCAAAGGCTTTCTTCATCTCCTTGATAATCGACTCCAACCTTTTAATATCCTCTTCCGTAGCTCGTTGGGCAGCATGAAAAGCACCCCAAGCCTCTAGGGCTTTTCTTACCTCGATCAGGTCGAAGATCTTCTGGGTATCTGCCTTGATGAGCAGAGAGAGAGGATTTTGCACACTCTCTGATGCCACCGACTTGATGTAGGTCCTTTTTCCCTTTAATTCCAAAAATCCCATAGCCACCAATGAGTTCAGGGCTTCTCTGAGGGACGGACGGCTCACGCCAAATTGATTGACGAGTTCTCTTTCAGGAGGAAGGCGATCTCCAGGTTTTAATATCCCATCACTGATAAGGCTTTTTATTTGATTCACAATTTCGTCAGATACTTTAGTGTGCTTGATGGATTTAAACATGAAAGACCCCTGTCTTGAGGCTGGGTTTAAAAGTTTTACTGAACCCTAATACTTTAATGGTCAAACCATTTTAAAAAAAATTCAATATTTTGTCAATCTTTAAATTTAATATAAGCTAACTTCTTTAAATTAAAAGAAAAAAATTTAATTTGGTATTTTGGTCTGACCATTTTCACATTTAATCTTTTTTATTGACAAGGTCTATCTCATTTGTTATAAAATGGCAGAATATAGATCTAATTAGGATTCTAATTTAATAGCCTTTAGGAGGAGGTTATGGCTCGATTATATGAATACCAGGGAAAGCAGTTGCTCAAGGCGTCAAAAGTACCAATTCCTCAAGGTGAGGTAGCAACGACCCCCCAAGAGGCTAAAAAGATAGCTGAGAAGATTGGTAAGCCCGTTGCCGTCAAATCGCAAGTTTGGGCCGGAGGTCGCGGGAAAGCCGGGGGCATTAAGTTTGCTGAACATCCTCTCGATGCAGAAATCGCTGCTAACCAGCTCTTGGGATCGGAAATCAAAAACTTGAAGGTTGAAAAAGTACTGGTTGAGGAAAAATTAAATATTGAAAAAGAATACTATGTCGGCGTCATCATCGATGCCACGAGGGAAGTGAGAGCCCCGGTCGTGATGTTCAGCACGGAAGGGGGAATGGATATTGAATCTGTACCCTCAGAAAAGATTGCCCAAATGACCGTAGACGTCCTCAGAGGCTTCCGCCTCTATGATGCTCTCAATCTTTGTGTAAAGCTAAAGGTTCCAACCCAGGTTCTTCCCTCCATTGCTCAAGCGATCATGGGATTGTACCAGACATTCAAAGGATACAATTGCCGGACTGCGGAAATTAATCCTCTTGTATTGACAAAGGATGGAAAAATACTGGCTGCGGACTGCCGCATGGCCATTGACGACTCTTCCGTATTCCGTCATCCCGAATTGGGCATTGACGTGGCCCGCGAAGCCCCAACGCCTCCCACCGAGTTTGACAAGATTGCATGGTGGATTGAGGAGGGCGATCTCCGGGGAACCTGTTATATTGCGCAGATGGCTCCGGATAAGAAAGGACTGGGTTACGTAGGCTACCATGGGATTGGCGGAGGAGGTGCTATTTTGGGGGTCGATGCCCTGAACCGTCAGGGGCTCAAGATCGCCAACTATGCTGATACGAGTGGAAATCCAACAGCTGCAAAAGTTTACCGGGCCGCCAAAGTCATTATTTCTCAACCGGATATTGAAGGATACATGCTCGGTGGTTTCATTGTGGCGAACCAGGAACAGTGGCACCATGCCCACGGGGTGGTGAAAGCCCTCAGGGAGGAACTCCCCAAGAGACCCGGATTCCCCTGTGTGATTTTACTTTGCGGGAACAAGGAAAAAGAATCGATGGAGATTCTGAAGGAGGGAACAGCGGATTTGCAGAAACAGAACCCGATCGAGATCTATGGAAGCGATAAGGTGTACGAGACAGAGTTTCTAGCAAAACGTATGAGGGCCCTCATTGATGAATATCGAAAGAAGAGAGGTATAAAGGCATAAACCCCGTACAATAATTTCTAAATGATGGGTTTAACCGAAGAATTTGATTGAGGTAGAAATGTTTATGTCTGGCTAAGGCTTAGATTTTAATATTGTACAGGGTAAAGGAGGAATGACCATGCATTTTGAAGAAAGAACGATAAAGGTCATTATCGATGAAAGTAAATGTGTCGACTGTAAGACCCACGCGTGCGCTGCAGGGTGTAAACTCTTCGATCGAGGCATCTTGGTGATCAAGGATGGAAAACCCGCCCTCGCTGGGGATGTGGAATTTGCAAAACGGATAGGTACGGAGTGTCTGGCATGCGAGTATGAATGCTGGTTCAGGGGAAACAAGGCGATTACCATTGAGGCCCCAATTCCCGGATTAGACGAATACAAAAAAAAACACGGAGTTGTTTAAAAGGGTTAGCATAGTTTGTCATTCTGAGGAGCAAGGCGACGAAGAATCTCGATTTTAATAAACAATATTTCTAACAAGACTCACTCTAAAAAGAGATTCTTCGCTTCCTTTGTCGGTCAGAATGACATAATGGGGGCGACAGAATAAATCAAAGGGGAGTGAAGAAGATGGCCATTCTACTTGAAAAGAATACGACGATTTTGGTTCAAGGAATTACTGGAAGGGAAGGCTCGGCACGAGCCGCATTTATGAAGGGCTACGGCACGAAAGTGGTGGCTGGAGTAACACCGGGAAGGGGCGGAGAAGAAGTGTCAGGAATCCCTGTCTTTAACACGGTTGAAGAGGCCGTGAAGGCGAAGGGTCCCGTTGATGCCAGCGTCACCTTTGTTCCCGGTCCAGGACTGAAGGATGCCGTTCTTGAGGCCCTGGATGCTGGGATAAAGTTTATCGTCATGCCTGTTGAACGAGTTCCTCTTTACGATATCCTTGAGATGATGGCCTATGGGAAACAGAAAGGTGCCCGTCTGCTGGGCCCAGGTTCCATTGGAATTATTAGTCCTGGCATTGCGGCAGCTGGGTGGCTAGGTGGAACTCCTGAGTTTGCGAAAAGAGTTTTTGTGTCAGGACCCGTGGGTGTCATCTCAAGAAGTGGTGGACAGTCCGGCACGGTGCCGTGGGCTATTCAACAGGCAGGCCTTGGTGTGACCACGGTCTTACATATAGGGACAGAGCCGGTTGTGGGTCAGTCTTTCGGCGACATCCTGCCTCTTTTTGAAGCGGATAAGGAAACAAAGGCTGTTGCTATCTTCGGTGAAATTGGTGGTCCCTATGAAGAAGAGGCGGCCGAGGCAGTGAGAACCAAAAAATTTACCAAGCCCCTTGTTGTTTATGTGGCTGGGGCATGGGCTCCTGAGGGAATGCGATTCTCCCATGCGAGCAGTATCATCGAAAGAGGAAAGGGATCAGCGAAGGATAAAATTGCTTCCCTTAAAGAGGCAGGGGTTCACGTGGTGGATCGACCCGATGAAATCGCTCCAACTATTAAACGTTTATTAGGCGTCTAAAGAGAACAAATCCCCCCAACCCCCCTTTTCTAAAGGGGGGTTGGGGGGATTACGAATTTATTCTTAACCCAAAAACCCAATAGGAGGTGCTAAGATGACTGTAATGAGATCTGTTTTTTATATTCCGGGAAATAATGAGAAGATGATTTCCAAGGCTCCCGAGACCCCAGCTGACATCATTACTTTGGATCTGGAGGATTCTGTTCCCCCTGCTGAGAAGCCAAAAGCTCGAGAAATGACACGAGAGAATCTGAAATTTGCGGGATCAGGGGGTTCCACAATTTATGTCCGGATCAACAACTGGGAGACATTGATGACCAATGATGATCTTGAAGCCATTGTCCACGAGGGCCTCTCCGGTGTTTGCTTAGCCAAGTGTGGTGGCCCGGACCATGTTCAACGTCTCGATTGGAAATTGGAAGAATTGGAGCGAAGAAGAGGGCTCAAAGTAGGAAGCATCGCCATTCAGCTTCTTATTGAGACAGCCAAAGGGGTCATCAACGCTTATCCCTCAGCCATTGCCAGCAAACGCGTCAATTCTCTTATCTTTGGTGCGGTGGATTATACGAAAGACATGAGGGTGAAACTCACCATTGAGGGGGATGAGCAACTTTATGCGAGAGCTCATAATGCTGTTGCTGCCAGGGCTGCAGGTTGTATTGCCATTGATTGCCCATTCGTGGCTTTTAAAGATACAGAAGCCTTTGAGAAGAACACACGCTTTGGCCGTCAGTTAGGTTACGAAGGGAGGATGCTTATCCATCCGAGCCAAATTGAACCTTCCCATAGAATCTATACCCCATCACCGGAAGATGTGGATTGGGCAAAGGGTGTTGTAAAGGTTTTTGAGGAAGAGGGGATTGCCAAGGGCGCTGCAGCTGTTTCCTATATGGGGAAGATGGTGGATACTCCGGTTTATGAGAATGCCAGGACGATCCTTGCCATCATGGAGGAAATCTCCGCGTTTGATGCAAAACGAAAGAAATAGAATCGGATTTAAAGGGAACAGGCTACTTTTTCATTCTTTGTTTAGAAAAGAATAGCCTGTCCCCTTTTTTTAGGGAGTGTTAACCATTGAGAATCATCATTGTTGGACAAGGTCCCTTTGGGGAGAAAGTATTAGAGGCCCTGATTCAAAAAGGGGAGGATGTAGTCGAATCCTTCTCTCCTCCGGATAAAAGAGGCGAGGGGATGAAGGCTTTGGCTGAAAAATCAGGAATCCCCTCCTTCGGTCCAAATTTAATGAAAGAACCTCAGGTCTATGAAGCTTATGTGAAATTACAGCCAGAGCTTGTCATCTTGGCATTTGTAATAGATATCATTCCTGAAAAATTACTCACCGTCCCCTCCCTGGGAACTATCTGCTATCATCCTTCCATTCTACCGAGGCATCGTGGCGCCAGTGCGATTAATTGGGCTCTTATTCAGGGCGACACCCAAACAGGTTTGACCGTTTTCTGGGTTGATAAGGGGATCGATACAGGTCCCGTCTTGCTGCAAAAACAGGTAGAGGTTGGTCCTGATGATACGACCGGTTCCCTTTATTTCAATAAACTTTTTCCTATGGGAGTGGATGCGATGGTGGAGGCTGTTGAATTGATCAAAAAAGGAAAAGCACCGAGGATTCCACAGGATAATTCTAAAGCAACTTATGAGCCTCCATGTGATGATCGAGTTGCCTCTGTGAACTTTGAAAAAACAATCAAAGACATTTACAATTTGATTAGGGGATGTGATCCTCAACCAGGCGCGTATACGACTTTTAAAGGGAAAAGAGTAAGATTTTATGATGCTAAAATGTTCCTCTCAGCCATTGAAAAGCAACCGGGTGAAATCATTTCCTTCGAAGAAGGAAGTCTTCAAGTTGCTGTAAAAGGCGGAGTCATAAACGTTGGGAAACTCAGAGTAGACAAAAGGGAGAAAATCGGGCCCATTGAATTCGCCAAATCTGTCGAATTGAAAATTGGAGATCAATTTGGACAATGATACCCGTAAGCGTCATTGCGAGGAGTTCCGTTTGGTGGAACGACGAAGCAATCCGTTGAGATTGCTTCACTCCGTTCGCAACGACAGGTTAATTCATGGATTAAGTTTGAGGAGAAAATTATGGAACGTGAAAAACTGATTGAAGAAATGACGAAGATTGTGGGGAAAGAAAATGTCTTATCCTCAGAGACAGACTTGTACCTCTACGGTTACGATGCCTCTCTCTTTCGAGGAAAACCTGATTGCATCGTCCTCCCTGGTTCAACAGAGGAAGTTTCTAAAATCGTCAAATTTGCCCATGGGGCAGGGATCCACGTTATTGGTAGAGGGTCAGGAACAAACCTGAGTGGTGGTACCATCCCAACACAAGGCGGAATTATTATTCATTTTTCCAGAATGAATAAGGTCCTCGAGATCGATATCGAAAATCAAAGAGCTGTGGTGGAGCCAGGGATCTTTACTCTCGCTTTGAAAAACGCATTGGCCCGCTACGGATACGTCTATCAACCAGACCCTGCTAGTGAAAAGGTTTCAACTCTCGGAGGGAATTTTGGAGAAAATTCTGGGGGACCCCATTGTCTTAAATACGGAGTGACAACCAATCATATCTTGGGAGCAGAAGTGGTTCTCTATGACGGGGAGGTCATTCAGGTCGGCGGCAAGACATTGGACAATCCCGGGTATGATTTGACAGGAATTCTTGTAGGTTCAGAAGGTACCCTTGGAATTGCCACGAAGTTGATTCTTCGAATCATGCCAAAACCAGAAGCAGTGAAAACCATGCTGGCCATCTACAATACTTTAGAGGATGCTGGGAGAACAGTCTCCGCCATCATCGGCGATGGTATTGTCCCGGCCACTCTGGAAATGTTGGACAGACTGACGATTAAGGCCGTCGAAGAATCAATCCATGCAGGTTTTCCACTGGATGCTGAAGCGGTCCTTTTGATTGAACTCGACGGACTCAAAGATGGAATGGAGAGGCTGGCCGAAAGAATCATGGAAATCTGCAAGAAAAATAACGCCCGTGAGGTGAAGACTGCCAAAACCGAGGCAGAGAGGACCCAACTCTGGGCAGGCCGAAAGGGAGCTTTTGGCGCCATTGCCAGGCTCAGGCCTAATTATCTGGTTTGTGACGGAACCGTCCCCAGAACAAAACTTCCTGAGGTTTTGACCAAAGTGATGGAGGTGGGTAAAAAGTATAACCTTGTCATTGCAAACGTCTTTCATGCCGGAGATGGAAACCTTCATCCTCTCATCCTATTCGATGAACGAAATGAGGAAGAATTGAGAAAGGTCCATTTAGCAGGCTCAGAGATCATGAAATTATGTGCTGATGCGGGTGGCACGATCAGCGGAGAGCATGGTATTGGTACAGAGAAAAAGAAGGAGATGCTCTTCGTCTTTACTCCAAAGGATATTGGTGCCATGAAAAAAGTTAAAATGGCCTTCGATCCTGAAGATCTTTACAATCCGGGAAAGGTTTTACCTGAAGTAGAAGCTTAATAATCCCCCTCAGTTCCCCTTTATAAAAGGAGGATACATTTATACCTCCCTTTTGTAAAGGGAGGTTAGGAGGGATTTAAAAAAAGCAAAGAAGGAGATTTTATATGCCTAAGTTTGATAAACTTTTTTCCAAATTGAAAGAGATTGTTGGAGAGGCCCATGTGATTCAAGATCCGGATAAACTCAAAGCCTATGCAATAGATGGAAAGAAAACGAAGGTGGTCGTCTCTCCGAAGACGATCAATGAGGTTTCAAAGGTCGTTGCCCATGCGAATCAGCAACATCTCACCATCGTCCCGAGAGGGAGTGGAACCAAAATGGGGATGGGTGGAATTCCAAAAAAGATAGATATCATTCTTTACACCAACCGGCTCAATCGTATCACAGATAGCGACTGCGAAAATCTGACTCTCTCCGCAGAAAGTGGAATCACCCTAAATGAAGTTCAAAAAAGTTTGGCGAAAGTGGGAAAGGGATATTTCATCCCCCTTGATCCACCCTTCACAGATAAAGCCACTTTGGGTGGCATAGTGGCGACCAACTCCACCGGGCCCAAGAGGCTCCTTTACGGCGCGGTCAGGGATTTGATCATTGGGACCAAGGCCGTTTTCCCAAACGGGGACATTGTGGTCTCTGGTGGGAAGACAGTCAAAAATGTTTCCGGCTATGACATGTGTAAACTCTTGATCGGTTCTTATGGAACACTGGGTATTCTCTGTGAGATGACTTTTAAACTCCTTCCTCTTCCTGAAAAAGAGGCAACCTTATTGCTCTCTTTTGCGAGATTAGAGGAAGTAGATGGCTTCGTTCGAGAAATGAGAGGCTCACAATTAATTCCCTCATCCATTGAAACCCTCAATGCCATGGCTGTGCAAAAGATGAAATATTCGATGTCCATGCCTCCAAATGGAAATTATCTCGTTGCCATCGGGTTGGAGGGGGTCGATGAAAGTATTGATAGGCAAATCTCTGAGATGAGTGAAATGGGAAAGAAGCACGGGACCCTTGAAACATTAACTCTCAATTCAGAAAAGCATCAGGCTTTCTGGATTGCCATCCGCGACTTCTCTTATGGGTTGACCCAAGGATACCCAAACGTTATATCCCTGAAGTCCAACTTTTTGATCTCTAAATCTGGAGAGATACTGGGGAGTTATGAAAAGATTACCAAAGAATTGGGGATAGATTGTGCCTTGATCTGCCATTCCGGAAACGGAATTCTTTACTCCTATATTCTGGCAGGAAAGAATTTGAGATCAAAGATTGAATCCTTTGTCGGACTCATCGGAAAGCTGACCTCTGAAGCAGTGAAAAATGAAGGCAACCTCGTGGTGGAATCGTCTCCCCTCTTGATCAAAAAGAAGGTGGATGTATGGGGACAATCCCGAGGTGATTATCTGATCGTGCGCCGATTGAAAGAACAAATAGATCCAGCAGGTATCCTGAACATAGGCCGATTTGTGGGAGGAATCTAATCATAGGGTAATCGTTAAAGGGTTAGGGTAAAGATGCCCGTTTCGTTGATCGGTTAGGTTGTTCGTCTTTAAATATGTTCCTAACAGATTCAGAAATTCTTTTAGCCGTAACCTTTTGACCATAGCCGATACGGGCTTCGTAACCCTAACCTTAATCCGAAAAGGAAGATTATTTTCACACTTCGAGGGGATATATTCGTCATGCTAAATTACAAAGGATTAAACAGGAGCTAATATGAAACAAGAAGAACTCAAAACTTTATTATATGACGAGATTGCCAAATGCAATCGATGTGGTTTCTGTCTGGCAGTCTGTCCTATTTATACGGTTAAAGGAAGAGAGTGGGCTACACCGAGGGGGAAAAATGCTCTTATTAGGGCTATTATTGAGGGCAAAATTGATTGGACTCCCGAAATAGAAGAGACCATTTTCCGATGTACGGGCTGCAGACTGTGTACCCAGACCTGTTTTCCAGCCGTTGAGACGAACGCGGGCGTCCTTGCCGGAAGGGAGTGTTTGGTCGACAAAAAACAGTATCCTAAAGTGATCGATCTGGTTGTGAAGGCCCTGGAGAGTAACTACAATATCTCCAACGAGCCCAACGAGAACCGGACCATGTGGATGGAGTCGATGGAGAACGTCCCGGTTCACAAATATCAGAAAGAGAAGGCCGAAGTGATCTACTTCGTTGGCTGCGTGGCGGGTTTCTTCCCCTTGGCGCACAAGATTCCACAGACGTTCGTTCAAATTCTGGATAAGGCGAAGGTGGACTTCACGATCCTGGGAGGAGAAGAGTGGTGCTGCGGATTTCCGCTCATTCAGGCAGGCATGAAGGACAAGATGGACAAGCTCATCAAGCACAACGAGGAGAAAGTGAAGAAGGTGGGGGCAAAGACCGTGGTCTTCGCCTGTCCCTCTTGTTTTCATACCTGGAAAGAAAAGTACAACACAAACGCAGAACTGCTCCATTCAACCCAGTTTATGGAGAGATTAATTGATGAGAAAAAAATTATCTTCAATAAAGGGTTCAGTAAGACCGTTACCTATCATGACCCCTGCGATCTGGGAAGAAACAGCAGTGTTTATGACCCACCGAGAAACATTCTGAAGAAGATCCCCGGGCTCAGCTTGGTGGAGTTGCCGAACAGTCGCCAGTTGAGCATCTGTTGTGGGGGGGGTGGGGACCTCGAGATGGTCGACCCTGATCTCGCCGCCGCCATCGCGAGACGCAAGATTGAAGAGATCCAGTCCACAGGAGCCCAGGAAGTGGTAACCTCGTGTCAGCAATGTATCCGGACCATTTCAGGAAATGCGAGAAAGAACAAGATCAAGCTCAAGGTGAGAGACATCACCGAGGTTGTTTGGGAGGCGATGGGGTCTTAAGAAATTTATACTCCTAAGTAATGTTTGATCACTTCTTCGTTTTGGAGAAGATCTTTCGTCTTGCCCTGGAGCTTGATCTTTCCTCCTTCTAAGAGGTAGCCCCGTTCCCCTACTTCGAGGGCCTTTTTAGCGTTCTGCTCGACCATGAATAATGAAGTTCCTTCTTGGTGGATATCCCGAACAACATCAAAGAGAGAAGTGACCACCAGAGGGGCTAAACCGCCAGTCGGTTCGTCGAGAACGATCAACTGGGGTTTGGTCATGAGTCCACATCCAATGGCTAACATCTGCCGTTCTCCGCCGCTCAGAGTCCCAGCATTTTGGTTTCTCCGTTCTTTTAGTATGGGAAATTTTGTATAAACATACTCCAGGCGGGAGCGGGATTCTTTCCCGTAAAGGATGGCCCCCATCTCTAAATTCTCCAGCACTGTGAGGGATGGGAAGATGCAATTATCTTGAGGGACGTAGGAAAAGCCTTGTTTTGCAATCTCCTCAGGGTCAAGTCCAGTGATCTCCTTACCAGCGTAAAAAATTCGTCCTTGGTGTAAATTGGTGAATCCAAAAATTGTCTTCAAGAGTGTCGATTTCCCTGCTCCGTTGGGACCGATGACGACGACGAACTCCCCTTTCTCCACGGTCAAACTGATATTTTCCAAGACCGTCATTTTCCCATATCCAGAATAGACAGAGTCAATTTGCAGAAGACTCATCTTAGGCTCCTACTTTTCTTTTCCCAGATAGGCTTCGATGACTTGGGGGTTCTGCTGGACTTCATGAGGCGTTCCCTCCGCCAGATTCTCACCACTATTCATGACGAATATTTTATCGCAGAGATTCATAATCACTTCCATTTTATGTTCGACAATCAGAAAGGTTAACCCCTGTTCCTTTCTCAGGGTCTCGATGTACTTCATCAAATTCTTTGTTTCATCGAGATTGGCACCAGACGTTGGTTCATCCAGGAGAAGCATTTCTGGATCCGCCATCAGAGCCCTTGCGACTTCGAGCATCTTTCGCTGGCCTCCAGAAAGATTGGTAGCCAGTTCTTGCCTCAAATGTTTGATCCCCACAATTTCTAAAATTTGCAGGGCTTTCTCCAGGTTGGTTTTCTCCTGGACCACCATCTTTTTCGGCCTGATCACGGCATAAATCAAGTGTTCGCCCAGTTGGTCTTTTGAGGCTAAAAGCATATTCTCCAGCACCGTCATGTTTTTCAACTCTCGGGCGATCTGAAAAGTTCGGACCAGGCCTCTGAGACAGGTTTCATGAGGCTCAAGACCATCGATCCGCTCATTCTTGAAGTAGACGCTACCTGAAGTTGGCTTGTAAGTTCCAGTGAGCAGATTAAAGAGGGTCGTCTTCCCGGCGCCGTTGGGGCCAATCAGTCCGCAGATGGATCCCTTCTCCACGGCAATGCTGCAATGATTAACAGCCCGGAGACCGCCAAAATCCTTGGTCACTTCTTTCGTTTCCAGCAGAGGGCTCATATCTCCTCCCCCATCTTCACAGCCTTTTCTGGAATGAGCCCCTGGGGTCGAAAACGAAGGCAGATAATTAAAATAAGTCCGATAAAGATGACTCGCAGCCCAGGGATTAAATAGGTGTAACCCGGTATGGTCGGCAAAAAGCGTGTGCCTTGGTGAATGATGCCAATTAAAACCAGTGTGCCCAGAATGGCGCCCTTGTTATTTCCAATTCCACCGATGACCAGGGACACCCAGATCAGAAAGGTGATGTCCGGAGCGAATTCATGAGGCATGATCGAACCACTATAATGAACCCAGAGACTTCCAGCCATCCCTGCATAGGCAGCACCGGTAACAAAGGATAGCATACGGAACCTGACAATCTTCTTGCCCAGAGCCTCTGTAACAATCTCGTCCTCACGGATCCCTTTGAGAACTCTCCCCAGCGGGGAGTTATAAATCCTCTGCGAAATGAAGTAGAGAATCAATAGAATAATCAAGACTAATATAAAGTAGAAAAGAGTATCCAGGATCACTGAGTGTCCGGATAAAGGTCTCGGAAGATTACGAATTCCCTGAGCGCCTCGGGTTAACCATTTCTCATTTAAGGCCAAGAAGCGAATAACCTCTGACATTCCGATGGTCATGATGGCCAGGTAATCCCCGCGGAGGCGTAGGGTGGGAGTTCCGATCAAATAGCCTGCCAGTGCCCCGGCTAAAGCCGCAGCAAGGAACCCCACAATGAAAGGGAATCCATAGCCCAAGCTATGTTTGAAACCAAAAACAATTTCCTCGGAGGCAGGGGAAGTCAGGATCGCAGAGGTGTAGGCTCCGATTGCAAAGAAGCCAGCGATGCCGAAATCGAGGAGACCGGTAAAGCCCCAGCGGATGTTCAGGGCCATGCTCAGAATCGAGTAAATGGCCACGATCGTGGCAATGGATATGATGAAGATGATTAACCCTTCCATCGATTACCTCGCGAAGAGTCCTCTTGGCCTAAGCAGTAAGATAAGTCCCATCAAAAGATAGGCGAAAGCCACTTTATATTCGGCCCAGGCGAAAGCGGAGGAGAGCTCCATGGCTATGCCAATAATCATTGCCCCCGCAACAGCCCCATAGGGGTTGCCGATTCCTCCCATGATCACGGAGGCAAAGATAACCAGAAGCATCTCAATTCCCATGTTAACGTCTACAGAACCGATCAGACCCACCATTACTCCAGCCAGACCTGCAAGACCTGAGCTAATCAGCCATGTCCATGTCACCACATTCTCTGTTCGGATGCCTCGAATTCTGGCCAACTCGATATTATCCGATGTCGCCCGAATCATCTTCCCTATTTTGGTGTATTGCAGGAGGAGATAGATAAGTATCATGATCGATACCGAAATGATGATGGCCGTCAGTTGAATAGGCGTGACCATAAATGGTCCCAGCTTCATTGCCGCTCCTGAGATGACCTTGTACATTTTTGGGTCAGGACCCCAGATAATTAGAATAGTGTTTCGAATGATAAAGGCTACGCCCATCGTGGCAATGAGCAAGGTCAAGGGACCTGCTTTTACATTCTCTTTTAGGGGTTTCACCACGATCTTATGAATGATGAGTCCAACGATCCCTGTTAGGATGATTGTTATGAGAATAGATAAAAACATCGGGAAACCCAGAGTCACATTAAATAGAAAGGCCAAGAAGGCTCCCAAAGCCAGGGTGTCACCGTAAGAGAAATTGATAAACTTGACCGTTCGGAACAGCAAGGATAATCCAAGAGCAGCCAGGGCCAGAACCCCACCCATAATGATGCCAAATCCTATGGACAGAAGCAGCATGCCTTTCCTCATAATAATAGGGTGAGGGCTGAAAAGCCCTCACCCACTCCGAACATTTATTTAACTGGGGTAAAAATCTTTTTTACCTTCTGTAGGGTTTCCCCGAGATCACTTTCATCCAGGTAGCCTAAATAGTTCCGCTTGTTATCCTCGATTTTGATGATCCCGAGTGAGGTAATTACGTTTCCGGTCTCGTCGAAGTTCTGGGAACCACAAAGGCCTTCATAATCGATCTTCTTTCCCTGGCGGAGAAGCTTGACCCCTTCGGCAAAATTATAGACTTTTGTCCCTGGAGGATTGGCCACAACGCGCATGTTTTCCGCTATTGCATCTCCGTTCACCTTCTTGCCCGATTCGAGTGCGAGGCAAATGATGTTTAGCGCATCATATGCATTGGGGGTAAAAAGTGGCATTAGCCCCGGTTTTTTAGTTCGCTTTTCCACTTCCTGGGCGAAGACTTTATAACGATCGGATGGCTTGGCTGCAGGTTGAACTGCTCCGACCCCCTTGCTGTATGGCCAGGTGGCTTCCAGCATTTGATCGTTCACGTAGTCTGTTCCGATCCAGTCTGCCTTCAACCCAAGTTCAGTGACCTGTTTGAAGACCACGGCAGCGGTTTGAGGATCACATTCAAAGAAGACAACATCCGGCTTATTCTTAAAAACAGTCATCAACTCGGATCGATAAGAGGCTTGGCGAGGATTGTAAGTTACGTCGGCAACGATTTCAATTCCGAGAATTTTACACGCCGGGATGTTGACCCCGCGGTTACTTTGAGAGCTTTCATCATCCGCATAGAAAAGGGCAGCCTTTTTATGCCCACGCTTTTTCGCCTCAAAGACCATGCCCGTTCCCATCCCTAAGTCTGAAGAGACAGTCCGGAAAAGGAATTTCGATTTTATAAAATCGAGGGCAGTCGATCCAGCAGTGGGCGACAATTGTACGACGTGATACTTCTCAGCCAGGGGCAGCACCGAACGGAAAGTAACTGAGGTGGGCCCGATGATCGCAGGAACTTTGTCGATGTTGATGAGTTTCTCTTCCCCGGCAATGGCAGCGTCACTCTTCGTTTCATCATCCACAATTTTAATTTCGATAGGACGACCTAGGACTCCTCCAGCAGCATTGATTTCATCCTTGGCAATGTCCACCCCCACCTGGCAGGCGCCCACCCAACCTAAAGTGCCAGTGTAAGGAATCAGTAATCCGATGTTGATGGGCTCAGCCGCTCCCCGTGCAGGAGGGATGAGGGAAGATGTTCCGAGGATGAGTGTTAATGAAGCCACTCCGAGGGCGAGTGTTAATACTACCATCCCTTTCCAAATATTCCACTTCTTCATTATTTTTCTCCTTTCTGTTCCATTGATACCATGAACTCACATTTCAATGGTTTGTTTGGACTCCAAATCGTGACGTCTCAATTCTTCTGAGTCGGCGATTCTCACCTCCTTTCTCACCAGAAGAGATGAGATAATTGAGTGAATAGATCCTTTTGACAAACCCCGACACTCCCCACCATGGCGATGCTAATATCAAGGATTTATTTTGTCAAGCTTTTTTATACCCTTTTTTATACCCTTTTTTGAATCGTTATATTATTATACAAACTCAACCGAGGAGCTTTCAGAATGAATATTGAGAATTGGGGGAATTTCTAAAATGAATTTGGTTCAGAAACCATTCTGGGAAGAGGTGAAACTAGGCGGGATTATTCTCTCTCGGCTCATGCCTGACGAGGATCTCTTCACGGCTTTGAAAAAAATTGCAAAGGATCGTGGGATAGAAAGGGGAATTATCCTTTCAGCCATTGGAAGTTTAAAGAATGTTATCTTTAGAAACGTTAAAACAAACATTGAATTGCCTGTAAAGGGGGAGGATACCAATGAGATTGAAGAGGCAGGACCCTTCGAACTGCTTTCTTTAGAAGGAAACCTCTTTCCCTCTGTAAGTGAAGAAGAAACCATTATTCATTTGCATGTCATGCTGGGTTCCCCCTCAGGGAGTGTCATAGGAGGCCACCTCTTTAAGGCAAATGTTTTCACAACCACGGAGATCGTTATTGGAAAGATTGTAGGATCTTTGGTTCACAAAGCGAAAAGCGATGTAACCGGACTTATAGAACTTTTCAAGAAATAGCTGGAATACATAGACTTGTCTTTATCCTTTTTTACCTCTGCCAAGTAGGAATCAATCGGACAGATTTTGAATTATTTGCCCTAATCATTTTCAAGAATATATTATGATTTTCAAATGACATATATCCATTTTGAAAATCGGTCTTGCCATCTAACCTGATCATTTCTATTATTTGACAATAGGAAGTCTTATATTATAGCTTAATGTAAGTAGCAATTTTTTCGGGGGACAGGTTTTACAATTGCATTAATTATATTAATTCAAGAAAGGAGGAACGACATGGAAAAGACAAGGCGTGAATTTGTTAAACTCGTTGGAGGGGCGGCCCTGGGTGCAGGGGTTATGCTTGCAGGTCGAGGCAAGGCGAGGGCCCAGGCCAAATCGTTTAAGGGGGTACCATCGGAACCCGTGAAGATCGGAGTCCTTCCAATTCTTGCCGGTGTTGGCGGGGTACCCGGCATTGCGGGTTTGCGAGGTGCAGAGATCTGGTTGGAGCAAACTAATGCAACGGGTGGAATCTTGGGGAGGAAGGTTGAGTTTTATCAGGAGGAGGAAACCTCACCAAAGGACACAGTGGAGAAATTCCGAAAGCTCACCCTTCAAAACAAAGTAGATGTCATTTCAGGCGGTATCTCGACAGCCGTTGGCCTGGCTCTCGGGCCTGTTGCAGAAGAACTGGGTCAACTCTGGATTTCGTGGGATGCAACCACACAGAAAGGCGTCGAGGAAACGATGCCCAAAACGAAATATTCCTTTCGAAGCACGGATAATGAAATGGAGGCCGTCGGTGGTGCTATCCTGACCGCTAAGTACTTTCCTAAAGTCAGGACGGTAGCGGGGATCAACAATGACTACTCCTACGGCAGGGATTGCTGGGACACGTATAAGGCCGTTCTCACCCATTTCAATCCAACCGTGAAATTCGTCTTAGACCTTTGGCCAAAACTGGGGGAAACAGAGTTCAGTTCACACATCGCAGCCATTAAGAAGGCAAACCCTGACCTCCTCTTTAGCAGCTTCTGGTCTGGCGATACGACAATATTCTTCAAGCAGGCAGCTGGCGTAGGGCTCTTCCAAAAGATGAAAGGCTGTTTCTGTACAGGCGGAGGGGTACATGACACCCTCAAAAAGGAGTTTACCCCAGCAGGATTGATTTTGGGGTATAACAGCTTTTATTTTAAATGGACCGACTCATGGCCACTTCTCAAATGGTTCGTGAACAAGTACTACACGAAACACAAAGAATATCCGCCTTATGAGGCCGATCATGCCTTCTTTACCCTTCAGGCTTACAAGGCCGCTGTTGAGAAGTGTTACGCTATCATCGGAGCATGGCCATCAAAGGAGCAGATTGCGGCAGTGCTGACACAAATTGAGGTTCCTTCTATTTCAGGCTACAGAGGTTACACAGAGGATAACAGGATGCGCTGCAACTTCTTTCAGGGTATCACCACGCATAAGAATCCGTATGACTTCGTGACCATCGACCCGGTTGAGATTATGGACTCCGCGCAGATTCAGAAGCCCGCCTGGACAAAATTATACGACTGGATAAAGAGCTGGAAGGCATAACGTTCCTATGGGGTGGGGTCCAGCTATCAGTGATTCTGAGCTATTTGAGGCTCTGCCCCATTGTTTCTTCCCTGACTTTGGGGGAAACTTAACATAAAAGAATGGTTTTGACAGATATCATCAACATCTTACTGAGTGGTGTTTTCTATGGTTCTATCCTCTTCCTGGTGGCTGCAGGCTTGCAAGTGGTCTTCGGGGTCCAGAAGGTCTTTAATCTGGCCTGTGGGGAATTTTATGCCTTGGGAGCCTATACGGGTGTGGTCTTTGTAAAGATCGCCCAAGGCATAGGGCTTCCACTCCTTTTTTCCCTTCTTCCCCTGATTTTAGCCGGATTGTTTCTATTCTTCATCGGCCCCATTGTTGAGAGGGGATTGCTCAGGTTTGTCTATGGTCGGGATGAAACTTTCCAGCTCCTCCTCACCTTTGCTGTCGTCCTCATGTTTGAGGATGTCATTAGATTCATCTGGGGCACCTCTCCTCAATCGACTCCGGGAGTCTACCTGGCCTACGGCCAGATCAATTTGCTTGGTGCCATCATACCCATCTACAATCTCATCGTCATCGTCAGCAGTCTTGTCATCGCAGGCCTCATCGGGTACATGCTGGTCAGGACAAAATTCGGAAGGATCATCCGGGCCACAGCCGATAACCGTGAGATGAGCGAGGCTCTCGGTATCAACATGAAGAGTGTTTATACCAAGGTGTTCACCCTGGGAACTGTCCTTGGAACATTGGGAGGAGCCTTAGTTATCCCTGCGACGGCGGCAATGACGGAGATGGGTGTGGAGTTGATCGTGATGGCCTTCGCCGTGGTGGTGATCGGCGGGCTGGGAAGCATGAAGGGGGCCTTTTTCGGAGCTCTGGTCGTCGGGATCTTGCGGGCCATTGCCATCTCCACCTATCCAGAGTTGGAGTTGCTTCTCATCTATTTGATTGTGATCGGTGTGCTGGTCTTCAGACCCGAAGGGCTCTTCGGAGGGAGCAGGGCATGAAAGCTGATAACCTGACATTAAAGACTTTGGAGCCGAAGAATACCTCCGTATCCTTCAAGAAGACCAAGACATGGGCAATCCTCGCCATTGCCTTATTCTTCATAATTTTGCCACGGCTTGGAAGTCAGTATGTTTCGTATCTGATTTTGACGTTTTTCGGATATGCGGTGGCACTGCTCGGGTTCAACCTCCTTTTCGGCTATACCGGACTTCTCTCATTCGGGCATGCCCTTTTTCTTGCCATGGGTGCCTATACCGTTGCTTTTTTTACGAGTAAGTTTTCCATCTTTCCTATGGAGATCATCCTTCTTGTAGCCATCGTGGTCTCTGCAATCCTGGCTGCCTTAATCGGAGCCGTATGTGTTCAATACATCAAAATTTACTTTGCGATGCTCACCCTCGCTTTTGGGATGCTATTCTATTCTTTCCTCATAAAATTTTATTACGTCACAGGAGGAGATGAAGGAATGCGCGTCTTGAGGCCTTATCTTTTAGGGTACGAACTTTCAGCAATTCCAAAGATGCAATTTCTTATGGGAGGTTACTACTATTATGCCTTGGTCGTCTTGACCATCGCCACATGGGTAATGTGGAAGATCGTCTCCTCACCTTTCGGACTCTGTCTGATGGCGATCAGAGATAATCCGGAAAAGGCGACCTATTTGGGGGTCGATGTGAAAAGGTACAGGTGGTATGCCTTTATCATCTCGGGTGCCTATTCTGCTGTTGGAGGGGTATTGCTGGCCCCGGTCATCGGACAGGTTGATCCAACTTTGACCTACTGGACTCACTCGGGAACGCTTGTCTTTATGACTCTCCTTGGAGGCTTCACCAACTTTTTAGGGCCCATGCTTGGAGGTTTGATCTATATCTTCCTTCAGGACAAGGTCATGTCTCTCACGACTTATTGGAGGTTTATCTTTGGAGCCATTTTGGCCTTCCTCGTTATCGTTGCGCCGGGTGGTGTAGCAGGGGTCATCAGTTCTTTAGTAAAAAAAGGACGTAGAGGGATATGAGGAGGAAAGGATTGTGATTCTTTCTGCCAGCGACCTTCGTAAATACTATGGTGAGTTTTGTGCCCTGGATGGGGTAAGCTTTCAGATTAATGAAGGGGAGTTTGTGTCCATCATCGGACCGAATGGAGCGGGCAAGACCACATTAATCAATGTCTTGACAGGGTTACTTACACCCAATACAGGGAAAGTTTTTTATAAGGATAGGGAGATTACTGGGATAGGTCCTGAAAAACTTTCTAAATTAGGTGTGGCACGAAGTTTCCAGCTGGTCAACATCTTTCCAAACTTTACCGTCCTTGAATTTCTGATGGTTGCTATTGTGTCAAGACTTGGCAAGGGGACGAACTTCTATTCTTCGCTCCTCCGAAACCAGGAGGTAACTGGAGAGGCGTTGGAAGTGGCAAAGCTCTTCGGATTGGAAGAAAAGAAGAATGTCCTTGCAAAGAATTTGCCCCAGGGGGATAAGAAGTTGCTTGACGTAGCCTCTGCTTTTGCTCTCCAACCAGAGGTGATCCTGCTCGATGAACCCACGAGCGGTGTGAGCACGAGTGAAAAGAATAAGATCATGGAGATCCTCGTGTCGGCTTCGAAGGAGATCGGGATCAAGTCGATCATTCAGGTGGAACATGACATGGATATCGTTTTCTCGTTTTCGGATCGCATCATCGCAATGCACCAGGGAAAGATCCTTGCCGATGCCACTCCACAAGAGATCGAAAAGAACGAAGAAGTTGTTTGCACCGTGTTGGGGCAGAAGGAATGTTTCAAGATTTTCAGTACCCTATTGAAACGGTAGAATGGAAGGTGATTCACCTTGATGCTTGAAGTGAAAAACATAAACGTTTTTATCAAGGCCAGTCACATTCTCACAAATGTGTTGATCGAAGTAGGGGAGAATGAGGTGGTCTGCCTCATCGGAAGGAATGGGGCGGGCAAAACCACGATCCTCAGAAGCATCATGGGGTTTCTTAAACCCGAGTCCGGCAGTATCAAGTTCATGGGTAAAGGGATTACAGGATTGGCTCCTCACGAAATCGCTTTGCTGGGGATCGGCTATGCTCCAGAAGAAAGCGAAATTTTTGCTGATCTGACAACATTGGAAAATATCGAGATCGCAACATGGACTCGAAAGACTTCTCGGCAGGCAGAAGAGAGGATCAAGCTTGCCTATTCTGTATTTCCAGCACTTGAAAGGTACAAGGCGAGAAGAGGCACACAGATCAGTGGAGGTGAGAGGAAGATGCTCTCCATTGCCAGGGCTCTGGCCATGGACCCTCATATGTTGTTGCTCGATGAATCCTTTGAGGGACTCTCACCTGCTATCATTCCGCAGATTGCAGAGAGCATCCATGAGATCGCTAAAATGGGGCACTCCATCCTCCTCGCTGAGTCTAACATTTATCATGTACCCGATTTTACGGACAGGCTTTATGTCATTGAGAGAGGGGAGATTATTTTCTCGGGAAAACCAGAAGAATTAATGAATGACAAAGCAGTCTTAAGAATTGTTGCCGGAGCCGCTTAACGACGCATAGCGCTAAGCGTCCGCCCTCCGTCCCGGCAAAACCGGGACTACGGAGAACGGGCAGAGCGCAAAGCGGTAAACATCTCTTGCCCTATGCCTTGTGCACTTTGCGAGAGATAGGAGGTTCGATATGTCAGAATCACCCAAAATTCACCGAGAGCTTCAAGAGGCTATCATTAAAGGGAAACGCGATGCTGTCGAGCCATTGATTCGGCAAGCTTTATCAGAGGGTCTCAATCCTGAAGAGATAATGAACCATATCTTGATACCGGCCATGGACGTGGTGGGGGAACAGTTTTCACGAAATGAGATTTTTCTGCCAGAGATGATGATTGCTGCAAGGGCGATGAACATAGGGTTGGATATTCTCCGCCCCATGCTTATTGCGAAAGGGGTATCTAGCAGAGGCAAGGTGATCATTGGGACAGTGAAAGGTGACATTCATGATGTGGGGAAGAACATCGTCTCCATGGTCCTCCAAGGTGCGGGGTATGAGGTGATGGATTTGGGGATTGATGTCCCTCCCGAGAAATTTGTCGAGGCCATCAACCAATACCAGCCAAAATTTGTTCTGATGTCTGCTCTCATTACATTAACCATGTCGATGATGGAAGAAACGATCAAGGTTCTTAAAAAAGCAGGGGTAAGGGAGAAAGTTAAAGTTGGAGTAGGAGGAGCTCCCCTCACCCAAAGTTTTGCTGACCGAATTGGCGCAGATTTTTACGGGAAAGATGCCCGGGCAGCTGTGATTAAGTGTAATGAATACAGATAGACGATTGGGGATGTGCGGAGGTGTTCTATGAAGGATATGAAACCGAGGGAGAGGGTTTTGACCGCATTAAAAAGAGGGACTCCGGATCGGGTTCCGTGGATAGAGAATGACATTGAAGAAGGGCTTCAAGAAAGGATCATGGGCACCACTGAATTTACTCCGGGTGAACTCTGCGAGAAACTCGGCATGGATGGTTTCGGGTACCATTTCCCCATGGGTGGGCAGGCTACCGCAGGTCAGGCCATGCAAGCCGCTGCAGGTTTTAAGGAAAGTTATTATTATCCCAAAAAAGTGACTTTCGATTTTGTCCCTCCCTGGATTGCAGAGATGGGAGTTATTCCTGAAACAGGTAGGACTTTCGTTAAACGAGGACTCCTTACCTCCAATGATTCCCTAAAACTCTTTGATGAATATCTTCCTGACCCGGATCATCCTGCCCGGTATGAACAGGTGTCGAGATGGATTGCCCAGTTCAAAGGCGACTATGCTGTCTTCGCCAGAATCCGTTTTGGATCTGCTTCGTTGCTGGAAAGCATGGGGATCGTGGAGTTTGCTTATAATGTCTACGATAACCCGAACCTGATCAAAGAGGTCCATCGGAGGTTCTCGGAGTGGTCGGCGAAGGTAGTGGGACATCTAAACAAGATGGATTTTGATTTTTATTGGGTGAACGATGACCATGCCGATACGAAATCAACCTGGATGAGCCGTGAGCAGTATCAGGAATTTTTTCTCCCTTACCAAAAAATTGTGGCGAATGTAATTAAGAAACCCTGGGTTTTTCATAGCGATGGCAACCTCGTGCCTATTTTAGATGATCTTCTCACCTTAGGAATGAATGGAATCCACCCGATCCAGCCTGCAGCAATGGACATCAAACAAATAAAAGCAAAATATGGAAATCGAGTCTGCATTCTTGGAAATATTGATCTCGATTATACACTCACCTTGGGAACGCCTGGAGAGGTGGATAAGGAAGTTAAGGAGAGGATTGCTGCAGCAGGACCTGGTGGTGGGTATATCGTCACGAGTGCCAACAGCCTTCCAGATTACTGCAAAACAGAAAATGTTTGGGCCATGGCCAAGGCTATCAAGAAATACGGAAAATATCCACTGGACCCAAATTTGTTGAAGTAAGACTGGTTTGGGATTCGCCCCAATGCTGATCATAGGTGAAAGAATAAACGCTTCCCGTAAGTCCATCGCCGAAGCCATTGCTTCTCGTAACGCCCCCTTTATTCAGAATGAAGCCAAAACCCAGGCGATGGCCGGGGCAAATTATCTCGATGTTAATGCTGGAACATTTTTCGGCGAGGAAGCGAAACATCTTCGGTGGATTATCGAAATAGTTCAGGAAGTGGTTGATCTTCCTCTTTGTATCGATAGCCCCGATCCTGCCGTCATCAAAGCCATGCTTCCTTTGGTCAAAAAAAAACCGATGATCAATTCTATCACCCTTGAATCCTCTCGTTTAGAAGGGATTTTACCTATGGTGGCTGAATATAAGACCAAGGTTATTGCCCTCTGCCAGTCAGGAGACTCCGTTGCCGATACGGCCGAAGTTAAGGTGCGGATGGCTGGACAACTGGTAGAAAAGGTGAAGGCGGCGGGTATTCCTCTGGGTGATCTCTATATTGATCCACTCGTTTACCCCCTTGCAACGAATGACCAATCGGCGTTGGCCACATTGGATGCGATTGACCAGATCACGAAAAAATTTCCAGGTGTCCATACAACATGTGGTTTAACGAATGTTTCTTACGGACTTCCAAACCGAAAGCTTGTCAATCGAACTTTTCTTGTTGCAGCCATTGCTCGTGGTTTGGATTCGGCTATTTTGGATCCTACTGACAAGCAGCTCTTTGGAACTCTCAAAGCTGCTCTCATGATTGCCGGCAAGGACGAATTCTGCATGCAATACCCACCAGAACAATTCCTATGAAATACCTCGTCATTGCCTGCAACATCATGAAAGATGAACTCCTCCGTTTTCAAACCAATGGAATCTCTTTCGTTTTTTTAGAGCAGTCTCTCCATCGAACACCCCAGAAGATGAAGCCGATCATTCAGGAAGAGATCGACAAGGCTGAGAACTGGGAGGGAGATTACATCATCCTCAGTTATGGACTGTGTAGCAACGGAATCGTGGGCATAAAATCGAAGAGCCATTCCATCGTCATTCCCCGGGTCCATGATTGCATCGCCCTTTTCCTTGGTTCCTGGGACAGATACATGGAGGAGCATAATAAGGAGCCAGGCACATACTATCTGACTAAAGGATGGATTGAAGAAGGAAAATCTCCTCT
>JBEKWN010000005.1:0-71451 GCA_049513055.1 Thermodesulfobacteriota bacterium
AATTGTTGGCGTCGTCCCAGCGGAACAGGCCTACCAGGATGTGAAGGAAACAGGCTGCAAAATGGGTGACTTCTAAAATGAAACAAGGAGGGATGTGTATCCTGAAATGCTCGGGATACACACCCCTGTTCATATCCATTTTGGGGTTTGTCATTCCTGCGGAAGCAGGAATCCATGATGTTTTTCATAAGTTCTGGATTCCCGTTTTCACGGGAATGACACAACAAATAATATCGTAAGAGGTCATTTTCGAAGAACAAAAGTTTTATGATGGGGCAGGTCTGAATGAATATACAGTTTGTCATTATGCAACTTTTTAACGGACTCATCATGGGATCCATCTATGTCCTTCTCTCCCTCGGCTTGACGATCATCTTCGGTATGCTCGGGATCATCAACTTCGCTCACGGGGCATTTTACATGTTCGGTGCCTTCGTGGCGTACACTCGGTGCGGCCTGTGAGGCTTTTATACTGAGACGCCTCTACAATCTACCTCCCCTGTATGTAATGCTGTTCACCTTTGGTCTGATGTTAGTCCTCCAGGATTTTATCCGGATGATTTATGGGGCTGCAGGGGTGCCCTTCAGGACTCCCTCATCACTGGATGGTTCCATCAACCTGGGCTTCATGTTTTACCCCAAGTATCGCATTTTTCTGATCATCATCACTTCACTATGCTCATTAGGGGTTTGGCTATTTCTTTCTAAGACCAAGCTTGGGGCGATCATCAGGGCAGGGACGGACAATAGCATCATGGTCGATGCTTTGGGGATCAATATCTCTAAAATTTTTACACTGGTCTTTGGAATGGGTATCGGATTGGCCGGGTTGGCCGGAGTCCTGGCCGCTCCTCTCCAGAATGTCAGTCACCTGATGGGTGTGGATTTCCTGGTGGATTGTTTTGTGGTGGTGGTGGTGGGAGGTATGGGCAGCATCTCAGGCTCAATCGTCGGAGGTCTCATTGTCGGAGAGATCATTGCATTCGGAGTGATGGTCTGGCCCCCTATGGCCCACACGCTTATCTATATTTTTATGGCAGCTTTCTTACTCATCAGACCCCGTGGACTCTTCGGTCGAGAGGCTTTTCATGAATAAAGGTGCATGGTCAAAACAGAAAGTGATCATCGTATCAGCCGCTCTCTTGTTGGCCATCATCTTTCCACATATCGCTCCGTATATTGCCCTCGCCAGTGAAATCCTTATTTTTGCCCTCTTTGCCATGGCCTTCGACCTGATGTTGGGCTATGCTGGCATGCTTTCATTCGGACATGCCGCATTTTTCGGGTTGGGGGCATATACTGCAGGGGTCATATTGAAAGATTTGTATCCTTCTGTTCCATTGGCTCTCCTGGGCGGGGTGATCGTAAGCAGTCTCGCTGGGTTCATCATTGGATTCTTGACTATTCGTCGCCGAGGCATCTACTTCACTATGGTGACTTTAGCTTTTGCCCAGATGTTCTATTTTATCGCCTTTAAGTGGACGGGGTTGACAGGAGGGGATGATGGACTGCAACGCGTCCCAAGACCCCGGCTGGGTCCTCTCAATTTACAATCACAGATCGTTTTTTATTATTTCCTTTTATTTTCTGTCATCATTTGCGCAATTATACTCGTGAGAATAGTTAATTCACCATTTGGAAAGACATTGCAGGCCCAGCGGGAAAATCGGAACCGGGCCATGAGCATTGGCTACAATGTTGACAAGTTCAAGCTGAGGGCTTTCATTTTATCAGCTTTCTTCTCTGGTCTGGCTGGAGGCTTCTACGCCCTCTTGCTAAATTTTGTCCCTTTGAACTCTCTTCATTGGACCAATTCAGGGGAAGTGGTGGTCATGACGATTACAGGGGGGATGGGAACTCTTTTCGGTCCGGTACTGGGCGCTGTTTGCATTATTCTTTTGAGGGATATTATTAGCAACTATACAGAAAGTTGGACTTTTATTATGGGCATGCTATTCATGGCTGCTGTTCTCGGATTCAGAGGGGGCATTATCGGCATCCTCCGAAATAAACTCCGACTCACAATCTAAGCCATCCATTTCTCAAATTGCAATGTCAGCATTGGTTTAAAGCGAGTCCAATCAGATGAATCGGAATAGGAGACAACACCGGGATGATCTGAAGGCCGTTGCTCGACAGGCGATGATCGACCATGGCCTCCTGCCAGACTTCTCTCCAGAGGTGCTTGCAGAAGTAGGGAGTATCGGAAAAACCCCCACTGAAAGCAATTCTGGTGTCCGCGATCTGCGGGGTCTGCTCTGGGCCTCCATCGACAACGACGACTCCCGGGATCTCGACCAGATTTCGGTTGCAGAGCCGTTGTCAGATGGAGCAGTGAAAATCTTTGTGGCAGTCGCCGATGTCGATGATGCTGTTAAAAAAGGATCTGCCATCGACAACCACTCACGGCACAACACAACCTCGGTCTACACTGCAGCCGAGATCTTTTCGATGCTTCCCGAAAAGCTCTCTACCGATCTCACGTCTCTCAACGAAGGTGGGGACAGGCTGGCGATCGTCATTGAGATGGTTATCGATCAGGAAGGGATGCTGCTCAGATCAGATCTCTATCGAGCATTGGTCCGCAACCATGCGAAGCTGGCTTACAATAGTGTTGCCGCCTGGCTCGAGAGGGAAGGTCCCATGCCGGGGCGGATTGCGGCAGTAGCCGGCGTCGACGAGCAGATCCGTATCCAAGACAGGGCCGCTCAGCGATTGAGGAATGTGAGGCACCGTCATGGTGCTCTCAGCCTCGAAACGATTGAGGCGATACCGGTCTTCGATGGGGATCGGCTCACCGATCTCGAAATCGAGCGGAGCAATCGGGCCAAAGAACTGATAGAGGACCTGATGGTTGCGGCGAATGGAGTGACAGCGAACTATCTCACCGCTAGGGGTCTTCCTTCGGTCCGCCGCGTCCTTCGCGAACCGGAACGGTGGCAGCGCATCTGTGAACTGGCGTCTGGGTTAGGGGAGCAACTGCCGCCGGAACCAGACGCACTCGCCCTTGAAAAGTTCCTGACGAAGCAGAAAAAGGCAGACCCCCTGAGGTTCGCGGATCTTTCTCTGAGTGTGATCAAGCTGATAGGGAAGGGGGAGTATGTGGCCGACCTCCCCGGAGAGACGCCGCCAGGCCACTTCGGGCTTGCGGTCAGAGATTATACACATTCTACAGCCCCTAACCGACGCTTCCCAGACCTTGTCACGCAGCGGCTCTTGAAATCGGCGATGGCGGGCCAGCCGGTCCCTTACAGCTACGATGAGCTAAAGGATCTGGCCAACCACTGTACCATTATGGAAAATGAAGCGAACAAGGTTGAGAGGCAGGTGAGAAAATCAGCGGCCGCGCTGTTGCTCGAATCGAGGATTGGAGAACGGTTCGATGCCATCGTAACCGGCGCTTCCGAAAAGGGAACGTGGGTCCGGATCCTTCAGCCACCTGTGGAAGGAAAATTGGTGCATGGGTTCGACGGCCTCGACATCGGTGATCGGGTTTGGGTTGAGTTGATCCGCACTGATGTGGAACAGGGGTTCATCGACTTCGCCCGGAAAGACTAAGACTCTCCGAGGTATTGGGGGCCATTGGCATTCTATTCATGGCCCCTGCTCTCGGATTTAGAGGCGGTATCATCGGCATCCTTCGCAGTAAATTGAGATTGTCCATTTAGCCCGCCGAAATCCTTTCAATGATTTCCAATTAATTTATCACCCTATTCCAGTGGATATGGTTGGTCGGATCGTTTGCGGTTGTCCTTGTTCTTTGCCTTGCGGCCGCTTTAATCCCCATGCGAATGGGAGAGAAAAAGATTTCCCAAGATGAAGTTGAGTTACGGGCGCAGGCACGTAACACGAACAAGGTATCAATATAGTAAGGCGAATAAAGACCTCCCTTTATCAAAGGGAGGTTGGGAGGGATTTTATAAGGGTGGGTTTATTTTATTAATGCCATTTAAGGATTGATCATTTTCTCTATATACCTTCGAACATAGGTCGGGAATCTTTTGGAATAATCCTTTAATATTTTGATTGAAAGTTTCTTTATATCAAGTTCGTCAAAATCCAGGGTAGCTTTACCCCTAACCATAAAATAGACCTCATCCAAAAATGCCTTTTCAGGCGAGGCTATCCAAATTCCATTCTTCGTCTCATATCCGAAAAAGAGTTCAGAGGCAATTTGCCTAAATTCAATCGCTTGTTTTCGAAGAGTGTACTTCCTGGATTTCCTGGTTGTGGCAAAGGTTAGAGTATAAGGAATTAAGTTTAGCACGCCATACTTGGCTAAGGCGGATTCAAACGAAAGGTAATTGGGTATATAGAGTTGAGAAGCCACATTTTCTAACGAGATATTGCTTCCCATGGGGACATAAATACCTTGTGCTACCCTTTCAATAATACCCCCGGTTACCCATCTCTTCAATGCAACATAAAGACTGTTTCTGGGAAGATTTGTGATCTTCTCCAGATCGGCAATAGTATAGAAAGGTTTATTTATCTTTTGAAGTAATTTTAATAATTCTATGCTTCTCATTTTGTCAGACCTTCAATGGCCGGCCAAAAATCGCTGGGCAAATATTTACGCAGATCCCGAACAAGTTCCTTCTTATTCAAAGAATATTTTTGGGGCGTGTAGGGAATCTTAATTATTTCAGAAACATACCAGAGGTCAAAAAGATCCTTTGGTTTGGCTCTTCCTTTTAAGCAGGCTAATTTGTCTTTATAGATTTGTGATAAGGTAGCCACTTGCCCTATGACTTGAATGACAGTAGCCGGCGAATTGAGTAGTTTTAGTTCCCATTGATAATCTTTTATCTCTCTCTTTGAGATTTCAATTTTTATTCGGAAAGGAAAGGGGAGGTAATTCTGAGTCACCTTAATTTCGGCCAAGTAGGTGTAATATTTTTCCTCGAGGTCAGTCAAAGATAATTCAGGGAAGGGAGCGATAATTTTTTTTATAAGAGAGAAGAACTTTCCTTTTAGCACATCTTTGGTCAATGAGAAATCGAGGTCTTCTGAGAACCGTGGGGAACCAAAGGTTAATCGAAGGGCTGTTCCCCCTTTAAAGATGAGATATCGACCAAAGGGTGATTCGTATAGTCCTTTCAGGACAATGAGTTCCCAGTATTCTCGAACCACCTGAGTCTTATCAATCTTTAATTCACGGGCTTTTTGTTCAGCAACTGATTGTTCCATGATTCTTAACAGAAATGATAAGAAATACGGAATGGCTTGTCAAGGGGTTTTTCAGCTTATTTTTCACCCAATCTCCCCATCTCCTTATCACCCCATCTTTCTTTTTTCGTCTCCTCATCCCCCTATCGATTGCCATCTGTCTCCCCATCTTTCTTTTGCGCTCTGCGCAAAATAGTCGTTGACTTCCCAATACAGACTTATTAAACTTTTATCGTCTTCAAATTGCAAATGTGAGGATCAGGCAATGCCTCCTGGATATGTAAGAACAATTCGTGAAGAGATTTTCTATGAGTACGCTAAACTTATCTCGAGGTCTGCTTATAGCTCACTTCAGCGCCCTTTCATAACGGATCGGTTCAAAAAACTTCGTGATGAAGAGATTACCATTTCAGGGACAATCCGTGAGTGGGAGCGAGAACAAGAACTTCCAAAGCAATGTGTTTATTGCAGTTCAATGGCGGATTTAACAACTGACCATTTAATCCCCCGGAGTAGGGGAGGTGACGATTCAGCTGATAACGTTGTTCTTGCTTGTCAGCCTTGTAATATCTCAAGAGGAGAAAAGGGCGTTTTCGAATGGCTTGGTTTAAAGGAAAAAGATAAGCTTCATCGGTTAGTTGCTGGAAAGTATTTAAAACAATTGTTGACATTGCATGAACAAGCAGGAACGCTTGAAATAGCGAAGAGTCAAATTATTATCTTGTGCGAAAGATGTCCGTTGCCGAAGGTATGCGAACGCTGGGGGAAGGTAAAAGAACTTACTTGTTTTTGTCTTGAAAGTATCTTGCAATATTCAAGCTAAGAATGGGAAGCGTCCCTATTCGAAGCGTTAAAGCAGCGAAATGGACACAATTTTCACAGTAAGAAAAGAGGACCTTCAGCGACTTAGTCCAGAGGAAGCGGTTGACTTTTTCCGCGAGCTGCTTTGGGCTGAATCAACATCTATTGGAATAGGGAAGAACCTTATCAATGTCCCTAGCGCAATCACTTCCGCAGACGGCGGGATAGATGCAGAAGTACAAGCAACGACGGTGAGCGGTGGTCAGGGAATTATCAAGCAGGGGCTTACCCGCTACCAAATCAAGACAGGCGACTTCTCCCTCTCAAGGGAAGCCGATATTAAAAGCATCCTGTTTAAGGAAGGAACAAGCGAGCTTAAGCCGAGAGTCAAGTCATGCTTAGACCGTGATGGAACACTGGTAATCGTGCTGTTTGGCTGGGATGAGCCTGAACGTGTCGATGAGCAGCACATTAACAAGTTCAAAGAAAAATTGCTTCCCATTGATGCAAAGTGTAGTAATTCAAAGATTGAGATTTGGGGACAAAACAAGCTAATGAGCTTTCTCACACCTTTCCCGTCGCTGGCATTGGCCTTAAAAGGATTGAGCGGGCTGCAATTTCAAACTTACAAAAGCTGGTCCCAAAATAATGACATGCGCCAGGACTTTGTTAAAAGCACCGATTATCAGCAGAAGGCCAAGGCGATACAGGATATCCTGCGCACTTCAGATGGGGCGAAGCATATTAGAATTATAGATGAGGCAGGCGGAGGAAAAACGAGATTCATTTTGGAGGCCACCAAAGCCGAGGATTTGGCCCCGCTGGTTCTTTATACAAAGGCAAGCAAATTTCTAAACAGTGACCTTCTCTTCCTTATCCTGCGGGAGGACAATCCCTTCAATGTGATAATTATTGCTGACGAGTGCAGCCATCAGCACCGCATAGAAATATGGAATCAACTGGCGACCCGTGGCCCCCGAATAAAATTGATAACAATCTACAACGAGCCAGATATCAAAGAACATGGAATAGATTATTGCGATATTCCTGCCTTGTCAGTTGATGACATCAAGCAAATAATCCTCAGCTACGGCGTTCTCAAAGACCATGTTGACCGGTGGGCAGGGCTTGCAGGAAACTCCCCGCGGTTCGCCCACATGATAGGGACAAATCTCAAATACTACCATGATGATGTATTGCGCCCAGTTGAAGGTATCTATGACCGGATTATAGCTGGCTATGAGGACCCGAACAGCGAAGAGGTTAAGAAGCGCAAACGTGTCCTTATGCATATCGCACTCTTTAAGCGATTCGGCTACAGGAGGCCCGTCGAGGAAGAAGCAAAAAAAGTCTGGAAACTCGTAGAAAAGGTTGACAGGGATATCACGTGGGGAAAGTTCCAGGAAATTATCAACAAGCTCGTATCACTAAATATTCTTCAGGGGGAAACTACTCTTTACATAACTCCAAGAGCCTTCCATATCCGGATGTGGATTGAGTGGTGGGACACTTATGGAAGCTCATTTGACCATGATGATTTCTTGCGAAACATTCCTGAAAACCTGGAATTGAGGAAATGGTTTTATGAGATGCTAAAATTCGCTGGAGAATCAGGAGCAGCTGCGCGGGTTGTTAAAGACCTTTTTGGACCTACTGGTCCATTTAAGGATTTTGAGTATCTGAAAACAAAATTAGGGGGGCGTTTTTTTTTAGCATTGACCGAAGCTGACCCGGAATCAGCGTTAAACTGCCTTAAAAGAACCATAGCGAGAAAAACCAAGGACGAGCTTCTTGCGTATACTACAGGGAGGAGGGAAGTTGTTTGGGCGCTCGAAAGGATTGCTATTTGGAGAGGCCTATTCGCTGATGCTGCAAGGATATTGCTTGCTCTTGGAGAGGCTGAAAACGAGAACTTCTCTAACAATGCAAGCGGTGTCTTTGCAGGCCTTTTCTCTCCTGCCCCCGCACCGGTTGCTCCTACAGAAGCTCCTCCCCAGGAACGTTTGCCGGTTCTCAAGGAAGCTTTAGAATCTCCTTCAAAAGAAAAGCGGAAGCTTGCTCTAAAGGCTTTTGACCAGGCTTTGGCAACGTTGCCTTCTCCTCGTCTTGTTGGTGCTGAATACCAAGGGTTGCGAAAAGAGCCAGAGCTTTGGAGACCTAAGACATGGGGTGAGCTGTTTGATGCGTACCGACAGGCATGGCAGCTTCTTGTGCAAAAGTTAGAAAGCATGGAGGAAAGTGAACGACAGGAGGGTGTTAAGATTCTACTCGATAATTCACGTGGATTGACCACAATGGGTAACTTGGCTGACATGGTAATCAGCACCTTAAGCGAATTGTCCGAAAAACCTTATGCTAATAAGAAAGAGATACTCTCCACTGTTGTCCACATCCTCCATTATAATGGCAAGGGATTGGATGAGGATATACGCAAGCGTCTGGAAGGGTTTAGGGATGAGTTGATAGGAAGTGGTTTTGCAGCTTTATTGAGGCGATATGTCGGGATGGACTTGTTAGAGGACCAGTTTGATGAGGAAGGCAAGCAGGTTGACAAGGTCCAGCCGAAAATTGAAGAGCTGGCAGAACAGGCTATTAAGGACAACTCCCTCTTGGAATCTGAATTGCCCTGGCTTATCACAGCGGAAGCTCAAAATGGCTATCGGTTTGGTTATGAGGTTGGGAAAAGGGATGCTGGATTCAAGCTGATGGATTTGCTTCTTAAGACACAACGTGAAGCGTCTGGCGATGCAAGCGCATACTTTCTTGGGGGGTATTTCCGGGCACTTTTCGAAAAAGACCAGAATATGTGGGAGGAGCAGCTGGACGCCATTGCGAGGGATGAAAAACTGAATGCTTGGCTTCCTGAATTGACGTGGCGCTCAGGCATGTCTGACCGGGCAGCGTTGCGACTTCTTGTGTTGGCCCAAAAGGGCATCATTGCCTTTGAACATTTCAGCATGTTCGGTGTTGGGAGTGTAATGAAGGATTTGTCAGAAGAGGTTTTTCTGAAATTGTGTACTTTCTTGGTTGAGCATGAAAAATATGCCGCAATCCGTGTAGCCCTGGACTTGCACTTCTTTTATTACATCCATAAAACCCCTAAGCCGCCGCTGCCGAAAGAATTAACACTGAGGCTTTTGACGCACAAGTCATTATTCCAAAAGCTGGAAACAGGAAGGCGGGGGCAAATGGATGAGTACCATTGGACGGGCATAGGGAAGGCATTTGTCCAAGCCTATCCTGAAAAAAGCTTGCGGCTTGCCGATACAGTTCTTGAACACTTCAATGAAGATGGAACTATCCTTGAAGGCTTCTTCTCCCCCACCCAGTCTGTTATTAATGAGATTATGAAGAAATACCCTATAGAGGTCTGGGAAAAGATAAAAAAGTACTTAGGTATCCCTATTGATACCCATGCTTATTTTATAAGCCAATGGCTTAGGGGCGGAGATCACTATGCGGCAAAGGAAGGTACGCTGTCCTTTATTCCTTTAGAGAAGATTTGGGAATGGGTGGACGAAGATGTGGAGGAACGCGCATGGTATCTTGCCACATTCGTCCCTAAGGCACTCTTTAGGGAGGAAGGCAAAACCTGCTTGGTTCGGGAACTACTTATACGCTACGGAGCCCGTGAAGACGTACGGAGGAATCTAAGAGCAAACTTTTCTACGGAAGGATGGTCAGGCCCTGCGAGTTTGCATTATCAGGAGAAAAAGAACTGGCTGCTTGGTTTCAAAAACGACGAGGATAATGAGAATGTTAAGCGTTGGATTGACGAGTATGTTTCGGTGTTAAACCGTGAGATTGAACAGGCTAGAGTTGAAGAAGAGCGGAGGTTCTAATCTGTAATTAATATCATTAAAAGGGTTGTAAATGTTCACCTTTATCCTTCCAATAAAATGAGACCGTATTTTTTTTATGAGTGATATTTTTTTGTGCCAAAGATAGAAGGAATCAATAATGCCGGCGAATATTGCTCACATGCTCGTTTGTAATAAGGCAGTCAAGATACTCCAGAAGGATGGAGGGGAGTATCAGCAGTTCATTGATATCCTTGATTCTAAAATCTATAAGCCTTACCAAAATCTTGGGTAGGAAGATGATACCGCAGATTAGGAGAGTTGGTCCAAAACGAGAATGTCGATTCCTTTGACGGAAGCGAGATTTTCGTCATTTGTCAAAAAGGCACGAGAACCGGAAATGAGAGCAGTGGCCACTTGGATCGCGTCTGGAGTTTTCAAATTGTAATGGGCTCGGAGAAAGGCAGCCCTTTCTGCAATATCGTCCGTAACTGGAACAACAGAGAGATGGGGAAAATTTCTGAATAAGACCATATACTGGGCGGCGAGGGCAAAGTCTTTTTTCCGGTAAGGGTGAACGAGGCATTCCGTGATGCTGATGGTGCTGGTGACAGCTTCTATTTCCCCTTTTTCCAAAACACTAAAGAAATATTTTAGAAGAGGGAGGTAGGCTGGATGTTCCTCAAAGGCGTAAATAAAGATCATGGTGTCCAAGCCAACTTTCTGACTTTTCAAACCTTTGAGAAAAGAGGTCATTTCCAGTTTGCCCGTTCTTTTTTAACATAGGTTTTGGGATCGATGCCTTTCCAGACATCTTTTCCCAATCCGAGCATGAATTCAGTAAAGGACTTCGGTTGGGGAAGGATAACAATCACCCCGTTAATTTCTTCTACAAAAACTTCTTTCTTGGGAAGAAGGGGGACTTTCTTACGAATCGTTTGGGGGATAACGACCTGATACTTGGGTCCCACTTTGACTTTTTCTCCCATGGCAGCCTCCTTTTGGAATGTTATACGTTATTTTAATATCGTTATACGGTTCTGTCAAGGCCTATTAGAAGCGTACAGGAAACAGATCGTCTTTGATATGCGGGAACTTTATCTTAGGGGCAATTTATAGAGGGAGAGGCTTCAATGGCGAAATGTGGGAGTTGTGATGAGCGGAAAGAAACAAAAGGTGCCTGACCTTGAAACTTGACAGAAGATTTTATTGAACTTTATATGGTATCAGGGAGATTAAAAGAGAAGAAATGCGGGACACTTCCCATTTTAAAAATAGAGAGAATCAATAATGCCGGCGAATATTGCCCAGCAGTTCATTGATACAAGAGAGCCGGACTCACATCTCTCTTTCACATGATTCATGATGACCACAATTGCGGAGGGCGATCATTCCAGGTTCGGGGCCGTACTCGGAGGTGAGTCCTAAAGTTTTCGAAGCATACGCAATGAAGACATCATTCCCTCCCTCGGCATACTTTCCTTTGACGTTTTTCGCCTTATGAACATTGAGGGATCGATGCCGGGGATTGGAACTCAGAAGCCTGACCGCTTTATCGATAGCTTTTCGTTCACTCGGTTTCAACCGGGAGTAGTTTTCCAAGAAGATGATTTCGAAATGGAGTTCAAAGCGAGAAAGTTTCGCTGGCATCAGAGGTTATTTCTTCTTTTTCTTAAGCGCCTTCGAAGGGGTAGAAGCAACGATTCCGGGCTGGGTGTCCGTATTAACCTTCCTCTCTCTTTCCACCCAGCCGGGGGAGAGTTCCTCTTCAGGCAGGCCTGACATATCGGGGTATTTCCGGACTGTTCGGACCGGGTAGAGGATGATCTGATCACCCTTGACGGTATATTCGAACAAAGGTTCCTTTCGGAAGGGAGGAGGGAGAATCACCCTTCCCCTTGAATCCGTTTTCAAGATTTTAATTTCAGCCATGTCACTTTCTCCAATTCTTTTTTGGTAAAATTATAATCCCATTTGTGACAATTGTCAAATATGGGTAAAATTTAGTCAAAGAAGCAAGAAACTAAATAGAAATTGTGGTTCACATTATTGATTTGTGCCAAAATTTATTTTAATAGGAATCTGATATGCGGATTTGGACTTTTTTTGTTATCATAGCTTGGATATTCACAATAGCCGAAATAGTCAAGGGAGAAGAGAAGGGAAAAATGAATCCAGAGATTTCCCTGCCCTCAGAAGCCGGGGACTGGAAGTGGGACGAGAAGGAGATAAAATACGATTCCAGGACCCTGTTCAAGTACATCGATGGGGCGGCAGAACTTTATCTGGCGTATGGTTTTCAGAATCTCACGGTTCGCCGGTTTGAAAAATTGAACCAACCTCCCCTTATCGTTGAACTCTATGAAATGGCCTCTTCAGAGGATGCTTATGGGGTGTTTTCTTTTGAACATCAGGATGAAGCCGTAGGAATCGGTCAGGGATCTGAATTTGGGGGAGGGTTGCTTCGGTTCTGGAAAGGAAAATATTTTGTCAGCGTCTATGCAGAAGGGGAGGGGGCAGAGGTTGAATCAGGAATCCTCAAGATGGGCGGGGCTGCGGCAAATTCAATCCCAGCTACAGGCCCGGAACCGAAATTGGTTGGTTTTATTCCAGGGAAGGACCTCGGCCTGGTCGATAAGAGCGTTCGCTACCTTAAGAGTCACATTCTCCTGAACCAGCGGTTTTTCGTAGCCCACCAGAATATTTTTAATCTGAACCGGAAAACGGAAGCCGTGCTAGCTCAATATCTTCAAGATAAACAGAAGACCCAACTTCTTCTGATTCGATACCCCGATTCGAAAGAGGCCGGAGATGCTTATCAGAGCTTCATGAAGGTTTACCTTCCTGATGCTGGGGGGATGGATCGTTCAAAAACAGAGGACGGGAAATGGACCTTTGCCCGGCAGAGGGATGAATTTGTTGTCATTGTTTTTGGAGCTCCTACGGCGGTCGATGCCGAGGCCCTTCTCAAGGCTACAGAAGAAAAAATGCTTGGGGGGCGTTGAACGCAGATTCCCTTCACTTAGCCCTCTGCTCCTCTGAGGAAGAGAGGATAGGGGATATATAGAAAGGAGGTTTGAGTTAGATGGGAGAAAAAATCATCACCCGTAGGGATTTTCTTCGAGTCACGGCTGGAACCGCAATGGCCGCTACCCTGGGGTCGGGGATCCTGGGGGAAGCTCGGGCAGAGCCAACGGCGAAAGTCGTCCTCATCCGGAATGCTGAGATATTAGGGCGCCAAGACAAAGTGCAGGAGGAGATCCTGCAATCCATGCTGGATCAAGCCGTCAAGAGTCTCCTGGGAACCAATGAACCCCTGGAAGCCTGGCAGAAGCTTTTCAAGAGTTCGGATGTGGTGGGGATTAAAAGTAATGTATGGGCGAAGATGCCGACCCCAAAAGAATTGGAAACGGCTATTAAGCGCCGGCTGCTGGATGTGGGAGTGGCGGAGAAAAATATCGGCATCGATGACCGGGGAGTTCTGAATAACCCGGTCTTCCAGAATGCTACTGCGCTCGTTAATGTGCGACCGTTGAGGACGCATCACTGGTCCGGGGTCGGGACTTGCCTGAAAAATTACATCCAATTTGTCCCAGACCCTTCGTCCTACCATGATGAGGGGTGCTCGCCCCTGGGTAAAATTTGGACTTACCCAATCGTAAAGGGAAAGACCCGCCTGAATATCCTCAGTGCCCTCACCCCCCAATTTTATGGAAGGGGAGCCAATTTTTTCGACAAGAGATACGTTTGGCCCTATCAGGGGCTGATCATGGGAACCGATCCCGTGGCTGTCGATGCGGTAGGTGCCCATCTTCTCCAGGTAAAGCGGACCGGTTTTTTCGGCGAAGAACGGGCCCTGGATGTTCCCCCTATCCATATCCTGGTGGCCGATAAAAAATATCACCTCGGGGTCAGTGACTTGAGCCGCATTCAGCTGATCAAACTGGGCTGGATGGAAGAGGTGCTGATATAGCTTTCGTTAAGGGAAGAGTCCGTTGAGAAATTGGGGACGGGTTCACATTATCCTTCTTAATCATTCACTTCCCTTAGGTTCTTCTTTTAATTTTTCCTGAGTTACAGATGGTGAGAATCCGCCCATGCCGATAAAGGGGGTGACTTCGTGACTTCTCTCCAGGTTGGCGATGATCCGGACCCTCCTGTCAAAATCCTTCAATTTGGAAAGTTTTTTATCCAGTTCTTCAATCTTTGCTGAAAATAATTGAATCTGGGACCTCTGAACCTGCGATTCCTGGCGCAATCGATTCAGTAAAAAAGTTTTCTTCTTGACCTGTATGTAGTCACATAAGAAGAACATAATAGAGAGTTGGAAAAAGGCGAGAAGATAAATGAGAATTTTAAGAGTCTCTTTTTTAACCCTCAGTTTATCCATTTTCATTATCGTTACTTGATTAGCAGCATCATTTATTGACTTAACTGGATTAGCCCACACCTGTATGAAGATTGCGAAAATGAACAAAGTTAACAAAATTGCAACTTTTATCGCGGTCATTCTTTTAAACTCTTTTCAATAGTTAGATGGGGAAACTGTGAATAAATAAACCCTATTTGGTTTTACGATTTTTTCCCTGAAGGAGATCCAAATTTTAATTAGATAATGAGCAATTTAAATGCCAAACATTCTCATTCTAATGATGGGGAAAGAGAAACAATTGCCAAAAAATAAGTTGACTTTTCTATAAAAAATATAATTAATGAGAAGAGCGAGCAAAAAATAGGAGGAAATAGCCGATGAACAGAAGGTCATTTATCAAGACGATGGGATTTATTGGAGCCATCACTGCATCGGGCTTTTCCCGGAAAGAGGTGACTTAAAAATGAAGAATAAAACTTCGAAATTATTAGTAATATTTTCGGTTCTTATTTTAGTATCTTTAGTTGCTTCTTCTCAAGATGTTTTCTCTCAGTCCCAGAAGAACTTTTTGTGGAGAGTCGGATCAGGGACAAACACTGTCTATCTGATGGGTTCTTTACATTTTTTTAGGAAAGAGATCTATCCTCTAAATAAAAGGATCGAAACCGCTTTTGATCAAGCTAACATTTTGGTGGTGGAGGCAAACGTTAATGATATTACAAAAATCGATATCCAAAAACTGGTGGACAGTGCTCTTTACCTTGATCTTGAAACCCTGGAAAAGCATGTTTCAACTGAGACCTATGAGTTGATCAAGAAAGAATCGGGTCGGCTGGGCCTTCCTCTTGAAATGATCAATAGGCAAAAGCCATGGTTTCTTGCATTGGTATTGGAATCCTTGGAACTTTTAAAGCTCGGATTCGATCCGAATTACGGCATAGACAAATATTTTCTTTCAAAGGCTGAGGGGAAGAAAAAGATATTGGAACTGGAGAGCCTTGATTATCAGATCAGCCTCCTTTCTAACTTATCGGATAAGGACCAGGAGTTGTTTCTATTATATACGTTGAGAGATTTGAATATCCTGGAGCAGGAATTGGGTAGATTGACGCAAGCATGGATCTCAGGGGATACAAAAAGCATGGAATCCATTCTAACAAGAGGTATTTCAGAGGATAAAGGGTTATCTTCCATTTTTGAAAAACTCATTTATGAAAGAAACAAGAAAATGGTTTCGAAGATTGAAGATTTCTTGCGGACCAAGGAGATCTATTTTGTTATTGTCGGGGCAGGCCATCTGGTGGGCGACCGAGGGATCATCGAGATCCTCAAAGGAAAAGGATACATTGTTGAGCAATTATGAAGAGAAATAAACTGTCTAAGTTAGGACTTAACCTGAAGGATGATGTAAGGAAGGACAAAGACTTCTTCCTGTAATGTTGTTTTTACATTTTTGTTCCACCATACAACCTTTTAAGTAGTAATCGATAATTCTTGTTGACTTTTTCAAATAAAATTAGTACTTTCTTATCAAATCACGTCGTTTTTAAGAGTCAACCTCCCAACCTAACCTCAACCTTTTGGAGTTAGAAATGAAATGGGAACCCCCAAAGGTACCTCTATGAAGGCTCAAGGGAATTATGTATTCTTTTGGGGCTTTGTTATCAAGAGTGGACCAGATACTACACCAATGAAAAAATCCCAGACTGCGGAGAGGCCGTAAAACGAATAGACACGAAAAGTGAGCCGCATCCCAACCCTTATGGGGGGTGCAAAAAATGAAATGTCCAAAGTGTCAGAGTGAAAATCCTGAAGCCATGAAGTTTTGTGGGGGATGTGGTGCCAAATTGGAAAGGATTTGCCCAAACTGTAATCTTCCAAATCCATTTCATTTTAAATTCTGTGGTGGGTGTGGCCAAAAATTAAGCCTTCCTTCAGGACCAATTTCTAAGGAACTCTCCTTTGACGAAAAGCTTGTTAAAATTCAGCGGTACCTCCCTAAGGGACTAACTCAGAAGATCCTGGCGCAAAGGGATAAGATTGAAGGTGAGCGTAAACAGGTTACGGTGATGTTCTGCGATATGGAGGGTTTCACATCGCTTTCCGAGAAACTGGATCCCGAGGAAATCTATGCCTTAATGGATCAGGTTTACGAAATTCTCATCCATAAGGTTCACGACTATGAGGGCACGGTTAACCAGATGACCGGAGATGGCATCATGGCCCTTTTTGGGGCTCCCATTGCTCTGGAGGATGCACCCCAGCGGGCGATTAGGTCTGCCATAGCCATCCACCGTGACATGACAAGGTTCAATGAGAAGGTGAAACAGGGAAAAAAGGGGGGGGCGCCCATCAAGATGCGGATCGGGATTCATACCGGCCCTGTCATCGTTGGAACATTAGGCAACGATCTGCGAGTGGAGTTCACAGCTGTCGGGGATACGGTGAATCTGGCCTCCAGGATGGAAGGTTTGGCGGAGCCAGGAACGACCTATGTGACTGCAGATACCTTCAGACTTGCCGAAGGGTTGTTCTGCTTTGAGTCTCTGGGGGAAAAGATGGTGAAGGGCAAAGAAAAGCCTCTCCAGGTCTACCGTGTGATTTCTCCCACTTCGAGGAAAAGCCGTTTTGAAGTCAGTGCTGAAGAAGGGCTTGGCCCTTTTGTGGGCAGGCAGAGAGAGTTGGAGCTGCTCCTGGACGGGTTGGAAAGATCGAAGGAAGGCCGGGGCCAGGCTATCTCCATTGTTTCCGAAGCGGGAATCGGTAAATCCAGACTCCTCTATGAGTTCCGCAAGGCTGTAACCAATGAAGTAGTAACATTTCTGGAGGGAAGGTGTTTTTCTTACAGCCGGCACATTGCTTATCATCCAGTGGTGGATGTTCTTAAGGCCAACTTCGATATCCAGGATAATGACGGGGATCAAGAAATCAAGGATAAGGTGACGAAAGGTCTCCAGATCCTGAATGTCGATGAACCCTCCACGCTTCCCTATCTGCTGGAGCTTCTTTCCGTGAAGGACAGCGGTATCGATAAAATCTCTGTGAGTCCGGAAGCAAGAAAGGACAGAACCCTGGATGCTTTTAAAAGGATTGTCCTGAGAGGTTCGGAATTAAGACCGCTGATCATAGCCATCGAGGATGTCCACTGGATGGACCGGAGCTCCGAGGATGTCATGAAAGAACTCCTGGAGAGTATTGCCGGATCAAGGGTCTTTCTGATCTACACTTACAGGCCTGAGTTTGTCCACACCTGGGGGAGCTGGTCCTATCACAGCCAGATCACTCTGAACCGGTTATCCAACCAGGAATCCCTGGCCATGATGACCCATCTGCTCAATACGAAAAACACCGAGCGGGAGTTGGAAGACCTGATTCTAGCGAAGACCGAAGGGATCCCATTCTTCATCGAGGAGTTCATAAAGTCTCTCAAGGATCTGAAGATCATCGAAAAAACAAACGGCAGCTACTACCTCACTAAAAATCTGAGAAACATCTCCATTCCCTCCACGATCCAGGATGTGATCATGGCGAGGGTGGATCACCTTCCGGACGGCGCCTGCAAAGTTCTCCGGATGGGGTCTGCCATAGAAAGGGAGTTCAACCACAAACTTATAGAAAAGGTCACCGTCCTCCCTGAGGATGAGCTTCTCTCCCACTTATCCACTCTCAAGGATGCCGAGCTTCTTTATGAGCGGGGCATCTTTCCCAACTCCACTTATATCTTCAGGCATGCTCTGACAAGGGATGTGGTCTATGATTCCATTTTGACGAAAACGAGAAAGCAGATCCATCAAAAGATCGGAAATGCCATTGAGGAATTATATCAAGATAAGATCGACGAGCATTTTGAGGCCCTTGTCAACCATTTTACAGCCAGTGAGGATTGCAGGAAAGTGGCCGACTATTCCCGGCTTGCCTGTATCAAGGCGAAAAATTCTTTTTTATTACATGACGCGGCTTACTATGCAAAAAAATGGACTATCGCTCTGGAAACGCTGCCGCAGACAGAGGAATTGCAGGATGAGATCATCGACGCGAGGACGGCTCTGGGGTTCTATTTGTTCCGGATAAGTAGTATGGCGGAAGCAAAGGAATCGATCGATCCGATCATGGACGCGGTCTTAAAGAGAGGCCTTAAGGACAGACTCGGTCAGATATACCTCATCATCGGCTGCTGCAAATACATAGCTGAAGAAGATTTGCCTGAATCCATTCAGTATCTGGAAAAAGCCATAGAGATTACAGAAGAAACAGGTGATTTCATTACGAGCGTATATGCGAAATATATGCTGGGGATGGTCCTTGCCTTCAACTGTGATTTTGAAAAGGCTATTCACTATTTCGAGATGTTACTCAGTCTGACTATGGCCGTGGGGAGGCGGGTCTCGATCATGAAAAGCAATATGAGTATCTATGCCTATGATTATCACGGCATGGTGGCCCAGGGCTATCAGACCAGTGAAGAGGCCGTCCAGATAGCTGAAAAGAGCGGGGATATCTATTCAAAGGCCATGGCCTATGTGAGCCATGGAACTTCCTGTTACTATAAAGGGCTTCTTGAAGAGGCAGAACAATACCTGGCTACGGGAATCAATTTTACCGAAAAGATCAATATGTTCGCTCACGACGCCGTGGCTCATCAGTGGTTGGGTCATGTCTACTTTGATCTGGGAAAATATCAGAAGGCCAAGGACCACTACTCCAGGGCCATTTATGTCCGTGAGCACAGCCGGCAGTTTCCCTCCTCGGCGAATCTGAACCGGATTGCTCTCATGAGGGCAAAGCTGTTGAGTGGTGAGAAGGATATAAACCTTGAATTGATGTATTGCTATGCGCGGGAGAATAGAGTAAGAATATATGAAGGCTGTATGGCGAGATACATCGGTGATATCCTTTTGCATCTGGATGAACGCCATTTAGCGGCAGCAGAGGACTGGATCGGAAAAGCCATCGAAGCGGACAAACGAAACGGAATGAGGTGTGATTTGGGCAGGGATTATGCCCTTTACGGTCAATTCTTCAAAGGAAAAGGAGATTCTTCAAAGGTGAAAGAATTTCTGGAAAGGGCGATCGGAATCTTCAAAGAGTGTGGAGCCGATGGCTGGGTCCGAAAGACGGAGGAGGCATTATCAGAGGTCTGATTTGAATATAATTTTCCAGGGAAGATGAAAGGTCGTTCCATGGGGTTTGAGGAACCATGTTTCATTATGCCGCTAAATTGAGGGATTTTCTATATCCCTATTGTGCTAGGCTCCCGCCACCATAAATGCCGACCCGGAACTTTTCGGGGGCCTCTCTGGTCTGGAGAAAAATAACTTCATCATGGAACCTGAATTCACAAGTTACGGAAAGGAGGAATAACCATGGCAAAAATTTACGATCCCAAGAAAGAAGAATACGAGGCGGCGGGCTACATGCCCTTTGTCTGTTTTGTCAAGTGGACGCCTGAGGAGAGATCAGAGGTTATAAAAAGATTTTCCCAAGCATTTGATACAGCAGAAGGCCAAGGGGTCAAAGGTTTACATACATGGAATTTAATCGGCAGACATACCATGATCGTCATTGGATGGACCAAATCTCACGTTAGCCTTCAGAAATTCTGTACGTCTATCACTCAAGGAACGGGAATCAGCATGGATATCTGTCCAGCCATCGATCACTTTGGTTTAAGAGAGGCCCTGGGCCTTAAAGCAGGGGCAAGTGAGAGTAAGACCCCTAAAGCGAGAGGGTGATGAGCAGCATAACCGGACAGCATGGGTTGAGTGAGGTCCGGCGGCTGCAAACCCAGCCCAGCCCGTTTAAGGAAAATCGATTTCTCTGAAGCTGACTTTAGCCATCAGCAGGTAATCTGCTTATATTGTTTTTTCATTTAATCTGGTGCCCAAAATTTGACACTGAAGTGAGCCTAAAATCCTCTTGACACCATTAGCAGTCCTGCTGCCATTCGGAATGGAGACTATCCCTTGTTCACAAAAACTTTGCACCCAAACCTCTAGCCTTCTGGCAAGTAAAATAAGAAGGTGGGGTTCCAACTTTTCTTGCTTTGGGATTTATCGGGGGGCAGAACCCACTCGGGCACCGATTAAGTGGATTGTTCTCACAAACCCAAAAACATCTAAATTCAAAAACAACTTAACCCTTAATCTTCTGGAGGGAGGTATGAGAAGGAGCTTCCAGAACGTGCCTCTCCATGAGGCCTCCAGGAGGGTCTTATGCCCCTTTAGAGGCTCTCTCGTTTGTGCCTATAAAAGAATTCTTCTAAAGGAGAAAGGAGGGGAGGGATGAACATTGCCGGAATGGCCGAGGAAAGGGTGAAGGAGCAGGGGGATTTACTGAGCCTCATTTACGATGGGAAAGAGATTACGAACGTGGAGATGATCCGGGCATCCCGGAGGCTGGCGCGGACCCTCAAGGACCTGGGCGTGAAGCGGGGAGACCGGGTCATCCTGCAGATGCCCAACTGTCCGGAGGTGCTTCAGGGCTTCTCGGCTATCTGGAGGATCGGCGCCGTGGTCGTGCCGATCAACTACCTAGTTGGAGAGGAAGAAACTGCCTATATCTACCAGGACTCAGGCGCGAAGATGGTGATCAGCAGCTCGACCTTCCTCCCCAAGATCCGGGCGGGGAAGGCAAAGACACCCGCTCTGGAAACTGTGATCCTCGTCGATTCGGAGGTTCCCCAAGGATTCCTTTCCTACCCCCATCTCGTCGAAAAAAAGCCCGAGGAAATGAATGTTGTGGACATGGGCGACGACGAGATTGCCGCTTTAATCTACACGGCAGGCACTACGGGTCAGCCCAAGGGTGTCATGCACACCCATCCCAGCCTATACTGGAATGCCCGCATGCAATCCGAGACCCTGCCTCTGCCGGACGGGCTATTATCGGTCTTCGTCCTTCCCCTCTGCCATTCTTATGGCATCGCCAGCATTAATCAGGCCCTTTTCCGGCGCGGGTGGAGGGCCATCTTGCTCAACTCCTTCAACGTAGAGACCATCTTTGCAGCCATCGAGAAGTATCGGGCCAATATGCTGGCCGGAGTCCCTACCATGTATGTGTTCATGCTTCTTTTCCCCGAACCTAAAAAGTACGACCTGAGTTCGATGAAATACTGGTTCTCTGGATCCGCGCCGCTAGCGCTCGAGACCTTTAACTGCTTCAAGGAGGTCTTCGGCTTCGAGATTATTGAAGGCTGGGGCCTGACAGAGGCAGGGGCGAATAATTCGGTCAACCCCCTGGAAGGTGTGAAAAAGATCGGCTCAATCGGCTTGCCCATGAAAGGGACGAAGATGAGGGTCGTGGACAACGAGGGGAACCTGGTTCCCACCCGCAAAGCGGGAGAGATCGTGATCCGGGGTCCCATGCTCATGAAGGGCTACTGGAACAAGCCGGAAGAGACGGCGGAGGTGCTCCGCGGCGGCTGGCTCTATACGGGAGACGTAGGATGCGTGGACGAAGATGGTTACTTCTGGATCACGGACCGGAAAAAGGACCTGATCATCAAGGCGGGGGAAAATATCTCCCCACGGCCCATTGAGGAGGTTCTCTTCAGTCACCCCAAGGTGTCGGAGGCAGCCGTGATCGGGATTAAGGACGGGCTCTATGGGGAGGACATCAAGGCTTTTGTGGTCCTGAAACCCGGGCAGGAAGCCACGGCCGAAGAGATCATCGAATATTGCCGGCAAAAACTCACGAGCTTTTTGCTGCCCAAAGAAATTGCCTTTCTGAAAGCCCTGCCCAAGAACTTCGTGGGCAAGGTGCTAAAAAAGAAATTGAGAAAGCTGTAATAAACCGCAAATATCCATTCCGTATAAAAGCGGGGGGTAAATAAATCTGTGTGAATTCCGATTACATCACGATATGCAAAGGAGGTTTTTAAGATAGGTTCGAAGATACGGCAGGGTCGGAAATAGTCCTACCTTTCTTTATTTGAAGCCCTGCTTATACTTGCTTTCAACTCGTAATCATTAACTTCGAAGTTAGACTGGAGTGAAGACTTGTAGATGAAGTCATTAGTCAAGAGTTAATCTGAAACTGTCTATCAAATTAAATATTGGTCAGGGCACTCCCTCTATTATGGACACTCGTTGCCTCACTTGGTTGATTTAATCATTTTGAGGAAGTCATCCTCTAATGGTGGTCCAAAGGCATCGGGTGTAAATCCAAGCAGGAGTATCCAACCCGCCTTGGTCTCCATGATTCCCATGGGCGTTTGAAGGAATGCTGTGGTGCCACTGGCATCCACAGCCCCTCGCCACAATTCCGTGACCGCTGTCAACCCTCCCTCTGTCTTCAGTTTAGTCTCCTTCTTGAGTATCTCTTGACCTTTGGGATAGACGGCGGCAATGGTTTTTAGGCCGGCGATACGAATACTGCTATAGTTATATCGCCAACCTTTGTAGCAAAGCACCAGAACAGTGGTTCCTGCAATCTTTTCAGATTTAAGGGACCCGATTACTTCTTTTTCAGAACCCTTAGAAATATCTTGTTTGACCCAGCCTTCTGGCGAGGTTAAGGAAAAATTATTATAGTTGAATGGATTCTCTTGAGCAAAGACCTGAAGGGCAAATCCAGTCAATCCAAAAAGAAAAGCGTTGAACAATACGAAATAAAGTAACCGAGATCGTTTGATCATATTCGCCTCCAATTTTAAATAGGGTTGGGTGGGTCCAAACAATTCGGCCTATCCTATACAGAATGAGGTGGTTGTCGAGGAGAAATTTAAGTTGGAAATGGGATAGCCTGCCTGCCCCGCCCTCGGTCTGGACCGGGGCCGCTCGGCAGGGTCAAGGGAAATATTTTTATAGACAGGGATGGTAAATTTTTGTTATATAAAAGGAAATTCCAATTCCATTTCTGGAGAGAAACGCATGTTCCATATTGCAGACCCAAAGGAAATAAAGGAAGGGAAATTAACGGATATTTATTTTGTGAGGACGATGCAAGTCCTCAAGGCAAAAAAGATTGATAAATGGGTGAGGGCCGAATTCATTGCCAAACGGTTCCCAGAGGATTATGGATGGGGAGTATTAGCAGGAATCGAAGAAGCGGCTTATCTTCTGAAAGACCTGAAAGTCAGTGTCAAAGCGATGAAGGAGGGGACGATCTTTCGAGCTTTTGAGCCTGTCATGGAGATCGAAGGGATGTACACAGATTTTGGCCTCTATGAAACCTCTCTTCTGGGACTTCTCTGTCAGGCCTCAGGTGTGGCAACGAAGGCTGCCCGCTGCAAAAAGGCAGCCGGCGATCGAAGGGTGATCAGTTTTGGTGCAAGGCGGATCCACCCGGTCGTGGCCCCCATGGTGGAGCGGAATGCTTTTATCGGAGGTTGTGACGGGGTATCAGTAGTAAAGAACGCTGAGATGATCGGCGAGGAGCCCTCTGGCACCATGCCCCATGCTTTGATCCTGATCATAGGGGATACAGTGGAGGCCACCAGGGCTTTTGATGAAGTCATCCACCCGAAAGTGAGACGGGTTTCCCTCATCGATACCTTTAATGACGAAAAGATAGAGGCCATCCGAGTGGCTGAGGCACTCGGGAAAAAACTCTTTGGGATCAGGCTTGATACCCCCAGCTCACGACGAGGAGATTTTCAGAAGATCATCGAGGAGATTCGCTGGGAACTGAATTTAAGAGGATTTGGGCATGTTAAAATCTATGTCAGCGGCGGGTTGGATGAGAAACGAATCATCGCCCTCAATTCTGTGGTGGATGCCTATGGGGTAGGGACTTCGATCACCAACGCACGGGTGATTGACTTTGCAATGGACATTATTGAGATTGATGGAAAACCTCTGGCAAAGAGGGGGAAGATGTCAGGGGCAAAAAGTGTATTTCGATGTACGAAATGCTTTCAAGATAAAATGGTTCCTCTCAAAAAAGGTAAAGGCAAATCCACTTCTGCTTCGGAACGATGTTCATGCGGTGGTCGGTTTAAAGAACTTCTTATCCCTTTTGTTCAAAACAGAAAGATCCTTTGGGACCTTCCTAAACCACAGGCCATACGAGAATATGTTCTTGAACAACTTCCTCATTTCGATCTTTAGAGTCCGCCTATTATTTAATCAGGACGAATCCTGTCCGGAGATAGGAAAGATGATATGAAGGAAGCTATGCTTTACAGTCCTTTAGAGGATGGGAAGGTGCAATGTTTTCTTTGCAATCATCGATGCATCATCTCACTTTCAAAAAGGGGACTCTGTGGAGTGCGAGAGAATCAAGAGGGAAAGCTCTACACACTCGTCTACGGCCGTGCGATCTCTCTGAATGTGGACCCCATCGAAAAGAAACCACTCTTTCATCTCTTTCCGGGGTCGACCTCTTTCTCCATGGCTGCTGTGGGTTGCAATTTCCGATGTCTCCAATGTCAAAACCATGAGATCTCCCAGATGGCGAGGGATCAGGATGGTCGGATTGAAGGTTCGGAGGTCTCCCCTTCTAAAATTATTTCGTTAACGAAACAAAACCGATGCCAATCCATCTCATACACCTATACTGAACCGACCATCTATTTCGAATATGCTTTTGACACCGCTCGCCAAGCTAATCAGGAAGGAATTAAAAATATCTTTGTCACCAATGGCTATATGACTGAGGAAGCCCTCAAGATGATCCAACCCTATCTAAATGCAGCCAATGTCGATTTGAAGAGCTTCAAGGAGAAATTTTATAAAGAAATCTGCGGGGCGAAATTGAAACCGATTCTGGAGAACCTCAAACGGATGAAACAGATGGGGATCTGGGTGGAGATCACCACTCTGGTCATTCCTACTCTGAATGATTCAGACCAGGAGTTTGAGGAGATCGCCCAATTCATCGTCTCTTTGGGGCCAGAGGTGCCCTGGCATATCTCTGCCTTCTATCCAACCTATAAAATGCTGAACCTTCCGAGAACCCCTGCCTCGTCGCTTCATCGAGCCAGGGAGATTGGAATCAAAGCAGGACTCCGATATGTCTATTGTGGAAATATTCCTGGTGAGGAAGGCGAAGATACCTTCTGCCCTCACTGTGGCCGAAAGTTGATTGAACGGATAGGATTTCGAGTGACCCAAAATGATGTGGTGAATGGAGCCTGCCGTCATTGCCATGGAAAGGTTGACGGTGTGTGGAGTTAAACAGACAAGATTTTATTTTTTTTATATTTTGGCTTTTAGATCACGGATACGGATCACGAGTCACGTATCACCATTTTTTAAGCCAGGAGAATTTTTAAGGTGGGGCAGACTCAGACTCGCAATCGGAAGATGATCTGGACCATCGGAGGTGGCAAGGGAGGAAGTGGGAAAAGTTTTATCACCGCCAACATTGGTATCTGTCTTTCAAAACTGGGTATCCGGGTTGTCCTTATCGATGCCGATTTAGGAGGAGCAAATCTCCACACTTTTCTTGGGATTTCCCCTCCCGGTCTCTCCCTTTCTGACTTCATTAAAAAGAGAGTTTCCCATCTTCGTGAGGTCCTCATCCCAACTGCCATTCCCAACCTTCAACTCTTGACCGGCGCACAAGATCTCCTGAATGCGGCGGATTCAAAGAGTGTTCAGAAGCGAAAACTGGTTCGTTCCATTCAAAGTCTGGAGAGCGACACGATCCTGGTGGATTTAGGGGCAGGTAACTCGTTGAGCGTTTTGGATTTCTTCTTGATGTCTGACGGAGGAATTCTGGTGGTCACCCCTGAGCCCACTTCCATCGAAAATACCTATCGGTTTCTCAAGAGCGCTTTCTATCGGAGGCTTAAACAATCGGTTTCCTCTTCGTCTGTGAAGGCCTTAATCGATAGTGCCATGGATCAAAAGAATGAGATGGGAATTCAAAACCCTCATGACCTCATTAGAGGGGTGAGACGGATGGACGAGGGGGATGCCCAAAGGATAATCGAGGAGGCTGCGACCTTCCACCCGAATCTGATTCTGAATCAAGTCCGTTCAAAGAAAGATATTGAGATTGGGTTTTCGATTCGAAGTGCCTGTCTAAAATATTTTGGCATCCATCTCCACTATTTAGGCTATGTCGTCTACGATCAGGATGTGGTTAATTCCATCCGAAGAAGAAGACCTCTGGTTTTGGAAAATCCCAGGTCCAGGGCTGCCCAATGTTTGATGGAGATCGCCTCCAAATTAGCGAATAGTCATTAGATGGCCATTCGATTTTAACGGATATAGGCATGAAAGGCATTAAAGACCAGACTTATTATGAGATCTTGGAAGTTAGCTTAACCGCTACGGCCAAAGAGATCCAGAGGGCTTATGAGCATGCCAAAGAGACCTTTCATGCCGATTCTTTGGCTGTCTATTCTCTCTTTTCCGGAGAGGAGGTGAAAGAAATACAAGAGGCCATTGAAGAAGCTTATCGGGTTCTGATGGATGAGGCATTGCGGAGAAGTTACGACCAGTCCCACTTCCAAATGGTTGGGGGACAGCCACCGGAAAAGCCCTCTGAAGCTCAAGGGGTATCCAGAGGAAAAAAGACTTCCCTCTCTTTTACAGGCCTTTCGTTCAATGACGAAGAGGGACTCTATCGTGGGAAGACATTGAAGCAAGTCCGAGAAAGAATGGGTGTTGAACTCCAGACCGTCTCCAAGGAGACGAAGATTAATATAAAAATCTTGGAATGGATTGAGGAGGAAACCTTTGAAAAACTTCCGGCCTTGGTTTATCTCAAAGGGTTTTTGAAAAGCTATGCCCAATCCCTTGGGTTGGATCCCCAAAAGGTAACTGAGGAATACATCCGTTTCGTGGAAGAGTCTAAAAAGAGATAATCCTTCCCCTCCGAGAGGGGAAATCCAAAATCCCAATTTTCAAAAGATCGAGGCATTTTTAATAAGTTAGTGAACAAGAGGGCTGCTGTCTCGCTTAATGTCCCAGTTTTGGATTTTGAAGTTTGGATTTTGAAGTTCTATTTTTCGGAGGTGAGGTCTGCAGCTTTGGCACTCATCTGTTGAGCGATGGTACTGTTAAATCCAGTCGTTCTTTCTCGGATCTTACCTCCCTTATCAATGAGAAAGGTGGTTGGAATTGCGGTGACTCTGTAATGCCTCACCACGTCCTCTGGAGCCATCACGATAGGATAGGGGATGTCCATGGCCTTGGCGAAGTTGCGGACAACCTCCGCATCTCCTTTATCCAAACTCATCCCAATCACCTCAAACCCATTTTCTCGGTAAGTCTTATAGAGTTGAATTAAATGGGGGATGGATTCTCGACAGGGTCCACACCAGGTCGCCCAGAAGTCGAGGAGGACCACTTTCCCTTTGAGTTGGGAAAGAGTGATCTCCTGTCCCTCAAGGGTCTTGAGGGTGAAATCCGGTGCCAAACCTGGGGAGGGTTGTGATTTTTCTTTAGAACAATGGGAAAGAAGAGATACCCCTCCCATGCAGAAGCTAAAGATCACGACCCATGTAAGAAACGTTCGTTTCGTATTGGGAATCAACATTGGCTATGAGCGGGCAAGTGAAGACTAAAATTACAGGGCTTTTTCAATGAGAGCCTTTAAGCGGGTCTTCGGCACTGAACCGATAATTTGATCGAGAATCTTTCCGCTTTTGAAAAGAATCAGGGTAGGAATTCCCCTCACCCCATATTGACTGGGTGTAGCAGGGCTCTCATCCACATTGAGCTTGGTCACCTTCACCCTACCGGAAAACTCTTTCGCTAACGCCTCAACGATGGGACTGATGCTACGGCAGGGGCCGCACCAAGTTGCCCAGAATTCGACCAGTACTGGAAGGTCTGAATTGATCACCTCAGAGGAAAAATTCTTATCATTGACATGAACCAAACTCGACTCCTCTGCCATTTTCTACTCCTTAGGTTCAATTTATTTTTCCAATTATAACTTATTCAAAATGCATTCCGCCATGGTGAAATCCTGAATCTTACCTGGTTCAGGAGAAACCACTTATAGCCTCCTTTCCAATACATAATCGGCCAGGGCATAAAGAGCTTCTTTCTCCTTCGAATTTGGAAAGAAACGGAGATGATCCTTCGCCCTTTCGACATACTCGTTCGCCTTTTCCCGAGTATATTGGATCCCGTGATGTCGTTCAATGATCTCCACTACACGAAAAAAGGCCTTTTTGGTAATAGGGTTGGACTCGACCGTCTCCCGAATAATGACTTCCTCCTCCTGATTGCAATGATGGAGTGTGGAGATCAGAGGGAGGGTAATCTTACCATCCTGGAGATCAATTCCGATCTTCTTTCCAAATTCCTCTTCGTTGGAAGTGTAATCGAGATTATCATCAATGAGTTGGAAGGCGATGCCGACATTCATCCCGAAATCGGATATTGCCCTTTCCTTTTCTTCAGATACATTTCCCAGAATGGCGCCAATCTGTGTGGCGGCTGAGATGAGAAAAGCGGTTTTGCGAGTGATGATAGAAAGGTAACCGTCCTCCGTCAGAGAGAGGTCGTTGGTTTTGATCAATTCCTCTAACTCTCCTTCCGCCATAATAGTGGTCGCCTTGGAAATGGTTTGGAGGATTTTCCAGTTCCCACTCTGCACCAGGAGAGAAAAACATTTTGTAAAGAGGAAGTCTCCAACCAGAACACATACCTCATCCCCCCATTTGGAATTCGCGGAGTCAGTGCCCCTTCGTAACTCAGCTCGGTCTACCACATCATCATGGAGCAGGGTGGCTGTATGAATAAATTCAATAAGGCTGGCCATGGAAATGTGTAAATCTCCATGATACCCACACAATTTGGATGAAAGTAAGAGGAGTTTGGCTCGGAACCGTTTCCCACCGCTAAGCAGGAGATATTCTCCAATCGCAGAAATGATGGGGACATTGGATCTTAGGTTATTTCGAAACTCTTGATCCACTTTTTCTAAATCCTCCCCAATGCATTTGAGGACGATCTCCAAAGGGGATGTCTTTTCTTCCATGAGGTTATACGTACTGTTTAAATGATCCATACTGAAAAATTATTATCCCATTCGGGCATCATTGTCAAAATATTTTTTCGATCCCACACCCTTTTTTCTCTTTTCGAATTTATTGAATCCCATGAAGGATGAGAGGTTCCATAAGTTTTAGTTCAACCCCACTGGTTTTAATAGATTCGGTGAGGATGAATTTTGCTTCTTCCCCAATACGGGGATGAACGAACTGCAATCGCTTTGGCTCCAATTGTCCATCTCTCAATGCCATGAGGAGGTCAACGGTTCTCAATGCTGGAAAGATCATGTAGCATCTCCCCTTAGGGGGAAGCAGGTAGGAGGCGATAGAGATCAGGTCTTCAAGCGTTCCTTTGATCTCATGGCGTGCGATCGCCTTCTCTATGGAAGGGTTGATCCTCCCGGTCCGATATTTTCGATAGGGGGGGTTGGAGAGGACAACATCGAAAGAACCTGGCGGGAAGGTTTCTTTTAATTCTCTAAAGTCCTGCATAAGAATTGATATCCGGTCTTCAAGATGATTCAAGACCACATTTTTTTCTGCACATTCGGCCAATCCCTTTTGAATTTCGACGCCGACAAAAGAATGGGCTTTGGTGGTGTGTGACAATAACAAGGGTAGAATGCCACAGCCTGTTCCCAGATCCATCACCCTTTCATTTTTACGAATTTTGATGAATTGGCTGAGCAGAACCGCATCCATGGAGAACCGGTAACCCTTTTTCTTCTGAGTGATTTGGAGTTTTCCGTTGAAGAACGTATCCAATGTTTCATCAGGGGAAGGGAGAAGGTTCATAAGATTAAGTGATCCATGGTTTCCTATAGTAAGGTTTGGTGACCATGATGTCATCGCGAAGAGGAGTGCCCCAGAAGAGATCGACAACCTTTTTGAATTCGTAAACCAAGCTTCGAGGTAGAAAATAGATTGAATTTAATTAACATGGAGTGAGTTTAGTGTCAATCAGGCTTCTTCTCTGCTATTTGGCAAAGTGTATTCTCCTTTCATTTTTATTCCAATTTCTTAGTTAAAAAGGTTAAAATATGTTCAAAAATATGAAAAGTTTGCACAAAAACTATCCACCTCTCGTTAGCAAAAAAGGTAGATTCTTTTTCTAATTTCTAATAATTCCTAATAATTTTAGCTAATTAAAAAGGATAGCGTGAGGTTTGGTATGGATATTGCTTTATATTTTCCTTGACAAAAGAATGATAAGACGTTAATTTTTAACAAAATTTTGTTTTATTAAAACTCTTAAACCAGTTTTGTGAAAGGGAGGAGGTTGCTATGAGAAGAATAATTGGTATCTTTTTTACCACGATTTTGATGCTCTCCTTCTGTTTTGTTCTTTCAGGATTGACACAGGAGACAAAGGAAACGGCAGGTGTGTATACCATCCAAAAAGGAGATACGCTCTGGGATATTTCCTCTAAGTTTTTAAAAGACCCCTTTCTTTGGCCAAAATTGTGGGAAAGAAATCCTTATATTACTAATCCTCACTGGATCTATCCAGGAAACCCGATCCGTCTTTCCGCCATTGAGCCAGTGAAGAAAGAGGAGCCTAAGAAGGTTGTCGAGGAGAAACCCATAGAAACGGTTAAGGAGCCAGAGGTTAAAAAGGTGGAACCCCCTCCAGTAGAAAAGAAACCGGAGGTGGTCGCTGAGGTGAAAGCTGTTCCTGTAGAGGGAAAACCACCCACCCCTCCTGGGAATCGGGATGCGGGTTTTTTGAGCGATATTGAGTATCGGGGAATTGGCATCGTTTTAGAGAGCAAGGAAGGTAAAAACCTTATGTCGGCAGGCGATATCCTCTATCTAGCCTTCAAAACCTCAGAATCCGTTTTGGTCGGAAATAAATATACGGTCTTTCGAGCTTCAGACGAGATAAGACATCCCATTACTGAAAAAATTATTGGAAGAAAATATAACATCATAGGAAATATTCAAATCGTCGACCAACATGGCAGTTTTTATACGGCCAAGGTCATTGAATCCTTCGACGCCATGATGAAAGGGGATTTTATCCAACCTTATTCGAAAGAAAAGATGGAGGGTTTTTTAGGGAAATAATAGAAGAGGATTAAATTGTTATAAAACCAACCTGCCTTCGCCCTCCGACTTTCCTTCGCCCGCTGAAGCGGGCTATGCGAGGGTAGGAACGGGCTTCGGGCAGGCGGGGCTCCAAGCACCATCATCATAGGGTAATGAGAATTCTTGCCTGCGGGTGGCAGGGATTTGGTGATTGGAATTTTTAACTGGGCTTTGGAGATCTTCTTTTATCTCCTGAGCCTTTTTTTATCACCTGACCCAACTTCATTTGATAAAGTACTCTCTCACCTGAGGATCTTTATGGCCGAAGATATTTTCTATTGGCTGGCCTTAAGCCTCACCCCTGGGCTGGGGAGCATCCTCATCAAACGGCTTCTGGATCGATTCAAGACTCCAGAGGCTGTTTTCCGAGCTCCCTTGAAGGAATTATTAAAAATTGAAGGATTGGGGGAGAAGGTGGCGAGTGAAATCCAAAAAGGCCCATTGGAAAAAGTGGTGGAAAGGGAGTTGTCTCTATTGGAGGAGATGGGAGGAAAGATTGTTACTTTAAAGGACGATGACTATCCGAAGCGTTTGGAAGATATTTACGATCCTCCTGCACTGCTTTATCTCAGGGGAGAATTAAGAAGAGAAGATGAATTGGCTGTTGCCATTGTCGGGAGCCGAAAGACCTCTCCTTATGGGAGATGGATCACAGAAAAGATAGGTGAGGATCTTGCCCGTCATGGAGTCACTGTTATCAGCGGAATGGCGAGAGGCATCGATTCAGTGGCCCATAAGGGGGCGCTCCAAGGAGGGGGGAGGACGATTGCCGTGCTGGGTTGTGGCGTAGATGTGATCTATCCTTCTGAGAATCGAAATCTCTTTTATCAAATTATCGAACATGGGGCTATTCTTTCCGAATTTCCGATCGGGTCGCCTCCTGAAGGGGGACATTTCCCGAGACGAAATCGGATCATCAGTGGTCTTTCTATCGGGGTGGTCATCGTCCAGGCCAGCGGGGAGAGTGGTTCCCTCATCACCGCTGGCTATGCGTTAGAGCAAGGAAGAGAAGTCTTTGCCGTTCCAGGGAATGTCGGAGCCGAGGGCAGTCGTGGCACGAATCAGTTAATCAAAGAAGGGGCGAAGTTAGTGGAGTCCAGTGAAGACATTCTTGAAGAAATATTGCCCCAATGGAGAAGGGAAGGGGAGACGGTCCAAAAAGCAGAGACTCCGGTTCCTGATCTCACGGAAGAGGAAAAGATTCTCTACAGACTTTTAGGGGAGACACCCTTGCATATCGATGCCATCATACGGGAGAGCCAATTGGATCCGGGAAATGTCTCCAGTCTCCTTCTGAATTTAGAATTAAAAGGATTGATTTCCCAGTGGCCAGGCAAATGTTTCAGTAAAAAAATGTGAGGGGTGATAGTGAATTCTGAGAGGAATTGTCTTAGAATACTTTTTCTGCTATCACGAACAAAAATCCATGACCCCTTTTTAAATATTTGGAGCAGAAAAAAATGTCAAAAGGTTTGGTTGTTGTAGAATCTCCTGCGAAGGTCAAGACCCTTCAAAAATTTTTAGGGGAAGACTACATCATCAAAGCTTCCGTGGGTCATATTAAAGACCTTCCAGAGGATGAGTTGGGAGTGAATCTTCAAAAAGATTTTCAACCCCAATATGTCACCATTTCTGGAAAAGGGAAGATCATCCGGGAATTGAAGAAGGCCAGCAAGGATGTGAAGAATATTTACCTTGGGCCAGATCCAGATCGAGAAGGGGAGGCGATCGCCTGGCATATTGCTGAAGAGATTGGAGATCCGGATAAAAATATTTATCGAGTTCTCTTCAATGAAATAACCAAAAGGGCGGTCTTGGATGCCATTCATCACCCTGGGAAGTTACAACAATCCAAATTTGAAGCTCAGCAGGCGAGGCGGATCTTGGATCGGTTGGTCGGTTATCAGGTCAGCCCTATTCTTTGGGAAAAGGTACGGCGGGGGTTGAGTGCGGGTCGGGTCCAATCCGTTGCTGTTCGAATTGTCTGTGAGAGGGAAAGAGAGATTCAAGATTTCGTCTCCGAGGAATATTGGAGCCTCACTGCGACTCTGAAGAAAAAAGATTCTTCAGTCTCATTTGATGCGAAATTGACGAAATGGAAGGGGAAGAAGGTAAAAATGGCCAACGAGGCCGAAGCCTTGGCCATTAAGAAAGCCCTGGAGATCGTTCCCTATTCAGTTTCAAAGGTTGTTCAGCAAGAAAAACAACGTCATCCCTTCCCTCCATTTATTACCAGCCGACTTCAACAAGAGGCCTATCGGAAGCTTTCTTTCTCCGCCCAGAAGACCATGCGGATTGCCCAAAAGTTATATGAAGGGGTGGACCTGGGTCAACTCGGGATGGTTGGATTGATTACTTATATGAGGACCGACTCTGTCCGGGTTTCTACAGAAGCCATTCAACAGGTCAGGGGATGGATTAAGGATCGCTTTGGGGATTCTTATCTTCCTCCTAAACCCAATGTCTATAAAAGCCGTAGAGGAGCCCAGGAGGCCCATGAGGCCATCCGTCCCACTTCGATTGATTTGGAATCTGATAAGGTGAAGTCTTATTTAGATAAAGATCAATGGGCTCTTTACAAATTGATTTGGGACCGATTCGTCGCCTCTCAGATGCCTTCAGCAGACTTTCTCCAAACCACTGTTGAGATTAAAGCGGACGATGCCATTTTTACAGCCGTGGGCACGGTTCCTGTTTTTCAGGGTTTCATGGCCCTCTATGTGGAAGGAGAGGATAACCAAGAAAATGGCAATGGAGAAAAGAAACTCCCATCGCTCTCGGAAGGTGAAGTTTTGGAGCTATTAAATCTCATACCCAAACAGCATTTTACCCAACCCCCTTACCGATTTTCAGAGGCAACGCTGATCAAAGAATTGGAAGAGAAGGGAATCGGAAGACCTTCTACGTATGCAACCATTTTGGCTACGATCAAAGAAAAGGGATATGTCCGTTTAGAAAAAGGGAAGTTTTTCCCCACGGAATTGGGGTGTTTGGTGAATGATCTCCTCGTCGTCAACTTTCCCGATATTTTTGATATCGAATTCACCGCACAAATGGAAGAGAATTTAGATAAGATTGAGGAGGGCCAAAAGGATTGGGTGGATACGTTGAAAGAGTTCTATCTTCCTTTCGAAAAGGATTTGGAGATGGCCAAGATCTCCATGAGGGATGTGAAGAGAGAAAAGATTCCCACGGATGCCATCTGTGAACGATGCGGTTCAAAGATGGTGAAGCGATGGGGGAAGAGGGGTTATTTCTTGGCCTGTTCAAGCTATCCCAAATGCCGATATACGAGAGAAGTGGAAGGAAACGAGGAGAATCAAGTGGAGACCGGAGCTAAGTGTGAAAAATGTGGAAGCCCGATGGTCATCAAGAATGGAAAGTTCGGAAGGTTTCTGGCCTGCTCCAATTACCCGACCTGCAAATTCACACGATCTTTGGATACCGGCGTCCGGTGTCCTCAGGAAGGATGTGACGGAGTGATTGTGGAGAGAAAGACCCGTAAGGGTAGAACTTTTTACAGCTGTACCAATTACCCCAGTTGTACCTATGCCCTATGGGATAAGCCCATTCCAGAGAAATGTCCTCAGTGTGGTTTCCCTTTCTTGGTTGAGAAGCAAGGGAAGGGCGGAGCCACCAAGCGATGTCCTAAAAAAGAATGTGGATACCACGCTTCAGAATGAACGGGTTCGATATCTTCGCCCGCCCTCAAGGATCTTTTTCTTTGTGAACCGATGTTGCATCCACTGAAAAGGAAAGTAGACGAATCGGTTGATCAAGGTGGGAGAATATTCCCAATGAAATCGTTTCCAAATAGAAGGGAACGCATAGAATTCCCTCCAGGCCCTTTTCCAACCCTCCCGGAGTACTTCAGCGCTCATTTTCATTGGAAGGAAATAGGGGGCTGAGTCCTCTGGCTTTTCCAATAACCACCATTGGTCTTGAACCAAACGTCCCTCATTTTTTACTCTATGGTAGAAAGCTGTTTCTGGATAGGGAGTGAGAATCATAAAGATCGCTGAGAAGAGTTTGGTTTGGATCGAGAAAGAGACCGTCTCTTCAAATACAGAAGGATCATCCTCATCAAATCCGAAGACAAAAGACCCACAGATGGCAATGCCAAATCGATGGAGCGACTCAATGATTTCCCGATACTCAGACGGATCATTCTGAAATTTTTGGGACCTCATCAGGTTTTTTTTGGAAAGAGATTCGAAACCGATAAAGAGGCTGTTACATCCACTTTTGGCTAGCCATTCAATATTTTCGACCTTCTTCAATCCGGATAAGGAAACCTGGCCAAACCATTTCTTCTTGAGAGGGATGAGGGCCTTGAGCAATTCTTTTGAGTAGGAAGGATTCCCGATGATATTATCATCGTTGAACATCATCCATCGGTGAGGGAGGCGGCGCACCTCTTCCACCACATCCGAGATGGGCCTGACCCGATAAGTTTCTCCAAAAAATTTCTGGACGGTGCAGAATTCACATCGAAAAGGACATCCCCGTGTCACCTGGACCACATCCAGGGGGAGATATCCCCTTTTAGGTAGAATCTCTCGCCGAGGTATTGGAATTTTTGATAATTCTGTGTAACCTTCTTGGCGGTAAAAAGGTTTGAGATTTCCCATTCTGACATCTTCGAGTAGATGAGGCCAGACTTCTTCAGCCTCTCCAATGGCGACCGAATCGGCATGTTCTTTGGCCTCCCCTGGAAGGGCCGTGGGATGAATTCCTCCGAGAACAACGGGTATTCCCTTTTTTCGATACGCGTCAGCGATTTCATAAGCCCTCAGGGCTGTTTTAGATAAAACCGTGATTCCGACCAGGTCGACCTGCTTCAAATCTTTCTTTAAATCGACGGGGGTCAAAAGGTCATCGGTGAAAGAAATTTCCACATCGGTTGGAGAAAGGCCAGCCAGAATAGGAAAGGCAAGGTTGGGAATACGAGCATTTTCTTCAACCGCTGGGACGATCAGTTCGATCTTCACAAAGATAATCCTAACAAACTTTGTAAGGAAATGTCAAAGTTGACCTTAACGCTGCATTAAATTGGCAGGTGGGTGTGCTTCCAAAACTTTATCAAGCGGTTCTTCTATATTTTATGGGGAATATGCGATCTCACCTGAAGTGGACTTTATAAAATGTTTGGAAACGGAGCAGTGTAACGATCAAAAGTGCCGCTATAAAGTTTTGGCGATAAATCGCCCGGCGCTGTAACTATCTATTTTTATTTTTTGCCGGCTCAACCCACCCACCCGCCTTTGGCAATATTTTTCATGCAACTTTGAGGTTTGATTTTCAGTCCCCCTTTACGATGAATCCAGTTTTATTTTGCAAATTGGAAAGGGAAGGCGTAAAATAAAAACCGTGAAACCTATCACCATCATCGGTGCAGGCCTGGCGGGGTGTGAAGCGGCTTGGCAGATCGCCCAGAGAGGAGGAAAGGTGATCCTCTATGAGATGAAACCTGAGGTCTATTCTCCAGCCCACCGATCTCCTTTCTTCGCAGAATTGGTCTGCAGTAATTCTTTTAAATCAGAATCCATTGAGAATGCTTCAGGGGTTCTGAAAGAAGAGATGAGACAATTAGAATCTCTCATCTTAAAAGTCGCTCAGGAGGCCAAGGTTCCAGCGGGAGATTCATTAGCCGTGGATCGGAAGGTTTTCTCAAAACAGATCACCCAGACCTTGGAAAGCCTGGAAAATGTGGAAGTGATCCGGAAGGAAGTTTCTTTTATTCCCCAAGATGGGATCACGATTATCGCTACAGGTCCTCTTACCTCGGATATGTTGAGTAAGGAAATCCAGAAGGTGACGGAGACCCATCATCTCTTTTTCTACGATGCCATCTCACCCATCGTCACCGCTGATTCGATCAATTTTCAGAAGGCCTTCAAGTTCTCTCGGTATGGAAAAGGCGGAGAGGACTATGTCAATTGTCCGATGGATGAGGAAGAATACACCCAATTTGTGGAGGCATTGAATCAGGCGGAGAAAGTACCGGTACACCCGTTTGAAAAGAGGTATCTTTTTGAAGGATGTCTTCCCATTGAAGAGATGGCAGCGCGGGGGAGGGAGACTCTTGCCTATGGGCCCCTCAAGCCAGTTGGCCTCATCGATCCGAAGACAGGAAAACAGCCCTTCGCCGTCGTCCAACTGAGGCAGGAGGATCGGTTTAAAATGCTTTTCAATCTGGTGGGATTTCAAACTCGATTGAAGCATGAAGAACAGAAGAGAGTATTTCGAATGATTCCTGCGTTGGAAAAAACCGAATTTGTTCGACTGGGTTCTATCCATCGCAATACCTTCATTGATTCTCCTCGATTACTGAGTGAATCCCTCCAACTGAAGACTCATCCGAACCTCTTCTTTGCCGGACAGATCACAGGGGTAGAAGGGTACATGGAATCTACGGCCATGGGGCTATTGTCTGGAATCAATGCCCATCGATGTGCGAATGGAATGCCAGCCATTGTCCCCCCGCCTATGACGGCCATGGGGGCGTTGGTCCATTACATCGCTCATTCCCTCACCGTCCCCTTCCAGCCCATGAACATCAACTTCGGTCTGCTCCCTCCTTTATCGGGGAAGAGCAGAGGCAGGGGGAAACGACTCCTCTTGGCGAAACGGGCATTAAATGAGATGGAAAAGTGGAAGAAGAAAAATGAGGGATAAGAAACGGAAAGCGAAATCATAGCGAGGAACCGATGGAAGAAAGAAATTGTTTTAGATGTGGTAAAAGACTTCAGCCAGGTAACTTATTCTACGTGGTCCATATCAAGGTTTTTTCCGGTTTTGACGGAATCCTTTCAGAACCGGCGGAAGGGATTGATGAACAATTGAAGGCGCTGCTTGAACAGACCCAAAATTTGAATCCCAAGGAATTGGAGAAAGAGGTCTACGAAGAGATCACTTGGATTGTTTGTAAAAGTTGTCGAGATCGGTTTGTGGATGAAATTCAGCACCCTTGGGAGGGCCCCTTTCGAATTCGAAAAGATCCAGGCTCCATGCTCCATTGAAACGACCCTCCTGCGACCTCGCCCCGCGCTTCCGACCCATCCCGCCAAGAAGATTTAAGACCCTCAAAAATCACAGACCCTCAAAAATCACTTGACAAAAGATAAAATTTATGATTAGTTGGTTCAACTGAATCAATTGAAGCGATAGAATGGAAAAGCGGACTCTTTCTTTAAAGAAGCTGACCAACACCCTTTTGAAGAATGGATCGAGGGAGATGACCGGCCGCTCCCGAGGCGTCCGGATTCGAGAGGCCCTTGAAAAGATTTTAGGAGAGGAAAAAGGACCCCTCCGCGTCGTTCTCGATTTCTATGGGATGGGTTCCATCGATTTTTCATGGGCGGATGAGGTCGTGGCCAAAATGATCTCCCGATTATGGAGCGGTGAATATGGAGAGAAATTTCTTGTTCTGAAGAACCTCAATCCTTCCCAGGCAGAGAACATCGGGGTAGCCCTGGAAAGAAAAAAGTTGGCGGTTCTGACCACCGGACCGGAAGGGTGGCGAATCATCGGTTCTCTGAATAATTATTTAATCCACACCTTAAACCAAGTGATGAAGAAAAGGCAGTTGACGCTGAGGGAACTATCCGAGGAGGAAGGGATTGAGATGAACACGAGTGGCACCCGGCTTCTCAATCTTTATAAAAAGCGCCTTGTGGTGCGAGTGGAGGGGCCGATGATGGGAAAGGACGATCCTCATCGGGGAAGGCAATATATTTACCAATCCCTCCTTTCATAGAGGAGTGCGATGGCAGAACTAAGGAGAGAACCCGTTACAAGAATGTGGGTGTTGGTCACCAACGATCACCCGAAAGGTCCATCGGATTACCTTCCTTTTAAACCTCCCTATCGACGTCAAGAGGCGGAGGGTCCCTGTCCTTTCTGTCCGGGCAATGAAGGGATGACCCCCCAAGAAACTTTTTCATTGAGCCGTGATGGGGGGAGATGGTCTGTCCGAGTCATCCCCAATAAATTTCCTTCCTTCCATATCGAAGGGGACTACGACCGAAGACCGGAGGGGATGTACGATGTCATGGAAGCCATCGGTGCCCATGAGATCGTCGTGGAGGCCCCTGAGCACCATCAGAGCGTGGCCACCATGGAACCCAAGCAGATTGAGAAAATCCTCCTGGCTTATAAGGAAAGGCTAATCGACTTGGAGAAGGATCAGCGATTCCAACAATTTCTTATTCTGAAAAACTATCCCGGCATCTTCAATCAACATCCCCACTCTCATATCATGGCCATGCCGGTCATCCCGAAGAGAATTGACGAAGAGATCTGGGGGACATTGGATTACTATCAACGCAAGGAACGCTGCATTTTCTGTGACATTATTAAAGAAGAAATTTCTATGAAGAAAAGGGTGATTCTGGAAACAGTGCATTTTTTAATTTTCTCGCCATTTGCTTCCCGCTACCCCTTTGAAGTCTGGATCGTCCCGAAGGGTCACTGTCCTGATTTTCATCGCCTCACGGAAGAAGAGATGGTAGATCTTTCCGTTGCAATCCAGTCGCTGTTCCATTGTTTTTTTAAACTCCTTTCTGATCCCCCTTATAGTCTTACTTTTCATACTTCCCCTGTTCAGAATCGATTCCATCGGCCAGAATACCACTGGCATATCGAAACCCGATTACGGATTGGATTGCGAGAAGGGTTTGAATGGGGGACGGGTTTCTTTGTCAATCCCACTCCTCCTGAAGATGCTGCGAATTTTTTAAGAGGGGTGGTATAGAAAGTGAAGCGTTCGGAGTGATGGGTTAAGAGTTTAGCAAGATGGCGATTGATTTGAAAAGACCGAATCGGTTCAAAGGGCGACCTTTTGAGGCCAAAAGGAAGAGAAGGAAGTGGGTTCTCCTTTCAGGGTCTTTTCTCATTGGGTTTTTCCTTCTCATCTACTTTTTTGTACTCCCTTCTACTCCTCCACTGCCCCCCGCTGCTCCTCCTGCCTCCATTCCACCGACTGCCCAGGAGCCCCCACTCCATACCATTGAAGGGGATGTGAAAGAACGAAGCACTCTTTTTCAATCCTTGTCGGGGAAGAACATTCCTCTTCGTTGGATCGATCTGATTGTCTCGAAATTAAAACCCTACGTGAATTTTAAAAAGATCAAAGGGGGGGATTACCGTTTCATCACAGATGTGAAGGGGGAATTAGTGAAGTTTATTTATGAAGCAAGTCCGACAGAGATTTATGAGATTGAAAAAGATCCCCAAGGATATGTGGCTCAAAGGAAGAAAGTCCTCCTCGAAACCCATCTGGTGAAGGTCGTCGGAGAAATCCGTTCCTCTCTCTTTGAGGCGATGGATGCCGTCGGAGAACAGGACCCCTTGACCATCGCCTTTGCTGAAATCCTGGCCTGGGAGATCGATTTTTATAAGGACGCCCGGGAAGGGGATCGATTCAAAGTGGTGGTGGAGAAGATCTATAAAGGAGATCAATTCATCCAATATGGAACCCTCCATGCCGTAGAATATCAGCGGGGAGAAAAAATCATTAGAGGGATCCGATATAAAGATGGGTATTATAATGAAAAAGGGATTTCCCTGAGGAAGGCGTTTTTAAAGGTTCCTTTAAGGTTTAACCGGATCAGTTCGAAATTCAGTCGGGCACGAAAGCACCCCATCCTAGGAGGAATGAGGCCTCATTTTGGTGTGGATTATGCGGCTCCACCCGGTACACCGATATGGGCTGTGGCAGATGGAACCGTTACCTCTTGCGGTTGGAACAGTGGATTCGGGAACCAGGTGGTCCTCCACCATATGAATGGTTATATGACCTGTTACGGTCATCTTTCTGGTTTCGGCCCTGGGATCAGAAAAGGAGTGAGGGTGAGACAGAAACAGGTCATCGGATATGTAGGATCTACCGGTCTCTCCACTGGACCTCATTTGGACTATCGGGTGGCCAAGGATAGTCAATTCCGGAATCCTCTAAAAGAGACCTTTCCCACAGGCCTTCCCATCGAAAAAGGGGAGATGGAAACATTTCATCAAAAAAGGGATGAGATGTCGGTTTGGCTTCAAGGGGATTCACCTTATGGGAGGAAAATAGAAGAGGGGGGGAAAATAAAAATTGAGCTGGTAGAGTGAGGAGAATATGGAACAGAAAAAAAAGATTCTCATTGTGGATGATGAACGGGATATTGTCAAGGCGGTGATGATCCGACTTCAAGGAGCTGGATATGAGGTCGTCACCGCCTTTGACGGGGCCCAGGGTGTTTTTATGGCCCACAAAGAAAAACCGGATCTTATCATCCTCGATATCCGAATGCCAGCCGGGAATGGGTTCAGCGTTGCCCAGAGATTAAAACGCTCCATGCACACCTTTACCATTCCTGTGATCTTCCTGACAGGGAGTCCGGAGAAAAATGCAGAGAAAAAGGCGATGGCACTGGGAGCTCGGTTTTATATTAAGAAACCTTATGATCCCGAAGAGTTATTAGATGCGGTCAAAAGGGCGCTGGAGAAAGAGGTTGATCCCAATTCAGGTCAGAGGAATGATTGATTAGATGTCATGCTAGAAGAAGATTTTGTGATTCAATCCAATATCCGGAGAATGTTAATCCGTACCAGCATCGATTATTCTAAGATGGATTTCGGAACGGTGAAAGGAGTGGTATACCTCCGGGGAATTTTTCAAGTGTCTCGTCTTTATGCGGATGGGGATGAAGAGGAGAAGAAGGAATTTACAGTGAAGACGCTTTATTCATTTGAAAAAAAGATCAGAAGTATTTCTGGGGTCACCGATGTCATTTTTCAATTCTTCAATTGGAGAAAAGAAAGGGGTCAATGGGTCCCCGTTGAAGTAAAGAAGAAGGAAGAAGAGGATGAGAACAAGACGGAATCTAGTTTATAAGCGGATTTTGGGCGAAATCGAAAATGAGATTCAGATTCATCCCCATTATGCGGATCTCCAAAATCAGTTCGCTCTCCTCTTGATGGTCGTGGGAGAGATGGAGAAAGCAAAGATCCATTTTTTAAAGGCCCTCCGCCTGAACCCGAAGTATCGAGAGACCATTCTCAATTTGGGTTTTTTGTATATGGAGATGAAACGATGGAAGGAAGCTGAAGAGATTTTCCTCGCCGAGGTGAAAAGACATCCGAAGGAGGGTTTCCTTCATCATGTCTTAGGGATTTTATATCTTCAAACCGGAAGGCAGAAGGAAGCCGCTGCTCGAATTCATAAAGCGATTCAGTACCGCTCTGACTACCGAGACTATTATAAGAAGAAGAGGATATGGCAGAGAGGAGTGGTTTACCTTGATCAGAAAGCAGAAAGGGGATTAAAAAAGATTCATTTAAATGACCACTACGCCCAATCCCACAACTTCATTGGTCTCTATCTTGCAAAAAAAGGGAAATTCACCCAGGCGGTCAAAGAGCTTAGAAAGGCCGCGGGGCTGAAACCGGATGAATTTATTTTTCATGTTAACCTTGGAACCACCTATTACTATCAAGGAGTTTACCCAAAGGCGATTCAGGAATTTCAGAAGGCTTTGAAGATCGATCCCTCTTATGGCATGGGATATGCGAACCTCAGTTATGTCTATGGTTTGATGCGTCGTACCCATGAGGCCCTTCGCCACATGAAAAAAGCGGTTCAGATGAACCCTCAGTATGCAGATCTCCATTATAATTTGGCCCTTCTCTACAGTGATCGGAAACGATATGGGGAAGCTGTCTCTGAATTGAAGAAGGCCCTTCGGATCAACCCCAACTACCTCTTTGCAAGAATCAATTTGGGTGTCCTGTATGAGGATCAGAAAAGATGGGAAGAAGCAAGAAGAGAGTATCGAAAGATCCTCCGGATCACGCCCGACGATGAACACATTCGAAAGCGTTTGAAAAGAATCTCCTGACCGAGAGGAAGGAAAACGATGGCCTCTCCCAGCTCGAAAAAAATACCTGTTGTTCAATCCATCCTGGTCATTCACCAAGGCGCCCTCGGCGATTTCATCCTTGCCTTGCCTGCCCTCGAAACCATTCGAAAAGCTTTTCCACATGCCAAATCGGTCATCATGGGATATCCGAGAATTCTGGAGTTGGTGGAAAAGCGATTCTATGCCGAGGAGATCCTCTCCATTGATCAAAAAGGAATGGCTACTTTCTTTGTTCGAGAAGGGTCCCTGGACTTCACCCTCTCTCAATTTTTTAAAACATTCGATCTCATCGTCGTCTTTGGAAAAGATGGGGAAGGAACGGTCATTGGAAATCTGAGAAGGGTTTGCCAGGGTCGAATTCTTCACATTAACTCCTTTCCACCCTGGGATGAGAAGGTTCATTTAACGGATCATCTTCTCAAACAATTTGCCCAATACGGGCTTCCCGTATCCGAGTCAAATCCCAGACTTCATCTGAAAGAGTCGGATCGAGAATGGGCAAGGGATTTCTGGAAAAGTAAGGGGGTCACCCTGGAAGAGCGATCGAAGGTGATCATCCTCCATCCTGGGAGTGGAAGCAAGAAGAAGGTTTGGCCTCTGGACCGATTTATAAACCTCGCTCATACTCTTCAAGATCATCCCGGCTCAAAAATCCTCATCGTTCTTGGTCCAGCCGAGGGGCCAGAAGTCCAGAAGGCCTTTGAGAGAATGGGACCCGCCGCCCCCATTCTGGCAAAGGGACTTACACTTCTCCAACTGGCCTCTGTGATGGAAGGATGCTGGTTTTTTATCGGAAATGATTCTGGTATTTCTCATATGGCCGCTGCATTAGGACTTCCCACGATCGTCATTTTTGGGCCGACGGATCAAAGGGTTTGGTCGCCGAGGGGAGAAAAGACATTTGTGGTTTGCAGGGGAGTCCATTGCTCTCCCTGTCCTCAAGAGCGATTTTTCCAATGTAAGGATTTTGAATGTCTGAGAGGGATTGAAATGGGGGAGGTTCTAGAAGGTTTGGAGAAAATAGGAGTTGAATTTAAATCTTGAGAAAGGAGGAAGAAGATGGAAGAGAAGAAAGTGGGGGAGATTATAAAATTTTTTGGGAAGATTGGTGTCGCGGCAATACAGTTATCCGAGGGATCGTTGAAGGTTGGAGATACTATCCACATTGTCGGCCATACTACCGATATCACGCAACCCATCGATTCCATGCAGATTGAGAACAAAAATGTTCAGGAAGCAGGGCCGGGTGCAGATATCGGGATTAAGGTAAAGGATCGAGTGAGAGAACACGACGTCGTCTATAAAGTCGTGGAGTGAACCCCGTTAGAAAGGAGGGAGCTTTACCTCCTGCCTTTCAATAAAGACCTAAAATATTTTATTTGAGGTCATCACTGACAAATATGGCGGGGTTTTCTAACGGGGTGAAAGGGTGGTTTTTAAAAAGGCTGGAGCTCAAAAGGGAAAAGAGTGTTCTACTTGCGGGAAAGAAGTGGGCCTCCTTTCGCAAACCCTTCCAGTCTGTGTGGAATGCCTTCGATCAGGAAAGGAGAACATCCACCCTTTCATTCAGAATGCTCATCATCGTTCCCGGGAACCATTCCGATTGGTGAATACCCCTCCTCAAAATAAATCTGGACTCCCTTGCCAAGTCTGTGTCAATCAATGTCAGATTTCAGAAGGGGAGTGGGGTTATTGCGGGCTGAGGACTCAAAAGGAAGGAGTGCTTCAAGGGGTTTCGTCAGAAAAGGGGAATGTGAGCTGGTATGATGATGGGCTTCCTACTAATTGTGTTGCCGATTGGGTCTGTCCAGCTGGGACAGGTGCTGGCTATCCTCAATTTGCTTATACCTCAGATCCAGAATATGGGTTTAAAAACCTGGCTGTGTTTTATCACGGATGTTCCTTCGACTGTCTTTTCTGTCAGAATTGGACACATCGAGAAAGGGTTTGGGATAAGAAAAGAATCACTCCTGAAGAACTCGTCCAAGCAGTGGATGACCGTACCAGTTGTATCTGTTATTTCGGTGGGGACCCCACTCCACAACTTCCTCACTCCATCAGAGTTTCTCAAAAGGCCATAGAGAGGGCGAAGGGCAGGATTCTTCGAATCTGTTGGGAAACGAATGGATCGATGAACCCAGATCTTTTAAAGGAAATGGTTGATCTCTCTTTGACCTCAGGGGGATGTATCAAATTTGACATCAAGGCATGGAATGATTCCCTTCATGCCGCTCTTTGCGGTGTCTCCAATGAAAGGACAAAGAGAAATTTCGAGCGGGTGGTCCCATGGATTAAAGAGAGACCCAAGCCACCTCTTTTGATTGCCAGCACCCTTCTTGTTCCAGGCTATATTGATGAAGAAGAGGTTCGGGGAATATCAAGATGGATTGCTTCCCTCAATCCAGATATCCCCTATGCCCTGTTAGCCTTTTACCCTCAGTTCTTTTTCAACGATCTACCCGTGACTCCCAGAGATTTAGCCATCCGTTGTAAAGAGGTAGCCGAAGGAGAAGGACTCCGAAGGGTGAGAATTGGAAATTTACACCTGCTATGAAAAGGTGCTCAAAAGGCTGGGGAAAGGATAGTATGAAATGAAGACCGGCGTGGCCCATCTTCCGCTCCATTATGGGAAAGCACCCTCTTGGCTTTTCCAAAGGATGGAAAGCCTTGCAAGGGAAATTACCCTTTTCATCATCAATGCTTATGGAACGGAAGAAATGCTTTTCCGACTTTCTGACCCTTTCTGGTTCCAGGCTTTTGGCTGTGTGTTAGGGTTTGATTGGTACTCGAGCGGCGTGACGACGACCGTCTGCGGTGCAATGAAAGAGGGGATCAAAGGGATGGAAAAGGAACTGGGGTTCTTCATGGCGGGAGGGAAAGGAAGGGCCTCCAGAAAGACTCCCATTGAAATTGAGGAGATTTGTAATCAAAGAGCCATGAATGGGACCCCTCTTATTTATGCAAGCCGGATGTCTGCAAAGGTTGATAGTGCAGCCGTTCAGGATGGGTATCAAATTTATCATCATACTTTCTTCTTCACCCAAACCGGACAGTGGGCAGTGATCCAACAAGGCATGAATGAGGAAAACCGGTATGCCCGAAGATATCATTGGTTCAGCCAGGGGATAAAAGATTTTGTCTGTGAACCGCACTGGGCGGTGTGTTGTGATCAAAGAAAAGAAGGTTTAAATCTGGTTGCTCATGAGAGTGAAAGGACCAGACAAGCGATTACAGATCTTTCCCATGAGAAAACAGAATTTTTGATCGCAGAAGGAAAAAGAGCAATAGAACTTTATCTCCCCCGAGAGCATCCCATTCCAATGGAGGAAAGCCGTCTGGAGAGATTGGAAAAGATTTTTATCCAAATCTATGACCGTTCGCCAAACAATTTTGAGGAGCTTCTTGGAATCAAAGGAGTGGGTCCTAGAAGCCTTCGGGCGCTGAGCCTGATCTCAGAGCTGATTCACGGGGTCAAACCCAGTTTCAAAGACCCAACTCGATTCAGTTTTGCTCATGGGGGAAAGGATGGTCATCCCTATCCAGTGGATCGGAAGGTCTATGATAAGACGATTGAAGTATTGAAAGGGGCGATTGATAAAGCCAAGGTAGGAGATCGAGAAAAGATAGAAGCCATCCAGCGGTTAAGACATTTCACTGAGAGTGCAGATGGCAGATCGCAGATTTAATTGATCTATTTGGTTTCTTTAGTTTATTTGGTCTTTTTAGTTAACCAAATGAACAAGAGAAACAAAAGAAACTAAACTAACGAATAGTCTGAAATCTAAAATCTGAAATTTGAAATACTATGCGATTTATTGCCGATTTTCATATTCATTCTAAATTCAGCCGAGCCACGAGCAAGGAGATGGAGGTGGAAACCCTTGCTCGATGGGCAAAGAAAAAAGGAATTGGACTTCTCGGGACTGGTGACTTTACCCACCCAATCTATTTTGCAGAGTTGCGATCAAAATTAGAGCCTTTAGGCAATGGTCTCTTCAAGCTGAAAAAGGGGGATCAAGGCGTCCAATATATTTTAACGACAGAAGTGAGCAATATCTATACTCAGAATGGAAAGGTTAGGCGGATCCACAACCTCATTTTTGCCCCCAGTTTTGAGGTGGTAGAGGCCATTCGTTCTAAATTGGGAAACCTTGGAAAACTCTCTTCAGATGGGAGACCCATTTTTAGTTTTACTGCAAAAGAATTGGCGAAGATGATCTTAGACATTTCCATGGATTGCCTGATCATCCCTGCCCACGCCTGGACACCTTGGTTTTCGATCTTTGGGGCTAACTCAGGATTCGACTCCATTGAGGAATGTTTTGGAGAACTGTCTCCTCATATTCATGCCATTGAAACAGGCCTCTCGTCGGATCCTGAAATGAATTGGAGGTTGTCAGCCCTCGATCCCATTACCCTCCTCTCCAATTCAGATGCCCACTCTCCAAATCGGTTGGGAAGGGAGGCCAATGCCTTCGATTGTGCATTGGATTATCAAGAGATTGCTGAGACGATTCGAAAGAAAGATCGAAAGAAACTTCTATTCACTATCGAATTCTTTCCAGAGGAAGGGAAATATCATTATGATGGGCATCGTCAATGTGGCGTGATCTTCTCTCCCTCCCAAACGAAGGCGAACCAGTACCTCTGCCCGAACTGTCGTAAGAAGTTGACGGTCGGGGTGATGCATCGAGTAGAGGAACTCGCTGACCGTCCGGAGGGCTTTATACCGAAGAATGTCATCCCTTCCATCCACCTCATCCCATTGGAGGAGATCATTGCTGCGGTACTGGGCGTTCGGGTTGGGACAAAGGCGGTAGAGGGCGAGTATGAAAGGTTGATCGACCGAGGAGGCTCAGAATTTAGAATTCTTCTCGATGATACTCCCGATGAATTGGCTTCATTTGTTCCGCCAAATATCCTGGAGGGGATTGTCCGAATGAGGCAGGGAAGGGTTTCGATTATTCCAGGCCATGACGGCGTTTATGGAAAAATCAATCTTTTCCCTGAGAGAAAGGGAGGGGAGGAGTCCAAAGATCAGTTGAAACTTTTTTAATGAAGGAAATTCTTATTGAAACAGAAGCGCGCCCATCCTTTGAGATAAAAAATTCATTGATCCATTAAAAGGGGGAAGAAGATGGACAAAGAAATAAGGGAGAAGATAATCCTGATTTGTCAGAGTTTGATGAAGATGTTGGAATTGGCTTTCGAGGCGTTTCGAAGGCCCACAGAGAATTCTTTCAAAGAAGCGGAAGAGGTCAAGGATAAGATTCACCAATATTCCTCAGAGTTGACCGGTTTCATTATTTCAAAGAGTCCATCGAGTGAAAAAGGGAGGGAATGGGCGAAACCTTATCTCTCGATTGCCTCCAGTTTCGATCGCATGACTTATAATATTGAAGGAATTTTCGATCGCTTAAGAGCCAAGTCTCAAAACCACATCCTCTTTAGTGATCGAGCGGTCAAAGAGGTGAACGATGTCTTTCAAGAAGCCATGAGACTTTTAGAAAACCTTCCGAATCTCATTACTACCCAGAACAAACTCCTTGCCCAACGAATCGGAGAAGAGGGGAGGTCCATGTTCAAAATTGCGAATGGATATTCCGAAGAGCATGAGGAGAGGCTGATTCAGGGAATCTGTGTCCCCAAACATTCACCCATTTATCTGGGCATCATTGAATCCTTGAAAGGGATAATGGTTCATACACTGGAGGTGAGTGGAAAGATTGTCTCCCTTTCATCCAAATCCTGAATCAGGGGAAACCATTTATACATTCGGGACCCGCCCTTGATCCTTTGACGAATTTTTAACCCTTCTTTTAGAACGTAGAATTAGAGTCGGTGTGGATGTCCGGAGTTTTTCCACCAGTCGTTTTCCCCAATTTAATAAAGAGTTCCTGTAAAGAAATCTTGAGTCTCAGGGGATTCAATATGCCTACTTGGGATAAGAGTTAGGAGGGTTTTGTCGAGGTTTCTATGTCGCCCATATAGGGAAACCGGATCCTTTCAAAGAGGATTGGAAAAATTGGAGGTCATAGGGAGAGAAAAAACTGCCTTCGAATGTTCCGAAAAGTTTCCATAGAAATGTCATCATCGGTCGATTTCGGGACAATGGCTCCCAAAAGGATGGAAAGTCATTCATAGAATAGAAAAAGGAAAAGTGTGGGTTCCAAAGAAAAGGGATTCAGGTTTGGACAAGACGAACCCAGGGAGATAAAAAATTAGTTTGACATACTCTTTTTTGCAGTTAAAATGAATTGTTATTCATAAATGAATAAATATTGTCATACTACGTCAAAGGGTATGAGGATGGAAGGAGGAGATAGATCGATGAAAATGAAATGGTTCGTCGGATTCATCCTGTGGGCAATTGTTTCCGCAGGTGTTGTCTGGGCGCAAGAACCTCAAAAACCCCTCACCCTGGAGGAGAGCATAAAGATCGCCATGGAACGGAGTCTGACTCTCCATTCTGCCGTGGTGGGGGTTGATGGTTCTGAATTCAGGCGTAAGGAGGCGATCACAAATTTCCTTCCTCAATGGATAGGACAATACAGCTATACCAAATGGAGCTACCCGGCTTTTATTGGCAATTTGGGGGGAGGAATCACCGGCATCTCCCCATCAACTAATAGTAACGTTTACAATTTTAATACCACAGTCTCTCAGCCTCTTTTTACAGGAGGGTTAAACCTGGCGACCTATCGCTCAGCTAAGTTAGGAGTGGATCTCTCAAAGGAGACCCTGGAGACGGCAAAGCGGGATCTGGTTCTTCAGGTGAGGGTGGGGTATTTTACTATTTTAAGGGCGGAGAAGTTCTTGTTAGTGGCCGAACAACAGGTTAAACAATTCGAGGCTCAACTCGAGGTGACAAAAGCTTTCTTCGAAGTAGGAATTGTTCCAAAAAATGATGTCCTTCTGGCTGAGGTGAATTTGGCTAATGCCAGGCAGTCACTGGTCAAGGCGGCAAATGACGTGGCCACGGCCAAGGCTTCATTCAATATACTGCTCAGGAGAGAGATCAATACACCGCTCGAGGTGGTCGATATTCTTGCATACAAAGCCTTTCCTCTCTCGTACGAGCAGTCCCTTGACGAGGCGCTCCGGCTGAGGCCAGAGATAAAGACTGCTCAGTTGAATATCGACCAGGCGAAGGAGAATGTCAAAATTGCAAGAAGTGGGTTCTTCCCGACGATCAGTCTTACGGGTAACTATAGTCGGTCCTCTGACTGGTGGACGCTGGAAAGGGGCATACAAAGTGACAGGTGGATGGTTGAGGCTTTAGCCACATTCACCCTTTGGAATTGGGGAAACACTTATTTCAAAGTGGGGGAGAACAAGGTGAAAATCACCCAGGCTGAAGATTCGAAAACTCAGCTCATCGACTCGATCACATTAGAACTGAAGAATGATTATCTCAACATGCTGGTAGCAGAAAAGAATCTCAACGTTGCGGAGAAGGCCATTGAGCAGGCTGAGGAGAATTTAAGGATGAACGAAGAGCGATACAAGTACCAGGTGGCGACACAAACCGATGTTGTAAATGCCGTGACTTTACTCGCCCAAGCCAGCGTCAATTACTATGGCGCATTGAGCGATTTCAACGTCGCCAAGGCACAGTTGGAACGAGCCATGGGAAGGATGTATCCGTAAGAATAGAAAACGCTAAGTGCTTAGCGGTATGCACATAGCGTAAAGAGGCAAATCATGAGATTCAGGCAACATCATTTGGAAATAGGCTTGTTGATAGCATTGTTGTTATGGGGGTGTGGTTCAAGAGGGTTTGATGCTCCAAGTACTTCCTCGAATCCCAGTCCAACGGTATTGGAAGAAAGAAAAGTTGAAGTCACAGAGGTAATTCCGAGGGCAATGGTCTATACCTCACCCTCTTTGTCCTTCCCATTGCCTACACGCTGGGCGACGATCTTCAAGAAAAAGTAAAGATTCTGTTGAAGGGGAGGGGTAAATAAAATAATTAAGAATCGGCATAAAGATTGCATTATTTTAAAAAGATCAATTCGATCTAAATTCATAAAAATCCTTTAATTTCATAAAGTTGAAAAACTTTATGAATTGATTTGGGATTGAAATTTGTTGACAGAAGTGACAAGTTATGGTAATTTCTTTGTCAATATTGATACAGGGGATTGAAATTTAATGAAATATATTGTCACTTTAGTGATATTTATTTGCTTATTTCTTCTCACTTCCCCATCTTCGGCAGGGATTTATCGTTACGTAGATGAAAGGGGGGTCATTCATTTCACCAACTGCCCGAGAGACCCCAAGTTTAAACTCTATATCCGGGAGAGTAAAGAAGATGTTGGAGATGAAAACCACTCCTCCTCTGTTTCCTATATAAAAGATTCTAATCAATATGACTCACTTATTTCTGAGTTTTCCAAAAAATATCAGGTGGATTTTGCCTTGATCAAGGCGATGATTCGAGCAGAGTCTGCATTCAATCCCTTTGCTACCTCAAGAAAAGGGGCGAAGGGATTGATGCAATTGATGCCAGAAACCGCTTCCCGGATGAGTGTTTCAAACATTTTTAACCCCAGAGAGAATATTGAGGGGGGAGTGCGTTATTTTAAGTATCTCCTCTCCCTTTTTAATAATGATCTCCGACTTTCCTTAGCCGCCTACAATGCCGGTGAGAACGTCGTTGGCGAGTTACGTTCGATCCCTCCTTATCGGGAAACAGTGGATTACGTCAAGAAAGTGTTGAGCTATTATCAATCCTATAGGCCTTAGACCTCCCGGGTTGGCTCGGGAGATACCACAAGCAATGATCCCCTCATGGAAAAACTCAATCGCCAACAGATACTGAGCTTGCCCAATGGGGTAACGGTCCTCAGGATTCTAGCGATTCCTCTTATCCTTGTCCTTCTTTTTTACATGGGCCGGGGATATCAACTCCTCACCGCGCTGCTCTTTCTTGGAGCCGCTGTTACCGATACATTCGACGGGTATCTCGCAAGACGCCGTGGATTGGTGACCACCTTGGGAAAATTTCTTGATCCCCTTGCGGACAAGCTCCTGATCGTCACGGCTCTCATCGCACTCATTCCAGCGAGAGAGATTCCTGTCTGGATGGTTATTGTCATTGTCGGAAGGGAAATTGCGATTACAGGGCTAAGGGGAATTGCCGTTTCTCAGGATCTCATTATTTCTGCGAGCACTTTGGGAAAGTACAAAACGGTTTTCGAAGTGGCTTCCATTTTTTTTCTTATCCTCGACGGGAGCTATTTTTTCATTAATTTTCGTCCGATTGGGTTGACTCTTCTATGGGTTGCCTTAGGGATTGCCGTCATCTCTGGAATTGACTATTTCAGGAAATATCTGAAGTCCATTATCGTCTAAACCACTTTTTTTACTCCGAACTCCTAACTCTGAACTCCGAACTTTTCTTTGAGATTGCCTATTGACATCCCCGATTAAAACTTGTTATTTTTTATATCGTTCTCGTCATTTCGGTGTCAAATTTTGGGAAGGGATGATGGGAGAGGCGGGAATAACTCAGCGGTAGAGTGCAACCTTGCCAAGGTTGAAGTCGCGGGTTCAAATCCCGTTTCCCGCTCCAAAGGGCGGCATAGCCAAGTGGTAAGGCGACGGTCTGCAAAACCGTTATTCACCGGTTCAAATCCGGTTGCCGCCTCCAGTAAAAATTAAAGGGCTACAAGTTGAATCAATAATTTGTAGCCCTTTTTCATTTTAAATAAATATCACTTCGCATCACAGAAAATCACAGATTGACACCACCCAATCCCACCAATTCTAACACCAGCGAAACTATTCAATTCGAGCTTACGTTAGGAATACACAAAAATACATATTTTAATGTCTCTTAATGTAAATCAACAGACGGATCAGGAGACTGAACGGGAGATAGTCTAACCTTTTTCGTTTTCAAGAGCTGCTAAGAATTTTAGAGGCGGCCACCCTTCTGATTCTCAATAATAAGCCTTTAGACAATGGGAGTATGGTAAGTTTTTAGGGCTTGTTTTGAAGTTCCAGGAACTTTTCCGATCCAGGCCGTTCTCCCAACTATCCCCGCACATTTATCAGCGATAAAAAGTTGCAGAAGATTAATAAAGGGCGTAATATTTGGATTGGTGTGGAACAAGAAGCTGCATTAATCAGATGAGATGATATAGGATGAAAAGAAAATGCCATTAAAGAGCCTGAAAGTTTATTCGTTGGAAAAGCCTTCTGTTTTCATATCAAGCCTCTTAATATCCTTCGTTTTTATCTTTGGAGTGGCCTGCTGGGTTGCTTACAAAACTTACAACACTGCAATCAATCATACGATTCGATCAAACAAAATAAGAGCCACCTTATTTGCCAAGATTATTCTGGAACATCAGAGAGCGGCCATTGGTGTTATTCGATCATACGGGAGTCGGCGATTGTTAGTGGATTCGGTCAAGAGGAAAGATTTCGAGGAAGCCGTTAGGCATCTCACCAGTCTTGTAAAGGATAACCCCGAGATCGAAATGGTATTTATCACCGATCCGGGTGGCACTCTATGGGCTAATTTCCCTATTTATAAGGAAGCGTTCAATCAAAATCTCTCTTACAGGGATTGGTATAAGGGTGTGAGCAAGGAATGGAAGGCTTATGTTTCAAGCGTCTATATAATGATTGTGGGGGAAAAGGATCTTGCCGTATCGGTTTGTTCTCCTATCCGTGATGAAAAAGGCAAAGTGATAGGAATACTTGCCGGTGTTCAAACCACGGGTTTTTTCAAGAGGATTGTCAGCGAGATTGGCTTGGGCATTGATGCAAAGATAACCCTGATCGATCAGGAAGGACATATCATTTTCAGCAATAGATTTCCTTATAAAAAGGAAGTCATTGATTATCCATCCTTTGAGTTTGTCAAGAAGGCTATGGAAGGGGAAAAAGGTGATGTTAAGATTCAGGACTCTTCTGACGGAAATAGAGTTAAATATGTGACTTTTACACCCGTTCAGGGGATTGGATGGTCGGTCATTGTCGAAAAAGCAAGGGGTGAAGTTTTCCAATCAGTATTCCCATATTTCATTCTGATTGCAATCATCTCGCTCTTGATATTCATGGTTGTCGCCCTCTCCTTGGTGTATTTAAGGGGAAGGCATAAGCAGATGGCAGCATTAAAAGAATCAGAGAATCGGCTTCGGGTCCTCACATCTCAACTCCTAACCGCACAGGAAAAAGAAAGACGACTGGTTGCCAACGAACTCCATGATAGTATTGGGTCGGCTTTGAGTGTCATCAAATTCAAAGTAGAGGATATCATTCAACAGATGGAACGAGGTGTTGCGACCCCTGAATCATTGAAGGATCTTATTCCAACCGTTCAACAGACGATGGAAGAATCCCGAAGGATACAGACGAACTTGCGACCCTCACTTCTGGATGATTTGGGTATTTTAACAACCCTCGATTGGCATTGCCGAGAATTTCAGAAAACCTTTTCTCACATCCGAATCGAGAAAGAGATTGACATATCAGAAGATGATGTGCCTCACTCTTTGAAAACAGTAATCTATCGAATCTCCCAAGAAGCCTTGAATAACATTGCTAAACATAGTAAAGCAGACCTCGTCACACTCTCTTTGCGAAAAACCGATGGCCCAATAGAATTGACTGTTCAGGACAACGGCCAAGGATTCGATGTGGAGGAAATTTTTTCAATGGAGAGTTACAAAAAGGGATTGGGTTTTGGTAGCATGAGAGAGCGAACTGAACTTTCAGGTGGGTCTTTTACTATAGAATCCATCCAAGGGAAAGGAACTACTATCCATGCATCATGGCCAGCAGGTTAAGGGGTCATATTTTAAGTATCACACTCTCTCCTTCTTTCCTTATTCTGTCCCCCTGTCTTCGACCAATAGCGATTCTCTAAAATTACCTGATCAATAATTTCTCCACACAGGATGCATCTCCATCCCCCAAAATGCCCATTGGGACCGTAGAATTTTTCATAAACCATCACGCTACCACAAAGATGACACTTCATAGGAAATTCCTAAAATTGATTTTCCCCTTTATTGGTTAAGAAAACTTAATTCAATTTTAACCCTCTTTTAATGTTTCCATCGTATATTTTATCCCTAAAAAAGCCAGTACACCAAATCACCCCCTTGTTTCACCCCCCATTTGGTGTACTGACGGGGATCAGTTATGAGCCCTCCTCTGACTGATCCCTTTTTTATTGAGAAACAATTGGAAAATAACTTACAGGATTCAGAGGAAAAGAGTCAAGGATTTTTTTAAATTTCTCTTGTCTCTCTATCTCAATTTAGTAAGCACTTATTGAGGAGATTTAATCTATGTTTGGCATCCTGACCGATTTACTAAAGGCTATTATGGCACCCTCAATCAAGAGAGGGAAAAGGAGGATGCATCATGAAAGTTGATTTCAACAAGCTTACATACGTTTGCGGTTTCTTAGGTCCAGCTATTATGATACTCGGGTCGCTAATAACGGCTATTCTATACCACGGCAACAAGGGTGAATCCTATTCCATCCTAAATCATTATATTTCCAAATTAGGCGAAGTCGGGGTTTCAAGATTGGCACCTGTTTTCAACACTAGTTTGATCGTAGGCAGTCTCGTCCTAGTGATCTTTGTGCTAGGATTGGGTTTATATATCCACACTAAACTAGGCTACGTTGCCACAGCATTTGGCATTTTTTCTTGTATTTCTTGTAGCTTGGTGGGGGTATTTCCCATGAACAACTTTTTCATTCATGATGTGCTGACTTTTTCATTCTTTTACAGCGGGATAGTCGCGATCACCTTGTTCAACCTCGTCATCATCTTTGACAAACAGAATAAGATATCGAAGTGGCTTTTAATTCCAGGGATCGTTACAGTTGCTAGTTTTGCATCCTTTCTTATAATACCTTATATAATCAGTCCAGCCCATGGGTACACTCTTCATCCACATCGATTGGTACGATCCCGTATTCGGCTAAAACCTATTCTGGAATGATCCGTGTTTTTCACTGTAATTGCATGGTTTGTTTTAATGTCTATCTATTTGATGACCAAGAAACCAACCAGGGTTGCTAAAACAGAGGGTTAAGGGAAAGGGGACTGAGCGTCAAACCATCAAAAATCAATAATAGGATTGAAATTAGATATAAATAAAAAAGGGGCTAACCTAACTGGATCAGCCCCTTTGATTTTTTATTGAAGCCCACGGACGGATTTGAACCGCCAACCCGCTAAGTATGAATCAATTGCTTCAGTCGTCATCACGTATTTATTTCTCTCCTTCTTTCCTTATTCTGTCCCCCTGTCTTCGACCAATAGCGATTCTCTAAAATTACCTGATCAATAGTTTCTCCACACAAGAAGCATCTCCATCCAAAAAAATGTTCATCGGGACCGTAGAATCTTTCATAGACCATTACACTACCACAACGATGACACTTTATCTCAAACTCCTAAAATTGATTTTCCCCTTCATTAAAAGAGTGATTTGTAAAATTTAATGACTTCTTTGTCAAATTTTTGTTATCGGTAAACCACTCTTCCAATTCCCATTGACATTATGTTTCTCATTTAATACACTCCTATTGAAACTAAAGGATATTTAACACTTGCCAGAATAGGTTTGATTCTGAATATAATAGGAACCATAATGATTGCACTCTCATTTGGTAAGAACCTTGGAGATGCATACCAACCGGATAAAAATAGGGACAAAGTGTATTGGGCCTCTTTCCTTCACCCCAAATTGTTTTATTTAGGGCTGACAATGATCATCTTTGAATTTATTTTGCAATTTATAGCATAACAAGTCATCACAATCTTATAAAATTTAGTATTTATCGGAGGTTCCCATGACAATCCCTCTTGCCTCTAAACAAATCGTTTCCTTTGAAGAACTCCTCATGTCGCAGGTAGTTTAGCAAGAAGCCCTCACCAGGTTGCTTGTTGAAAAGGGGATATTCACCAGTGAAAGGGGATAAGAAATGACCGAAAAAAAAGGGGTAGTCGGTTATTACACCGAAGACGGAAATATTTACTGTGTAGAGTGTATTAATAAAGATAGTGAAATATTTAAAAAAATTGAACAGGCTATTACAACGGAGGATTCAGAAGTAAGTCTGTATTTTTGTGATGGATGCGAGAAGGAAATCAAATAAACCGATTTATAAGTGTCATATGGAAGGGAGATGGCGAGGGTGGTGGATCAGGAGATTGGGAGAAAGAAGAAGTAGCGAAAATTTGGTAATAACCCGATTACCCACTAAAGCACATCTGTAAAACCTCAAAGGTAAATCAAGAGAATCGGGGGGGATAGAGGGAGTAAAATGGTAAGACTAAAAATGGGAGCCATGAAGAAGGTTAAGATTTTAGCTATTTTATTCATTATCTTTTTGATAGGTTGTTTTGCTTCCACACGATCTTCTAAGCCTCGCTCCGACCCAGACGGCTTCAGGGGTATCAAGTGGGGAACCGAGATATCTACGTTGAAAGACTTGGAGAAAGTTGAACAAGACAAATCAACTGATAGTGATTTAGTCTGGTATACAAGAAAAGGGGATACTTTAGCGATAGGTGAGTCAAAACTTGAAAATATATTTTATTCATTTTGGATGGGAAATTTCGAGGGTGTATGGATCGATATTAAAGGTGAGGAAAATTTTGAGGCTCTTAAAAAAGAGTTATTTGAGCAATTCGGAAAAGCCCTTGAGTCTGAGGAACTTATGAAAAAGGCGTATGAAAGGGCATGGAGAGGACCGTCAACGATAGAACGTACGGATTTTTTTTATGGTTGGTGGGGCAAAAATACAGAGATGTCATTGTCATATTCCAAGGATCGCCATAAGGGAACTCTCACCATCAATTCCAGAAGGATTCGTGAGGGAAGGAAAGACTATGAAAAACAAAAGGAAAAAGAAAGAAGGTAAAAGAAAAGGGGATTCTAAGGCATGTCTGTGAATAGGAAGTCTATCTCAATAGCCGTTTTAATGATTGGAGCGGTTTTGTTAGGAGTTTCCTCCTGTGCCACAGTGCCGACTAAACCCCTTGCTCCTGGTGAGCTAAGATTATTAAGTATGCTCGTCCCAGAAAAAGAGAACATCAGGATACATTTACCATTTGTAGTGCATATCAGTTTTGAGGCAGAGGGTGAGCCAGAGATCAGAGCAGCCTGTTTCGACTTTTCAGGTGATGGGCCACACTGTTTCAAAGTAATGGATGTAAATTATGGGTCGCCAGGAACGATCAGGGTACAGATTCATACTAAAAATGCTGGCTCACGCCGTTTGGAGTGTTATGTTCTATATATTCGAGACGGGAAGATTCAACTGACAAATGTGGTAAGTACTTATTTTCGTATTATTCCGCAGTGAAGAATCTTTACCAGATTCCTTGCGGAAAGGAGATATTCACCAAGGAGGAGTTTTTAGAAATGGTGAAGAACCTAAAGATGAAAGGGGAAAGAAGAAAGAATGTATCAGGTGTGACAAATGACTGGAAAAGTTCTTTTTACATGGAGCGGGGGCAAGGATAGTGCTTTAGCCTTTTATGAGCTACAAAGAAGGAATGACCACGAGATCGTGTCATTACTAACCACCCTGACAGAAGACTACAACAGAATCAGTATGCATGGTGTTCGGAGTATCCTTCTTGAACGGCAGGCGAATTCTTTAGGTCTCCCGATTGAAAAAGTCTATATATCGAAGAATTGTTCTAACGAAGAGTATGAAGCCAAAATGAGAGAGGTTCTTCAAAAGCATCTGACGGCAGGGGTCTTATCCGTAGTGTTTGGGGACATCTTTTTAGAGGATTTGAGAAGACATCGAGAGGACCACTTAGCGAAGATAGGGATGAAGGCCATCTTCCCGATATGGAAAAGGGATACCACTGAGCTCGCCCATGAATTCATAAATTTGGGCTTCAAGGCGGTTATTACTTGCATCGACTCAAATTTTCTCGACAAGAAATTTGTTGGCAGACTCTTTGACAGGCAATTGTTATCTGAACTTCCTGCTAACGTTGATCCTTGCGGCGAGAATGGAGAATTTCATTCATATGTATACGATGGGCCGATATTTCAAAAAAACGTATCATACGCAAAAGGAGAGGTTGTCTTGAGAGATAGCCGCTTTTGGTATTGTGATTTGATACCTATTTAAAGCGGAAGAAATGAGGAAATCTATAAATAGAATACTTTGGGAAGTCCTTGCAGTAGTCTTTAAACTGTTATTTTGTGTTTAGAGGTGTTTTTATGTAATTTGCCCATTCACTTGAGGAATCTGAGTCAAGATCTCCTTGCCAGTGTTCTTTGGCTCGCGCTATGTCTCCCGTCTTCTCCACGTCCCTTCCCGGGGTAGAATTTTGGGTTGACTCATGGAATGAAAAGTCGTATAAAATTCTCATATTAATTAAATCAAATTTGATGGAGGGAAAAGTATGAAAACAACAAAAATTATTTTAACAGTTCTCCTGTTCGTTTTCGCACTGAGTTTCTCAATGGTAAATGGGGTGAATGGTAAGGAAGTGGATAAATTGAAAATAGGTTTGATGTTTGGATTGACTGGTGCAGGCTCGCCCATCGGCCCTGTCCAACTTGAAGGGGCAAAACTGGCTATCAAAGAGATCAACGAGGGAGGAGGAGCGAAAATAGGAGGGAAGAAGGTTCCCGTGGAGTTTGTGGTGAGGGATGATGAAACGAAGCCGGATGTCGCCCTCAGAAGGTTCAGGGAGTTGGTCTATGAGGATAAAGTTCAGGCCATCGTTGGATCAACGTTTGCCGCTATTTCTGCAGCCTTGAATAAAGAAGTGAAGAAAGTCCCCATTCCTTACTTCTCTGTTTGTGTCGCTCCAATGACCATGTTCAAGAAGGACGAAATTGCAGACGATACCTTTGGTGTTCATGGGGGTGCTTACTCCATTGGTTTTGCTGGAGCCGCTTACATTATCAATAAACTTGGGTACAAGAATATTTACGTCTTCGCACCCGCATACGCCTTCGGATGGGATCAAAAGGCGGGGGCAAAGGATGCTATCGAGAAGTACGGGGCCAAATGGGAATATGCTGAATCACCGGTGGGAACTCCTGATTTCACTCCCTACCTTTTAAAGATTGCTGAAAAAAAGCCCGATATTGTGATGATGGCCCACTGGGGAGTCGATGCGATCAACGTCCTGAAACAAGCTCACGAAACGGGTTTGAAAAAGAGCACAAAGATATGGTTTGACTGGATGACAAACGTATTTGGAGGTGGCATACCTCCGGAGGCGTTGGAGGGGGTGAATTCGCTCATGTCTTGGTACTGGAATATGACCGGTTTCAACGACCCTGCCATTGTGAAGGCGGCGGAAGATTTTGTAAAAAAGTACATTAAAGAATACAATTATCCGCCTGATCCCTATGCTGCCATTGCCTATATTGGAGTCAAAGAAGCAATACGTGGAATGGAGATTGCGAAATCGACAGACCCGAAGGCTATTTCCAAGGCCATCATGAGTCATCCCAAATTCGATTCCATGAGGGGTCCAGGAGTTTGGAGGGCGGATCACCAGCCTCTATTCAAATATGGGTCCTTCGTGGTTGTGGGAAAGGGACCCAAGGAGAGGAAGGATAAGTGGGATCTTGTGAATGTAATCGGAGCCTATACCGGGGAAGACTATCTTCCGCCACTAAAAGAACTTGGATACTAAGATTTGGATTATAAGACCGAGAGGGAGGGGTTGATTTTTACCCTCCCTTTCTCGTTGAGGGTGAAATTGCCAGCAAATATTCTTATCGAGACAAAGAACCTTAGCAAGAGGTTTAATGGCCTTACTGCTGTCAACGATGTGAACTTCGAAATCAGAGAGGGAGAGGCAGCAGGAATCATCGGTCCGAATGGTGCAGGGAAATCCACATTTTTCAACCTCTTAACCGGGTTTTTCCCACCCAGCGAGGGCACGATCTATTTTCAGGGTCAAGATATCACCTCCGTGCCTCCTTATCAGAGGGTGACGATGGGCCTGGTGAGAACCTTTCAACTTGTCTCCGTGTTCGATTCGCTCACCGCTCTCGACAATCTGGTCTTGGCAAAGATAAGATTTAAGAAGGATTACACATCGAAAAGGAGTTTTTTCTTTAAAGAGGCACACCATTCTAAAACGGTGGAGGCTTGTTTAGAGGCCCTTCGAACAGTGGGCATCTCCGATAAGGCACACCTGAGAGCATTTGAACTGTCTTATGGAGATAAGAGGAAGCTGGAGATTGCCATTGCTTTATCGCTGAACCCACGGATTCTTCTTCTGGATGAACCTCTGGCAGGATTGAGCGATGCCGAGATTAACGAAGTGTTGGGTCTCATCCATGAAGTGAAAAAGAATTTCACACTGATTCTTATTGAGCACAAAATATCGAGGATTGTTAATCTGGTCGGAAGATTGAGCGTGATGCATGAAGGAAGGCTCATTGCAGAAGGAAAACCCCAGGAAGTGCTATGCGATCCGCTGGTCAGGCAGGTCTACTGGGGGAGGGAAGAGGTCATATGCTCTTAAGCCTCGAGGGGGTCGACGTCCACTATGGTCACGCCAAGGTCCTGCATGAGATTAATCTCCATATCCTCAAAGGGGAGGTGGCTTTCATTGTGGGCAGAAATGGAGCAGGAAAGACGACTCTCCTCAAGACGATCGCAGGCTTTTTGAAACCCTCCAAAGGTTCCATCCTATTCGATCATCAGTCCATTCAGGGTATCCCTCCTGAGAAAGTGGCCCTCATGGGGATCCGGTATGTCTTTCAAGACAAGAGAGTTTTTGGTGAACTGACCGTGAAGGAAAATATAGAACTTGCAGCCTACCCCACGAAAGAGAAACTTTCCGATTCCATTAATAGAATCCTGAGCCTCTATCCCAGAATGGGCATTCTGATCAATTCTAAAGCAAAGGGTTTAAGTGGTGGCCAAAGACAGATTCTTTTAATTGGGAGGGCGTTAATTGGAGAACCGAAACTCCTTCTCATTGATGAACCCACAGAAGGTCTATCGGCAGGCATCATGGAGGAAATCTTAGATGTCCTCACGAAGATGAAAGGTCAGATCTCCATGATAATCGTAGAACAGAACCTTTCGGTGGTTTCGAGAATGGCGGATCGGGTTTACATGATGAAAGAAGGTAGTATTTTAAAAGAGATTACGGATAAGACGGTGATAGAGAAGTCCAATGCACTGGAGGGTTATCTTTAAAATCGAAGCCTTATCCGGAGAATTGGAATGATAAAAAAAATTCTAAATTCAGGAGCACTGGGGGCTCTCGTCATCGCCCTGGGTTTCGTCATCCTTGGTTTAGGGACCTCCATCCATCGCACAACAGATTTCATTATCTTCTGCATCTTTGTCATCGGATTTGACCTTCTTTATGGGCACATGGGCAGACTTTCCTTCGGCCATATGCTATTCTATGGTTCGGGTGCCTATGCGGCAGGCCTTCTGGTACGGTATGGACCTCCAAACCCATATTTAGCCATTCTGATTGGAATTTGTGCAGGAGCATTGGTGGGAGGGATCCTGGCTCCTGTGATTGTGAGGGCGACCGGCGCCTGTTTTGCTCTGGTTAACCTTGCTTTTAACCAGGTGGGGTACTTCCTCGCCCTGGTTGCTTTCGCAAAATTTACAGCAGGAGAGGATGGTCTTTCCCTCACTTTTTCAGTTATCCCTTTCTTAAACTTGACAAATCCAAAGGTATTTTTCGGGTTCTCACTCTTCTGCCTCGTCCTGACCTATTATTTCATGAAGAGATTGACTTCTTCTCCTTATGGCATTCTATTGCGGACCATTAAAGAAAATGAGACGAGAGCCCAGTTCTTGGGATACAATACCTTTACTTACAAATGGATCACCTTCATCCTCTCCTCTTCCATCTCTGCCTTTGCGGGTGCCCTCTCGACGATTAATTACAGCTATGTGAACCCAAGCTTCATTGACCCTACAAGAAATGTTGAAGTGATTTTTGCAGCCCTCATCGGGGGCACCGGAAGTCTTTACGGAGCGATATTAGGGGGAGTCTCTTATATGTTGATCAGTAACTATCTCGCAAGATATATTCCGAGATGGGAGATGTTTCTGGGGATAGCACTCCTGATTCTTGTATTTAAATTCAGAGAAGGGATCTGGGGAAGTATTAGAGGAGAATGGAAGAGCCGGGTGGAGGGCTGAGGGGGATATGATCAGTACCCTTATCTATGGATTAACGATCGGAGGTATCCTCTACATCATTTCAATAGGGCTTTCTTTGACTTTCGGAAGCATGAGGATTGTCAATTTTGCCCATGGGATGATTTATACCACCGGTGCATACATCTTGGTTGCTGTTTTACCGTTGCTCAAGTGTAATTTTGTTGAAGGCGTACTGATTGCCATCCTGGTGGTGATTCCTCTCAGTTTCGTCATTGAAAAGTATATCATCCGCCGACTCTATGGAGAGTCAATCGATTATGCCATCATCGCCACTTATGCTGTTCTCCTCATTGGGGTTGATCTTGTCAAGTGGATATGGGGAACCAGTCCCATCCCTTTGAGCGATCCCGTGGGCAGGAGTGTGACATGCTTTTCGGTCACCGTGCCTTCCTACCGGATAATCATTATTGTGATTTCTTTAATGATCTGTATTGGACTCTGGTTATTCTTCAAAAAGACGATTGTGGGAAAGATCGTGGTTGCAGGCTTGCAAGATCGAGAGGCGGTGAGAAGCCTGGGAATCAATGTGGACAAATACTTTTCCATCGTTTTCGTTTTAGGGAGTTGCCTGGCTGCCTTAGGAGGGGTTCTTTACGCCCCAATCACCACGGTGCACCCTTATATGGGTTTCCATATCCTATTAATCAGCTTCGCCGTAGTCATCGTGGGAGGCCTTGGGAACCTCAAAGGCACGACCATTGCTGCATTTGTACTGGGTATGGTGATGGCCCTGACAGGTCGATTCTGGGGACCTGCTGCAGAGGCAATGGTTTTTGCTGTGATGGCGGTAGTGTTAATTTTCAGACCCATAGAAGTTTAGAAAAAGACGATCCAGAAGGAAATGCAGAGGAGGATCCCCCATGAACCAGGGAATGAATTTGGTTTGGTCTAAGAGCCTCCATTGGGAGAAATACTACCGGCCTCAAAGTATCCCTGAAGCCCTCAAGCTTTTAGAGGAATCTGGAGGTCATGCAAGAATCATCGCGGGCGGAACGGATCTCATTCCACAGATTAGAAATAAGGAGAAAGAGCCGAAAGTTTTGGTAGACATCACTCGCCTCTCTGGGTTGAATGAAATCAAATTGGAAAATGGGTTTATCAAAATGGGGGCGCTGGTCACCCATAGTCAAGTGGCCGAGTCACCATTGATCCGGGAAAGGGCTCTTGCATTGAGTGAAGGAGCATCCCGGCTTGGATCTCCACAGATACGGAACTTAGGGACGGTCGTGGGGAATGTGGTGAGCGGACAACCGGGTGCCGATACAACGATTCCTTTGCTCGCTCTTGATGCAAGGGTTAAAGTCGTGAGTCAAAGGGGGGAACGGATCATTCCCTTCACAGAGTTCTTCATTGATACCGGTATCACAGCAGTGGATAGTACTCGGGAGATGGTAACGGAGATCTCTTTTCCCCCATTGTTAGAAAACGAGACCAGCATCTCCCTTCGGTTAGCAAGACGGAAGGCCCTGGCGTTACCGATTTTGACGGTCTCTGTTGTTCTTTCAGCAAATTTGAAGAAAAAGACATTTCATTACGCAAGGATTGCTCTGGGACCTGTGGCTCCCATTCCCTTTCGGGCAAAAGAAACAGAGAACAGGTTGGCCTCTGCACCGATAGAGGATGGTGTTATTAAGGAGGCAGCGCGAAAGGCTGCTCAAGAATCGAATCCTCGAACGAGCCTTATCAGGGGAAGCGAAGAATATCGAAGAGCAATAGTAGCCAATTTAGTGGAGCGGGGTATCCGTAAAGGGATAGAACGTCTGGAGGGAAAGCATGTCTAAAGAGAAAATCCAAACAGAAGTGAATGGAAAAATGGTAACCCTTGAGGTGGAACCCGATGATCTCTTAGTTGATGTGCTTCGGGAAGACCTGGGGTTGACCGGTACAAAGGTGGGTTGTCGAGCAGGAGAGTGCGGGTCTTGCTCAATCATCCTGAATGGCAAGGTTGTTACTTCCTGTCTCATTCCAGCAATGAAGGCGGATGGGGGAAAGATCATGACGATAGAGGGACTTGAAAAAGATGGAAAGCTTCACCCTCTTCAAAAAGCCTTTGTTGAAAAAGGAGCTATACAATGCGGTTTCTGTACTCCTGGAATGCTCCTTTCGGCAAAGAATCTCTTGGATCAAAACCCCGACCCAACTTTAGAAGAGATGAAGATTGCCATCTCTGGGGTTCTTTGTCGATGCACAGGGTACCAGAAAATCATCCATGCCATTCATGCGGCGAGTGAGACCATAAGGAAACAAGGGGTTTAGAAATGGAAAAGAAAAAGAAGAAGGTTTTGATCAGGGAAAAAGTTCGGGTTGAGATGCCAACCCTTGCTGAGGAATTGAGCACCGTGGGGAAATCGAAGATCCGGGTGGATGCTTACGATAAGGTGAGGGGGAAGTTACAGTATGGAGCCGACTTTGAGTATCCAGGGGCTCTTGTTGGAAAGGTTTTGCGGAGTCCTTATCCCCATGCATTGATTAAGAAGATCGACGTCGAAAAGGCAAAAGCCTTACCCGGTGTAAAGGCTGCTCTCACGGCAAAAGATATTCCAGGAAGGAATGGATTTGGAGCGATCATTCCTGATCAGCCTGTTATCTGTGGGGATAAGGTGAGATTTGTTGGCGATGGAGTCGCTCTGGTTGCAGCGGATACGGAAGAGATCGCCGTTCAAGCTCTCGGGCTGATTGATGTGGAATATGAGCTTCTGCCAGCCGTTTTTTCACCCATCGATGCCATGAAGCCTGATGCCCCTAAGGTTCATGAAGGAGGCAATCTTCTAACGACGGCGAAGATCAGGAAAGGGGATACAGAAAAAGGATTTGCGGAGTCTGACGTGACTTTGGAGAGAACCTATACCGTTCCCATTTTGGAACATGCCTATATTGAACCCGATGTCGTATTGGCGATTCCTCATCCTGACGGGACGATTACTGTAAAAGGACCCATGCAAGCGCCCTTTACGGTTCGTAGAAATATTGCCTCCATCTTAGGGGTGCTCATCAACAAAGTTCAATGTGTTCAGACCCCGATCGGAGGAGGATTTGGAGGCAAGGAAGATTCTCCGATCGATATTGGTGCTCGCGCAGCCGTTTTAGCATGGAAGACAGGTAAACCGGTAAGGATGGAATACGACAGAGAAGAAATTACACTCTCTACGTGCAAGCGCCATCCAATGACCATCCAGTGTAAGATCGGTGCGAAAAAGGACGGAACTTTTGTTGCCCTGGAAGGGACGATCTATAATGAGCAAGGGGCCTATGCCTCCCTAGGTCCTGTGATCCCACCGGCTGGTGGAGTCCATGTTCATGCTGTCGTGATGCTTCCCGGACCCTATGTCATACCGAATATCAAAGTAGACGGCTATTTAGTCTATACCAACCATCCCTATGGAGGGGCGATGAGGGGATTTGGAGCCCCCCAAGTCAATTTTGTTCATGAATCCCTCATCGATGAGTTGGCCTATCAACTGGGAATGAATCCTTATGACCTTCGACTGAAGAACTGTTTTGACCTTGGCTCCGAGACGGCCACCGGACAAATTCTTGATCAAAGTGTCGCTTTGAAAGAGACGATGGTGAAAGCCAAAGAGGTCTTTAAGTGGGACGAGAAATGGAGGCCTACGCTTACTTTAAAAGAGTTGGAGAAGGTGGAGAAAAGGCGGGGAATTGGAATGGCCGTGGGGTGGTATCGGACAAGCATTGGAACATTAGGTGATGGCTGTGGTGTCAACCTTCATCTTCAGGAAGATGGCTCGGTGCTCCTCTACCAGGGCCTTACGGAGATGGGTCAGGGGTCCTATACCGTGTTCTCACAAATTGTTGCTGAAGCCCTCGGCGTGGAAGTTGAAGATGTGAGGGTTGTGGCTCCCGATACGGATGTTGCTCCTGAGTCTGGACCGACAGTGGGTTCTCGGTCTACGACGCTCATGGGGAATGCCATTTTGATGGCGGCAGACGTGATTAAAAATTCTTTATTTGAATCTGCTTCAGAACTTTTGGGAATCTCCCCAGGTCGACTCGTTGCCAAGAATCGTCGAATCTACGATCGAGATGATCCGAATCGATTTGTGGAGTTAAAAGAAGCAGCCAGAAGATCGATGGTAACGGGGAAACGGATGATGGGCCAGGGCTGGTATGCCCCGCCCAAGTCCTCCCTCAATTTAGAGACAGGTCAGGGTTCTCCCTACTTTGTTTATACCTACAGCACACAGATGGCGGAAGTGGAGGTGGATATCAAGACAGGTGCCGTGGAGGTCGTGAAGATAACGGCCACTTTTGATATCGGTAAAGCAATTAATCCAATGATGGTAGAAGGGCAGATCGAAGGTGGCGTGATGATGGGGCTGGGTTACGCCCTGATGGAAGAAGTCATCATGAAGGAGGGAATGATCCAGAACCTCAATCTTCAGGATTACATCATTCCGACGGCGTTGGATACACCTGAGATTGAGCCCATCTATATCGAATACCCAAATATCCATGGACCCTTTGGTGCGAAGGGAATTGGCGAGATGCCCAATATTCCTGCCGCACCAGCCATTAACAATGCGATTGCCAATGCAATCGGAGCAAGGATCTATGACCTTCCTGCCCATTGTGAACGCGTTTATATGACGATCAAGAAACGGCTTGAAAGGGGAACTTAAGAAAACGACGCTGAAAAGGATTCCTCCCAGGAGATTAGGATAAAAACTGATTCCTTTTAAATTTGTTGGATCCATTTCCGAATCAGAGTTCGTTGCAGATTGCATGGGAGGGAAGCCGTGAGAGAATATTTTAGAAAAGCAGAAAAGATTTTAAAGGAGTGGAAAGGCAATTCGTATACCTTTGGTGAAGATGTTCTTGAGGCTGCAGGAGAGTATGCCCAAAAGTGTGGTAAGAAGGCCACTCTGATCGTCACAGAATATGGCCAAGCCTGGATTCAAAAGCCTCTTGAACAGGTGAAGTCTAGTCTGAAGACAAACGGAATCATCTTTGAAACGATCAACGGTGCAAAACCCAATGCCCCACGGGAGGATGTCTACCGGATCAGTCTTCAAGTGGCACGATCGAGATCAAATGTGATTGTTGCTCTTGGCGGCGGGAGCACCATTGACGCAGCGAAGGCTGCAGCCGTTCTCAATACTTATTCTCCAGCAGAGGTACTGGAAATTTTAGGAGCCAGTGTCAGTGAGGCTGATTCCATCGAGCCCTATTTCGGAACAGGTCTGGTTAGCAAGATGAAAGAGGCGACAGGAAGGGCAGTGATACCAGTCATTGGTGTTCAAACGGCTGCCAGTTCTGGAGCCCATCTGACCAAGTATTCGAATATCACAGACCCTGTGACCGGGCAGAAGAAATTGATTGTGGATGAAGCCGTCGTCCCCCCTGCGTCGGTATTCGATTTCAAGATCACACTCGATTCACCAATCAGCCTGACCTTGGATGGCGGTCTGGATGGAATCGCTCATGCCTGGGAGGTCTTCATGGGTACAAGCGGCCCTGCTTATGAGAAGGTGAAAGAGGTGGCTGAATTAAGCATCCGACTGATTGTTTATGGCCTCCAGAAAATTAAAAAGGATAAGAGGGGATTGGAGGGAAGGACTGCACTTGGATTGGGAACCGATTTAGGCGGGTATTCGATCATGCTGGGGGGAACGAGCGGTCCTCATCTGGGAAGTTTCTCTCTGATCGATATCCTCAGCCATGGAAGGGCCTGTGCTCTATTAAACCCCTATTATACCGTTCTCTTTGCTCCGGTCATTCAAGATCAACTAAAGGTCGCGGGTGCAATCTTCAAGGAAGCAGGTTATATTAAAGAGGAAATTAAAAATATGAGTGGAAGGGATCTGGGATTGGTCGTTGCGAACGGGATGATTGCTTTTGCGAAGGATTTAAATTTTCCTACGACCTTGAAAGAAGCTGGAGCCACTCGGGAGCATCTCAATCGAATGCTTACCGCTGCAAAAAATCCCCAACTGAAGAGTAAACTCCAGAATATGCCAACCCCTATGGATGTTGAGAAGGGAGATGTAGATCGGATGATGAAACCAGTGCTGGAAGCTGCCTTTACAGGGGAACTGAATCTGATTCCTTAAAGATAAAAAAGTAATTAAGTTCGGAGTTGGGAGTTCTGAGTAAAAAAACACTAAAAACTCCGAACTAATTACTCTGAACTATTGAAAGAGGAACGACAATGTTACCGGATATGAAAAAGGCTATTAAAAAAGTCGATATCAAAGGATGGAAGAAAGTCTCAGTGGAATTTGGGCGGAATGTTTTGGAGATTTCTGTTCCACCGGATTGTGTTGAATTGAGCATGAAAGAAGTGCCATTTCTTCTAAATCCCAAGGCAGCCATTGAAAAGGCTTTTTTAAATCCAATCGGCAGTCCTCCCTTAGAAGAGATCATTCGGAAAAAAAGCAAGCCCCCTGAAAAACTCTCCGTTGCAATTGCCGTTTCAGATATCACCAGACCTGTTCCATACCAAGGAGAGAACGGCATCCTTCTCCCCATATTGAAGCGCTTGGAATCTTCGGGCATCCCGAAGCAAAATATCAAGATCATCGTAGCCACAGGAATGCATCGATCTAGCACTTATGAAGAGAAGGTGGAGATGTATGGAAATGAAGTGGTTGAACAGTTCACGATCTTGGACCACGATTGTGAGAATAACGATCTTTTGGAAAGTATTGGAAAGACCAAAAGGGGAACGAATGTCTATGTCAATCGTGACTTCTATTTTTCCAAGACGATTCAAAAGTTTCACGGCCCCGAATATCTTGAAGACCCCAATGCCACCAATCTCATTCTCGAAGGAAATCCCTGTCATGAAGAAGCGATGGAGGTGGCAAAGACTGTTGGAGTCGATTTTATTGTGAATGCCAATCTCGACAGAGATTTGCGCCTCACTCAAATCTTCACGGGTGATCTGGTGCAAGCCCACATGAAGGCTTATGAAATGATCAAGGGTTATGCCGAGATCCCTCTTGAGAGGGAATTCGATATTGTGCTGACTCATGGTGGCTATGTCGGAAGAGATCATTATCAGACAGCAAAGGCGGGAGTGGGTGCCCTACCAGCTGTGAAGGAGAGGGGAATCATTATCATTGCTGCCAATAACCGGGATCCCATTGAACCCGTTGGGTCCACTGAATATAGGACGCTGATCCATTTGTTGAAGATGCAGGGACCGGATCGTTACCTGGGGTTGATCCAAAATTCTCACTGGCAATTTACAAAAGATCAATGGGAGCCTGAGGTATGGGGAAAAGTGATCAGAAAGGTGGGAGAGGAGGGGTTGATCTACTGCACGATTGAAATTTCAAAAGAAGACCACTGCCTCCTGCCCGGAGTCTGCGGCCTTGATTTAATAAAGGGAAAGAGAAAGAGTCCCACTCTTGAAAAGGCTCAAGAGATGGTCCAGAATGCTGTCCTCTTAGCGACGTGCCGTTACCGAGAAAAAGGAGTTGAACCCACCATGGCCTTTATCCGAGAAGGCCCCTACGCCGTTCCTGTTCTCCGAAGAAAATCGGGATAGCCATAAGAAAATAGAAGGCTCAGGTGTAAAGGTAAGGGGAAGGATGCCGGTTTTGTGATTAGGTTATGTCGTTGGTGTTTAAACTTTTAGTCCTAATCCCTTGCCCTTTAACTAAACAGGCTTCCTAACCTTAACCTAAAGACCACTTGATTCCATTCCCGCAATAGGTAGGGTGACTCTCAAATCTGAAATCTGCAATCTGAAATTAGTCCACAAAAGTAGCACCCGTGTTGGCGGATGTAACGAGTCTTGCATATCGCTTGAGATAACCTCTCAGTTTTTTCTTCGGTGGTTTCCACTTAGATAGTCTTCTTTTCAATTCTTCTTTGGAGATGAGGAGGCCGTCTGTCAGCAAGGCGACATCCCGATCTCTTCCAACGCCAACAATCGCAGAGGTTGGAGCCAGCATTTCCCTCATTCCTGGTCCACCTTTTGGACCTTCATATCGAATGACAACGACCTCACCTTTTTTTATCTTTCTATCCAGAATTATCTTGATAGCCTCTTCTTCAGAATCAAAAACTCTGGCCGGCCCTCGATGTTTGAGCATGGCCTCATCAACGGCGGATTGTTTAATTACTGCACCCTCTGGAGCTAAATTTCCAAAGAGAACGGCTAAACCTCCTGTGGCATGGTAAGGTTTTTCAAGGGGACGAATCACTTCTGGATTAATAGTTTTCTTCCCCTTGAGATTTTCTTCTATCGATTTTCCTGTAACGGTCAACGG
>JBEKWN010000006.1:0-64291 GCA_049513055.1 Thermodesulfobacteriota bacterium
CCGTCCGATACACACTGTGTCCTGATACTCGTGTCTCCATGCATACATTATACCCTATCGCCGCCGCTCTCATTCACCCACGGGCAAGCCCGTGGAACTCTGCCCTACGGGCCGATTAGAAGCTATTTCTGGTTGAGGAGCAGGAGGGGTATTAAGTTTCCAAATTACTATTGCAGCGATTACCACAATCAAACCGATTGCCAAACCTATAGTGGCCTTCTGCCATTGTCTGGGTTTAATCTTTTTCTCGCCGATTACTTTACCAGCTGCCTCGGGCTCCATTAGGACTTGATATACCCGAACTGGTTTTGCGATGTTCTTAACAGCCTGTTCTCCAAGATACTGATATCCAAGAGATAATTTATTCTCCACCTGATCATAAGCAGTTCCAGAGATACAGATGCCTCCTGCTTCGGATAGACTCTCCAATCTTGCTGCGATATTGACCCCGTCTCCCAAGATCTGCTCTCCATCCTCGATCACATCCCCCAGGTTGACACCGATCCGAAATTCCATCTTTCGATTTTCAGGAAGATCAGCATTTCGAGTTTTCAGTTCCTTCTGAATCTCGACCGCACACTCAACCGCATCCACTACACTGCCAAACTCAGCCAGCACATTATCTCCTGGAGCATCAACTACTCTACCACGGTGCTGTTGGATGAGGTTTGTCATGACTTCTTTGTAAGCATTAAGGGTTCGGACGGTGCCCTTCTCATCTTCCCCCATGAGACGGCTGTAACCTTTCACATCCGCACTGAGGATGGCAGCGAGTTTGCGTTTAACTTCTTGTGTGGTCATGGAATCCCCCAAAGGTCAGTTGGGAGGTTGGTAAAACCCTATATTTGGTAAGAGTCTACTAATTTGGGAAGGAAACATCAACAAGAATTATTGATTAGCACTTGAAAGGTTGTATGGTGGGATAAAAATGCAAAAACAACATTTCAGGAAGAAATCACCATCACACTTGACAATGTCCGTATAGTCAAATCCTGACTTCCACAACTAAATCAATGAAAGGCTGTCGGCTATTGCAAGGCCGGTCTGGGTAGGATACAGGTGGCCATCCTGGATTGAGATAAATCCTTCTTCTTCGAGTTTGTCCAATATTTCCTTTTTTTCCGTTAAGAGATCGTAGTGATAATGGTTCTCAAAATCCTGGAGGGAAACTCCTTTTTTCGTCCGGAGACCGAGGTAAAGCGCCTCCAGTCGTAGTTGCTCCATCGTCAGAATTTCTGTCTCTTCAATCGGAAGATTCCCCGCGTTGATGGCAGCAAGGTATTGATCAAGGGAAGGATGGTTCCACCAGTAAAGGCGAGAGGGTCAGGTCTTGCAATATAACAGTATGGGAGAGCAGGTTTGAAAGAGATGGTTGCGTTTTGTGGGTTAGATTGCTATGAGTGTGGAGCCTTTTTGGCAACAAAGGAGAGGGATGGAGACCTGGTGTCAGATCGTTATTATTGGATTAAGTGGTAAGGAATCCCTTCTTCCAGTGCTTTTTTCTGAATTTCTTCCAAATCTTTGCTTGCAATTCGAATATTAATCCTCTTATCTTTTCTTATGGTTGCTTGGGCAATTTTCTGATAATGATTGATCTCTGTTTTTAAATTCTTGACTGATTTCCATTCCCCTTTTTCATAGGAATCAAGTAGGTTCTTTTCTTCTTTCGTCATCCTTGGCATTTTAATCATCTCCTCTCAAATAGTGTTTTGTTGCCTTACGGCTTGGAATAATGGTTTTTAAAATGATTTCATTTTCCTTCTCAACAAATGGGACCAGATAGACATAATCCTCGACTTGGATTACAAATATGAATTGGTTTGGATATTTTTTCTTATTCGGGTGTTCCAGAATGTCAAGAACTTGTCCCCTTTCAATATAAAAGACAATCTCTTCAAAGGATATATTTCGCTCAGCCTTGAGTTTTTCATTTTTCTCAGGATCCCATGAGAAATACTTCATATTTAGATGAGTATCACATTGTGTGCCTATTGTCAACACGGAAACCTAGAAAAAACTAGAAAAAACTATATTGAAATGGGAACGAATTTGGATGTAGAATAAATAAGTTTAGATTATACTTTTGGAATTTCGAGCTTAGCTATTGCAACATGACAGCATAGGAGCTCAGATTTGAATGAGATGATTGCGTTTTGTGGGTTGGGGTTTCATGAATGCGGGCCATTCTTAGGGTAAAAGGAATTGGGGTCATCCATAAAAACTAAAGAAAGGAGTTAAATATGGCTGCGAAGAAGATTTTGATGATTGTTGGTGATTTTGTAGAGGATTATGAGGTGATGGTGCCTTTTCAGGCATTACTGATGGTCGGTCACACTGTCCATGCCGTTTGCCCTGGGAAAAAGGCTGGTGAAAGGGTTCGGACAGCAGTCCATGATTTTGAGGGAGATCAGACATACAGCGAGAAGCCTGGCCATAACTTTACACTGAACGCAACCTTTGATGAGGTCAAGCCGGAAACTTATGATGCCCTGGTAATCCCTGGCGGACGAGCGCCGGAATACATTCGCCTGAACGAGAAGGTGCTTGAGGCGGTCCGACACTTTGCCAAGGCGAATAAGCCTATTGCCGCCATTTGCCATGGAGCGCAAGTCCTGGCGGCGGCGGGGGTGATTGCGGGCAAAGCGTGTTCAGCTTATCCAGCCGTAGGACCCGATGTGAAAACTGCGGGTGGCAAGTTCGTTGATATACCAGTGGATAAGGCTCATGTGGATGGCAACCTCGTCACCGCACCCGCCTGGCCAGCCCATCCTGAGTGGCTGGCGAAGTTCTTAAAAGTGTTGGGGACAAAGATTGAACCATAAGGGAGTTTTTCCCTTACGCCCTCGGCTGCTGGAAGAAACGTATCGAGCAGGGGAGAGAAAGAAGATGAATCAGAGTAACCCTCGATGGGTGATTTTTGCATTGTTTATTTTGATACTCACCACGGCTTTTGGATGTTCCTCTGACAAAGCATTCAAGTCTGGAATTACCTATACATGCGATGGAGGAAAGAGTTTCGTGGTAGAGCTTTACGAGAAGGTCGATATCGCTTTCCTTAAAATAGACGGGAAGAGGTTTTACCTGCCTCGTGTACCTTCTGCATCAAGGACGAAGTATAGTGAGGGAAATGTAACGCTTTGGATAGAAGGAGAAAAGGCCTCCGTCGAGATTGAGGGTAAAACCGAATTCAAGAACTGTTCGGTAAAACCTTAAATAAAATTTGGAACTGTTCGGTAAAACCTTAAATAAAATTTGGGTGCCAGGTTTTTAATCTTAATGATCAGCTTAAAATGGTGAAATTTTCGGGGTCATCCATAAAAAGATTGTCTTTCCAAAATGAGAAGTGTATCCTTTTTGAGATTGGGATGTTTCCTTATCTTTTTATTTTTATTCTAAAGGCTTGAGGAAAGGAGGAGATCATGAAACGGTATCTCAAGAGTATTCCTTTAATTCTTTTTGTCTTAATGACTGGTTGCGCTGGCTCGAGCCAATATATGGTAAAGGCCACACCCACTGCAGCCTTCCCACCTGAAAAAGCCCTGGTTTATTTCATGCGACCGTCAGGCATGGCCTTTGCCGTTAATTTTCAAATATGGGATAGCGATCGTTTTGTTGGTTTGAGCCAGGCGAAGTCCTATTTTGCCTACGAATGTGACCCGGGTAAGCATCTATTTTTGGGATTTGCTGAAAACAAAGTAGGCGTTGAAGCGGATTTGGAAGCGGGGAAATCCTATTATATTGGCACAAATGTCAGGATGGGAGCATGGAAAGCCCGTATGGATTTTACACCCGTAACTCGAGGTTCCCAACTATGGGGTCAGGTGGAAGAGTATAAGAAAAACTTAAATTTTATTGCCATAAAAGAAGAGGAGAGGGCAAAGTGGGAAGCTGCAAAGAAACAAGAGGCTCAAAGATTCATTGATTATTTTTTGACAGGAGAAGGAAAGTCACAAGTTTTAAGACTGAATAATGAAGATGGAAGGTAAAGGTGGCAAATTGTGGGGTTATTCATAAAAAAGTAGGGTTTTTGGTGATGGATATCATCGGGTTTCTTAAAAAAAAGGGAACAAAGTGGCCCTTTAAGCCAAAGACCCCGACCTCCGCCAGCTTTCCCGTCGGGCCATATAATTTAGACAGTGGCCCTTTAAGCCAAAGACCCCGACCTCCGCCAGCTTTCCCGTCGGGCCATATAATTTAGACATGCAAATTGCCGGGCTAAGCGGATTGCGTGAGCTTTCAAAAATCGAATATAGAGCGGTTACGCGTCAATTTAAAGGAGAGAGGATCTACCATGCTTTAGATGTTGATTTTTTAGATTACCATTGGAAACTCATGATAAGCGTCGTCAATGGTAAGGTCTATAAAATTGCGGCATACATAGAAACACAGGATAGGGATTTGGCTCACGTCGCTGCAATGACAACATTTTTATATTGTAAGGGACAAATAGGAGAACCAACCAAACAGCGAGGTGAAATGTTTATCTGGGATACGATTGACGGCGATGTTGCACTTCAAACAACACAGATAAAAGAAGAATTTGGAATCAACTTATTTTTAACCTCTCATGCCGTTCGTCACTTCACCCGATTACGGTAAAGGCCTTTAATTTGGAAGATTGGGGTCAGGCAATTGTAATAAGCTATTGATACGTTCGACGGCGCCAAACCCCGATTTTAAAATCGGGGTTGAAAGCGCCGCTCAGTATCAACCCTGAGCATACCCCAGGCTTCAGACCGGGGAGTCGAATGGGTTGATTTCGATTTATGGGACAGTAGGAAAGAAAGGGTATCAGATCTACACAATTGATAAAATAAATTTTCTTCTAATAATTCATATTTTAAAATCTTGTCAAAATGTAGACCAGGCAATCAATCGATCTTTCATCTCCAATTTCATTTTTCCAAAGTAACGTCCACAAAGCCTATTCTTTGCCCATTCTTTTCAAAATTTCATTTCCAGCCAATATCCCGCTGATCGAAGCTTGCATCAATCCTCGCGTAATCCCAGCTCCATCACCGATCAAAAAGAGATTCTGTATGTCCGTTTCTAAGGCTGGTGAGATTTTTACCCGATTGGTATAGAACTTTACTTCCACCCCATAAAGGAGAGTATGCCTGGAAAAAATGCCGGGAGTTATTCGATCCAATGCCTCGAGCATCTCGATGATGCTCTTCAAATGTCGATAGGGAATGACAAAACTGAGGTCACCTGGAGTGGCTGAAATCAGAGTAGGTTGAGTAATGCATCGATTGATCCGATCGGGTGTGGATCGCCTTCCATCGAGTAGATCTCCCAATCTTTGAATGATCACTCCATTCCCAAGAAGATTAGCCAGTCTCGCAATATATTTACCATAGCCAATGGGGTCGTTGAAGGGTTCGGTAAAGGTGTTGGAAACGAGTATGGCAAAATTGGTATTCTCAGTTCTTTTATTAGCGTAACTATGGCCATTGACTGTGACAATCTCATCAGCCAGGAGCTTCCACACGAACTCCTATATCGACTGGACTTGGCATAGAAGGGATTCCCAAACGCTGTACTTCGTTCTTGATCCATTGAGCTCCCACACGGCCGGGACCACAAATCACATAGTCGGCGCTCACCTGGGTCCCATTCTCAAGCAATACCCCAAGGACCTTTCCATTCCGAACGAGAATCTCTTTCACTGGGGTATTAAAGAAGATGTCCACTTTTTTCTCCAAGGCATTTCGGATCTTCTTCAAGAGAGGCACGCAGTTTTCAGTTCCCAGATGTCTGATTTCCATGGGAATGAATTCTAATCCTGCCAGTTTCGCTTCCTGGTATAGGGCTTCAGTTTTATCAGAGGATTGACCGAAGACCTCTTTCGGGGCACCAAATGAGAGGTAGATCTCATCAGCTTTTCTGAGGAGATTCACCAATTGGGGCTGGGGAATAAAGTCGCCTAAGAACCCGCCAACCCTTGGTGAAAGAGTCAGCTTACCATCACTGAAGGCACCTGCTCCTCCCCAGCCACACAGGAGTTCCATTCCCCTCCCCCTTTTCCTCTCATGGATATCCTTTCCTCTCTCAAAAATCGCCATATCTTCCATGCCACCCTTCGACAAGGTGAGAGCGGCAAAAATGGCTGATGGACCGGCCCCAACAATCACCACTTGATATCGCTTTTTCATCGTTCCCTATTACCCATTCTCGCTTTGATTCCGTTATCCTCTTATCCTTAAATTTTTACATGGCCAATCAGAGAATTTCAATAGAATTCTATTGATCACAACATACCACAAGAAGAGCTTAAAGTGTTATTCTTAATAAATTGACGATATAGATGCCGGCGACATTGCCCCCGACCTAAGGATATAGGTTCAGATCCAAATCTTGAATCTTGACATTTGGTAGTCTAACCGAGAGGGTTAAAAGTTAGCAACAGCATTCGTCGGAGCAGTCAAAACACGATTCGTAACACGCACTGCAATCTTCGGAAGTTATTTCTTCGGAATCTCCATAGTCACAGTATCCTTCGCGAATGGCTGATCGTGCTTTATTGTAGAACTCCTTTGAAAATCTTTGGATGCCATGTATGGCGAGCACGTGTTGACCCAACTTGCTAAGTGTTTCCTCCTCGGTCTCACCACAGGCCAAAAAATCGCAATCTAAACCAATGTCTCTGCAATAAAGTTCTTTATCCATTTGAAGTCTCCTTGAAAATGTTGACTCGCTAAATTTCCTCCTCCACAACCTTTCAACTTAAATATAATTACTCTCTTTCAATTTGTAAAACCGCAAAGGGCATGGTGCATAGCGCATAGCGCAAAGTGTAAGGAACCTCTTAATAATTACATTGCAGATCGCCTGATCAATAATTATCTTTAAATCCAAAGGGTAAAAAGGCTTTTATAGACAAGAGTCAATTAAATTAACGCTAAAGGAGGGTACCATGAAAAGCTTATTAATAAAACTTGCTGTATTTACATTGGTTTTAGGGATAGTAAGCGTTGGAACCGCAGAACCAAAAATTGCGGGGAAAACTGTCGAGTACAGCGCTCAGGGCGTGGTCATGAAGGGTTACCTGGCCTACGATGAGAGTATTAAAGAGAAGCGTCCGGGAGTGATGGTGGTTCATGAATGGTGGGGACTTAATGATTATGCACGCAAGCGGGCACGAATGCTGGCGGAGTTGGGATACACCGCCCTTGCTGTGGACATGTATGGTGAAGGCAAGGTAGCGATGCATCCTGATGATGCAGGAGGATTCGCATCAGAGCTTATGAAGAATTTCGATGTTGCCAAAACACGCTTTATGGCGGCCATGGACTTCTTGAAGCGACAGGAGACTGTTGACCCTACCGTTATTGCAGCCATTGGCTATTGTTTCGGAGGTGGCGTTGTGCTCAACATGGCACGTGAGGGCGTGGATCTCAAGGGGGTTGCAAGCTTTCATGGAGGATTGACTGCAGTCAATCCTGCCCAGCCAGGATCCGTCAAGGCGAAGATCCTCGTGCTCAATGGTGGGGCTGATAAGTTTACGACTCCAGAACAGATCAAGGCATTCAATCAAGAGATGAAAGCTGCCGGTGCCGATTTTAAGTTCATCTCCTATCCGGGCGCCACGCACAGCTTTACCAATCCCGAGGCCGATGCATTGGGAAAGAAATATAACATGCCCATTGCTTACAATGCTCAAGCAGACAAGAAATCGTGGGATGAGCTGAAGAAGTTTTTGAAGATGATTTTTAAGAGTTAGAAAGATATGGTCTGCCCCAAGACTCCCTGACCACAGAGACGGGACGACGGTTGTAGCACACCCATTATGTCCTTCTGAGGAAGGTGAGGACATTATTCCTCTAACCAGATGAAATCACCTATCCGCGAGCGCTCCTTCATGGGCAGGTCCCCAACATATGAGGCGAAGGTTATGACGGCAACTTTAAGCTCGGGATGGTTCTTCTGGAGCTGATTGGGTATGCCGAGATGGTAGTCGGAATGAAAGTGGCCGCAGCAAAAGAGTATTCGGTGGTCTATAAAGGGCTCAAGTGAGGCGGCCATTACAGCATCCTTAAGAACCTGTGCCTTGAAAAGAGCCTTTACATTCATACCTTTCATCGGAGTTGAATGCGGCATTATTTCCATATCGGCCACAAAGCGCTTGTAATATTCCTTTGAATCAAGGCGCAAGGTATTGGGAAGGTATACGCTGTCTGGTCCCACTACTTTAGATGAAACCTTATTTGCCATAGCCACTGCTGCGGCTGCCCTGCGCGGCACGTTGGCTGCGATCACAGGGATTCCTTTCTTCTTCGCAAACTCAATGAGCGGCCGGTAATCCTCCAGATAGTTCGGCCAAGGACGGGCTTGCTCAAGAAATTTATCTTCAGGGATAGTTCCTTTGAGGTAGGCATCAAGGGTATTTTGGACATCGCGCTCGAACATCTCGAGAGCGAGCACAAGACTCGAATCCCGTTCGGCCAATCCTGTAAGAATGGTAAGTTCTGTATCATGGGATATGCGGGAGCTATGTTCTTCTCCAATGAAGATGGCGTTATAATCCAGTAGGATTTCAAAAGCATCTTCTACATCGAAGAGTTTACCTTTATTGGTCATTAAATAGGGCATTTGGATTTCCTACGTCATTTTCCGTTACGGTTGCATAGTAACTGTCAACGGATATAAGTCGTCTTTTCTTTCACCTCTTTTCGGTGAACGGGAGTAGGGGGACTCCCTGGCTTTCCAATGCAGATCAGCGCCAGAGGTGTTTTCTCAGGAGCCATGGCAAGTATTTCTCTCATGGCTTTCTTATCAAATAAAGTGAACCACAAGCTGCTAAGACCTAACGCATAGGCGGCAAGATGCATATTTTGGATGGCGGCTGCGCAGGCTGCTTGATAGCCCATCGGGCCTTCTTCCGTAAACATGTCGACTCCAGTCTTCTTAGGATCTCCGATCACAGCGATGATCACAGGGGCCAATCTCAAAAAGTCGAGCTGGTAGGATCCCAACCACTTCCAACCGCTTTTTTCAAGGGCCCACTTTCGACATCTTTCCCCTTCAGAAAAGATCTTTTCTTTTAATTCCTTATTGGTGACGACAACGAATTCCCAGGGCTGGCTGTTGAGTGGAGATGGTGCCCAAGTGGCCGCCTCGAGAATCTTTTCAATGGTGGCCTCCTCTAATTGATCTGGGAGAAAATTCCTGCAGCTTCGCCTTTCTTTCATTGCTGTAAAAAGATCCATCTCCCTCCTCCTTTCTGAGAAAGAAAAATTTATAAAGGTTGATCTTAACCCACCTCACAATGACAAATAAATATTATCCCTTCTCCAGATCCCTTGTCAAAATAAATCCAAATTTTCAGAAGGAGGTGCTTGAAAATGGTTAAGCGACTTGGTAAAATTTTGTTGAACAAGGAAATATCTTTAGGAAAGGGAGGGTGGCCTATGAAAAAGCTTTTAAAGATAGCCATCGTGGTGGTAGGGGTCCTGGTCCTTTTATTCATTGGACTTACACTTTTTGTCAAGAGTTATCTCTCCAGCGATCGTCTCAAACCGATCATCCTTCCAAAGGCTGAAGCCGTGACAGGGAGAAAGGTCCAATTAGATGAGATCAACGTTTCTCTCTTTAAAGGAATTGTAGCAAAAGGATTGAGCGTCAAGGAAAAGGACGGACAGAAAGATTTCCTGAAGATAGGGAGGTTTGTCCTCTCCTACCGCCTTTTACCCCTTCTGAAGAGACAACTCGTCATCAGCAAGATCGAAATTGTTTCTCCCTCGCTTTCCATCAAGAAGGAGAGGGAAAGAAGATATAACTTCAGCGACATCACGGAAAAGCGCTCCCAGGAACCCCAAAAGCCCTCTCGGCCCGAACGTCAAGCGCTTCCTGTCTCCATCATTGCAGATCGGTTGTTTATCCGAAATGCCAGTTTGACGTTTGTCGATGAAGAGAAAGCATTACCCGATGTCTCCATTACTTTAGATGCAGAGTTTAGGGGATCAGTGGAAAAGGATGGTACCCCGCGTATGGATTTCGGGCTCATCTCCCTTAAGGAAATCAAAGCTAAGCTTAAGGATAAGGAAATTAAGGTTTCAGGTAAGATCGACATGGATGCGAAGGCCCTCCGAGCCAATCTTCAGGCCATGATCGGAAAGGATAACATTGAACTCTCTGCAACGGTCAAAGATTACCGTTCGGCACCCGATATCGTCGCCAATATCCACGCCAAAACGCTCGACCTTCATCAGCTGATGGGTTTAAGCGGTGGAAAGAAAGTGCAGGGAGATCATCCTCAACGGAAGGAGGAAAAAGCAGAACCCTCTGAAGGGGGCATGATGCAGAAACTCAAAGCTTCAGGGGAGATCGTGGTGGATAAAGCCAGATATCAAGATTACACCCTGAAAGATGTCCGCATCCATTACCAGTATGCAAAAGGGATGGTGAGGGTCGATCCTCTTGGACTACAGTTTTCTGGAGAAGGGTCCTTCACGGCCGAGGGATCTCTGAATGGGAACCTTCAGTTTGCCATAGAGGAGACATCTACTATTCAAAAGACTTTGAAAGGGACAGCCGTGGCAAAACTTGGGAGGGGGGAAATCAAACAGTCTCAAATTTTTGATGCCGTTGCGCTGCTCACCGGCGTTCCTTCCTTGAAGAATCCTGGTTTTGACGAAGGCCTATTCAATTTTGAGGTGAAGGATGAAAGGGTATTTCTCGATGGCTGGATACGCTCCCCTCTTTTCAAGGTCAGTCCGAAGGGTGTGGTTGACTTTGAGAAGAGGCTGGATGTACCAACAGAACTTAAGCTCTCGCCGAGCCTTACAGGAAACCTAAAGGGGAAGCTCGCTGCAATAAAACTCCTCGACGATGAGCAGGGGTGGAAAGTCATCCCCCTCAGGATCAAAGGCACGACGGAGAAGCCCAGTGTCAATCTTGATGAGGAAGCCTTAGGTAAACAATTAGGCCGTGGTTTGACAAAAGAGATCGAAAAGCGTCTCTTCGAACGAACGCCCAAGGAGTCAGGGAAACCCTCCAAGAAGTCAAAAGACATTTTGAAAGAACTCCTCGGAGAATAAAAGCTAAATTGTCCGGAACGATACTTAATCTGACAGAGGGTGCCAAACCACCTTTTGGCTGTTACACCTACTTATCTTCAATAGAAAGTTGCTCTTGGAGTTGATGTTTACTGGTAGAAATGTGCATGATCAAAAGGGGGAAAATATTGTCCCGCCTCCTTTCTGCAATCCCATGGAAACAAAAAGGAGGTATCCGCGGGCGAAGGGAACCTGGGCTTCGATCTGACGCTACGGTCTGGTTGGGATTATCGGCAAGCCGGTCGATTAGCGCTGCCAATGTTCTCACTTTCTGCGCCGTCCGGTTCCGGTAGAAACTAACCTCTCCTTGGGGGCCATCCAGTGGGAACCCATCATGTGGCTGATAGACGATGATCTCGCGGTTGCCTACTAAGCTGAGGGCCTCCACCATGGGTAGATGTATACTGCTTCTCGCGACATCAGCTTCTTTCATTGGTCCAGTAAACCAGAGGCTCCATCCCAGAGCAAAGAGGACAGCAATACAGGTAGAAGTCCAACGAAGATCGTTTCGTCGGATTGAGAGTACGCAACCCGCGACGGCGAGCACAAAAACAGCACCGGCTGTTGCTACGGAAAGAGCTGATCCTCCCCGGATACCAGTCACCCCCACCATACCGCCGGCGATAAGGATAGCCGCCGTTGTTATGATCCAGGTAAGAATCTTGACACCACGTCCCGAAGACATCCATCCTTTCGCGATGCTCCAGGCAACAAGCATGGCCAGCACCGGGTGTACAGGAAGAAAATAAACCGAATCCTTGGCCAAAGAGGTCGAAAGAAGTACTAAAGGGCCAATAAAGAAGGCGAGAAAGAAGATCCCAGCTCGATTCTGCCATTCTTTCCGAGTCTTCCAGGCCATCCAGATCGCCAATGGGAGCAAGACCGACCCTGGCGCAAATGCCGGCCAGATGTTGAGGAGGTAGTAGTAGATAGCCCGTGTGTGGCTCAGGTATCCGAGGAAGCGGCCGATATGGTTCACGATGAAGAATTCCTGAATAAGGTTAGACGAAGCTTGTAAAAGGAACGGGAAGACCCAACTCAGAACTGGAACCAGAAAAGCAATGACAGGAAACGGCCTTAAAATCTGCCGAAGCTCACCGAACCGCCTGCTCAGGATAAGATAGAGAAGGAATCCTGAACCGAAGATGGCGGGGCCGACGAACCCCTTGAAGAGGAAGCTCACCCCGAGTGAAAAACCCGCTGCAGCATAGGCACGGCGTTTTTTGCATACGTCAGTGTTTTCGAGAGCGATCCAGGTGAAGAGGACAGTAAAGGCAACCCCAGCGGTCAGGGCATTGTCAAGAAGGACGTTGTGCGCGGTTCGGCAGAACCGCATGGAGAAAGACAGAATGGCCGCCGCCAGAGAACCTCCTTCGACCCCTAAGATACGCCACCCAAGAAGGAACACAGCAGTGAGGGACGCGAGAGCGAAGGCCGCCGCGGTAAGACGTGCGGCTGCGGCACTCGGCTTGCCAACGATTCGGTACGCTGTGGCTACTACGGCTGGGAAGCCAGGTGGCTTCTCAACAAATGGGAGCCCCCCGAGGTGAGGCACGATGTAATTGCCTCCTTCGTACATCTCCCGGGCAACCTCCACCTCACGAAGGTCATCCGGAGGCAGAAGCTCACGACCTATCTGTCCAATGAGAATAACGATCGCACTCGCCAGAAGGAGAAAGGTTACACGGATTCGCATATCCACCCTTCCTTTTGTTCAAAAAATTCACCTTTTGCTTTAATAATTGGTCATGTGTGTGAGAACGCTGCCATCAGGAGAACTGGAATTATTATTACAAATAGTCTGCGAAAGGGCAATGAGGCATTAAGAATTCTATACGTCTTTGGTGAGTACTTTTTTGGCTTCTTTTCCTGCATTATATTCATTGACGGCCTTCTATCGATATATACGATCCATAGATCAGCAAATCTCTCTTTGTAAATAAGTAAGTAATTTTCGAAAAGAAAGATCAAATGGACATTAAATTTTGACGAAGATTTTCTAACCTTGAGAAATAGAATTTTAGGTTTTTAAAGAGGGCAATTACGTGGTGAAGTTTGAATCTTGACTCAACTCAGCAAACTTCAATTCTTCCATATCGATGGGATCCAATTTTTCCTATCGTAGGGTCAAGGAATGGTGAATTACCTTAGTTTTACCTTGGCTGTATTCGGCGGTTCCATTTTCGTGCCCGTTTAGGTTCGCCATAGCACTTCTCCATTCCCTGACACATAGTTAGGAGATTATTGATTATTAGTTGAAATCTACACTTCTAATTGAGAGCTGTTAGACCTCGATTACAGGAAGGAAGTGTTACCGGACTTGACAGTGTCTGTAAGATCAAACTCCGACTTTCACATCTAAATTTTGTTGAATCTCTTGCTTCATAAAAAAAGCCCAGGCCATCTTGGGTTTTTTCTTCAGGCGACGAAATCTAAATGGTGAGACCTGACTCTTGACCGTAGAGTCGTCTCGTTTTCCCAATATCCTACCTTACCAATTTGGTAAACTTGGCGCCTTCAACCGTGACGTTTGCCATCAAACCCTTCTGACCGAACATGAATGCCACAATAGGGTCCTTGATGTTCACAGTGTCCAGGGATTTCTCCTTTCCAACATCGATGAAGGCCACTGACCCATCTACTCCTGCCTTCCAGCCAGAACTCCTCAGGAAATTTTTAAGAGCCTCTTCTTGCATGAATACAAGGACTAAGTTTGTCTTCTGAGCGCCAATCTGAAATCCGACCGAACCGGCTGCGATGCTATAATATTTGACCGTCTTTCCTCCAATCCTCATGGCACCCTCACCATACTCGCCTCCCACGCCAAGTCCTGCCTTCGCAATGTTCGGGATGACGAGCACACCCTTTGCGGCATTGAGGAACTCTTTTCCACCTTTTACGTGCTGGGAGAAAAGCTTCAGAGCCGCATTGACCTCCGAGTTAATCTCTTTGGCCGTTTTAGCATAGGAAGTTGTGGCATAAAAGACTCCTGTGACAAGTGTGAAGCATGCGACGAAAACTAAAACCGTGGAAACTCTTTTACTCATTTGCATTAATGGTTTTTTCATAGGATTCCCCTCCTTTTTTAGAGATTTATTTTATAGTAAACTCCTTTTTTAGCGCCCCCGATCTTATCAGAGACAGAATAGACACCAATGGGAGCTTTTATTAAAAATATAGTTATCTATAGGGGGAAGTCAAGGAGAAGAGGCCATTAATGGCATCTATCAAGATTGTAGATGGGATCTTATAGGATGAATCTTTGGACAAATTCCTGCCCAGTCAGAGGCGTGAAGGTTAAATAAAAGATTGGGCACGCCCCTATTTTTCTAATTACTTTTTTTGATTCGATCCGTCTTCTCAATAAATTGTTGAAGGGATTTAAAATAGTCCACGAAGCCAACGATCATGATGTCATTATGGGTAGCTGAGGGGATGACGAGGAGTTCCTTTTCCTGCCCCCCAAGATTCTGATAGATATCTTTCGCATTTTCGAGAGGAACGAGGCTATCCTGTTCACCATGAATGATCAGGGCAGGGATGAATATCTTTTTGATCCTCTCCAGACATTCCTGATCAATCTTTTCGAGACCCATAACCTGAGTGGGGATTCCAAGATGAAACATGATCCTCACCACACTGGGGAAACCACTTTCAATGATGAGCCCTTTCATCTCTCCTTGATGGTGATAGGCTAACTCCAGGGCAGAAATACTTCCCAGAGACCTTCCCATCACCCACAGGTCTTTTCGTAGATTTCTTCTGGAGAGCTCTTCTCTGACCTCTTTAAAGATGACATGGGCATCCTGAATAAGATCGGTGAGGGTAGGGGTCCCGCTACTGGCTCCATAACCCCTGTAATCGGCCACGACTAAGTTAATTTTCTTTTGATGGTAAAAAGGAGACATCTCATCATAGTCGCTTACCACCTCACCATTGCCATGGAAAAATAGAATCCATGGCCATTCGTGATGCCCCATGTAAAAGCGGCAAGAGATGGAGACGCCGTCCCCCACCCATACGGAGAGGTCGAAGGCATTTCCAGGGCATGGGGTGAATTCCTCACGAGGATAAAAAATAGATTGTAATAGAAAGGGTTGGTCGATAAGAGAATAATCAATCATTACTTTATCACTCCTTTTTCAGGGGAATGGCTATCTGATCGAATTTACCTGCAAACCTTCGAAAAATTCACTTTTTAGTGGCGCCCCACCTCTGAGTGGCCTCCTGCAATGATGTATATGGCGTCAGATTCCCCTTGGTTTTCAAAAAAACATTCTTGGTCCCCTTCAAGGTGAAGAGCAAAACCTTCTTTCAAATCTCCTGAATAAAAGCCTGTCACCTCCAGATCCCCTTTCATCGCCAGGAAAATTTCCTCGTGTCCTGGGCCCGGTTTCACGGACCTTGCTTTTTCTTTTGACTTCAGGATGCCATAAATCATATAGCAAGCATGACTGTTAGTCTCCTGAACGCCGAGTAAAAATTCTCCTCTTTTCGAATGGATTGCCTTGTTTTTAACATCAAATATCCTCATCCTGAATTGCTCCTTTTGATGATAGGGAGAATTTATTGTCCAAATCTAAAACCCGTTTCCCATCAGCGCCACCTCGATATTATAATCCCTTTCGTCGTTTGGCAATCCTTTTTAAAAAGAAGAGGCCGAAGCTAAGAAAATATAGGATTGCAAATTGAAGGAGAATGTATCATTTTATATATTAAAAGGAGGGTCTCCATGAAGAAGACAAGAAAAATTAAGAAAATATTAAAAAGTAAACCAACCCTTGAAGGAGCGGGTGTCCATTTAAAGAGGGCATTCGGATTTTACCAGGTCCCTTTGCTCGACCCCTTTCTCCTTCTCGATGATTTCCATTCTGATCATCCCGATGACTATATCAGAGGTTTTCCATGGCACCCTCATCGAGGGATCGAGACGATTACCTACGTGCTTTATGGCAAGGTTGAACATGGAGACAGTATGGGGAACAAGGGGATCACTTCTTCAGGAGATGTCCAATGGATGACGTCTGGGAGCGGGATCATTCACCAGGAAATGCCCAAAGGGCAGAAGGATGGATTGATGTGGGGCTTCCAGCTCTGGGCAAATCTCCCAGCTTCTCATAAAATGATGGACCCCCGCTATCGGGATGTCAAAAGTAAACAAATCCCGGAAGTGACATTGGATCATGGGATAAAGGTAAAAATTATTTGTGGGGAAGTAAACCCCGTTAGAAATTCCAGCGGGGCATTAAACCCTGACGGAATTATTCTAAAATCTAACCCCGCTGCAGAGCAGCGGGGCATTATTTCTAACGGGGTAAACGGTGTGAAGGGTCCGGTGCAGGACATTGTTATCGATCCTGAGTATTTGGATATTACTGTTCCGTCAAAATCTAATTTTACACGCCCTGTGAAAAGGGGCCATACAGTCTTCGCCTATGTGATAGAAGGGAAGGGATACTTTGATCCCGGACGGGACTCGTACGCTTATGAGGTGGAAGGGGCGAATTATTTCGATTTTAAGAGAGATTGCTTCATGGGTTCGGAGACTTTGATCCTATTCGATGATGGGGATGAAGTGGTGATTTCCACTGAGGAGAAACCGGTAAGATTTCTTCTCATATCAGGAAAACCCATTGGAGAACCAGTGGCCTGGTATGGGCCTATCGTGATGAACACCCAGGAGGAGTTGAGGATCGCCTTTGAAGAATATCAAAATGGAACTTTCATCAAATATAAAAAGAAGTAATCATCGGAAAGGAGTGTGACGATGGGAGAAAAAATACCAACACGCCAGGAAGCCTTAGAGCTTCTGCATCAATATAACGAAACCGATAGCTTGCGCAAACATGCCTATGCCGTCGAAGGGGTGATGCGTTATATTGCCAGAAAGCGTGGCGAGGACGAAGAGAAGTGGGGAATCGTCGGGCTTATCCATGATCTCGATTATGAAAGGTTTCCCGACCAACACTGTTCTAAGACAGGGGAGATCCTACGAGAACAGGGGTGGCCAGAGGAATATATTCGGGGGGCTGTCTCTCACGGATGGGGGATATGCTCGGACGTCATGCCCCAGACAGATTTGGAAAAGGTCCTCTACGCCATCGATGAGCTTACCGGACTCGTGGTGACCACAGCCTTAATTCGTCCCTCAAAAAGTGTCCTGGATGTTCGGGTGAAGTCGGTGAAGAACAAGTGGAAGGATAAGAGGTTTGCAGCCGGCGTGGATCGGTCGATCATCGAAAAAGGGGCGGAGATGCTGGGAGTTGGATTGGATGAACTGATTGAGGATACGATCAAAGGGATGCAGGAAGTCGCCGAAGCCATCGGACTTAAGGGCAATCCAGGATAAAGTTATCTCTGTCTGTCTCAATCCAGTTTTTGGGTAAAGTCAAGAATAAAGATTGGGTCCCTATTTTCTCGATCACCCTATAAAATTTAGGCTTGGTTTCGAATACCAATTATGCGCGTCATCCTCTTTATCAGTATTGTTCAATCGATCCTCTTTTTGGGACACTGGTTTTTATACAGAACCCTGGTACGATTTTTTGGAGTCACCCATCCCTCCAGGCTTTTAACCTTGAAAATTGGCCTGGCTTTATTATCCGTGAGCCTTGTCCTGACCTCTTTTCTCGCCTTCCGTTATTCCAATCTTCTGGTGCGATGCCTTTACACGGCGGCGGCATCCTGGTTAGGAATTTTTTACCTTTTCATTCTCGCGTCCATTCTTTGCTGGGTCTTCTACGGTTTGGCCAAATTATTTCACCTCCATTTGGATGGAAAAATATTGATCGAGATTTTGATCGGGATCGCCCTGATAGCAAGCCTGTATGGATTCATCAACGGAGGGGTGATTCGCATTACACGAATCAATCTTCGGCTTCCTAATTTACCGGGCCAATGGAAAGGCAAAACTGCTGTCTGGGTGAGTGACACACATTTAGGGCAGGTAAGAAATTATGGGTTTGCCCAGCATATCGCCACCCAGGTAAAGAACTTACATCCGGACATTGTTTTTATTGGCGGCGATCTCTACGATGGTCAGGCAGTCGATCTGGATAAGGTGATCGAACCTTTCTCGAGAATCTCCGCTCCTTATGGTATCTATTTTATCACCGGGAATCATGAAGAATTCTATGATAACACCCAGTACCTCCAGGCTGTTCGTCGTGCGGGGATACGGGTTTTATATAATGAAAAGGTTGTTCTGGATGGGTTGCAGATTATTGGAGTGGATTACAGGGATTCAAGAAGGGAAGAGCAGTTCAGAACGATTTTACAAAAGATGGGGATCGACCGTCATCAACCCAGTATTTTGTTGAAGCATGCCCCTTTACAATTGCAGGTCGCCCAGGAAGAGGGAATTTCGCTCCAGCTTTCAGGTCACACTCACCAGGGCCAGGTTTTTCTTTTTCGATTCATCACCTCAAAGGTCTATCATGGGTATGACTATGGATTAAAATGGTTTGGCGATCTTTTAGTTTATACCTCCAGCGGGGCTGGCACGTGGGGTCCTCCCATGCGCCTCGATACCCAGCCGGAGATTGTGGTGATCACGCTAATATAAGGCATCCGGTTATCGAAAACCTCGGGTTTTAACTCATTGGCCTATAGTGTATAATTAATCTACAGTGGAGGGGATATGGCAATCCTATTGGGTGTTATTGGGGCAGCCCTCATCCTGATTGTTTTAGGGGATGCTTTTGAGACAATCGTTCTTCCCCGCCGGGTGACACGGCCGATCAGTCTTGCCCGCCTTTTTTACCAAACTACCTGGCTTGCCTGGTCCGGAGCGGTTCGTTCGATATTTTCAAGCAAACGTCAGGAAACTTTTTTAAGCTGGTACGGTCCCCTTTCTTTGCTTCTTTTGTTGATCCTTTGGGCGACCTGCCTGATCATTGGATTTGCTCTCGTGCATTGGGCATCCGGTTCCATCATCAAATCGCAGTACGGGACGGTCAATTTCGGCACCTATCTTTACCTGAGTGGCACCACCTTCTTTACACTAGGAATGGGAGATGTTGTGCCTCGTACCACGTTTGGAAGAGGGCTTGTCGCGTTTGAGGCGGGAATGGGCTTTGGTTTCCTGGCCCTTGTCATTGGTTACCTCCCCGTGCTGAATCAATCTTTCTCCCGGCGCGAAGTAAATATATCACTCTTGGATGCGCGTGCAGGTTCACCCCCTACTGCCGCTGAGATGTTACGCCGGCACAGCCATGACCATGGGATGGAGGAACTTCGGCAACTTTTTCATGAGTGGGAACGCTGGTCAGCGGATTTACTCGAAAGTCATCTCTCCTATCCGGTGCTCGCTTATTTTCGTTCTCACCATGACAACCAGGCCTGGTTGGGAGCCCTCACCGCCATTCTGGATGCAAGCGCTTTTGTCATCGTCAGCTTGGAAGGTCCCTGTGAGCGCCAAGCCCAACTGACCTTTGCGGTCACACGACATGCCATTGTCGACCTCGCTCAAATCTTCAACTGCCCTCCTTGTGAGCCAGAACAGGATCGCCTTTCATTGGCACAATTGAATTCTTTACGCACCACTCTGACCTCAGCTGGTTTGAAACTTCGCGAAGGAAGTGGTGTCGATCAAAAGCTCACAGAGCTTCGCCGCATGTACGAGCCTTATGTCTATTCCCTTTCCAACTACCTGAACATCACTCTCCCGCCCTGGATTCCCGAACCCGGTCGCATCGACAACTGGCAGACGACTGCATGGGGACGCAGTACTGGTTTTCAAATAGAAGATCTGCCGGAGGAACACCACGACGAACATTTTTAGGACCGATCTTTTAGGACCGGATATCAATGGTTGTCAATGACTCAGGTGGAAAAATCCACTTAAGCTTTTCCTTCGATCACACTGGCGATGTGTCGCACCATCTGGCGATATACATCGAGAAAGATTTCGGGAGAGAGGAAATAGGAGGGATTTTCTTCGTAAAAGGAAGAGATCAGTTTCTGGGCCGCGACATCAATGTCTCGAGTGGAACGGTAAACTTGCTCCATCCGGGCACGGTTTTTCTTTGCCATTTCGATTGAATTGGAGATGAACTCCCTGGCCTCCACCCCAATGACATACCCATAGTGGTCAGCACAGTAGACCTCCACTTCAAGGTCCTTTAGCCTTTCGAGGCTTTGCTGATACTTGGAGTAATTGGAATTTCCTGAGGTGACGATCGTCTCGTTGAATGGAATGCCCCCTCCGTCTGTGGGAAATAAAGCCTTTAGCTCGGGGACATAAGCCGCAATACAGCACGAGGAATGGCCTGGAGTTTCCAGGATCGAGACCTCCAGATTTCCTAAATTAATTCGGTCTCCTTCACGGATGGTTTTGCCAGAGACATCATTTCTCCACTCTAAGTCGTATGTGGAATAGACATCCTCCTTTTTCATCCTCTTTGTCACATTTCGGCTGAACTCATTGATCGTAAGAATGGCCTTATCCATCTGAAGGATCTTCCAACCCCTTTCCGAGGCATAAACTTCGATCTCAGGATAACGTCGCTTGAAGAAGGGAACAATGCCCACATGATCGAAGTGGGAGTGGAGGATTAAAAGTTTTTTTATCCGGTTCTCCTCAATGCCAAATTCCTTGAATTGCTGGAGCAGGTCTGACACGATATAGCTCATGCCTCCGCTCACGATCATGGAGCCATTGTTTCCCTCCAGAAGATAGATCCCGGATTCCTCTCGGCCCAAAAACCAAATTCGCTCATTTACTTTTCCCGGTTTTCGAATTCTCATCTCCTATTTTCCTTAAGTTTAATGTTTTTAGATTTTTGAAATAGGGCGTACGCGAGCAGGAAAATTGACAAAACAGAACAACACCATGCGAAAACATCGCCGTAAAGGGTATAAAAAGTTTTATTCTTCGAGAGTCGGATCGTTCCGTTCATTGACTCTTCCGTGAAAATCTCTCCCCCTTTTAAAATCTTTCCTCTTGGATCGATGAAGCCGGTGATCCCAGTATTAGCCGCTCTGGCGACAAAGACTCGATTTTCAACGGCCCTGAACGTCGCCATGGAGAAGTGCTGATAAGGGGCAGAGGTTCTCCCAAACCAGGCATCGTTTGTGATCGTTATTAGAAAGTTTGCACCCCTTTTGACGAATCTTCGGCAGAGATCCGGAAAGATGATTTCAAAGCAAATGAGAACACCAAATTTACCTTGAGGTAAGGAGAAATTGAAAATCTCTTTTCCAGATTTAAAGTCTCCAATACCTTCCCCCAAAGATCCGATAAAAAAGAGAAGGTCTTGCATGGGGACATATTCACCAAAAGGGACGAGGTGGATTTTGTCATACTTTCCTACCAGTTCCCCTGAAGGAGAGACCAGGTAAGCACTGTTAAAATGGTTCACTTCCCCTTTCTGGATTTTATAAGAAGGGGTTCCGAAAAGGAGAAAGGCATTTGTCTTCTTCGGAATATCTAAGACAAAGGGTTGGTATTCTTTGGAGTCCTGAAAAAAGAAGGGAGTGGCTGTTTCAGGCCAGATAATAAGATCCGGTTTTTCCTCTGCCACCCTTGAAGAAAGCTTCTCATAAATCTTTAAGGTCTCTATCTGAAAAGATTTATCCCATTTTATTGACTGATCGATATTTCCTTGAACCAATCCAATCTTCAAGGGAGGGTTTTGGATCATTTGCCGATCTATAACCCCCATCTTTAAATATCCATAGATCAGGAAGCCGAGAAGGATGACGGCTGTAACGATTACTTCCTTAAATGGAAAGACCCTTTTTGACCATTGATGGAGCACCCCAAAGAGTGTGGCATTCACCAGAAGGATGACAAAGGAGAGACCATAGGCTCCTGTGATATCTGCCATCTGAATAAAAGGGAGATTGAGATATTGAGAATAGCCTAAGTTTGCCCAGGGAAAACCCGTCAGAAGGAAAGAGCGGAGGTATTCTAAGGCCACCCAGAGGAACGGGGTGAAAAGAGTGAATTGAAGTCCTGATCGTATCTGAATGAATCGGGTTAGGTATGTGAAGGCGCCGATAAAGAGGCTCAGGTAGACTACTAAGAGCAAGAGAATGAAGCCGCTCAGGATCAGAGGGACGTTACCATATGTGTGGACCGCCACAATGATCCAATAAAGAATTCCGAGAAAAGAGATGATGCCTGTCAAGAACCCGAGTTCAAAACTACGGACTAATCCCTTTCCCTCTATGGAGTAGAAAAGAGGAACCAGAGCAAACCAGGCGAAAAATTCGAGATCAAAATTAGGGAAGGAGAGGATGAGGAGAATTCCGGAAAGGAGACTTAGCAGGATGTCTCTTTTTTTCATGGTTTTCATCATAAGCAATCAGAAGGCAATTTTCAAGAAAGATTTGAATTTCTAAAAGGATTTGTTAGAATAAGATCCGATGAGAATTTTATTGGTTGAAGATGACAAAGGCATCGTTCGATTCGTTAAGAAAGGGCTGTTAGAAAATTCTTTTTCTGTAGATGTGGCCATCAATGGAGAAGAGGGGGTAAACTCTGCCCTTCATATGAAATACGATCTGATCGTCCTCGATATCCTGCTTCCGAAAGTGGACGGGAGAGAGGTTTTGAAAAGAATCAGGTCCATGGATATTCAAACCCCTGTGATCTTTTTGACGGCCAAGGATTCGGAGGGCGACATTGTTAATGGTTTAAATTTAGGGGCAGATGATTACTTAACCAAACCTTTCTCTTTTAATGAATTGCTGGCCAGGATTCAGGCTATCCTTAGAAGGGGCCAGGCAGTCACCTCCCCTTCAAGATTACAAGTGGCAAACCTCGTTTTAGAGCCCGATGGCCATCGGGTTTTTCGGGAAAAAACGAAGATCGAACTCACCCCGAAAGAGTATGCCCTTCTCGAATTCTTCATGAGACACCCAGGTCAGATCATCACCCGGACCATGATCTCTGAGAAGGTCTGGGATTACCACTTCGATACCGTTACGAATATCATTGATGTCCATGTCTCTCATCTTCGGAATAAGATCGACAAGGATTTTGAACCGAAACTTCTTCATACCGTGAAAGGGGTTGGCTATGTCCTGGAAGATCGGGGGTAAGTTTTACCGAAGGACCGATTTCAAAATGACCCTCTGGTATGTATTTACCTTCTTAATCTCTGCTCTGATCATCTGTACGTTTCTTTACTTAGGTCTGAGGCATCGACTCCTCAAAGAGATTGACCAATTTCTCCTTGATGAGACGAAAGAAATGGAGAAGGTTTTATCCCAGGAACCCCAAGAGACAAAATTTTTGATGAGATTCGAAGACGAAATCATGAGGAGAAAGTATTACCCTTTCTTTTTTCAGATCTTGGACCCAAATGGAAAACCTCTCTACGTTTCAAAAGGCTTTCAGGAAATCGGATATGAACTCAAAGATAGGGTGTTGATCAACGCCGGGAATAGGAAAGAGACCCTGGAGGAAATTCAATCTTTTGGAGGAAGAATAACATTTCATCTCATCAGCACCCCCGTTTATCGGGAGGGAAAACTCACTGAAATCATTCAACTGGGGACCCAACTTCATTATGTGATAAAGAACCTATCTCATTTTAGAAATAATATATTGATAGCCCTTCCTATCATATTGATATTAGGGGCACTGGGAGGGTGGGTACTCGCCAGGAGGTCTCTTTCTCCGATTGGCTATATTGCTGCGAAGGCTCAGAGCATTACCTCTCAAAACCTCAGCGAGAGACTCACTCCAAGAGGAACAGATGATGAGATGGACGATCTCATCTGGACTATCAATGAAATGATTGCCAGATTAGAGAGTTCTTTTAAGCGAATGGCTGAATTTACCGCAGATGCTTCTCACGAATTGAAGACTCCCATTTGTGCAATGAGGGGAGAAGCAGAGGTTCTACTTTTGAAAGGAAGAACGGCCGAAGAGTATCAGGAAGGGTTGGTCCATTTTGTAGAAGAATTTGATCATCTGAATCAGATGGTCAATAATTTACTTCTCCTTTCTAAATTTGACACCACCCAGGGGGGGGTGAAGATGGCTCCCCTTCGTTTGGATCTTCTGATTCAGGACCTGTGCAATCTCTTCCAAGTCCTTGCTGAACAGAAAAATATTGCCTTAGAAATAGGTACCATTGAAGAGGTCACAGTGATAGGGGATAAGGTCCGTCTTCAGCAACTCTTTACCAACCTGATTGACAATGCTATCAAATATACTTCGAAAGGGTCCATTCATGTCACAGTTGAAAAGAATGAAAGTGCTGCTCTGGTTAAAATAAAAGACACTGGAATTGGCATTCCCAAAGAGGAGCAAGAGAGGATCTTCAGACGTTTTTATCGAGCGGATAAATCTCGATCGAGGGAAACGGGTGGGGTGGGGTTGGGACTGAGTATCGCTGAATGGATCGTACATGCCCACCACGGGAGGATCGAGATCGATAGTGAATTAAATAAAGGTTCCACCTTCACCGTCTATTTGCCCATTCAAAAAGATTGAATTTCCATTCCTCAGGATTAAGGAATCTTCATCTAAATTTAATCTCCGTTTAATCGTCTTTTCTTAATATTTATACAGGAAAACAAAGGGGTAAAGCCCGCGGTTATAGGGGATTGTAGTCAATATTCATGGCGGACTCCAGCTGCAAGATGAATATCCACCCGAGTTTTAAGATAAAAAAATGAAAGGCAATTTAGCCCTGGAGGATAGAAGCAGGGCCAGGACATTCAGAGACTTGGTTATCATCTCTGTAACTGCCGTTTTGGCGTTTGCCATAGCCTATGTTTTTAATCTATTTGAGATGATCGCAGATTTGTCACGGAAACATGTAGGATGGAACATTGATGAATTCATTATTGTCCTTGCGATCTTAGCATTCGCTTTTGGGATTTTTTCATTACGGAGGTGGAGGGAATTGAAAGATGAAATTGCTGAGCGCAGGCGGGCGGAGAAGGAGATCAAAAAGCTGAATGAAGATTTGGAACGCCGGACCATTGAGCTTGAAGCAACCAACAACGAATTGGAAGCATTCAGTTACTCTGTCTCCCATGACCTGCGCAACCCGGTGCTGGCCATTGGCGGTTTTTCGCGTCTCTTGTTAGAAAAATACTCAAGCCATCTCGATGAAAAAGGGCATCATTATTTAAATATCATACTGTCGAGCACACAAAACATGTGCCAGTTCATTGATGATATTCTTGCTTTCTCTCATTCAGGGCACCGACAAATTGAGTTCTCAGACATTGACATGGGGGAACTTGCCAAAGCCTTATTTGAGGAACTCAAAGGCATCACCTTAGGACGAATGCTGCGATTGAACCTTAAACCCCTTCCTCCTGCCCGTTGTGATCGGGCAATGATTCGGGAAGTCCTCATGAATCTGTTGTCCAATGCCATTAAATTTACAAGGGACAAAGAAACTGGTATCATTGAGATGAGTGGGTGGATTGAGAAAAATCAAAACATCTATTATGTCAAGGATAATGGTGCTGGGTTTGATATGCAGAATGCAGATAAATTATTCGGTGTTTTTCAACGGTTGCACAACACAGAGGAATTTGAAGGAACGGGTGTAGGGCTCGCCCTTGTCCAGCGCATTATTTATCGACACGGTGGACGAGTGTGGGCTGTAGGGAAAGTCAACGAAGGTGCCACCTTCTTTTTTTCGCTTCCAAGATGAGATTAAAATTCGATGAAAGAAATGTATCCGAATTCCTTTTTGTTGAAGACAATCCAGACAAAGTTTAACTTACACACATAGAGATAGAGAGATATCGTTTTGCCAAGGAAGTGTTTAAGGACTTAATCCGATTTCTTGCTCCTCAAGATTGAAGAAATTTTCATCTAAATTCATCTCATTAAACCCCTGTCTTATTAATGGAAATGGTCGAGGTGACATACAAAATTTTAGATTCGGTTAGTAAAATCAATAGGAATGATTGGGATTCCGTATTCGGAAGTATTCCCGAAGGATATGAGTTTTACCATACGCTTGAAAAGTCAGACCTTAAAGAATTCTCTTTTTACTACTTACTCCTTTATCGAGACGGGAATATTCTTTCCATTGCGCCCCTCTTTGTTACTGATTTTTATTTGGATATTGTTTTGGAAGGATTTATTAAAAATGTCATCGGTTTTATCCGTCATTTTGTACCCAAATTTTTTATTTTAAAGACGTTATTTTGCGGTTCCCCTTTCAGTGAAAATGGTGTTTTGGGTATCACGAAAGACGTTGGGGATGCCCGTATTCTTATTGACGAAATCGTTCAAGTCATGCAAAGATTTAGCAGAGGGAATAAGGTCCCCTTCATTATTTTTAAGGATTTCTTAAGAGAAGATACTTCCCTTTTAGATTCCCTTAGACACAAGGGATTTCTTAAGGTTGACAGCTTTCCCTTAGTCAGGATGGAATTGAATTTTAATTCCTTAGAAGAGTATTTTGGAAGTTTAAGCACTTCCACAAGAAAGGATTTGCGTCGTAAGATAAAAAAAGCTTACTCCAAGGATAAAATCAAAATAAGAGTTGTGGATGACATCGAAGATATCATCGACGATGTCTATCCCCTCTATTTAAACACCTATCACGCCGGCGAGGTAAAATTTGAGTTTTTAACCAAAGATTTTTTTATCAATGTCTCAAAAAATTTAAAACCGCACACCAAATATTTTCTTTATTATGTGGAAGATCAACTCGCTGCCTTTAACCTCTGCTTTGTATATGATCATTTACTGATCGATAAATTCATCGGTTTTGATTATGAGATCGCCCATCAATATTCTTTGTATTTCGTCAGTTGGTGTTTTAATATTGAGTGGTGCCTGAAAAATTCGATACGCTACTACCAAGTGGGGCAAACGGATTATGAACCAAAGTTAAAATTAGGCGGAAGTCTCGTCCCCTTATTCGCCTATTTCAAACACAAAAATTTATTTTTTAATTTAATTATAAAATTACTTGCGATATGGCTACTCAAACCAAATTCTTCCATCAGGAATGCAGAAAATTAGATGCCGAAGCGTAAATTGACCCTAAAAATATTTTTATTTCTTATTCTTTCTGATGTGTTAGAGACGTTTCACCAATTTTGTTTTAAGAAAAGCGCTTTATTTGAGGAGGATCCTCCACTCACCGGTTTTTATGACCTTCTCCTATTTTTCAAAGTAGTCTTTTCTTCTCCGTTTTTCTGGATTGGTCTCCTCTCCTTAATCATCATGTTTATCATCTGGTCAAGCATCCTTTCAAAAATAGATTTAAGTATGGCCGTTCCCATCGCCAGTTTCAGCTATATCCTTGTTGCTTTGGTTTCCATCCTTTTTCTCCATGAGACGATCACCCTCCTCAGGTGGATGGGAATATTTTTAATATTGACCGGCGTGATATTCGTCTCCGTGAGCAGCCGTGTTAAAGAGAGCACTTTGACATGAAAGAAGGCCAGCTTTTTATTCTAAGTTTAATTGTATTTACAAGCCTCTGTGACACGTTCAGGGAGCTCTTCTTGAAATCAGGGGTGAATGTTTTAAATCAATTCAATCCCGGGAATATCAAAGAAGTGATCCTTTTTATTTTGAAATTAATCAGGACTCCGAGGGTGTGGATCAGTTTGCTTTTTGGTTTTCTTTCTTTATTTATTTGGCTCTTTATTTTATCAAAAGTCGATTTAAATTTTGCTTTCTCCTTAGACAGTATGCACTATATCTTTATTGCCTTGGCCTCTCAGTTCCTATTAAAGGAAAAAGTGAGATTGACGCGCTGGGTGGGTACCCTCTTCATCGTATTGGGAATCACCTTGGTCACCCTGAGTTAATTGAACCTTCCATGAGCCTATTCAGAGAAATTCCCCCCACGGCTGGTTTCCCCCTCTATTGGAAAGATATTTTGTCCGTCTTTAAGGTAAAAGATCCCGAAGACGTTTTGGAGAAGGATTTCAAAAATTACCTTAACGTTGAATATGCAAAGGTAACATGTTCGGGGACAGTCGCTTTATACCTTATCCTTGAGACCTTGAAAGAATTATCCCCTCGTAAAACGGTCATTATCCCTTCTTTTATATGCCCTCTCGTTCCCTTGGCCATTCAAAGAGCAGGATTAACTGTAGAGATATGCGACATCAACAAGGGTGATTTTAATTTTAACTTTGAAGCATTAGAGGAATTATGCTTAAAAAACCCAGATATCTTAGCAATCGTTCCCGTACACCTGGGAGGGATCCCACTCGATTTTGATCCCATTAAAAATATTTCCAATCCATACGGGATATTTGTTATTGAGGATTGTGCCCAATCCTTAGGGGCAACTTATCAAGAGAAGAAGGTGGGGACGCTGGGAGATTTTTCTTTTTTCAGCCTCTGTCGTGGCAAAGGATTAACCCTCTATGAAGGAGGAGTGGTGGTAACCCATCGGAAAGATTACGGCGCTGTGTTGGGAAAAAAGATAGATCAGTTCGTCAAGGATGATTTTATTTTGGAAAGCCTGAGAGTCCTCGAATTATTTGGATACTGGCTTTTATACCGCCCCTCTTTTTTCTGGTTTGTTTTCAGCCTCCCCCAAATTTTCTGGAATCTACAGGGCAAGAAATTCAAAGCCTTCATGGAAGACCTCACCATTGATTTTCCTATTCATCAAGTATCCAAGATGAGAAGATTAATAGGACATGTCCATTTCCATCACTTAGAGGAAGAGATAGAGAAACAAAGCCAAAAGGCATCTTATTATATAGAAGGGCTTAAAAACATCGAAGGGGTTCAAGTCATCAAGGCCCCTGAATATGGCAGGGGAAACTATCCTTATTTAACTTTAATTTTTGATACCCCCGAGAAACGGGAGATGGCTTTAAAACAATTTGAAAATTCTGGCTTGGGGGTCTCCCAGATTTATGTCTGTGCCATTACGGATTATGACTATCTCAAACCCATCCTCCCTGATCGGCCCTGTCCGAACGCCCGTTATCTGGCAGAGAGGGAAATCACTTTATCTACCAGTACTTTTTTGAAGGAGGTAGATTTAGATTCGATTTTAAATATATTAGGAGATTTATTAGGAGCTGGCCGGAGGCGATGAGTGGAGAAGTTCTAAGATGCTGAGATTTGTCCTTTCGTTTATTTCGTTTACCAAAGCATCGGATAGATATTTTGTCTTCAGGTCCTCGGGATGGTCCAAATACGAAATAAATTTCTTGAGCTTCCCCTTCACTGAAATCTCTGAATAATCTCCGACGATATCCAACCCGATAAGATCCACATGGCCCATGATCAGTTTTAGCATCCAAAGCAATTCTTTTAAAGAAAGCATTCCTTCTTCCCAATTCGTTAAGGCGTATTCGTTTCTTAAACAATCTTTATCGATGGAGAGGTAAACCCTTGGGGTGGGGAGACGTTTCAGGATGGAGAATAAATGGTTCATCATGTCTTTCCCCTTCAACTCATTCCAGCTAATCTTATTTACGAATAGGCCCTTCTTCATTTTGATAGAGAAATTCTCTGGGATCCTTTTGAAAAAGGTAAATGAGGGACGGTGTGAATAAGGATAGATCTCTACCCTATTTCTTTTCAAGGATTTCATATTTCCAGTCTGAATCCAGGGACTCGATAGATCCTTGGAAGAAGTCCCTATGAGAATAAACTTCAAAATATTCTTGTTTCTTAAACTCTCGGCCACCCAAGAACCGCAACCCAGACGGGGGGGCAAGATGTCCCAGTCCGGATGAAAATCGAAAAGGATGACGCAAATCGGTTCGGCAAACTGATTGATTAAAATATGGCTCACCTGATGAAAATCACCAGAGCCTAAGAAAGTGACGGAGTTCTTAGCCGAACCGTCGATTCGTTTTTCGATTTCTTTCTTTGTCTTTTTATCCAACCAGATTCTTGCCCTGGGTCCAAGATCTTTTAGGTCTATGATTTCGGTTTGATATCGGGAGATGAGGTTTTGTTGTTTGATCAGGCTGTCATCGAAATTTAATATGCGAATGGATTTACTTAACATAAGACTTATCGATGAGGCGTTTCGTCCTTGGAGGTGGAAGGAATGAAATCCTTTTCAGGAGGAGACTTCTCAGATGAAGCGGGAGCCTCTTTTGGCGCTGAGGTTTCAGGTGTTCCAGGGCTGTCTGTCATGGAATTGGAAACCGACACGGCCAAATCAGCCAAGAGATTCTCCCGGGGGAGAGTGCTTTTTATCTCTTGCAAATCCTTCGTTTCAGCCTCAAAACTTCCCTTCATTTCTTCGGTCGATTTTTTGAACTCCTTGATCGCCTTACCGAGAGCCTTACTAAGCTCTGGAAGTTTTTGCGGCCCAAAGACAATTAAAGCAATGACCAAGATGACCAGCAATTCCGGCAACCCAATATCGAACATAAATCCTCCTTTTGATTAAATCCCGAAGGATACTATTTCTCGATGATCAATGGCGTAAAATAGTCTTCGAATTTTTATTTTTTCCCTTCAGAAATTTCTTCGGTATTTTTGGGATCGATACCCATTTTCCCCTTTTCTTTGATGTTCTTCTTGAAGTTCTGAATTCCTTTTCCAAGCCCTTCACCGATCTGGGGAAGTTTATTGGCACCAAAAATGATCAAGACGATAACCAAAATGACAAGTAGCTCTGGCATTCCTATTCCGCCAAACATATTTTCCTCCTTTAAAAATATTAAAAACCGCCACCTCTCCCGCTTGGGATGGGATAGGATTTTCAGAATATGTTACCGGTCACGATAGGTATCTGCAAAGGTTCTATCGGGACGATGGCGTTGCCGTAAAAATTCCATCACACCGGGTAAAATTGAAATAACAATAATCAGGTAGATAATCAGAGTGAAGTGTTTTTTGACAAAGAGAAGATTACCGAAATAAAAACCCCCGAAAACAAAAGCGGCAATCCAGGCAATCCCTCCTGAAATGTTATAAGTAATAAAATGTCTGTAAGTCATCTTCCCAATCCCAGCCACAAAGGGGGCAAAGGTACGGATGATGGGAATGAATCTTGCTATGATAATAGTTTTCCCTCCATACTTCTCGTAGAACCGATGGGTACGGTCCAGATACTCCCTGTTCAGGAAACGGACTTTTTCCTTATGAAAAACCTTCGGTCCCACAAAGTATCCTATCCAGTAATTCACTGTATCTCCTGCTACTGCCGCAACGCTGAGAATGGCGAATAACCATCCGGCTTTCAGCGAGCCGCTGGCCGCAAAGGTACCTGTAGCAAAAAGGAGAGAATCACCCGGAAGGATGGGAGTCACTACCAGACCTGTTTCACAAAAGATGATGAGAAAAAGCAATAGATATGTCCAAACACCATAATTTTGAATGACCCAATTAAGATGCTCACCCAGGTGAATAAAAAGGTCGGTGAATCTTGTAAACAGTTCCATAGATTCTTAATGCGGATTCATTCTGTTTATGGGTAAACCTAAGGGGAAGGGAATATCTGATCCCTAAAAAATTTTATCGTTTCTTCGGCCACCCGGTCCTTCTGGTTATCGATCGTCATCATGTGATAACTGTCATCCAGAATAATCTTTCGAACGATCTGGGAACCAATTTTCTTTTCGACAAAATCCGGGTTCTTGGTGCTAGTCAGATCATCTTCTCTGGAGTGGAGGATCAAGGCTGGAGTCGTGATAGCAGGGAGTTCTTTCTTCACCTCTCTGATCAACTTGAACAGTTCGTGCATACTCGCAGCCGGAGTCTTTGTATAGGCAATCGAGTCATTTTTCATAAGATTGACAATCCGTTCCCTCAGTGGTTTGTTCTTTATTCCATATGGCTCTGTCTCCGAATACGAATAAATATATCTAAATGGAATGTAATAGGCGACGGGTAGCAGAAATTTAAACCAGGGGAGGCTCCAGCCATCATAAAAAAGAGTCGTCGAAATCAGAGATAAGGCCGCCACTTCTGAACCAAACTCATAGGAGAGGTGAAGGGAGAGAAGGGCCCCCATACAAAGGCCCACGACAGATACCGTATCAAAAGATTTCTTCATCTCTATAAAGCTTTTATGGACTGACCGGTACCAATCTTCCCAGTTGGTTTTAGAAAGATTCTTAAGGGTTGTACAGTGCCCCTCCAGGCAGGGGCCTTTGACGGTGAACCCGGCTTTGTTTAATTTTCTGGCAAGGTATTTCATCTCGAAAGGACTCCCCGTCAGACCATGAATGAGCAGCACTGAATGATTTCCGCCAGAGAGGTCTATCTTGTGATCGGACATTTTAAGTTTCCTATGCTTTCTTACACTTGCTTATCAGTTGGTCAAAGAGTTCGACGGCCATCTCCATTTCCCCTCGGGTGATGTGAAGGGAGGGGGCAAGCGTAAATACATTCTTATAATATCCTCCTATGTCAAGAACAAGTCCATATTTCGATCCCTTATGGCTCAACGTTCCTTTCAACCCTTCAAGAAACATTTTCTCTGCCAATTCCCTGTCAGGGGTAAAACTGTCTGATTTGCAGATTTCCACCCTGAAGGCAAGGCCAAGGCCATCCACATCTCCTATCTCCCGGTGTTTCTTCTTGAGATCTTGAAGTAATGAGAGAAAATAAGTTCCGCTTTCTGAAACTTTCTTTTCATAATCTTCCTCATCAAGCATCGCCATCACCTCAAGGGCAATCCTTGTGCCGAGAGGATTTGATGAAAAAGTCGAATGGGTTGAACCAGGAGGGAAGACTGAAGGACTGATCAGAGCTTCTCTGGCCCAGATTCCTGATAAAGGGTTTAGGCCATTGGTGAGTGCCTTTCCAAAAACGATGATATCTGGACTGACCTCAAAATTCTCGATCGCCCAGAGTTTTCCTGCTCGACAGATCCCCATCTGAATTTCATCATCCACAAACAAGATTCCCCAGTCGTCGAGGACTTTCTTAAATCTCTTAAAATAACCCTTGGGCGGCACGATATAGCCTCCTGTCGCCTGGATGGGCTCTACGAAAAAAGCGGCATACTCGGACTCTTTCACCTTGGTATCGATGATGGAGTAATACTCTGTCTCAAAAAGCTTTTCAAACTGGGAAATGCAGTAGAAATCGCAATCCTCCCGCTTCTTCCCATAATAACAACGAAAGCAGTAGGGATATGGAATAAATTGGGCTCGATCTGAAAAATGGCCATACCTTCTCCTGTAGCGATAACTGGAAGTGATCGCAGAGGCCCCCAGCGTCCGTCCATGATAGCTCCCCATAAAGGCAAACATCAGATTCTTTCCCTTGGCGTTTCGGACGAGTTTTAGGGCGTCTTCAATGGCCTGGGCGCCGCCAACGTTAAAAAGTATTCTGCCCTTTTCTTTGAACCTCCTCATATTCGCAAGACAGATTTTTTCTGCAAGAAGGACCTTCTCCTCATGAAGGTATTGGCAGGCGAGTTGGGGGAGGGTGTCTATCTGAGTCTTGAATACCTCGCCCAGTCTCGGGTTTTTATATCCAAAACTTGCAGCGGAATACCACATCTGGAGATCAAGATAGGGAATATTCAAGCTGTCATAAAGGAAGCTTCCTTCGCATCCTCTGAAGATTTTTGGAGGCTCTGCATAATGGACTGTATCTCCATAGGAACAGTAGATCGAATCTTTCTTGATCAGTTCCTCGTCTTTAACCATTCCGGGTTCCCCTTAGGCCATGATGGATGAAAGCTCTTTGGGATACAAAACGCTCTTGCCCTATTTGATTCCTCAACCATGCAATGATGTCTCCAAATTCCCTGTGCTCACCATGGGGAATTTTTTCAACCCGGCAAAAATCTAAGAGGTCTGATTTGGCGAAGGTCAAGTCCGCTTTGCCTGCGATGCAAAAATCAGAGCGACCATCGCCTACAAGAATGTTGGTTCCCTCTGGACTGGAAAGTTCTTCCATAATCTTACACTTGCAGATGCCGCTTCTGCTCAAACAATCCTCCTGGAAATAGGGGAAGTACATCTCATAGCTCCCGTTTGTAGACCCCAAACTGTTTGAGAACACCCTGATATCGTTCAATCCATATCGTTTCAGTATGGATTTTATGAACAGGTCGATCCCATCGCTGAGGATAATGATTTCAAAGGCTTTGCTTCTACAGTACCTTGCGAAATCGATAAAGGTTTCGTCAATTTCGATCCCTTCCACAAAATCGAGAAGATCACATTCTTTCGCTTTGATGAGCCTGGTCTGCATGGCCAGGCAGTCGCGGGAACCCATCTCTCCTCTAACCCAGGATTGCTCTATCTCCATCCACGTGGGGTCGGCAAATTCTTCTAAAATCCTGTCGATCACATCCTCCTTCGTGATCGTTCCATCAAAGTCACAGAAGAACATATATTTCATACTACCCCTCCGTCTTCCTGGCGATGAGAACTGCATTGGTCCCGCCGAAAGCAAACGAATTTGACATCACCGTATTCACCTTCACCCCTTTACGACCAATGTTTGGGACATAGTCGAGGTCGCACTCCGGGTCAGGCTGATCAAGATTGGTCGTAGGGGGAATGGCTTGATTTTTTATTGCAAGCAGTGAAACAACAAATTCAATGGCCCCGGCCGCTCCGATCGTATGGCCATGCATCGATTTCGTAGAACTCACAGGAACTTTGTATGCATAATCGCCGAATACCTTCTTGATCGCCTGTGTCTCCAAAAGATCATTCCACTGAGTTGCAGTCCCATGAGCATTGATGTAGTCTATATCTTCAGAAGAGATCCCGGCCTCTCTGATCGCTTCTGATATGGCTTGTGCCTGTCTTTCAAAAGAGGGTTTGGTCATATGAAAGGCATCGGAGGTAGAGCCATAGCCAAGGATCTCGGCGTAGAGTGGCGCTCCATGACGGACAGCCCTTTCCATCTCCTCAAGCACTACTACGGCGGCTCCCTCACCCAGCACTAATCCGGAACGGTTTTTTGAAAATGGCTTGCAAGACTTCGATGGGTCATCAGGGTCTTCCATAGCCAGGACCCTGAGGGCCTCCCAACTTCGGAAAACCCCATAGGTCAAAAAGGCCTCGGTCCCTCCTGCGAGCATCACGTCCGCATATCCATCTCTGATCTGTCGAAAGGCCTCACCAATCGCGTTTGAGGACGAAGCACAAGCGGTGGATACAGTCAAACACGGCCCCGTAAGTCCATACTCTATGGAAAGATAAGAAGCAGAAGCGTTACTCATGATCATCAAGACAGATAATGGTTTCACCCTATCTGCGTTTTCCTTAAACAAGCGTACGTACCCATCCTCTATGGCATTCGCACCACCTAACCCTGTCCCCATATATACTCCCGACCGTTCCTTTTCTTTCGCATCGAGAGATAGCTTTGCATCCTTCCAGGCTTGCGAAGCAGCGGCTAAAGCGAATTGGTTGACGCGGTCCAAGCTGGACACCTGTTTCTTGTTGAAATAATCGAAAGGATTAAAATCGACTTCGGCTGCAACTTTTACCGAAAGAAGGTTTGAAAATTCCGAAGAGATTCTTCTGACTCCAGACTTGCCAGCCATGATATTGGCTGAAAAATCATTGATATTATTCCCACAAGAGGAAATAACGCCCAGTCCGGTAACCGCGACTCTCCTTCTCATTTAAATAGAATCCCCACATTCGTCTCCATGCTCAGCTTCAAGTGCTCATCGCTAGATTTGGAGAACTTAACAACTGTTCAGATACGAATCGGTCAATCGCATCAACCATATCTTGTATCGTTGTCACTTTAAACTCTTGGTCAGGAATTTTTATCCTAAACTCGTTTTCGATATCGAACATGAATTCAATCTTATCGAGAGAATCGAGACCCAAATATTCGAGCGTTGTTTCAGGTTTAAGTTCTTCAACATTAAAATCAAACTTATCGATAAAAAGTTTTTTAAGTCTCTCTATTGTAGACATCCCTACCTCCTTTTTGGTAAAAAGATAATTCTTGGCCCTTTCTGCTATGATAAAATTTGAATATTAAAATATCGTTAAAACAAGATTAATTTCCCTTAATCTTACTATTATATAGTATAGAAAAAGGTAAGACAAGAACCCTCACTTAGATTTTGATTGCCTTTTATTTAGCAACGGTAGGTTCTTTTTTTTGGCAGATAATGGATACCACATAAAAAATATCACCTTAATTCTAAAAAAGCAAGAAAATTCAATGAAACAACATATTCTCGTTACTGAGGAAATCTAATTTTTATAATTTTGACCTCAATTTCTTCTCCAAGATTAAGAAATCTTAATGGAAACTTCATCTATGTTTAATCATTTTTTGTGTTATATTAAGAAACTAAAAGTTTATATACTTTTGAAGTGTTCATTTCGACGGATTGATAAGCTTTTTATATCTTGTTATATAAGTATCGATTTAGAAGGGACTTTAGGTTGATGGATGTGAGGAGAAAATATATCTTTGGGTTACTCGCCATAGGGATGGTTCTCTTCTTTTTCAATTTGGGAGGAAGGGATCTCTGGGAACCCGATGAAACCCGGTATGCCGTGGTGGCCCGCGAGATGGTGCAAAGCGGGGATTGGATTTTACCTCATTTCAACAGGGAGATTTATGCAGAAAAACCTCCTCTCTTTTTCTGGTTGGTCAATCTCTCCACTTTCTTTCTAGGAGAAAACAACGAGTTGTCCAATCGCCTTCCTTCTGCCCTGGCAGGGTTGATGACCCTTTTCATCACATTTCTTTTTGGAGAGAGACTCTTTAATCTCAGAGTCGGATTCCTTTCCGCTTTGGTGCTGGGGACATGTATTTTGTTTCCCCAATTATCGCGTTGGATGATGCTCGATTCATTGTTTACCCTTTTTTTACTCTTGAGCCTTTTTTATTTTTATCTTGGTTACGAGAAAGAGGGGAGTCGCCGGAAATATTACTATCTCGCCAGCCTCTTTATGGGGCTGGGGGTTTTAACGAAAGGGCCTATTGGTTATCTTCCTCTTCCCATCCTCCTCCTCTTTGCCTTTTTTCAAAAAGACGTTAAGAAATTTTGGAATCGCGATTTGCTATGGGGATGTCTCCTCTCCTTGATTCTTGTATTGATCTGGTGGTTACCTGCTTGTTGGATTGGGGGAAAAGAATATATCTATTGGCTCTTGTTTAAGCAAGCCGTTGGAACTTATGTAGAGGGGGGAAGACATTTTCATCCTGAGTCATTCTATTTCTACTTTGTCCGTTTCCCGATAGAATTTTTTCCGTGGATCGTTTTTTTGCCCACCGCATTTGTTTTAGGGTTACGAAGGGACTTTCGCAAAAGAAAAGAATTCGTATTTCTCTCCATCTGGTTCTTTTTCATTTTCCTTTTCTTTACCCTCTCCAAAGGGAAGAAGGATAATTACCTTTTACCCCTTTACCCAGCTGCCGCCATGATGGTCGGGAGTCTATGGGATTTTGGGGTTCAGTCAGGGGAGGGGAAGAAAGGATTCCTATCTGGACTTCTTCTTTTAACCTTTCTGTTTCTCGCCGGCCTGGTTCTGTTCCTATCAAAAATGCCACAACAGTCCTATCCAGACATGACGGCCTATTCTTCTTTAGGGCTTTCCATTCTCTCTTATATCCTGCTTGGGTCCTTTTTCTCTCTGTTGTTTTTTATTAAGAAAAAGAAACAGGCCTCGTTCATCAGCCTTATGATCGCTTTCGCTCTTTTCCATCTTCATCTCTCCTATTCTCTTCCGCCAAAACTCAATCCCCAGAGGTCAGCCAAGGCATTTTCAGAGAAAGTTCTAAAGAGAATGGAGATGGGGGATGAACTTAAAACTTATTCCCTTAAGTCTAATGGATTGCTTTTCTATACCCAGAAACCCTATATAGAGAGTATTCAAAGCAAAGATCGCTTTTTTGAAATTCTCAACTCCTCCCAACGAGTTTTTGTTGTGTTTTATCCGGAAGTCCTTAATCAACTTCAGAAAGAAACAGGAGTTGAGTTCACTCCTCTTGAACAGGTGAAGGTAGGCCATTGGAAATATGTTCTCATTTCAAATCATTAAGGGTCAGATGAGTTTTCTGGAAAGATAGGTATCCAAAAAAGGAACGGAGTAAAATAAAAACGATGAGGATCCAAGGGGAGTAAAGAGGGATATGATATCATAGGCTCATTAAAGAAATGGAATGGAAGATCCTCTATCGATTGAAATGAAAAGGTGCCGATCATGTATCATGTAAAGGTTATGTATCAAAATAAGAAATATGCGGCAGGCTATGAGAAGACAAGGTTCAAGGGGATCTACGGAAGATTTAAGAATTGGAATACCAAAAGGGTGATTTCAAAACTGATTGGGTTTACAGAGAGAAAAGGTTTCGCCCTTGACCTTCCCTGCGGGACAGGGAGATTAGGCCGCCTGATCTTAAAGAGTGGGTATAAATGGATCGGCGCGGATATCTCGTTAGAGATGATGATGGAGTCAAGAAAAAGGATGAACGGCTTTGAAGACTCATTCTGGAATATCCGCCTGGATGCAGAGACGATGTCATTTAAGGACAATAGTATTGACTGCCTCTTCTCCATTCGATTTATCTATCACATCCCCGTTGAGATAAGATATCGGATGCTTAAAGAGATGAGGAGGGTCACCAAGAAATGGCTGATCATCGATTATAATTATCCAAACAGGTTTAAAGAGTTGGCTCGCAGGGTAGGATCCTTATTAAGCAAAAGGCCGATCAAGAAAAGAATGATGCTCCAAGAGATATCGAGAGAGCTACGGGAGAATGGCTTAAATGTTTATAAAGCCATCCCTACATCAAGATTATTTTCCGATAATATATTATTGTTATGTCATAAATAAGGCCGCCGCCATTTTTTATCTGAAGGACTTATTCTGTTAATTCCTTTGTCGCCTCTTTAAAAAAAGGAAAAATGGAGGGGCATGAGAAATCTTAAGGAGAGTTAGGGAGGGATATGAAGCTTTTATTGATTGGCGTAGGAAGGTGGGGCAAGAACCATCTGAAGGCTCTGGTGAACCTCGTCGACGAGCTTTATGTGGTGGACTACGATCCGAGTCAACTGAAAGTCTGCAAGGAATACTCAATTCCTGAAGATCATCTTTCCACCGATTATCGTGATTTTCTTGATCGCGTGGACGGGGTAGACATCGTTACGCCAGCGGATGGCCATCTGGGAATTTGTAAGCACTGCTTTGAAAAGGGGAAGGATGTCTTTGTAGAAAAACCGATTGCCCTGACCACCCAAGAGGCAAAAGAGATGATCACTCAGGCCAAAGAGAATGGGATGATTCTACAGGTAGGCCATCTTTATCGGTATCATCCAGCCGCTTCGAAAATAAAACAGATCCTTGAGGAAGGGAAATTGGGCACCATTCAATACGCCTATGGTCATTTCATGGGATTCAAAAGACCTAGAACGGATGTCGGCGTGACCCAAACGGATGCGATCCATTATTTCGATCTTTTTAATTATCTCTTTCATGAGCCCCCTCAAGCGGTCACGGCCGTTGTAAAAAATTACCTTCACCTTTCTCTTGATGATACCTCTGTCTCAGTCTTGGACTATCATGGAAAGATCGTTTTTGTCGAAGCGGGGTATATGCCCCCTGAAAAAAGAAGAGATATTGCCATGGTTGGAGACCGAGCGAGCCTTTATTGCGACTTCCAAAAAAATTCCCTTCTCTTCTGTGAGAATCGACACGAGAGACAAGAGGGAAAATGTGTCGCTGTGGAAGGAGAAGCCCGAGGCATTCCCATAGAGCTTGAAGAGCCCCTGACGATAGAATTAAAAGCGTTTCTCAATTCGATGAAGAATCGGTCCAAGCCCTTAGCAGATGGGCAGGCGGGCTTTGAGGCATTGAAAATTGTTGAAGTCTGTTATGAGTCCTCTCGGAGTGGAAGGAGATTGGAGATTGAATGGGAGAAAATCTGACATTCAGGGAAAGGAGTTAAAATGAAGGTTCCTCTTTCTAAACCTTACATCGATAAAGAAATGAAAGATCGCGTATTAGAGGTGATTGATTCTGGACAATATATTTTGGGAGGCCAATGCAAAGACTTTGAAAAAGAGTTTGCCCAATTCATCGGAGTGAAACACGCCGTCCTCACCTCCTCAGGAACCTCCGCCATTTTTTTGTGTCTCAAGGCTTTGGGGGTCAAAGAAGGCGATGGCGTTTTGGTTCCCTCTCTCACCGCCTTTCCCACCATCGAACCCGTGTTTCATGTTGGAGCCAGACCCATTTTCATCGATATTGATGATACCTTTACCGTCGATCCAAAACATATCGAATCGGTTTTAAAAAATAGGAACCAGATATCGGGGGTCAAGGAGATCAAAGGAATTATTCCTGTACATCTTTACGGTCACCCTGCCCATATGGATTCCCTTCTTGATCTGGCAAAGCGTTATGGACTTTTCGTTTTGGAAGATTGCTGTCAAGCCCATGGTGCCAAATATAAAGGGAAAAGGGTAGGATCAATGGGAATTGGCGGTTGTTTCTCTTTCTATCCTTCGAAAAACCTGACCGTTTTTGGAGATGGTGGAATTCTTGTCACCCCGGATGATGAGATGGCCAAGACCTGTCGAATGCTGAGAGATCACGGTCGAAAAGAGAAGTATGAACATGAACTGGTTGGATATAATTTGAGGTTTAACGAAATCCAAGGGGCAGTGGGTCGCCTCCAACTTCGAAGGTTGGACTGGTTTAATGAATCGAGAAGGCGCATCGCTCAATGGTACAGCGATGGATTAAAGGGAATTCCAGTGACTACACCTCAGGCAAGGGATTGGGCTGAACCTGTCTATCATCTTTATGTCATCCAAACTCCCCATCGGGATGAGCTGGCTGATTTCTTAAAAGAGAAAGGGATTCAGTCAGGGATTCATTATCCTATTCCAAATCATCAACAACCAGCCGTTCGGAATGCTCTCGGTCAGCAGCCCAAACTGGAAAAGACAGAAGATACGGTCAAGAAAATTCTCTCCCTGCCCATCTACCCAGAACTCGAAAAAGAGAAGGTGGATTTTGTGTGCGCCACCATCAGAGAGTTCTTTCATCAAAAAAGTTGAGATCAGAAGGGAGATCGTCTTTTGGGAGAAAACTATCAGATTGATATTTCAGTGGTGGTTCCGGTCTACAATGAAGAGGAGAATCTTCCCGTTTTGATTCCTCAACTCCATGACGTGCTCCGGGGGTTGGGAAAAACGTATGAGATGATTTTCATTGATGATGGGAGTACGGATCGTAGCCGTCGTCTTCTTAAAGAGATGGTTCCTCCGTATCCTGAAATACGAGTCCTTGGATTTAAGAGGAATTGCGGTGAGACAGTGGCAGGCGTAGCAGGGTTAAAAGAGGCAAGGGGAGAGATTGTCATCACCATAGATGCTGACCTCCAGAATGACCCCAAGGATATCCCCAGGATGTTGGAATACCTGAAAGATTATGACATGGTAACAGGATGGCGTCAGAAGAGAGAAGATTCTTGGGTCAAACGGATCACATCAAAGATTGCTAATAGGATTAGGAACAGCTTGAGCGGAGAGGAGATCCGGGACAGTGGTTGTACCTTCCGGGCTTATAAGAGGGAGTGTCTTCAAAATCTCAAATTGTACAAGGGGATGCACCGCTTCATGCCAACCCTGGTAAAGATGGAAGGATTTCGAGTGATTGAAATACCCATTGCCCACCATCCCAGGAAATTCGGAGTATCGAAATATACCACCTGGAATCGGATGTGGCGTGCCTTCATCGATCTTCTGGCTGTGAAATGGATGAGGAGTCGCCATATCCATTATGACATTGAGGAAAGGATCTGAAATGGAATGTTTTTCATTTTTTAGTTTCGTGACCGATTTCTTGCAAGACCTATCTGTGCGATATCCAAAATTTCAACTTGACTTCTGGGTGCTTTTCGGTTTTATCGGCCAGACGATGTTCACGATGAGGTTCATTGTCCAATGGATTGCGTCTGAGAAAAGGAAAGAAAGTATCATTCCGGTGGCCTTCTGGTACTTCAGCTTAGGAGGAGGGTTGATTCTCTTGGCCTATGCGATTCGCCAGATGGACCCAGTTTTTATCGCTGCCTATCTTCTCAATCCTATTATCTACTTTAGGAACCTGTACTTCATTTATAAGAAAAAACCCAATCCAGAAACTTCTCACCCGAACCATTAAAAAGGAAGATGTTGCGCAGGCTGGAATGGGATGGTTAGACTGCAATGGTTCTTAAATAGAGAAAGGGTTCTATCATTCATGGAACGCGGGTGTTTTAAATTTTATCAGCAAAAGTGGACTCAGATCGTTCTGCTCTTAGGATTCTGTTTCGTACTTTACTTTCTTAACTTAGGTCAATGGGAGCTTCGAAAACCGGATGAAATCCGTTATGCTCAAGTCGCCCAGGAAATGGTTGAAGGAGGGGATTGGATCGTCCCGCGTCTCTGGCCATCTCATCCATTTCATGGGGAACCCTACATGGAAAAACCCCCCCTTTTTTTCTGGCTCATTGCACTTTCCTCTTATCTATGGAAAGGTTTTAACCCTTTTTCGGCGAGGTTTCCTTCAGCCTTTTTCGGGACCCTCACCGTGTTGTTTACCTTTTTTATTGGAAAGAATCTCTATAATTCCAGGACGGGATTCGTTTCCGGTCTCATCCTTGCTACAAGCTTTTTTTTCGCCCGTTTTTCTACCCGGGCCAATATCGATGCCACCCTGACTTTTTTTATCACAGCCTCCCTTTTTTGTTTTCTCCAATGGTACCAGGGGCGCAGAGAGGGATCAGATGGGCAGAAGGATATCCGGAGGCTATCCATCTATGGATTTTATGTGGGGATGGGATTGGCCACCCTCACTAAGGGACCAGTGGGTTTTTTCCTTCCCCTGCTGGCCAGTCTGGTCTATCTCCTGATCCAAAAGGATTGGAAAAAGATCAAGAGAATGAGGATTCTTTCGGGAATGCTCCTATGTTTAGCTATTGTTTTATCCTGGTACCTTCCTGCGATACTCAAGGGAGGGCAAACGTACCTCAATGAAACGCTCTTCCATCAAACAATCGATTATTATTCAAAGGGATGGGATCATCCCAAACCCATCTATTTTTATTTACGCAACTTTCCTGTAGATTTTTTACCCTGGATACTTTTTTTACCTGGGGCAATGGTTTATGGTTATTCCAAAGAGGCTTTTGGGAAAAGGAAAGAGTTTCTTTTCCTTCTGACCTGGTTCATTGTGATCTTTCTCTTTTTCTCTTTTTCCAAGACGAAGAGGGACCTCTATCTTTTACCTCTTTATCCAGCCGCATCGCTCATGATTGGCAAGTTTTGGGGAGATTTTATTTTTGAACGGATAGAACATTTTCGAAAGGAATGGATCTCCTTACCGCTTTATGGTTTTATGGGATTGTCTTTGGCAGCAGGTCTAATCATCTTTTGGGAGGTCTCTAAAAAATTTCCTTCTTATTTGCTCTATACTCTGCCCATTACCTGTTTCCTGGTCGGAGGTAGCATCGTATTGTTCTTTTTATATCGCTTTAAAAAATATGGAATCATCTTTTTTCTATCTATTTTGATGGCAGCAGGGGGATTCTTTTATATAGAAAATATTCTATTTCCTTTGGAAAAGCGACTTAAATCTCCTCGTTCTATTTCCCATGAGATGAAGAATGAAATTAGTTTGGTCTCCCCTTAAAGGGAGAATCCTTTCAGGCAAGCTGCGAATCTCGGTAAAAGCTTCTGGAATTATTTGCGTTTTAGGCGATAAAAGGAGGATTTTCAGGTTGTTAGAGAAGCGATTAACAAAAATCTATTCCCGGAAATGGGTTCAGATTGCCTTCCTCTTAGGATTCTGTTTTGTTCTTTACTTTTTTAATCTGGGCCGATGGGATCTCTGGAATCCAGATGAGCCCCGTTATGCACAGATTGCCAGGGAGATGGTGAATGGAGGGGATTGGATTCTCATGCATTTTAATGGAGGCGTATACGGAGACAAACCCCCCCTCTTTTTCTGGCTGATTGCTCTTTCATCCTACTTGTGGCAAGGTTTCACTTCCTTTTCAGTGAGATTTCCTTCAGCCTTTTTCGGGACACTCACCGTTCTCCTCACTTTCTTCCAGGGCGAAAGACTTTATTCATCCCGGACGGGATTCTTCTCCGGCCTGATCCTGGCGACCAGCCTTCATTTCGCCCATCTTTCCACCCGTGCCAATATTGATGTCACCCTCACCTTTTGTACCACCGCTTCGCTTCTTTGTTTCTTTCTATGGTATCCATATGGCCAGAAGGAGGGAATTCATCACAACCGGACTATCAGGAACCTTTTGATTTATGGATTTTATGTGAGCATGGCCTTTGCTACCTTAGCCAAAGGGCCGATTGGATTCATCCTTCCCCTTTTGGTGAGCCTCATCTATCTTTTAATTCAAAAAGATTATAAAGAAATTAAACGGATGAAACTGCTGCCTGGGATTCCCTTGCTTCTGGCCATTGTCCTGGCATGGTATCTTCCCGCTGTATTCTTGGGGGGGAAGACCTACCTTGAGGAAAATCTTTTAAGGCATACTACCGAGGCTTATGGCACAGGATGGACCCATCCTCGCCCGCTCTATTACTATTTCTATAATTTCCCCTTGAGCTTTTTCCCCTGGACCTTCTTTTTGCCCGCTGCAATTGTTTATGGGTGCTCCAAAATGACAATCGAAAAGAGAAAAGGGTTCCTTTTTCTTTTGGTATGGTGTCTCGTCATCTTCACATTTTTTTCCCTATCCAAATCAAAAAGGGCCCTTTACCTCTTACCTCTCTATCCGGCTGCGTCTCTCATGGTCGGGAAATTCTGGAGTGATTTTATCTCGCACCCATTGGATCAGTTTAGGCGTGGATGGATTACTTTCCCTCTCTATGGATTCATTGGGCTTGGTGTGATCGCAGGGGCTGCTACTCCGTGGGTGGCCTCAATAAAATTTCCCTCTTATCTGTCTTATAGTCTCCCCATCGCTCTCCTCTTGTTCGGGGGCAGTATGGTCATGATGATCTTCTGTCGCTATAAAAATTATAGGGCTATCCTGTTTCTCCTCATCGGGATGATGGTTGCGGGATATTTTTATGCGTTTAGGGTTATTTTCCCTCTTGCCAATCCGCAAATGTCGGCCCGTTTCATTTCGGAAGAAATTACATCGCGGATTCAACCAGGTGAAAAATTAGCAATTTATGGAGGGCTTGGAACCGATCCTTATAATTATTACACTGGGGTCGTACCCATTATAAAATTTGATAATAGAGAAGCTTTTCTTGATTTTATAGGATCTTCAGAAAGAGTATTCTGCCTTCTCAAATTCCGTGATTTTTCTCGATTGTTCAACAGTGAAGGGGAACCGAAGGTCCAATTGATCGCCCGGCGCAAGGTGAGAAACGATGATGTTGTTTTGATTTCCAATCGATAACGTTACGGGGAAGAAAACGATTGCTCTCAAGAAGCCAGAGAGATGATGGTCCGGGCCGATGATATTTTCCCCGCGGCATTAACTGTGTTAAAATACGAGTAATTTTTAGCCAAGCACAGGAAATGTGAGGGTTTTTGATTCGACTGAATGTATCCATCATAGGGGCGGGTAGAACGAGAAATGGTATCGGCGAGTATATAGGAAAGTATTTCCATCAGCACGGAGCAAAAGTAACCTCGGTGCTGGGGACGACTGAAAAAACAAGCCTCCAAGCCTCTTCTGCTCTTCGGAAATATGGAATAGAAGCCCATCCCTATACAAACTTTGATGAAATGGTGAGAGGCGAAAAGCCTGATGCAGTGGTGATCGCCTCCCCTTCTTCTACCCATTATGAATATCTATTGAAATCCTTAAATTCGGGACTCCATATCTTCTGCGAAAAACCCTTCCTCTGGGACGATCACAAGGATATTCGAAGAAGGATTGAAGATATTTTTGAGAAGGCCCGAGAAAAAACATTAACCATTGCCATGAATTCTCAATGGCCTTTTTCCATAGACTATTATGAGGAAATCTGCGGAAAGATCAGAATTAAAGAAACCAACAATTTTTTTATACGGATGTCGCCCTTTTCCCCAGGAAAAGTGATGATTCCAGAATCCATTCCTCATCCCTTGAGTATTCTTTATTGCCGATTGGGTGCCGGAGAGATACAGAATTTGAATTTTGAATCGGATGGGGAAGGGGAGATGAGCATCAGATTTACCTATTTGTTTAGAACCTGGGCGTGTGATGCGTTAATAAGGTTGGTACACCAAAAGACCCCGCCCCGTGAGTTTTCTTTTGGATTTAATGATAAGATTGTTTTTCGAAGTCTGGATTTAAAAAATTATGAAATCTATTTTCATTATGGGAGTAAAAAATTGAGGATCGTGGACCCCCTTGAGCTCTCCGTTAAAAATTTTATGGAGGCCGTTGAAAAGAAGACCGAGCCTTTCATCGGGCCTCCTCATATTCTCCATAATATGTCACTGCTGAAAGAGATTTATGATGGCTTTGGCGAATTTGGGAAGAGAAATTTATGGAAAAGTTAAAAGAAAGAGAGCACGATTTTAGCTCCAAATTGAGACAGGATGCCACCCTTCAAAGGCTGAAAGACTATATTCAATGGCAGAGAAACTGTGACGTCAATGCTCCGGATCGAGAGCGACTGATTTTCAGTCCGATCTCCATCAATTTAGATCTGACCTCTGCCTGCAATTTCTCATGCCCTTTTTGTGTCGATTCGAAGCTGATCAATGCCGGAAAAAGCTTGACCTTGGAGGAAGTAAAAAAGACGATCCACACACTCCATTCCCACGGTCTTCTCTCCGTTATCTTGATAGGAGGGGGAGAACCCACTCTTCACAAAGATTTTGGGGAGATCGTCCGTTATATCAAAAGTAAACGGTTACAAATCGGGATCGTGACCAATGGCTCAAGACTAGAAAAAATTGAAGCAGTGGTCGAAGAACTAAGAGAGAAGGATTGGATCAGGATATCCATTGATGCGGCCGGGGAAGGAGTCTTTAAAGATTTACACCTGCCTAAAACGCAAATGACTCTGAGTCGGATATTAGAAAAAGCAAAAAAGGTGAAAAAAAAGAATCCCGTGGTTTCGCTGGGATATTCGTTTGTGATCGTCTGGGAAGGCGTGGAGATTAACGGGAAGAGACTCCATCCCAATATGGATGAGATAGCCAGATCGGTGGAGCTCGCCAGGGAATTCTCCTTTGATTATATTTCCTTTAAGCCCTGTTTAGTCCGATTGAATGAGTCTCAGAGGGAGACGTTGCTTAAAAACGTTGAAAAAACGAAAGAAGAAGAGATTATCGATAAAATCAAGATGCATCTGCAAGAGGCCAAGCGTTTCGCAGGGGACCAAGTCAAGATTCTTGAAAGCTCAAACCTGAAGGCCATGTTAAATCAGGAAACGGATAGGATCAAAAGGCAGCCCAAAAGATGCCACATGCAATTTTTCAGAACCGTGGTGACCCCCTTCGGCATCTTTCACTGTCCGGCGTTTCGAGGAGTGGAAGAAGCCAGAATTGGAGATCCGGAGGGTTACCTATCGGAAAGAAAATTCAAGGAAAGTCTCAAAAGTACAGCTAAATCGATTCTGACCTTTGATGCCGAAGAGGAATGTAGAGATGTTGGATGTTTTTACAATCGTACCAACTGGTGGTTAGAAGAGTTCATCCATTCCAAAGAAGACATCCATGAACTTGAAAAAGTTGAAAATGATAACTTTTTCCTTTAGGCCAGGCCTTCGACAGCTTGAATACTTGGGTGGGTTCTGAATAGAATGAAGATTCTCCATCTTTTCAGCAACTGGAAGTGGACAGGTCCTGCTGATCCAACCTTGAACCTCTGTAAGGGATTGGAGAAACGGGGGCATGATGTCACCTTTGTCTATCGAAAACCTCCTCTTCCGGTCGAGGATAGTATTGAGAAAAGGGTCCTCCAGGCAGGAGTAAAAGCCACGGATCGATTTCAATTGGACCATTCGGTGAAGTTTTACCATCTTTCCTTTTTACCGACCCATCTGCGTGACATTTTAGACCTCACCCAATATCTTCGTCAGGAAAAGTTCGATATTCTCAATGTCCACCACTCCCATGGCCATCTCTTGGGCGGGATCGCTGCCAGGAGGTCAGGCCATCCTGTGATCATCATTCGCACCGACCACAAGCGAGACCCTTTGAAGCCCAATTTGGGGAATCGCTTTCTCATCTCTCAGTTTACGGATGGAATGATTACTTTTTCCGAGAGGGCCAGGAGAGAGGATGCAGAACATTTCGGCCTTCCTCTTGAGAGGGTAGGGAAGATCTCACCGGCCTTGGATTTAAACCGGTATGATCCTCAGGGGAAATTTAAAGATATGAGGACTCTCTTTGGAATTGGATCAAAGGATATCGTTATCGGAATGGTCGCCCGATTTCAAAGATACAGAAGGACGACTGTCTTTTTGGAGGCGGTGAAAAAGATTGCCAGGGAATTTCCAAATGTGAAGGTTCTCTTGGTTGGCCGATCGAGTCAGATGGAGCAGAGTGTCATCCAGCCCATGAAACAGCTCGGCGTTGAAAAGTGGGTCGTTCTCGGAGGATATCGGACGAATGACTATCTCGACACCTTAGCCTGTATGGACATCTTTGTCTTCTTAATGGCAGGTTCTGATGGAACAGCCCGAGCCTTGAGAGAGGCCATGGCCATGGGCAAACCGGTCATTGTGGCCAATCGGGGGATGCTCCCAGAATTGGTGGAGGAGGGCATTTCAGGTTTGGTGGTGAATGATACCCCTGAAGAGTTGGCCGGGGCGGTCCTTCGACTGCTTCACCATCCAGAAATGAGGGAGATTTTAGGGAAGGCGGCTTATCAGAAGGCCCATCAGGATTTCCAATTGGATCGACAAGTGGAGGGCGTTGAAACGTTTTATCAAGAGATGATTAGACTCGGAAAGCGGAAGTGAAAATTAGAGTAACAACAGTTATCTTTTTTAAAAAGTAAGGCTAACGGCTTACAACTCTTCCAAGATGGGGACTTCAATTCTTAAAAGAATATCGAAAGGTGAGATCAAGGGTTGGGTGAGAGGGGAAGTGTTGGATAATCTTCCTCCCACTTTTTTTGATGACCCCACCTCTTCTGTTCAGGAGATGGGAGGAGAGGTCATCAAGGAGTCAACCTGGAGGTGGGCGGCTATTTTCTGTTCACCGAATGGTCGGAGGATTTTTTTAAAGAAAGATAAGACAAAGGGCTGGGCAGAGTATATGAAATATCTTTTTTCCCCCTCAAGGGGACAGAAAGAATTTCTCATCGCTTCCCTATTAGAGAGGAAGAGTCTCAACATCCCTAAACCCTTGGGCTGGATGGAGAGGGTCCGGAGGGGTTTGGTCAAGGAAAGTTATTACCTCTCCGAGGCGATTGGAACAGGGGTTTCATTTATCGAGGAGGTTGCAAAATCAAAAACACCTCATTCAATGATTGAATTAGCGACGACCGTGAGGAAGTTTCAAGAAGTGGGATTATTTCATCAAGATCTTCACGCCGGAAACTTTTTGTGGGATGGCGACTCCTTATTTCTCACCGATTTACATCGTGCCAAAATCGTAAAGCCCCTCTCCCTGAACCAGAGGTTATGGAATTTATCACACCTCTTCCATTCTTTAAGATCGATGTGGGGAGAAGGGGAACAACTTCAATTCCTGAATCAGTATTTTGAGGGGAGATTCGACGAATCTCAAAGAAGAGAAATGTTACATCAGCAGATTCATCCCGTTATGGGCCGCCTTCAAAAGAGGCAGTGGCGAAGCAGAACAAAACGTTGTCTGAAGGAAAGCACAGAGTTTACGGTTCAATGGGAGGAGGGGATTCGTTATTTTCATCGAAGGGATTTCCCCATGGGTCGTCTGAAAAGGGTGATGGAAGAGCACCAAGACCTGGTGAGAGAAAGACCCTTTTCCCTAGTCAAAAATTCTCCAGAAGTGATCGTTTCCATATTGAATGATGAAGGGGAGAAGATATGTTTGAAACAGTTCCGCACCCCTCATTTCTGGGGGCGGATGAAAGAACATTTCCGTCGCTCGAAAGGGCTTAAGTCCTGGATGGCGGCCAATGGCATGCGGGCGAGGGGCATTCCGTCTCTGAAACCCCTGGCTTTGGTGGAGAGAAAAAACTGGTTAGGATTGAAGGAGAGTTTTCTATTCATGGAGGCCCTGGCAAATGATCAAGAGATGGATCGATATATTTTAAAAGGGTTTGAAGATTTAAATAAAAAGAGGCTTTTTATTAAAACCTTTGCCCGTTGGCTTGATAGTCTTCATAAAATGAGTTTATTTCATAGGGATATGAAAACCTGTAATATCCTCGTCTCAGAAAAAGGAAAGACATGGGATTTCCATCTTCTCGATTTCGAGGATCTCCTCTTGGGGGAGAAGGTGAATCGAAAAAAATTGTTTAGAAATTTTCTCCAACTCAACACCTCCACTCCTAAAGTCATCACGAAGATTGATCGCTTCAGGTTTTTTAGAGAATACCTCCGTCTCAACCCCATCATAAAAGACCAAGGGATTTTTCTCCGGGGGTTAATGAGAGAAAGTCGTCGGAGAGGATTAGTTTACGTCTCGCCCCAGGGAGTGGTCACAGAAAGGATGGAATAAACAGAATGAATCAACGATTTTCCAAAATGAGTCCTCAGCCATGGGCCCAGTTCGCCCTTCTCCTGGGACTCTGTTTCGTCATTTATTTTGTAAATCTGGGTCAATGGGACCTCTGGAGTCCAGATGAGCCCCGTTACGCTGAGGTTTCAAGAGAGATGGTGAACGGGGGGGACTGGATTCTCATGCATCGCAATGGGGAACTATACACCGATAAGCCCCCTCTCTTTTTCTGGTTCAATGGCATTTCATCCTTCCTCTGGCAAGGAGTTACCCCGTTTTCAGTAAGATTCCCCTCTGCCCTCTTTGGGACCTTGACGGTCCTTCTCACTTTTTTCATTGGGAGGAGGCTCTATTCATCACGCACAGGGTTCCTCTCTGGGCTCATTTTGGCGACGAGTTTTCAATTCGCCTATCTCTCTACACGGGGCAATATTGATACCACCCTAACCTTCTTTACCACGGCTTCTATACTTTGTTTTATCCAATGGTATCAAAGCAACCAAGAGGGAGAGATTTCCCTAAAGGGGATGAAGGGTCTCTCTTTTTATGGATACTATGTGGGCATGGCTTTGGCCACCTTAGCCAAGGGACCTGTTGGATTTATCCTTCCCTTATTGGTCACTCTTCTTTTTCTTTTGGTTCAGAAGGATTGGAAAGGGATCAAGGCCATTAGGCTCCTTCCTGGGATGCTCCTGTTTTTGGCCATCGTCCTGTCATGGTATCTTCCTGCCGTTTTAATGGGAGGAAAAGATTACCTCAACGCCACCCTGTTGCACCATTCTTTTGATCGCTTTGCAAAAGGATCAGCCCATATTCGGCCCATCTATTACTATCTCTATCAGTTTCCGCCTAACTTTTTGCCCTGGATCATTTTTCTCCCTGCTGCCATGGCTTATGGTTTTTCTAGAGCGATGATAGCAAAGAGAAAAGAATTTCTTTTTCTAATGATCTGGTTCATTTGTATCTTTGGATTTTTTACTCTGTCTAAGGGAAAAAGAGGACTTTACTTTTTACCTCTCTTCCCGGCTGTATCGCTGATGGTCGGGAGGCTTTGGGAAGATTTTGTCTCTTTTTCGATGAAACATTTTCGGCATGAATGGATCACGATTCCCCTTTATGGATTGATGGGAGTGATTTGTGTGGCCGGTGTTGCCCTGCCATGGGTGATTTCGGCAAAACTTCCTTCTTACTTTTCCTATAGCCTCCCTGTTGCCTTTCTCTTGGTCGGAGTGAGCATTGGTCTATTTGTGCTTAACCGGTTTAAGTATTACGGAGCCATTTTTTTACTTCTCATCGGGATGATGGCAGGAGGATTTTTCTATGCATTGAGGGTTGTGTTCCCCCTTGTGAATCCCTACAAATCATCCCGTTTCATTTGTCAGGAGATCACTACACGAATGCAACCCGGTGAGAAATTAGCCATCTATGGAGATTTTGAACCGGGTCCTTTTAATTTTTATACAGGAATCGTTCCCATCCCGGTGTTGGAGGAGGAAGAGGCCCTCTTGCATTTTTTAAGGTCTCCGGAGAGGGGCTTCTGTCTGCTTAAATCCAGAGATTTTTTAAAATTTCAGAGCATAGAAGGTAGACCAGAAGTTCAATTGATCGTTCGACGTAGGATAGGCGATGGTGATTTTGTCTTGATTTCCAACCGATAAGGTCTGAAAACCTATAAGGCTATGAAAAATTCTGAACCCATAGAAATCTCTGTGGTGGTGCCTGTCTATAATGAAGAGGGAAACCTTCCACTTTTAATTCCTAAGCTGGTGGAGGTTTTAAAGGGCCTTGGACGCTCCTACGAAATGATCTTCGTGGATGATGGAAGTTCAGATAAAAGCCGAAGGATTCTGGTAGAAATGGCCTCTCAATATCCTTCGCTCCGAATCCTTCGTTCTAAGGAGAACCGTGGGTTAAGCACGGCCCTTTTGATAGGAATGAGGGAGGCCCGGGGGGAGAAAATCGTCACCTTAGATTCAGACCTTCAGAATGATCCTGCCGATATTCCCAGATTATTGGAATATTTAGATTATTATGATATGGCGACGGGGTGGCGTCAGAAAAGGGAAGATTCATGGCTGAAGAAAATCTCTGCTAAAATCGCTAACGCCGTTCGGAACTGGGTGAGCGGTGAAAACATCCACGACAGTGCATGTACCCTCCGAGCATTCAAAAAGGAATGTATCCAAGATATCCCGGCCTTTAATGGGATGCATCGGTTTCTTTCTACGTTGGTCAAGATGGAAGGATATCGGATCATTGAAGTTCCAGTTTCTCACCATCCGAGAAGGTTTGGGAAGTCAAAATACAATATTCGAAACCGCATGGTACGATCCTTCATCGACCTGCTAGCCGTGAGATGGATGAAACGGCGCACCATCCACTATGATATTGAGGAAAGGGTTTAAGATGGAATGTCTAACGTTTCTGGGTTTCGCGCTCGATTGTTTCAGAGATTTCTCAGCCAGATATCCAAAATTCGATTTGGACTTCTGGCTGGTCTTTGGTTTCATTGGATCAGTGATGTTTACCATGAGGTTCATCGTCCAAGGGATCGCTTCTGAGAAAAAGAAGGAGAGCGTCATTCCTGTCTCTTTCTGGTATCTCAGTTTAGCCGGGGGATTGATTGTCCTCTTTAATGCCATTCATCGCATGGATCCGGTTTTCATCCTGGCCTATTTGCCAGGGAATTTTATTTAAGAAACCCTTACTTTATTTACAAGAAAAAGAGAGTCTCTCCCCATCTGGTTCAATAAAAAAGAGAGGATGTTATGGACGACAAGAGGACGTCTTGGCAGAGGAAAGTCCGAAGGATTCCACTTTTTATCGGAGCCTTTTTATTGGTGATCTTTGCGAAACCCCAATTCCCTGGGATCTTGATTGGGGTGATTTTGATCTTTTTAGGGGAAGGCATTCGTATCTGGGCGGCAGGTCATCTTCAAAAGAACGAGGTTCTGACGGTGACAGGCCCTTATGCTTATGTCAAGAATCCACTCTACATCGGTTCGATTTTTATTACGGCAGGCTTTTGCATCCTGGCGGACAATATCTATCTTCTGGCGGCAGCCTTCTTTATGTTCTGCTTCCATTACATTCCCTATAAGAAGAGGGTGGAGGGAGATCGGTTGAGAAAGATTTTTGGGAGCCGATTTGAGGATTATGACGAGAAGGTTCCGGATTACCTTCCCCGACGGACTCCCTATTCGAACGAAAAAGTCTCCTGGCAATTCAGATGCTTTATTGAAAACAGCGAAGAGGGAATTCTCCTCATCATCCTTGCTGGAATCGTGCTGATCCTGAGCCGCCCCTATTGGGGCCTCTTATTTTAAAGGAGCGGAAGTGAAGCGAGAAGATTTTGAACACGGGGTTGTCTCCTGTGTCAAGGGAAAAGCCTTTGGGAAACCTGACTTGAATCAGGTCAAGGTGGAAGGTCGGTCCTTGATGGTGAAGGATGTCCGAAGAAAGAATTTTTTTTTGCGATGGACATTAGGACTTTGGTTAATTCATAAAGAATGGAAGATTTATTCCCGGCTCACCGGGATGAAAGGCATTCCCCAGCCTGTGGGGCGCATTGACCGCTTTGCTTTTGCCATGGAGTTCATCCCAGGAAGACCCATCCTGAGAGGAGAGCCCCTTCCTTCTTCTTTTTTCTCTGATTTAGAAAGAGTGCTCAGAGAAGTTCATGACAGGGGAGTGGTCCACTTGGATTTGAGACATAAGGGGAACATCCTCGTCTCTGAAAACGGAGAACCTTTCCTCATCGACTTCAATAGCAGTTTTGCTTTTAAAGAAAAAAGATTCCTCCGGCGTTATCTTTTTCCTCTGCTCAGGTGGGTGGATTATGGAGGATTGCTAAAATTGAAAAAGAGAATTTCTCCTTCCTCGATGACTCCCGAGGAACTTGCCTTCCTCAAAGGGTTTGATCGGCTTCGAAGACTCTGGATCTTCAATTAAACATAACACCGCTCGATCGTTAAGTTCGTTTAGATCGTTCATTTCGTCAAACGATCAAAACGTTCTAAACGGTTGTACCGTTCTAACCGGTCTTAATAATACACTGGAAGAGTTCCTTCTGCTTGAGGGTCATCTCCCGGGCCCCCTTTTTCGTCCCCTCATGCTCATAGCCAATCAAATGAAGCACCCCATGGACCATTAGGAGGATGACCATTTCCATTTCATCGAGGCCAAACCGATTCGATTGACGCTTGGCCGTCTCAACCGAAATCACAAGGTCTCCAAGGAGATGGGGATGGAGGGCCGAGAACTCTCCCTTCCTCATGGGGAAGGCCAGGACGTTGGTCGGTTTATCCCGATGGAGGTATCGCCGATTCAACGCTTGAATCTGGAGATCATTGACAAACAGGAGGCTAAGCTCAGCCTCAAGAAGCCCCAATTCGGTCAATATCCTTTGGGCCACCCTTCTTATTTTTCTTAAGTTTAAGGGGATATGTTTTTGCCGATTTCGAATCCAGATCTTCATCGTTCCTCTTCTTAGGTGATTCCGAGCTTGTTGAAAGGGGATAGTCAATTCTCTGGTGAAAAATAGCTGTTAGAATTCGATCAAAACTCTCTTGGATTTTTTGAAGGTCCTTCAGAGTCAATTCACACTCTTCCAGCTGTCCATCCAAAAAGATGTTGTTCGTAATCCGTTGGACCAGGCTCTTGATTCGAGAAGGCGTGGGATCGGTGAGGGCGCGAGAGGCGGCCTCTACCGAATCGGCCAGCATGACAATCCCGGCTTCTTTGGTCTGGGGTTTGGGGCCGGGATAACGGAAATCGTTCTCATTGATCGATTCCATCTCAGGATTTTCTTTTTCCTTGGCCTTTTGAAAAAAGTAGGAAATCAGACTTGTCCCATGATGTTGTTGAATGATGTGGCCGATTCGTTCCCCCAGACGATTTTCACGAGCCATCTCCACCCCGTCCTTGACATGAGAAATGAGAATGAGGCTCGACATTGTGGGAATGAGATGGTCGTGTTTATTTTCTCCCCCCCCAACGTTTTCAATGAAGTAAAGAGGTTTTTTCAACTTTCCAATGTCATGATAATAAGCACTGACCCTCGCCAACAAGGGGTTGGCTGCAATGGATTTGGCAGCCGCCTCCACCAGACTTCCGACAATAATGCTATGGTGATAGGTGCCGGGAACCTGAAGAATAAGGTCCTTGAGGATGGGATGGTCCATATTGGCCAATTCGAGCAGTTTGATATCTGTGGTGTAGCCGAACAAGCTTTCAATGATGGGAGCAATTCCCAAGACAAGGACCGGAGCAAGAATGCCTCCCAGAAAACCCATCATCAGATCAGAGAGAAGGGTCATTTTGAAAGGATTTCCAGAAATCAGGTTGTAAGAGATGATCATGAGGATATTGATCCCTCCCACGGTGATTCCAGCCTTGATGAGGACGCTCCTCTGTTCGCATCGCGCCACCTTATGAGCACCGATCACACTCCCCACAAAGGTGAAAATGAAATAGAAAAGTTGATTTCCCATCAAGGCGGCTGAGAAATAACTGGCCAGGAGGGAGAAGACGATAGCCACCTCTGAGTTGAGGACGATCCGAACAAGCATAGCACCCGTGGCGATGGGAAAGAGATAGAGGTAAGAAGAAGAGGGGATGGAGAAAAATTCTCCTCCCAGAACATCCGTACTCAGTTGGAAAAGTTTGAGTAAGGCAATAATCCCAAGCAGAGCGGTAGAGAAGAAAAGGAGATCTTTCTGGGAAAGGGCGATCTTTCGGATGTTTTGCGTTGAGAATTGATAGAGGCTGACTAAGATAAGGAAAGTTAGAAGACCCATGCCGATGAGAATGGCCAGGAGGTGTGTTCTTTCCTGTGCCTTCTTGAGAGCCTTGATTTTTAAAAGATGCTCTTCTTGTACCCGCTCCCCGGGCCTCAGGATCACCTCTCCTCTTTTGACCTGAAAATAGACGGGATTGATCTTTTCTCTTGCATTTATTTTTTTCTCTTCGGTTTCATCTTTATTAAAGGTGAGATTTGGCCTCAGAAAATGTTCAGCGATCTTCAGAGCAATGGCTGATGTTTCTTTCCCCAGAACAGGAGTGAGGAGAGCCGCCTGAGCCCGGAGTTTTGCCCTGGCTTCCTTAAAATCTAAAAAGGTAAAAGGAGGAAAGTTCTTTCTCTCCTCGCGGGTCTGGATATTCCGGATGACGATTCCTTTTTCTGCATCTGGGTCAAGAAGTTCTTTATCATTGACGATCCCTTTTTTCAGGATGGGAGCAATTATTTTCAAGGCGGCCTCTCCGATGGCGGGATGGAAGCTTTCCTTTTCCAGAATTTGCCATTCCCTTTGTGTGAGGGGAAAGCGGAGAGAGGAATCCCATTCCTTTTTTCTTAGAGCATTTTGATCCCCCCCTTTCTCCCTTTTCTGGAAAGAGGCAGCCAGTGATTCAAACGTCGATCGGATTCGATTTTCAGACTCGCTGAGAATAGCTGGATCGTAGTCATAGACTGAGAGTACAGATCTTTCTGCTTCAGCACGTTTCTCTTGAGTCGACTTTTCATCCTCGACCAGAAGATCCTGCGTGGATTTGATCTCCTTGGTAGCGATGTCCCCCACCTTGTATTCTTTAAGATGGAGGGTCAGACTCGGGGAGAGGAGGAGAGTAAGAATGATGGCGATTCCAATGCCAACAAACCATTTCTGATAAGAGGGGGTTTTGATCCTCTCCAGCCATGAGCGGTCTCTCAGGCCATTGGTGGTTTTGAGAAAGGGAAGATCGAGGATGAATTTTTTGATGGAGTTTTTTATCACGGGTCGTTAAGGAGAGTTTTTTGGCGATGGCGCCTTTCCTCTGCTCTTTCATAAGCCTTGATAATTTCCTGAACAAGGGGATGTCTGACGACATCCTTGTCCGAGAAATAAACAAATTCAATTCCTTCGATTCCTTTAAGGATGCCCTGGATTTCGATCAACCCCGAAACCTTATTTTCTGGAAGATCTACTTGGGTAATATCCCCTGTAATGACAGCCTTGGAACTATAACCCAATCGTGTCAAAAACATCTTCATCTGTTCTGGCCCTGTATTTTGTGCCTCGTCGAGGATGACGAAGGAATCGTTGAGAGTCCTTCCCCTCATGAAGGCTAAGGGAGCCACTTCGATCACACCCCTCTCCACGAGTTTGGAGGCCCGATCAAAATCCATCATATCGTGTAAGGCATCGTAAAGCGGACGAAGATAGGGATTGACCTTCTCAGAAATATCACCAGGAAGGAATCCTAACTTCTCCCCGGCTTCTACAGCAGGACGGGTCAAGACAATCCTCTCGACCTCCTGTTTCATAAGGCTGGCGACCGCCATGGCCATGGCCAGATAGGTCTTTCCTGTTCCAGCAGGTCCAATACCAATCACGAGATCATATTTCCGAATGGCATCAATATAACGCTTTTGAGCGAGGCTCTTGGGTGTGATCACCCTCTTCCTGGAAGAAATATAAACGGTATCGAGAAAGATATTTTCGAGGTTAACATTCCGATCATCGGAGATCATTCGAATGGCATAATCGATATCGGTTGGGTAAAGGGGGTAGCCTTTTTTCAGGAGGGCATAAAGATTGTTCAGAACACGTCTTGAAAGATTGACATCCAGCTCTTCACCTTGGATGGTGAGGGCATTGCCTTTGGCATTGATCTTTACTCCAATGGTTCGGGCAATGCGTCTTAAATTTTCACTGTGAGCGCCGAAAAGGGCATTGGCCATCTGGAGATCATCAAAGATGACCTTTTCGACGGTTTCCTCTTGCTGTTCTTTCAAAAATAAACCTTCACCCCATGATGACCTGTCTACACCTGCCTGTCGGCAGACAGGGTAGGCAAGAAGGGTTCTTTAATATTAACCAATCATATCACCTTAAATCTTGGATTGCAATATTCCTCTCCGGCTATCTCTTTTTACCTCGATTGCTTCACTTCTTTGACAATGGAAGGGATGATTTCGCCTGCGGAACCAGAGATCAGATAATCTGATATCTGATCTGTCAAGGGAGTGGGTTCCATATTGATTTCAATGACAATGGCTCCTCTTTCTTTAGCTGTAATGGGGATGGAGGCTGCTGGATAGACAACCGCCGAGGTTCCGATGGAAAGCACCACATCGCATGATTTGGATTCTTTAAATGACATGACCTGAGCTTCCCAGGGGATGGGTTCTCCAAAAAAGACGACATCGGGTTTCAAAAGCGATGAGCACCGGGAACATCGGGGAGGGAGGTCCTCCATTTTGAGGGAAGTTCCATCGATGGTGGTCGAACACTTTAAACAGGAGAGTGTCCTGTGAGTCCCATGAAATTCAATCACATTATGGCTACCCGCTGCCTGATGAAGGCCATCCACATTCTGAGTGATGACCGAAGAGAGCAACCCCATCCGTTCCAGTTCAGCCAACCCAATATGGGCGGGGTTTGGCTTTGCGGTCATGATGAGGGCGAACATATCCTTGAGCATCAGCCAGACCCGGTCTGGATTTGAATAGAAGGCATGGATATGGGCATATTCCTCGGGATCATATTTTTGCCAGAGGCCCTGAGCCCCCCTGAAATCAGGAATGCCGCTCTCTACAGAAATACCTGCCCCAGTGAAAGCGATCGTCTTTTTTGAATTGAGAATATCCTTGGCCGCCCTTTGAATTAATTTGTGATCCATGTTTTACTCCTATTAATAGGGTTCTAGGATTCTAGGGTTCCAGGGTTCAAGTCTCTTTAGGTTTTTATTCGACCGCAAGAACCCTTGACCCCTTTCAATTCATTAACTCTTTTTTCTAAAAAATTTCTTTACTAATGAGAGGGGACCTGACCGAAGCATCCCATCCCCCAAGGTTTGCCTCCTTACATTGGACCAAGACTCCCAATGAACGATCTTCTCCAGCTCAACCCTTGGAGGGACCTCCGCATTCTCATTGGGATAACCCAGCGTGATGAGACCGATTACCTCGATGTTCTCCGGGATCTCCAGAATCTCTTTCACCTTTGGCTCATCAAAGGCACCGATCCAACAAGTTCCAAAGCCAAGATCCGTGGCCATGATCATCATATTTGCTCCTGCTAGAGTTACATCATACCTTCCGTATTTTCCCTTTCGGGTGTCGAAACCTAGAACGAGGACCACAGGAGCCTTTCCCACATGGGATGATTTGATAAAGAGGAATCGGGCCACCTCTCCGATTTTTCTTCTCGTCTCTTGATCGGTCACGACAATGAAGTGCCAGGGTTGGAGGTTTGCTCCAGTGGGGGCCCACCTTCCTGTCTCGAGAATCTGTAGGAGAAGATCCTGTGGAATGGGTTTGTCTTGGTAAACCCGAATGGACCTTCGGGATTTTAACAGATTTAATATTTCCACTTTAGATTTTTCTCAGAGCCGCCTATTTCCGGTGGAACATTCCTCCCGAGCTACAATGTCTTGATACGCCGGGATGATTCCAAATCCCTTTGCTTTGGTGACAGCTCTTTTGACTGACTCGATTAAGGCTACTTCTCCAAGAAGCCCAATGGTATTCACATCACCTTTTATCTTTCCATAGGAGATGGCAAAGATCAAATCCCCATCGAAGGTCGTATGAAGGGGTGAGATGACTTTGGCCAAGCCCGAGTGGGCGATCTGGGCGACTTGATGTAACTCTTTTTTTGTTAGATCGGCGTTGGTTGCAATCACCCCGAGGGTTGTATTAAAAGCATTGGAATCAGAAGGTGTGATTGCTCCAAACTGTTTCCGAGTCACCCCTTGTTTCATCCACTTCGATGAATTGGCCAATTGGGAGCTTTTCTTTGATTTCCTTGCCCCTGCTAAAATTTGATGAGAGAGAGGGTCAAGTACATCGCCGAAGGCATTGACCACAACCAGGGCTCCTACAATGAGCCCCTTGGGCCCTTGAATACTCGAAGTCCCGACTCCACCCTTCATCGCCTGTTCGATTCCAAAAAGTTTTCCGACCGTGGCTCCTGTTCCAGCCCCAACACTTCCTTCTTCTACTTTTTTTGATGCATTAAGACAGGCCTGATATCCCATCTCGCGATCTGGCCTCACACGAAAATCACCAATGCCAAAATCGAAAATCACAGCAGTGGGGACGATAGGAATTTTTGTCTTGACCACATCAAATCCCTTTCCCCTTTCCTCCAGATAAGCCATCACTCCTCCTGCAGCATCTAACCCAAAAGAACTACCTCCTGCTAACAGAATGGCATGGATTTTATCAACGAGATGGAGGTGGGTGAGGGCATCGATCTGCCTTGTCCCGGTTGCTGTTCCGCGGATGTCAACGGCCCCGATAGCCCCCTCTTTACAGAGGATAACGGTGCACCCCGTCAAAGCCTTGAAGTCACTGGCATGACCAGCCTTGATCCCTGGAACATCGGTAATGGCATTGAGCCTCTTCATTTGTGGGGATATTATCAAAAAGGAAGAAGCAGTGTCAATGATCCCTTTCTTTTGGAGTTTCTTCTTCAAATTATCATCGCTCAAAATTCTTTGATAAAAAGGATTCTTTCAATTATAATGGCTGAGTATTCAACAGAAGGGAAGGAGGAGATAGATATGGATCTGATGGAAGCGATCAAAGGAAGACGAAGCATTCGAAAATACAAGCCTGACCCTATTCCTGAGGACGCACTTCAAAAGATAATGGAGGCAGTTCGATGGTCTCCCTCCTGGGCCAATACCCAATGTTGGGAGGTGATTGTTGTAAAAGATCCGAAGATTAAATCCGAGTTGGCAACGGCACTTAACAAGACGAACCCATCGCTCTCCTCAATGACTGATGCGCCGATTGTAATTGTCCTGTGTGGGAAGAAAGGAGTCTCTGGTTTTAAGAAAGGTGAGGCAGTTACAGTGAAGGGGGATTGGGTGATGTTCGATACGGGGATTGCCATGCAGAATCTCTGTTTGGCTGCCCATTCCTTGGGTTTGGGCACAGTGATTGTGGGGAGGTTCGATCATAAAAAAGCGGAGGAAATTTTGGGAGTTCCTGAAAGCGTAGTAGTGGTGGCCATGACCCCTCTTGGATACCCAGCCACAGAAGGGAGCACTTCGAAGAGGAAAGAACCATCAGAATTTATTTTTTATGAAAAATATCATGGAACAAAATGATGGGGTTTAGATCAGAGGAGGTGGAAAAGAAGGGATGACAAAAGAGGAAGTTCTTCAATCCCTTGTGGTTCAAACGGAATCGAAGTTGGTGATGGTGGTGATTGATGGGATTGGTGGATTGCCGGTCCGGGGGAAGACAGAGCTGGAAGCAGCAAAGACTCCGAACCTTGATCGAGTCACTTCAAAAGCCATCTGTGGATTGATCGATCCTGTCTCCTATGGGATCACCCCGGGAAGCGGTCCTTCCCATTTAGCCCTCTTTGGTTATGACCCGTTTCGATATGAAATTGGAAGAGGGGTGATGGAGGCATTGGGGATCGATATCCCACTGGCCAAGGACGATTTGTCAGCCAGAGGCAATTTTGCAACGATCGATGAAAAAGGAATCGTTGTCGATCGAAGAGCGGGAAGAATTCCGACCGAAAAAAACCGAGAGATTTGTGAGTTTCTCGGAAATAAAATCAAAGAGGTCGAAGGGGTTCGCATTTCTATCTATCCAGGGAAAGAGCATCGGTTCGTCCTGGTTTTTCGAGGAGAAGGATTGAGAGATGATCTGACGGATGCCGATCCTCAGAAGGATGGGCTTAAGGCAAAAGGGACAGAAGGGCTTTCTCAGGAGGCTCGAAGGACGGCTGAGATCGTCAACCTTTATTTGAAGAAGGCGACCGAAGTCCTCAAACCCTTTCATCCTGTCAATACGATCCTGCTCAGAGGATTTTCAAAGATTCCGCATATTCCAACCATGTCAGAGAGATTTAAACTCCGGCCCGCTGCCATTGCCACCTACCCAATGTATCGCGGACTGGCGAGGTTGGTTGGAATGGAGATTTTAAAGACAGGAGAGACCCTCCAGGAAGAAGTGGAGACCCTGAAGAAATATTTTGACCGAAATGATTTCTTTTATATTCATTTCAAAAAGCCTGATATGGCTGGAGAAGACGGAAATTTTAAAATGAAGGTTAAAGCCATTGAGGAGATAGATCGAATTCTGCCCTTTATTTTCAAACTGAAACCTGATGTCTTAGTCATCACAGGAGACCATTCTACTCCCACTTTCTTAAAATCTCACAGTTGGCATCCCAACCCCATTCTACTGTTTTCAAACTATGTCCGGCCAGACAGGATCCGGCGCTTCACAGAGAGAGATTGTCAGAGAGGACAATTGGGCAGGTTTCCAGCCATGGATGTCATTCCCTTGATGTTAGCCAACGGATTAAAATTAAAGAAATTTGGAGCTTAAGTGGTTGAAATTCCAATCACCAAATTCCAAATCCCAAATAAATTCCAATTCCCCAATGTTCAAATAACATAAATATTTATTAGTTTTTTGAATTTTGGTCATTGATATTTTGGTAATTATTTGATGCTTGGATTTTGGAATTTGGTTATTGAGTTTGGAAGTTCAGCGAGTCAATACCCAGGTTGAATCCGCAATCCGGTTACAAATAGGATGAAGACATATCGTTACCTCTACGGTCCCGTTCCTTCAAGAAGATTGGGGAGATCGCTCGGGATTGACCTCGTTCCCCATAAAATTTGCACCTATGACTGTATCTACTGCCAAATTGGAAACACCACGGATAAAACTCTTATAAGAAAAGAATATGTTCCTGTAAAAAAAGTTCTGGAAGAAGTGAGTCGCTTTCTTAAGGAAGAGACTTCCTCCATCGATCATCTCTCCCTTTCTGGGTCTGGAGAACCAACCCTCCATTCTCAAATCCGTTCAGTGATTGAAGGAATTAAAATCATCACCTCCATACCAATCGCTGTTCTCACCAATGGATCTTTATTCTATGAAGAAGAAGTGAGAAAAGATCTCCTCGGTGCAGATATTATTCTCCCTTCGTTAGATGCTGTATCGTCAGAAGTTTTTATGATAATCAATCGCCCTTGCTCGGGGATTTCTATTGAAAAGGTGACTGAAGGAATGGTCGAATTTAGAAAGGTTTACAAGGGTCAGATTTGGCTGGAGATACTATTCTGTAAGGGGGTGAACGACGGCAAAGAAGAACTTTTGAAGATGAAAAAAGCCATTGATCGAATCCAACCCGATCGTATCCACCTTAACACGGTCGTTCGACCTCCTTCTGAAAAATGGGCAACCCCTTTGAATCAAAAAGAAATAGAAAAAATCAGAGACTTTTTCGGCGAGAAGGCGGAGATCATTTCCGAATTCGATCGTCATCCATCATCGGTCTTGGAGAGGGATATTAAAGAAGAGATATTAAAGATTCTGAGAAGAAGACCTCTTTCTCTATCTGATCTCTCCAAAGGCATGGGAATTCCACAAAATGAACTGGACCAATATGTCAAGCCTCTGACCCGAGAAGGAAAGATTCAAACCAGAATTTTTGGTGGTTCGATTTACTATGAAATAGGTAAAAATCAAAGAAACTAAGATCTCTGAGTGGCTGATTTAATCACGATCGATCCCTTAGCGACGTCCGAAGACTCCTTCCTGAACTCGTGATTCCTGAAAATTACCCCTCTATACAAGTTTTCAAAAGGTAATCCTTAAAAAGATAATTTTCACAAGCTTCTTCATTGATTGACTTGTTCAACATTTGATGATAATTGTTTCATGAAAAATAACTCACCCGAAGCTCAGTTAACCTAATAACCTAACCTCAACCTTTTGGAGTTGGGTATGAAATGGGATTCCCTGAGTATCCGTTATGAAGTCT
>JBEKWN010000007.1:0-77746 GCA_049513055.1 Thermodesulfobacteriota bacterium
CAGATTCAAATTTTGATTTTTTAAACAAAGTAATTTGCAAATTAATGGGAAAGGTTTATTATTGATTTCCGCTTGAAATATTGTATCAGGGGAAAAGATTTTAAAATCAATGTTACAGGAAGGAATCAACACCAAATTTGACACCGCCCGAAAGCTAAAATCCTAACTTTAACAATTTATTTATTTTTTGATTATTGGTGCTTGTAATTTTGGAATTTTAACTTATCCCAGGATTTTCTTCAGGGCTTCGTCAGTTTTTTTCCCCCTCGGTCCTTCTCCTGGAAGATAGAGCATCACCCCTTTGCCACTCCTTAATGGGAGGATTTCGATCTTTCCCGCTGAGGCCATTTTGCTGGTGAGTTCGATCGGGTCTTTGTCGAAATGCTTTCGGAAGGCATCATTGAACCCGCTGAAGACGCTGTGGATTCCTTTGTAAGGTGCTCTTCTTAATTTTTTTACCCCCTCGATGACGAACTCCTCTTCCGAAAGGGATCGGCTCCCAGATTCCAATATCAATTGAATGATCTCTTCAGCTGAAAGTCTTTTCGGAGCCTCTCCAGGAAGAAAAAGCATTGCTCCTCCTTTAAAGGGCCTTATCTCTATCTTTCCCTCAGCAGCCAATCTGGAAGTGGCCTCAACCGGATTGGTCTCGAAATATTTTCTGAAGGCCTCATTAAAGCCACTGTAGACGCTGTGGATGCCACGGTATGGCTCTTTCCTCAATTTTTTTATCGCCTGGAGAACAAATTCCTCTTCGGTAAGCTTCCTTTCCTCTTCCATAGGCCACCTCCGCATCCTCCTTCCCACTTAAAACAGGGTAAAAAATGGGCCTGCCTGCCCCGCCCTCGGTCGGGACCGGGGCCGGCAGGCAGGGGTAAGAGATTAGAAAGTTTTAATCTTATTTTAATCTTCTTTTAATATTGATAGTATATAGTAGTAGGCAAGAATAGAAAATAACTCTTTCCTCCTCATTAACCCTTTTTCCCCAAAAGAATCCATCGAGCTCAATGAGCTCGGTGGATTTTTTTATTGGCCTAAATTCACTTAAAAGCCCTAGTGTCTATTTCAGCTTTTTAAAATCGAAATCATCCTCTAAAATAAGACCTTTCAAAGCCTTCACATTCACCTGCTTTTCAATGGCGTTGAGGATTTCGGAATTCCCCTTGATATTCCCAAGGAGGATGCAGCCGACGATTTTATCCTCTTTAAAAGTCACCTTTCGGTAGATGCTCTTCTCCCTATCACTTTTCACCACACTCTCCAATTTCCCTTCAGCATCGATGTCCCCTGAAGCAGTCAGGTCTATTCCCACTACCTTCAGTGTATTCGAAACCACTGTTCCTTCGTAGAGGACATTTCCCCCTGACATATTGACTCCAGCCGTCTCCCCTTGTCTCTGAGCAGCTGGCCAGATTCCATAAACGCGTCCTCGATGTTCTGCGACATCTCCTGCTGCGAAGAGTCCCTCGATTTTCGTCTCCAATCGATCATTGACCAAAATTCCATTCTTTGTTTCCAGACCCATTGTTTGGGCCAGTTTGATATTCGGCTTCACACCGGCTGAGATGATGACCATCTGGCCCTCGACTGTCCTTCCATCCTTAAGGCGCAATCCCTCCACTGTTTCCTTTCCAATCATTTCTTCAGATTGGCTATTGAGGAAAAAGGAAAACCCCATTGACTCCATTTTTCCCTGCAGGATTTTAGCTCCGTCAGGATCCATCTGCCTTGGAAGGATCCTGGGATTATGCTCAATGACGGCTACCTTGATTCCCCGTCTCAACAGAGCCCCACCTGTTTCCAACCCAACGAGCCCTCCACCGACAAGGATCGCCTGTTTTACCCCACCTGAAAACTCCTTCATACCGATTGCATCTTTCATCGTCCGAAGGGTGAAGACGCCTTTCTTCTCCGTCCCTTTAATCGGCGGTACAAAGGCATTACCACCGGTTGCCATGAGCAGGAAATCATAAGCATAGGTTTTCCCTTTCTGACTGGTGACCTCCTTTTTAGGGGCATTGACCTCTGTAATTCCCTCCTCTAAATGGATCAAGATTCCCTTGCTTTGATACCACTCCTTAGTATGGATAGTGAGGTTCTGAATGGTTACTTCTCCTGCAACGTACTCTGGAAATCGTACCCGGTAATAAAATGGATAAGCCTCTTCTGTAAAAATGCGGATTTCTCCCTTCTGATCCGCCTCCCTGATTTTGACCGCTGCTCTCGCACCCGCTACTCCATTCCCGATGATGAAATATCGCTTCATCCACATTCTCCTCTCTAATAAAATAACGTGACCCTGCCTACCACAGGCAGGCGTGTCACGTAATCCGTGTCACTTTTTTATAATCATGTAGCGTTCCGGCAAATGCCGGAATGTCTTTTTAAGAAACCTTTAAGGCATCTCGAAGTTCCCGAGTGAGGAGTTCTACTGTCCCCCGGGTTCCTCCTGCCAATTTCCTCCGCCACTCTCCTTCCGTCTCGAACCGGCCTTCTCCAATCCTCTCGCCCCAGGGTTTGATCGCCTCTCGAATGCCAAAATAGTCAAAGGAATCATTTTTCAACTCCTTCGATCGTGACATGATATCAGGGCTCACACGAATTAAGGCTCGAAGGGCTGCTCCGGTTTTAATGCTATATTTCCGGCCTGCCCAAGCCTTTGGGAAGACTGCCAGAATTGCCTTGAAGTAGTTGAGAAAAAATCGTTTTCCGTTCTGCTCAAATTCCTTGAATCGCTCCTTCCCTCCAAGTTTCTCGATGTTACTAAAAAGCTCTACCATCTCATCGGCCAGGGAGGCTTGGGAAACCCTGCCCTTCCCCACACCCAATATTTTGATCTCCCCCCTCAAGGGAGAACTCTCCTCCTCATTGAGCTCACGAATGATGTCATGGGCCAATGCCTGATATCGGTCGGTATAAAGCCTTCGACCCGCCAACGAAATAAGATGGGAGGGATTGAGTCGTGTATGCTTGGCGTTGATCGTAACAAAAAGTTCTACGGTCTGGCGAGGGTCCAGGCTGTCGAAGAGGACGGCGGGGACATCGATCTCCATATCTTTTTCGGCTTGAGCGTTCAGGGCTAACAGCCGGTGCTGACCATCCAGACACCTCAGGATTCCAGTTTCCTCTGGGATCTGAAGCATCCCCAAGTTGGGATTCTTCCCCGCAGGTGAAAATTTGAGCCGTTTCTCTGTAATCATGATCACGGCTCCTGGGATGGCAGGCAAATTTCGGGCCTCCTGACAATCCAAATAATATTGAACCAATTCACGAATCTTCTTCCGAATCATCGGCCTCTGAAAAGCAGCCTCACTCCTCCCGATCCGTTTTTCCAGCAACTCCCAGTTGATGGCTGAGGTTTTTCCAGCTTTTCGTCGTTTCTCCTCTTCCCCAACGGTTGGATAATTTAATACTTCAAATTTAACCAACTTCTGGATATTGCCAGATGTAAAAGAGGTTTGATAGAACTCCACTCCAAATTGCCTTACCTTATGGGCTGGGACTGTAATCATTACCCACCACCTCCTTCAATTTTAAAAGTGGAAAGTAGAATGTGAATAGTGGATAAAAAGTTCCATTCTCTACCCTCCACTTTCCACCTTCGAATGTTATATAGATACCAAAATTCCTATACCTAAACAAGCGATTTTTATGCGCCTTCCTATTGATTTTAAGGGACTCCTCTGTTAAGTTTAAACTATATTTGTCCTTTTGTTTCAAGGAATTGAAATATTCACCCAAGGAGGTATAGGATGAAAAAGAGATTATTTATCACCACCTTGTTCATTTTTTTCATGGTGGGAGGATGCGCGGCATTGGCGAAGTCTGTGGACGCTCCCAGGATGACAAAGGATGAACTCAAGGCAATGATGGGCAACCCTGATTTGGTCATCATAGATGTCCGTTTGGGCAAGGACTGGACAGATAGTGATTTGAAAATTTAAGGTGCTGTTCGAGAAGAGTCTGAAGCCTTTGACTCCTGGGCAAAAAAGTATCCCAAGGATAAGACCCTCGTTTTCTATTGCACCTGACCTTCAGAAGGCACCAGTGCCAGTGTGGCACAAAAGCTGATGGAAATGGGATACACCAAGGTTTATGCCCTCAAAGGCGGCTGGCGGGAATGGCTTAATGCCAATTACCCAACAGAAAAAAAGTGAGCCTTTATCTCTCACCTATTATCCTCAACGCAGGGGATCCATCTCATATCTCATTGGATCAACCCATTGACATCGCCTTAACTCTCGAGATGGCTGACCTAAAAGCACGGTTCATTGACCCGGAGAAAGGCGTGGTCCATTACAAGGCGATCCGTGGCTCTAAGGAGTTTGAAAGATATAAAGACCTCACAAAAGGATTGCGTTCATTTGATCTACATTCCCTTCAGGAACGGAATCGAAGGCTCGCATTCTGGATTAATATCTATAATACGGCTGTGATTCACGGTGTGATCGAACTGGGCCTCGAGAAGTCTATCAAGGAGGTTTCGGGATTTTTCGATCGTGTGATGTATGAGATCGGGGGCTTTCGTTTTTCCCTCAACGAGATGGAACACGGCATTCTCCGGGGGAATCGCCGACACCCCTATGGATTCCTGAAGCCATTCCGAAAAAAAGACCCACGAATGGAGTTTGCCATCCTCCCTCTTGATCCACGAATCCATTTCGCATTGGTCTGCGGTGCCCGATCGTGCCCGCCCATTGGCTTTTACGAGGCTGATCAGATTGATTTCCAGCTCCAACTCGCAGCCGAGAGTTTCGTCAACAGCCCTCAAGTAAAGATTCTTCCGCAAGAAGGAACTTTTTTTATTTCAAAGATCTTTAAATGGTATAAAACCGATTTTGGAGGAAGTGACAGCGCTTTGATTGAACTTCTTTTTAGCCTCCTTGATGAAGGAGAGAAAAAGACCTTTCTCCAGCAGAACAGAGATAAAATTCAGATCCGATACCAACCCTACGACTGGAATTTAAATCAGGAGGAAAAAAGAGAGGTAATGAGATGAAAAGAATCTGGTTGATCCTGGTATTTTTTGTGTTTTCCCTAACCCTATCCATCTCTCAATCTTTTTCACAAGAAGTGCGATACAAAAAATTCTCGTCTGAGGAGGTCAAGAGGATGTCCGAACAACAAGCGATCATCCACACAACGTTAGGAGATATTACTTTAAAGTTCTTCCCTGAAGTGGCACCCAATCATGTGAATAACTTCATCGAACTTGTAAAAAAAGGTTTTTACAATGGAACGACTTTCCACAGAGTAGTGCCCAAGTTCGTCATTCAGGGAGGAGATCCCAACACAAAAAAACCTGACCGCTCAAGCCATGGTATGGGGGGTCCAGGCTATCAACTCAAAGCCGAATTTAACAACAAACCCCATCGACGAGGGACGCTCTCCATGGCAAGGTCTGCCCATCCAGACAGCGCTGGCTCGCAATTTTTTATCTGTGTGGCTGATGTTCCTTTTCTTAATGGGCAATATACAGCGTTTGGTGAAGTGGTGAAGGGAATGGACGTGGTGGATAAAATTGTATCGCAACCCAGAGATGGTAACGATAATCCAAATGATAGAATTGAAATGACGGTTGACATCGTCAGTGAATAAATACGATCGGAACGAGAAGAAAATGCCTTTTGAGGATGAATGGGGCCATGACCCCTCGGTTCAGAGTATGCGAAGTGTCTTTTCATTTATGGAGGAGGCCCAGCAAGAATTATTGAGACATCTGAATATCTCCCTTTTCGACCAGAGGCTCCGGCATAGCCGTGAACAAGCTCTGGAACTTTTCGAGCAGGCCTGGCCTCTGGCTATCAGAAAGGGAATGATTATGAGTGAGAAAGATGCTGCTCCTTTCTATATTTACTGTCTGGCGCGGGCGTTGAGTTTAGTTGGGGTTGAGGTACCCAAGGAGTTGCTGCCAAAAGACGAGAAGATCATTCGTTTTCTCCAGGAGAAGTTACCATGATTCGCCTTCGTTTATTCGGCCGCTGCCGTATCTATCACGACCCTGTAAGCCCTGTGCTTCGTGCTCCGGCACAAATCGGATGGGAGGCATGGTTTCGTAGTATAGATTTGGTCACTCCTCAAGAACTGAAGGGTGAAGAACTACTTCTGCGCACACGTGGCTGGTGGACCGCAGAACCGAAGGATGTGGCTGAGGTGGTAAAAAAACATGGTCGGTTAATCATAGGTGAAGGAGGAGAACTTATGGTAGAGTTTACCGACCCAAAGGCTGTTGAGGCACTTTCAACTGTCTTATTAGAACGGTTTGGAGACCAGGTTCTGCTTTCTCCATAATATTTTCATCCATCTTATTAAATTGAAATAATGATATAATGGAATTTAAGAGGAGGTCTTTTACGTGAAAAATAGACCTTATCGAATTCATCGGAAGCGGCAACCTCGAAAGACAGGAGACTATCAATCCATTGAAGAGGCTCTTAAAAAATTAAAAAAAACCGATCCTCCATGGAGTGATTACAGGGAAGCCTCACTCAAGATACACGGCCTCATCTGTGCCAAATGTGGAAGAGAATTTGATCAAAAAACAAGGTATCTTTTAACGGTGCACCACAAAGATGGAAATCACTTGAATAATCCCCCCGACGGGTCGAACTGGGAAAATCTATGTGTTTACTGTCACGATGATGAACACACCCGGGAACTGCTGGGAAAGTATTTAAGTGAAGGGAAGGAGTGACCTGTGAGGAGGTTCACCTTTTGATATTTAAAATGTCACCATGGGGGACTTTTCGGAAGGGAACTTCACAATTCAATGCGGTTTAGGAGTGTAATGCCAGTATAATAACAACAGCAGGTGCTATCAAAATTATTATCGAAGACCCTCTGTTTTCCATCCTGGAAGAGGATTCGAGCAAAACACATTCCGCCAGGTAAGTCAGAGGACCATGTCTCGATAACAATCCCCCCTCCCCAGGATTTAAACTTCTTATGAAACACCTTATCCCCAACACGAAGGTAAGTATGCTTCTCACTCTTCGGCTTTTTTGTTGGAGGATACTCTGTCCTCTTCTGGGGAAGGTTTTTCATCGATGGTAAATCCTTCTCTTCCTCTCCCATCTTCGATGCACCCAGAACCATTGATCAGGGTATTGGCGGATCATTGATTCAAGAGTATGGTTGAAGAGTTGAGTATTGGCATCCACATCCTTCTTGATGTCACCGGTATGGATCAATTCAAGCGGCTCCTTGATCAGGAGACGATGTTTTTGAAATCCATTTCGAACCATAAAAACGGGCAAAACAGGAGCACTCGTCTTCATTGCCAGGACGGCTAAACTGGGGGTGGTGGGTGCTTTTCTCCCGAAAAAATCAGCCCATACCCCTTCGCTTCGCTTCGCCCTTTGATCAATTAAGATCCCAACCACTCGATTTTGAGAAAGCGCCTTCATCACTTTCCGGCTCGCTTTTACACTGGAAATAACTTCGAGACCTCCCGCGTTTCTAATCTTTGTAATGAATTGATCTAACCACTTATTCTTTTTCATGGGTTTGGCAATCACCATGATTGGATTTCCGATCACCTTTGACATGAAACCCATTAATTCCCAATTCCCGAAATGTCCGATGAGGAGAAGTGCTCCTTTCTTCTTCTCAAGAAGCCTCAGTGCTTCCTCCAGTCCTTCTATTTTAACTCTTTCCTTAAACATTTCCGCATCCATCTTGGGAATCCGAAAGAACTCGATGGTCGTCATTCCCAGATTTTGGAAGGTCCTTCTGGCAATTCCTCGGATCTCACTTGCTGATTTCTCTTGACCAAAAGCGAGGGAGAGATTCTGAAGGGCTACTTTCCGATGTTCACAATCCAGGTAGTACATCACAATCCCCAACTGTCTTCCCACCCAGAGGGCGAAACCCTCTGGGAGAAGATTGATGATGAGGCTGAATCCTATGAGAATTAAGTATATGAGAAAAGAGATCATACCTTAATTTAAATTTTGGATTTAAGATTTCAGATTTAAACTTCAACTCCACAATCCGCATTCCGAGATCCGAAATCGTTTATCCCTCCTCCCCCTGGTAGGGAAGAGCTTCATCAATCAACATCACAGGGATATCATCTTTAATGGGATAGAGTAGATGACAGGATTTGCAGATCAAACCATCCCCCGCTCGATTCAAAAAAATATCTCCCTTACATTTTGGACAGGCTAAAATTTCCAAGAGCTCTTTACTGATGGGCATCTTCATCCTCCTTTTCCTAAATTCTACCTATGCGATCCTTGAAGAAGAATCCACTGAACGGCCTCAAAGAGATCTTCAACAACATGATCAGGCTTAATCTTCCACTGTTCTCTGAAATATTCCCATTCTCCTTTTCCATACCCGGTGAGAACCAAGATCGTTTTGGCTCCAATTTGATGGGCAAATTCGATATCCACCCCCCGATCCCCGACCAGGTAACTCTGGGAAGTGTCAAGATCCAATTCCTTCACCGCCTCTTCAATCAATCCCGGTGCCGGCTTTCGACATCGGCACTTCTGACGATAAGGAGGAACCCCGATATCAGGATGATGAGGGCAGTAATAGATTCCATCGAGATGAGCTCCTTCCCCCTTTAGGAGGTCCTGCATCTTTTGGTGAACCTGATGAATCAAGGATTCCGGGAAATAACCTCTCGCCACACCAGACTGATTGGTGATCACCACTGCCTTCCATTCATGTTGGTTCAACAATCGAATCGCCTGACCTACACGGGGAAGAAGATTAAACCGTTCGATATGGTTCACGTATCCCACTTCTTCATTGATAGTTCCATCCCGATCAAGAAATACTGCTCTATTCGCCATACTTAAAAACCTATAACACAATCTCCTAATCCCCCCAACCCCCCTTTGGTAAAGGGGGAGAAGAGGGAATTACACAAATCGACTTAACTCAAACCTATCGGGAGGAGTGAAACGTAAAAAGGTCCGGTGAACCAACCAATCCCCAACATTGTAATAAAAACATCTCCTTCCATCAATCACCTCCTCAACCTCCTCCGGAAAATGGGAATGGCCGAGGATGACGATTTCAAACCCTTCTAAAAACTTTTGATGGGCAAAGGCCTTGAAGGCTGGGGGGGGAGTGGGTTGGACATCGTTATGATATTTTTGATAACTCATGTCACTTAACTTTTGGGCCACTCGTCGAGAAATCCAAGGCCCTGCAACATGGATGAGACGGTAAGTCAATGGGTTTTTAAGGATTCTTCGGAAGGTCCGATAAGTCCACTGTTTTGGATTCGATAAATCTCCATGGGCGATGAAAATCTTCTTTCCCTCCAAACTTTCTTCACACCCGTCGGGATAGACCTCAACCTCCATCCCGAATTGTTCTGAAAAAAAGGAATGGAGAAGAAAATCGTGATTCCCCTCGAAATATTTAATTCGGATTCCTTCTTGATACAGACCTTGAAGCTTATTGAACACGGGAAGGTAATCATCAAAACCAGAAGGCTTCTCGGTTGAGAAAAAATTTTTAAAACCAAAGAAGAATTCGAAAAGGTCACCCAGGATGACCAGATGGCCCATCTGCTTTTTCTCTGAATCTAAGAATCTGAGAAACGCCTCCATGGATTCAGGGTCTCGTCCGGTGAAATGGGCATCGGAGACAAAGATCCAGTCCTTTTCGGAACGAGCCAAGTCCAACCCTCACCTTCCAACGCCGCAGTAATTAAAACCCAATCGTTTCATCTGGTCCGGATCATAGACATTTCTCAGATCAATGAAGACCGGGCTTTTTAGCAGCTCTTTGATGCGGTGAAGATCCAAACGCCGGAATTGATTCCACTCGGTTGCCAGAACCAATGCATCCACTCCCTTCACCACATCGTAGGCGTCCTTCCCATACTCTATCTCAGGAAGGACTGCTTTGGCTTCCTCCATGGCTGCTGGATCGAAGGCCTTCACTTTGGCTCCCATGTCCAGAAGTCCCTGGATGATTACAATCGAAGAGGATTCCCGGATGTCATCCGTGTTGGGCTTGAAGGAGAGGCCCAGAATCCCAATGGTCTTGCCCTTAAGATCCCCTACCTTCTCCATAATCTTATTGATCATCCTCTTTTTTTGTTCCTCGTTTACCCTGATGACAGCGTCGAGAATTTTGAACGAATATCCTCTCTCATGAGCCATCCTCGAAAGGGCTCGGGTGTCCTTTGGAAAACAGGAGCCTCCATAACCTGGACCCGGGTGGAGAAATTTTTTTCCAATCCTTCCATCCAGTCCCATGGCCCTCGCCACATGAAGGACATCGGCGCCCATTACTTCACAGAGGTTGGCAATCTCATTGATAAAGCTCACTTTCGTCGCTAAAAAGGCATTCGCTGCGTATTTGATCATCTCGGCCGTTTCTAAAGAGGTGATGATAAAAGGGGTTTCGATGAGGTAGAGGGCGCTGTAAATGTCCTTCATGATGGCAATGGCCTGTTCGCTTTCTGTTCCAATGGTGACGCGATCCGGCCGCATGAAATCTTCGACCGCGGATCCCTCCCTCTGAAATTCAGGATTGGAAACGATGTCGAAAGGAGTGATCTGGACCTGATGGTCTTTGATCAGTTGTTTCAGCCGGCGACAGGTCCCAACTGGAACCGTGGATTTCACCACCACCACTTTGTACCCATCCATGTATCGGGCAATTTCTTTGGCGACTTCTTCCACAAATTTAAGGTCGGCAGAACCATCGTCATTGGAAGGTGTTCCCACAGCAATGAAGATCACCAAACTTGATGCCACGCCCTCCTGAATGTTTGCCGAGAAAGAAAGCCTTCCCTCCCTCATATTCTTCACCACGAGGTCTTCAAGCCCTGGTTCATGGATAATCACCTTCCCCTGTTGGAGAAGCTCGATTTTGGGGCGATCAATATCCACGCAGATCAGGTTCATCCCAAATTCTGCCAAACAGGCTCCTGTCACCAATCCTACATAACCTGTGCCGACGATACAGATGTTCATTGCCAACTCCCTCCTCCCTTCTTATCTCCCTTGACTGTCTGGTCTGCCGATTGTCAGGCGATGGGTAGTGAGGTAATCCTTCAGAGCCTCCGACCATGGTCGCAAAGTCAAACCAGTCTCCTTTTTCAACTTCTGACAGTTGAGAACAGAATAAGAAGGTCGAACCGCCGGACGACCGAGGTCCTTCGAAGAAATGGGAATCACCCTCATCTTATCCATCCCTGAAAGTTTCAAAATCGCTTGGCCAAAGGTATACCACGTACAGAGATCACTGTTCGCCACATGAAAAATCCCCTGGGCGTCAAATTGAATCAGCACGGAAATGACTTTGGCCAAATCAGCAGTGTAAGTGGGTGAGCCAATTTGATCATTGACAATGGAAAGAACTCTTTTTTCTCTTGCCTGCTGGAGAATCGAGGTCACAAAATTTTTTCCATATCTTCCATAGAGCCATTGGGTCCGAATGATCAGGGCATCTTCCACCCATTCTTGAACATATTGCTCCCCCTGCAATTTGGAACGACCATAGACATTCAGGGGATGGGGGGAATCACTCTCCAAATAGGGTTCCCTTTTATTTCCATCGAAGACATAGTCGGTGCTCAGGTAAACCATTTTTGCCTGGCATCTCGTGGCAGCCAGGGCCACATGCTTCGTCCCCTCTGCGTTGACGGCAAAGGCCTTCTCCTCGTCCGATTCACACCCATCTACATCGGTGTAGGCGGCAATATGGACCACAATATCTGGTCGTAGTTTTCCAAGGTTAGTGACGGTGTCCTCTTCTTTTTGGATATCGATTTCTTCAATATCCCATCCGATGATTTCATCATTGGGAAGAGAGGATTGGAGAACACTCATGAGATCTCTTCCCAGCATTCCTTTCGCCCCGATCACCAACAATATTCGTTTCATCTCCTGAACGAATCGTTCACCTTTTTCTACGGATTATATCTTCTAACGGTCTTTATACATCCGGTTGTAATAGTCCAGATACTCCCCTGTCTTGATCTTTTTCCACCATTCTCGATGGGCTTGGTACCATTCCACAGTAAGACTGATCCCCTCTTCAAAGGAGACAGAAGGTTTCCATCCCAACTCTCTCTCGATCTTCGAGAAGTCAATGGCATAACGACGATCATGGCCTGGTCGATCGGTGACAAATCGGATCAGGGAATGGGCTTTCCCCAATCGATCCAAAATAGTTTTTGCCACCGTCAAATTTGGCTTCTCACTTTGGCCTCCTATATTGTAAATCTCTCCTTCTTTGCCTCGGTGCAACACCACATCTAACGCCCGACAGTGATCTTCGACATAGATCCAATCCCGCACATGCATCCCATCACCATAAATGGGTAGCTCTTTATCTTCGATGGCATTCGAAACCATCAACGGAATCAGTTTTTCGGGAAATTGATAAGGCCCATAATTATTGGAACATCGGGTGATGAGGGCGGGAATCCCATAAGTATGATGATAAGCCCTGACCAACATATCCGCCGCCGTTTTACTCGCGGCATAAGGGCTATTGGGTGCCAGGGGAGTTTCCTCGGTGAAAGCTCCGGTTTCACCCAGGGAGCCGTAGACCTCGTCGGTGGAGACATGAAGGAAACGGATCGGTTGTTTCTGGAAAACTTTCCGCACCGCTTCGAGAAGGACGAAGGTCCCAAAGACATTGGTCTTTATAAAGGCACTGGGGTCTTCAATGGACCGATCTACATGGGATTCGGCGGCGAAGTTGACGATGGCCTCCACGCCTTTGCTGATCAGTTCTTCTATTCGAGGGGCATCGGCAATATCCCCTCTGATGAAATAGTAAAGGGGGGAATGAGAGAGATCGGAGAGGTTTTCTATATTTCCGGCGTAGGTTAATTTATCGACATTGATCATAGAATAATCCGGGTAGGATTTTAAAAAATAACGAATGAAGTTACTTCCAATGAAGCCGCAACCACCTGTCACTAAGATCTTCATAACTCACTCCAATTCTTGTCTGCTTAAACGAACCTAACCTTCGAAAAGGTCTCCATCTAAATCACAAATCCCAAATTCCAATTCCCAAATAAATTCCAAATTTCAATACCCAATTTCCGAAACAGTTTGATTTGGAATTTTGGATTTTGGTCATTGGAATTTGTTTGTCATCTGGAATTTGGTGCTTTCCCATCATCCATCTTTTCTCGCCCAATCATAAGGAACATCCTTCCCATGGGGTGGGAGACGATATTCATCGGGCGCGCCGTAAACATAGACCTCCGTTGGGACGTTGAGTATGATGGCTTCCTCCTGGCTGATACATTTCCACCCATGATAGATTCCATGGGGCACTTGAACCAGCAGAGGATTGTGGACTCCAATGAAGAACTCATTGATCTCCCCTTGGGTCGGAGAACCTTCTCGCGGGTCGTATAGGACCAGTTTGATCATCCCCTGGATGGCGCAGATGTGATCGGTCTGGATCTTATGATAGTGCCAAGCCTTCACCACTTGGGGATAGGTGGTGGTGATATACACCTGACCGAACTTCAGAAACAAGTCATCATCCGTCCTGAGGATCTCCATGATCCTTCCCCGATCATCCGGGATCACCCGCAAACATTTCGTCCTCACCCCGTGTATCATCGTCCCTCCCCATTCAAATAATGTTTGAGGTTGGAGGTTAAAGGTTTTAGGCAAATGATTTTCCCTCTACCCTTAAGCCTCAAACCTAACGCCAAGGTTTGACATTTAACTTGTCAAACCTTGTTAGCGCCCGTCTGGGCAACCAATTGGTTTGCACGAAGCAAGGATTCAAAAGTCCCTGCATCGGTCCACCACCCCTCTAAAATATCCCATGTCATCAGCCCTTTTTTAATATACCGATTGTTCACATCGGTGATCTCTAACTCCCCTCGGTCAGAGGGTTTGAGGGTCTTGATGATGTTAAAAACCTCTTGATCAAAAAGATAGATTCCGATCACGGCATATTGGGATTTGGGTTTTTTCGGCTTTTCTTCAATACGAGCGATCCGATCTCCCTTCAACTCCGGAACTCCAAACCGCTGGGGATCAGAGACTTCTTTTAACAATATCTTTGCCCCTTCCTTTTGCCTTCGAAAATTTTCTACCGCCTTTCGAATGTTTTTCTCAATGAGGTTATCTCCCAATACCACACAGATCTTTTCTCCTGACGCGAAGAACTCTGCCAACCGTAGGGCTTCGGCAATACCTCCTTCTCCCTCTTGATAGGTGTAGTTGATATGTTTGAGACCGAACTCCTTTCCATTTCCTAACAGCCTTAAAAAATCTCCGGCATTGTTTCCGCCCGTAACAATCAAGATGTCATCGATCCCCGCATTAATCAGGGTTTGAATTGGATAATAAATCATCGGTTTATCGTAGACAGGAAGGAGGTGTTTGTTAGTCACCTTTGTCAAGGGGTAGAGTCGAGTCCCTAATCCTCCCGCCAGAATCACTCCTTTCATTTTTACTCCTCCTGAATCGTTGATTATAAACCCATAAGATAGGATTTTTGCCCAATCGAACTAATATTTAGAAGAGTAAGATAGACTTGGACCTTCGTTTCACTCTTCTGGATGCCGTCCGGAGATCGGCCCCATTGTTCCACGGCGATACCCGAACTCCAGCACTGCGCCTGATATTCTACCCCGTAGACGCTTAAAACCCTCCAATGGTCTAATAGGTTATAGAAAAATGAACCAAAAAGGTATACAGGGGCGATCGTCTTCACCCGGGCGTTGAGATTGACCTCATTGACATTTCCCTTGCTTTTTAGATATTGGACTTGAACCACATCATTTCTTCGATCCTTGACTGTGATTAGAAAATTCAATCTTTCGATACTCCCTCGATAAGGGTTGAGTTCTGCATCCGATTGAGCAGAAACATAGGGACCAAAATTCCACCATAGTTCTCCCTGGATATTTGAAAAGTCCCGTTTCTTTCCTTCCGCATCTATAAACTGAGGGTTAAACCAGGAAGGATCCCCAAGGCTGTAACTCTGAAAAATTTTCAACTTCGCATACTCAACGGCTCCAGTACTGACCCCTCCTGTATCGGGTTTCCCCACCAGGCGCTGAGTGATTCCATAGGTGATCTGATTGGTATAGGGAATTCGGTCTACATCGTCAAAAACGTGAATCCGACTCTGACTCACCGGTGGACTGTATTGATAACTGATGGTTGGCTCGATGGTGTGCATCCATTTTGACACCTTAAAAAGGTCGGAAATCTTCGAGAAGGTTTCGGAATTATATACGCGGTAAAACTCTGCGGACATCTCCATGCTTGCTTCGAGTGTTTCTCTTGATTTCCATCCATGATATGTGTTGGTTGGATCATTAAGGGATTTGTAGAGAGTCTCTCTCAGTCCGACATCCGACTCGAACTTCAATACATTGAAGAGCCTCATGGGATAGAAGATTCTGGGAAAAAGATCTCCCCGATGTACCTCGATATCCTTCTCACTCCAGAAGTTGGTATAGGAGGAAGCCAGGTCATAGAAAAGAGGAGTTTTAAAGAGAGATTGGGGATGGGCATAAAAACTGATCTGTGGAAGTTTCTGAACCGTTTTGTCATTACTCGGCTGGGTCAGATCATCAAAAACCTCATTGTTTACTAAGAAGCTAAACTGATCCCAGTTCTTACCTCCGAAAAGAACCGATCTCACCTGCATTAAGCTCCTCGAATCAATCCTTGTCCCCCGCGGGAGGTCTTCATCAAAATCGTGAAGGTATTCGTGGTCGCTCACATGATTGATATCCCCTTTGAGATAAAAATCATAGGGAAGCTTCTGTTGGTGCTCAATGAAAAAAGCATATCGGTTCTTATTTAAAACCTGATCGTCGATGAAGTAGAATTTGGCTTCTCCCCTTGTCTCTTTGGCGAAGGCATAGCGATACTCCAAGCCTTCTTTAAATCCCCTGTCTCCCAGCCAATTGAAATAGAAAGTGGTATCCATATTTTTTGCGAACGGCCAGTAAAAACCGGTCTTGAATTCAGGGCCATACGTGCTGGAATATCCCACCGAGGGGATGAGAAAGCCGGTTTGCCTTTCCTGTCTCACAGGAAAAGCACCCCAGGGGAAATAGAGAACCGGAATATCCTCAAGATAGAAGATGGGCCCTTTAGCAACCCCCCATCCTCCCAAAGCCATTTCTTTCACTTCTATTTCCTTCACGGTGAATTTCCAGGGTGGCCGTTTCGCATCGCAGGTCGTCAACGAGCCATCTTGTAACCGATAGTGATTTTCTCCTAATTTCTCTACCTCCTGGCCGGTGACATGAAAATTCTGATCCTTCAAAAAGAGTTTGGCCTGATGAATTTTCCCCAAACGGGTATCTAGATTAACTTCCAGGCGTTGACATTCAATGACATCTTCCCCTTCTCTTAATAAAACGTTTCCCCACGCCACCAATTCTTTGGTTGCCATGTTCAATTGAGCATGATCTGCCTTGAGAGAGAAATCTCCTCGGCTCACTTCCACCTGTCCATGAGCCTCATAGAGTTGCGCCTCCCTATCGTAGATGAGTTCATCGGCCTCTATGTCCACAGGCCCTTCTGCTTTCATCGCGCTCACCTCCACTACCTTGGCATAGGTAGGAGGAGAATAATTGATGATGAAGAGAACAAAGAAAGAGCTCAGAATGAACCGGTAATATTTCATGATCCCCTCTTGGGATGGAAATAGGCTCTGGCTTCTCCAACGGTATAGAGGGATCCAGTAATGCAAAGGAGGTCCTCTTCTCGGGTCAGAGAGAGACCTCTCTCAATCGCCTCTTTGAGATCTTCTGCAATCTCTGCTTTTTCCCCATTCTGTCCCAACGCCTTTTTGAGCAAAGAAGGAGGAGTGGCGCGGTCCGTATGAGGCTTGGTTAGAATGATGTGATCGGCCAGGGGAGCCAGGAGATGAAGCATGGACTGGATGTCTTTGTCCTTCATGATTCCGATGAGAAGAATGAGGTGCTGGTATTCGAATTCTTTCTCCAATGACTCCTTCAGGACAAGGGCTCCGGCTGGATTGTGAGCGCCGTCGAGGATGACCCTGGGAGAGGAAGAAACCATCTCCAATCTTCCTGACCAATCCACCTCCCTCAACCCATCGATCATCGCATCCGTAGAGACACGATACCCCAAATCTTCTAAAACCTCCATCGCACCAAGTGCCGTGGTCGCATTGATGACCTGATGAAATCCCTTGAGATTGAGATGAATACTCCACAACTTTCGATTGAGACCTTCATAATCGAAATCCCCATCTTCTGCTCGGACATATCGAAATTCTTTCCCAACGCGAAAATAAGGGGATCCTTTTTCCTGACAGATCTTTGAAAAGAAGCGAAGCACCTGAGGTTGTTCGGCAGCGGTGATCAAGGGCCTTCCCTTCTTAATAATGCCCCCCTTCTCTCTGGCAATCTTCAAAATACTTTTACCCAGATATTCCTCATGGTCTTTAGCGATATTGGTGATGATGGAGATCAATGGGTCCACCACATTCGTCGAATCGAGTCTTCCCCCCAGCCCGACTTCTAAAATGGCCAGATCCACCAACCTCTGCTTAAAATAGTGAAGCGCCATGGCAGTGGTAAAATCGAAAAAGGTGAAGGGAGGGGGGACGCCCGCCGCCTCTATTTCCTTTCTCATCCATCCGGCCAGGGTGGCCACTTCTTCTTCCTCGATTTCCTTCCCGTTCACCTTGATCCGTTCGGTAAATCGAATGAGATGGGGAGAAGTGTACAGCCCCACCCGGTAGCCCTCTTTCTGCAGGATCGAACTCATCATCGCCGCCGTGGACCCTTTCCCGTTTGTCCCCCCGATGTGGATGGCTTGAATTTCTTTGTGGGGATTTCCAATGGCGTTGAGGATTCTCTCCACCTGTGTCAGTCCAAAGATCATTCCGAATTTTTCGAGACGGTAAAGATAATCCAGCGACTTTTGATAGGCGTCTTGGCTCATGAATCGAGTCTCTCTCTTAACCCTCTGCCTCAAGCATTTCTAATAGGGAGGCAAGAGTGTGTCGGAGGTCCTTACGCTCCACAATCAGATCAACCATCCCGTGTTCGAGGAGGTATTCCGCTCGCTGGAATCCCTCCGGGAGCTCTGCCCGAATCGTATCTCTTATCACCCTGGGCCCTGCAAATCCGATCATCGCCTTGGGTTCAGCAATGATGATATCGCCCAACATGGCAATGCTGGCGGAAACTCCGCCTGTGGTGGGATCGGTCAACACCGAGATATAGGGAATTCTTGCCTCGTGAAGTTTAGCCAAGGCCGCACTGGTTTTGGCCATCTGCATCAAAGCGAGGATACCTTCCTGCATCCTCGCTCCTCCTGAGGCGCAGAAGATCACCACACCGATCCTCTTTTCAATGCCTCGTTCGATCAGGCGAGTGATCTTCTCCCCCACCACCGATCCCAAACTTCCGCCCATAAAATTAAATTCGAAAATGCCAACCATCGCTGACTGGCCTTCAATCCTCACCTCTCCGCATATGATGGCATCCTTCTGTCCGGTCTTTTCCTGGGATTCTTTGACTCGAGAGGGATATCGTTTCGAATCCTTGAATTCTAAGGGATCGGTAGAGACAAGGTTCACATCGTATTCAATGAAGGTCCCGGGATCCGCGACGCAATCGATTCGCTTCCGAGCAGGGATCTGAAAATGGTAGTTGCACTTGGGGCAAACTTGAAAATTCCGTTCGATGACCTTCTGATAGATGATCTCATTACAAGAGTTGCATTTCACCCAAAGCCGTTCAGAGGGCTTCAGTTCTTCTCGTTTCTCCTTCCCTTCTTTTTCTTCTTCACCTTTTTTAAACCAGGTCATCCTCTTCGGTCATCCTTTTTGTTTAAGTGATTAAAACTAACAAAATCATGACGAGATGTCAATCCATTCTGTCCCTTCCTTCCCTCCATGAATCCATTGAATCTCATTCCCCTCCATGCTATTTTAAACATGATGAGAAAAGTTCAGGTTCATATTGAGTCCGTAGCATTTAAAGGGTATGGAGTGGCTCGGCTCAATGGGAAAGTGGTTTTCATCCCCTACACCGTGACCGGCGATGAGGCAAGGATCGAAATGATCGAAGAGAAGAAGAACTATTCAATGGGGAGATTAATCCAGATCGTCGAACCCTCTCCTTGGAGAGTGATTCCTCCCTGTCCATCGTTTGGGAGTTGCGGGGGCTGCCAGTGGCAACACGTTGATTCTTCCGTTCATGGAGAATTAAAAAAAGAGATTTTAGGAGAGATCCTCAAAAGATTAGGGGGGCTGAAGGAAATTCCTTTCATCAGCGTAGCCCCTTCGCCTAAACCTTATGGCTATCGGGTCAGGGTTCAACTGAAGGTGAAGGGAAAAGCAATAGGCTACTACCAAGAACGGTCCCATAAGATTGTGGATATCGACCACTGCCCCATCTCGCATCCTTTGGTCAATCAGATCATCCGAAACCTTCGGAAGGAATTAGCCGCTCTATTACGCATGGAAGAGATCGAGATCAATGTATCCCCGGAGGAAGGAAGAGGAGTTCTTTTATTTCATCCTCATTCATATGGTCAACGGATCGAGTATTTCATGAAGGAGTTCCTTCGGAGTCAGCCGATCCTCCGGGGACTCGCCATAGCAAGCGAAGATGGCTTAAACCTTTTCGGTGACCCTACTCTGAACTTTATGATTCCCTTGAGTCAAGAGAGAGAAAAAAGAAATCTCACGTTTCGAATCTCACCAGAAAGTTTTTCCCAGATCAATCGGGAGCAGAATCAAACATTAATTCAGACCGTTCTTCAATTTTCCGGGGTGAATAAAGAGGAAAGGGTCCTCGACCTCTATGCCGGCATTGGAAACCTCACCCTCCCATTGGCCATGGGAGCGAAGGAAGTCTTGGGGATCGAAGAGAATAGGATGGCCCTAGAGGATGCCCGATTCAATGCAGTAAAAAACGGGATCAGAAATTGCGATTTCATTCAAGGAAGGGTCGAAGATGTTCTCATGAGTTGGAAAAGAAAAACACCTGATCTCATCGTCCTCGACCCCCCCAGGACAGGGTGCAAGACGATCCTGGATCAGGTGGTCAGATTGAAACCCAAAAAAATCGTTTATGTCTCTTGTGAACCCACCACTTTCTCGCGGGACCTCCGCCTTTTCTCTGAGAGGGGATATTTACTCCAAAGACTCGGCCTCATCGATATGTTCCCACAGACCTACCACATGGAAGTGGTCAGTTTACTCCAAAAAGGTTGAGGCTGAGGTTAAAGTTAAGGAAAAAGATTTTTTCTCACCCTTAGCCTAAACCTTACCCTCAGATGACTTTATTGAGGGGATATTCGATGATGCCTACTGCTCCCCGCTTCTGCAATTTTGGAATGAGTTCCCGGACGACTTTCTCAGAAATAATGGTCTCTACAGAAAACCAATCGGTCTGGAAGAGATTGGATACCGTGGGGGCGGTGATGCTGGGGAGGATCTCAATCACACTCTTGAGGTCATTCGCCGATACGTTCATCTTGAGCCCAACCATTCCCTCCGCTCGGAGGGCTCCCTGAAGAAGAAGCGAGATCTGTTCAATTTTCTCTCTTTTCCATGGATCTTGATAGGATTCCCGATTGGCAATTAATTGGGTATTGGTCTGCAAGAGCTCTTCAACGATACGTAGTTTATTGGCCCGCAACGTGCTTCCGGTCTCCGTCACTTCAACAATGGCATCGCACAATCCTTCAATCACCTTTCCCTCTGTAGCCCCCCATGAAAACTCCACGTCAACCTTGACGTGTCGCTCGGCAAAGTATCGTTTGGTAAAATTGACGAGTTCGGTGAAGATCTTTTTCCCTTCCAAATCCTTCAATTGACGGATGGGAGAATCCTCTGCTACGACCAAAACCCATCGGGCAGAGGAAGTGCTGGTTTTGGAGTAGATCAAATCCTGAACGACCACGACCTCAGAGCCATTTTCCAAAATCCAATCCTTCCCGGTCAGCCCCACATCCAAGGTGCCTATCTCCACAAACCTTGACATCTCCTGGGCCCTGACCAAGGTGCAGCGAATCTCATCATCATCCACCATAGGAAAATAACTTCGAGAGCTCACCGAGATTCTCCAGCCCGACTTTTTAAAAAGCTCAATGGTGGCATTCTCCAAACTTCCTTTTGGAATTCCAACCTTCAGCATTTTCACTTTCCGTATACCTCCTTCGGGTCAAAGATTCTCTTTCCCGAGATCTTCCATTCCCCTTTTTCAAATCGTTGGTGGAAGCAACTCCGAAAACCCGTATGGCAGGCCGCCCCTCCTATCTGATTTACTTTGAGCAGGAGGGTGTCTCCATCACAATCGAGGTAAATCTCCTTAATTTCCTGAAAATTCCCTGATGTTTCTCCTTTGACCCAAATTTTTTTGCGAGACCTTGACCAGAAGGACGCCTTCTTCGTTTCCAGCGTCTTCTCCCACGATTCTCGATCCATGTAACCTAACATCAGGACTTCATTGGTTGAGGCATCCTGGATGATGACCGGGATGAGTCCATCCCCTTTTTTAAAATCGATCTCGATCACAAAACCTCCCCTTCAAGTTCGGAGTGATGAGTTCGGAGTTTTTAGTTCAAAGTATTTCTATGTCTCCGAACTCCGAACTATTAACTTATTACTGCTGCTCCATGAGCAGCTTGGCCATCTGGGCAGCGTTTTTAGCCGCAGAGCCTGCATGACAGTTATTAAAAAAGATTAAAGTCCTGCCCGTCTTTTTAGAAATATCCTTGATGTCAGGAATGAATTCTTTCAGTTCTTTCTCACTGTAGAGGTAGTCATACCTCACAGAAGTAGGGACATGGAACCAGTTAGTATTTCTGCCGTGAAATCGAAAATAACCAATTTCCGAAGTGGCCCTTGGATGGTAGGGCATCAATTGGGGCAATTTGGGTTCATCAACCACACAAAATCCAATCCCATTTTTCTCTAAAAATTGAAAAGTCTGGTCTTTCAGCCAGACATGGTTTCGGAACTCAAAAACCAGAGGGATGTCCGCCATCTCCTCTTTGAACCTTTGGAGATAACCTAAATTTTCTCGATTGGGGAAGAACCCGTAAGGAAACTGCGCCAGGATACAAGCGAGTTTCTTCTCTTCAATCAAGGGGACAAGGCTATATTTAAATTTCTTAAAGGTCTCCTGATTATCAATCCTACTACCGGTCTCTTTATCCCAAATTTCATGGGTCATCCCTTTAAAAGACTTCACAACAAATTCAAAACCATTGGATGTCTTTTGGGACATCGCCGCCAGACTCTTCTGAGAGGGAAGAGTATAATAAGTGAAATTGACCTCCAAGACATTAAACCCCAACTCTTTTTCATAGAAGGGTAACATATCCCCTTCCCGAATGCCTACAGGATAAACAGCTCCCTTCCAATCCGGAAAGGAAAAACCACTCGTACCAATCTTGATCACTCAATCTCCTTACTTGAATTTACTTCATCAAATGCATTAAAAATAGACGAACGGGAAGGGATTGTCAACACTGATGTTGCAATGGCTGAGACCTATGGGGTAAAAGAGAGGCATGAATAGATATAAAATGATTCTGAAAATTTTTATTCTTTTCTTGGTCTTTTTCACCTGGAGTATTGATTCAGGATGGCCCCAAGAAATTCAAACGAAGGAGCGGATCATCTCAACCTTCACGGGTAGGGCTCCGCAAGAATGGGGAGAAATGGTGAGGGGAGTAAAAACCAGATTAAACACAGACCAGAAAGCTTTGGCATTGACCTTTGATGCCTGTGGTGGCCCGAGAAGTTTAGGCTATGACGCCAAGTTGATCCAGTGCCTGGAAATCAAGAAAATCTCCGCCACCTTATTTATCAGCGGCAGATGGTTGGATGCAAATTCAGAAATCTTCAAGAAATTGTCAGAAAATCCTCTATTTGAAATTCAAAATCATGGTTTGAACCATAAACCATGCTCAACCATTGGCCGTTCTGCTTATGGAATAGAAGGGACAAAGAGTGTGGGAGAAATTTATGATGAGATAGAATTGAATGCCTTAAAAATTCTGAACCTGTCTGGTCGCAAACCAAAATATTACCGGCCTGCCGCTGCCTACTGCGATGAAATTTGCGTAGAGATAGCCAATGCCTTAGGGTATGAAGTGGTGAATTTTAGTGTTCAGGGGGATGCAGGTGCAACCTATTCGAAGAGGCGGGTGAAAGAAGCTTTATCGAAGGCACTGCCCTCTTCCATCATCCTTTTGCATATGAATCATCCTGAAAGCGAAACCGCAGAGGGTGTGATAGCAGCCATCCCCGAATTAAAAAGGCGTAGTTTTAGATTTGTTAAATTGTCAGAATACGGTCTGCGATGAAATGTATAAAATGAATTCTTTTAACAGATAATTCTTATTTGTCCAGTTTGCTGATAACACCTACTACTATTCACTTCTATATTGTTCGGGAAGTCGCTGATTACTGATCGAAAGATTGGGTAACCATTTAAGTCAGCGGCCGGTATGAAACGCAGCGAAACACCGGTCCTTTCGTCCTGTCTAGTCCCTCAGCCATTTCAGGACGTCCCTAAATTCTCGGTGCTCAATATGTGGTATGTTTTCAGCCCTACAAAAATCTAAGAGAGTTGATTTGGCAAAAGTCAAATCCGCTTTGCGTGCGATGCAAAAATCAGAGCGACCATCGCCTACAAGAATGTTGGTTCCCTCTGGACTGGAAAGTTCTCCCATCATCTTACACTTACAGATGCCGCTTCGACTCAAACAATCTTCTCGGAAATAGGGAAAGAACATCTCATAGCCCTCCGCTGTAGAGCGTAAGCCGTTTGAGAATACCCTGATGTCGTTCAGTCCATACCGGGTTAGGATGGATTCTATAAAAAGATCGATTCCATCGCTGAGGATCATAAGGTTAAAGGACTTACTCTTGCAATACCTGGTGAAATCGATAAAGGTTTCGTCAATTTCAATCCCTTCCACAAAATCGAGAAGGTCACATTCTTTCGCTTTGATAAGCCTGGTCTGCATGGCCAGGCAGTCGCGAGAACCAATTTCTCCATTCACCCAAGCTTGCTCGATATCCATCCACGACGGGTCCGCAAACTCTTCCAAAATCCTGTCAATCACATCTTCCTTTGTAACTGTTCCGTCGAAATCACAGAAGAACTTATATTTCATGTCAGCTTTCCACCTTTCTGGCAATGAGCACGGCATTGCTTCCCCCAAAGGCGAAGGAATTTAACATCACCGTATTCACTTTTACCCCTTTACGAGCGATATTTGGAACATAATCGAGGTCGCACTCAGGATCGGGCAGATCAAGGTTGATCGTAGGGGGAAGGGCTCGATGCTTTATTGCAAGAAGTGAAACAACAAATTCAATAGCCCCGGCCGCCCCCATCGTATGGCCATGCATCGATTTTGACGAACTGTGCATAAAAAGGCAATTCAGTGTCATTCCCATAGTACCCGGCGTTACTTTTCACCGAAGACAAGCGCTTCATACACGTACAGCTCTGCGTCCTTCCATCCCTCCCACCCTATTCCCGCTTTCAAGGCACGTTTTGCCCGGTTCTTCATTTTTCCAATTTTATCCTGCCGGTACTGGTGGTAAGCCTCTCTCAAAACAATGTAAGAGTCGAGGGCAGCCTTTTTCCCTTAACCCTCCATCTTCTCAATCTTTTCAGAATCATATTTCCGAGCTTTAGAAGACCTTACCACTGCTATTTTTGCAACCATGGTCCGCCTCTTGGTCATCAAATAGATAGACATCAAGACAATCCATGCAATTAAGGTGAAAAACACAGACCATTCCAGAACAGGTTTTAGCCGAATATGGGATCGTACCAATCGATGTGGATGAAGAGTGTACCCATGGGCTGAACTGGCTATATAGGGTATTATAAGAAAGGAGGCAAAACTAGCAACTGCAATGATCCCTGGAATTAAAAGCCACTTCGATATCTTTTTTTCTTTGTCAAAGATGATGACGAGGTTGAACAAGGTGATCGAAACTATCCCGCTGTAAAAGAATGAAAAAGTCACCACATCATGAATGGAAAAGTTGTTCATAGGAAATACCCCCACCAAGCTACAAGAAATACAAGAAAAAATGCCAAATGCTGTGGCAACGTAGCCCAGTTTAGTGTGGATATTCAAACCTAATCCCAGCACGAAAATCACTAGGACAAGACCGCCTACAATCAAACTAGTGTTGAAAACAGGTGCTAATGTTGAAACCCCGACATCGCCCAATTTGGAAATATAATGATTCAGGATGGAATAGGATTCACCCCTCTTGCCGTGGTATGGAATGGCTGCTATTAGCGAACCGAGTATCATAATAGCTGAACCCAAGAAACCGCAAACGTATGTAAGCTTTTTGAAATCAAGTTTCATGATGCATCCCCCTCCATATTAGAAAACTAAGAGTATATTGATTTCTTTTTTTGAGGATTTCTACTTATCTCCTCTCTGATACTCTAAAAGATGACGATTTTTGATTGAAATCTTCAAATTGTGATTCTTGCCTTTTTGAAGCAAGAGCAGAGAGTTGCTTCTAACCCTGCCCCTATGGAAATAAATTCTAAGGCATCCCTGGAAGAATCGATTTAACAAGCGTCTCATTTGCTCCAATCCTTGCAACTCTTTAGAAAGATCAAAACGATTTGGTCCAGAGAAGGGTCACACTGCTCCCGGGTTTTCCATTGCGGAGAAAGCCGGTGTCCCATGCATATTCGATGTAAAGTTGAGACTCCCAGAGAAAACCGCTTGTCACAGCCATTGATGCCGTCTGGCCGTTGTCGCTCTTGAACCCTATCTGGTTCAAACCAATGACGGTTGACCGGTCCGCCCAGATAAAGGTGCCACGCAGTTGGAGATAAAGGAAGGGGAGGAGTTCACGCCGGTATTCCAGGTTTACCATGAGATATTTGGAAACAATAGTTTCGTCCTCCAGAGCCCCTGGATAATTGGGGCGATAAAGGTCATCCGTTTCTTGGGCAAAAGTGCCACCCTCAAGCCGGAAGGTATTGTAGCGGTCGGCGCTCTTCTTATCGATCAAGCCCCCGTGGACGCTCGCAAGAACTCGATTTTTTTCTGACAGGCCGGGAATACCGAAGGCACCCATGACGTATCCTGATAGGATAAAGTAGTCCTGAGAGTCCTCTTTTTCAAATGTTACGGAGCGGTTGCCAGAATCGGCCCAGTTTTCACGGTGAACAAAGTCCAGATCGAATCCGGCAGCCATCCCCTCGTGGGGGAGTTCCATCAGGTTCCGGCGAATCCCATCGTAGCGTCCCCGCAGTTTTATGCCATACAGCAGTGTATCGGGCGGCAGCTTTACATCTGGACCGGTTTCTCTCGTCTGTCTGGAATACAGATATCCCACCCGACCAAAGAGCTGAAACTTCAGATCGTTGTCAACCTGGTAAGGAGAAACGGGATAGCGAAGTCCTGCACCGAGGAAACCAGAGAGCGTCCCCCATTTTACCGAACTCTGTTTTACGTCCTCATTGTGCAGGAATCCTGCCTCGCTAAAAGGATCAGTATAGTTCTCAAAACGGCCAAGCAACTCGAAGTTCCCGAAACTCTTCGCACCTTCCACATCATTCTCGATTCCACTTGCCACGATACGAAGGCGTGCTCTTTCCCACGTGCGTTTTATATACAGGCCAAACGCCGGGATGAGGGTCGTATCTGTGATATCCGGAACGTAAATCGTTCCCCCCAGCTCCAGGAACCTCTCGTTGCCGCGGTCCCGAGCAGGGACATCAATGCTTCTCCCCAGCAACTCTAAATGGAGCGGCTCCCCGGCAAGGGGCGTATGATATTTCTCATCGGTTTTTTCTGCCGCTGGGTCATTCGGCTCTGAAGGAATAGCTTGGGTATGCTCCTGGTCGGCAAAGGCGAAATTGTGCTCAGACCAGAAAGGAAGGATCAATATGACCAGTACAAGAATGAGAATCGAAAGATGCTCGCTTTCAGCAGAAATCTTTTCGACCGTGCTTTTCATCTTTCGTCTTTTACTGATTCGGTTCAAAAGACTCACGCCTGATTGTTCACTGATCGTTGTCATCTCCTCAGGAGCCATTTGAATACACACAAACTTCTAGTTTCTTAAACTTCTTTTGTAATATAAGACGATATCCCTTCGAATGGAGATTGGAAAGGAGTTGGTTATTGTCGCAATAGTAATTGATCACAAAGGTTGTTCCCGGCCGATTTTCAAACCGTCCCAGCAACAAATCCTGGTCATTCAGGATGGGTATCCTTTTACCAAGGTAGAAGAACGCCGCACCTCGAAGCCTCTCGGAAGGGTTGCCCAGATAGACCGGGCCATTGGTCTGTTGATTTGAAACTGCCTCGAATACAGGCCGAAAACTCTGCTCCCTTTCTGAGGGGATGATGAACAGGTGGTAGGTTCCAATGTAGACAAAGGACAGAATAATCAGGCCATAGACCTCTAAGCGTTTCGCTTTTTGGAATTTTTCTCGAATATGGTCCCATCCAAGGGCTGCCAGGAGTGCAAAAGGAGGATAGATTGGCCCGAGGTAGAGGGGCCGCTTCGCTGAGGCGAGGGAGAGTCCGATAAAAATTATCAAGGACCAAATAAGGGCGAGGCTGAGAAGAGAGTCGTGGGGCAGGGGTTCTCTCGAGAAGGTTGGGTTCCATCGGTACCACAATAAAAAGAGGGGTAGAAGGGTCCAAGGCATGAGATGAAGGAAGGTGGGAATGAAATAGAAGTAGAAGGGCTCTACGTGGTCAGCCGAAGGAGAAAAAAAGCGTGAGAGACTTTGTCGGATCACTTCCTCAAAGATACCAGATCCTTCGAGCCACCAAACGCTGCCGATCCAGAGTAAGATCGGCAGCAGGAAAAAAATAATTCCGGGGCTCAGAAGGAGTTTCCGAATCGCTGTGAGATCCTTTCTGGTGAGGAAGAACATCACGGCGGTGGCAGTGGGTATGGCCGCTCCGATTATTCCCTTAGAAAGGAAAGCTCCAGCCATCGCCAGGTAGAATACCACGGAAAAAAGAAACCTTTCCCTTGATTCCCGATAGCCGGCCGCAAGGCCATACAGACTCAGCGTTATGAAGAAAAGGAGGGTTGGATCTACCAAACAGTGCCGATGAAGGCCGATAAACCCTGATGTTGTCGCAAGGATGAATCCTGCCATCAGCCCGATTTTTTCTCCAGCCAGTACTTTTCCAATGAAAAACGTAATTAGGACTGTTCCTGTTCCCAAGAATACTGCGGGTAGAAGGGCAAGAAAGTCCGATGGTTTTTCACTCATCGAGAGGATAAGAGCAATAGGCCAATATCCCAATAAAGGATATTCAAGGAAGTTCTCCCCATTGAGTCGGGGAATTAAATAGTTTGAGGTCACCGCCATCTCTCGGGCAATCCCTGCTACCCTTGGTGAATCAGACCCTGAAAGTTCGCAGTTCCAAATAGAGAGAATCTGTAAAAATAGGGCGAAAATGAGGAGGGCTAACCATGCTCGAGAGGGTTTCTTCCCACCTTGTTTTAAAAACGGCCGTTGGATGGAGTGTTCTTCGTTACGATAGGTTTGAAAAGAATTTGATTCCAATCTGATCTTCCGTGGTAAACATTCAATCAATAGTTTGACACCTTGCTTTAGGAAAAGAATGGTTGTTTGTCCATCGACTTTTCAAGAATCAAATCACCTCGAAATATCCGAAAGATCCTAAGCGAGGGAAGACAACAAGAATCCAAGACAGATCAACAGAATCCCGAAATAGCGTAAGGTTGGAATAGGTTCAAGGAAGACAATTCGGGCCGAGAGCATCACCAAGATAAATATCAGAGCCGCAAAGGGGTAAACAAAACTTAAAGTCGTCTTAGAGAGGGCGATGAGCCAAACGATTGTGCTGATGATATAAAGAACTAATCCCAAAAAAACGAGGGGATTAAAGACCAGTTTAATCAATTCGCCTATCACAGATCCCTTCAGAGTTATTTCTCCTGTAATAAAAACACCCTTTTTAAAGAATATTTGGCCTAAAGTGGCCGAACCCACTGATATTAAGAGCAGCCAGACTGGTTTCATCTATTTCTCCTTTTTTATGATCGCTTACAACAATGTGCAGCCAATTTGAACCAAAAGAATATATTTAATGAGGCATCGCCCTAAACTGCACATGGAGTGGATCGCCCGGGTAATAGCTCCATGCGGTATTTTCGCACGGGTAATGCTTCAAATTCCAGAAGCGCCCGTATTTTAGAAAGAGGGAGGATCTCCAAATCCATGCTCCGTAGCCTCTCGCATAATTCGATGAAATACCTGTCACCGATCCCACCTTCCACCTCGGCATGGACAGGAAGGACATGCATTTGACCATCTTTTAAAATATCAAGAATCCTTAAAATACCCTGACCAAAACCGATTTCTTCAAAACAAGGAAGGTCCGAAGGTATCTCCATCAGACCGGATATTTCATGAATAAAAGGTCTCTTCGCTCGTGTGCAACTCAGGTAATGAAAAGGATATTTTCTTACGATTTCTAGCACCCTGTCGTCGATGAGCCAAGCAGGTGCTCCGAAAGAGGAGGGTTCCTTCTTAACCAATCTCCGATAAGCCGCAATCCCCCTCTCAAACCAATCCATGATCCATTCTCTGGACCGTGTGTAAAGTTCATCTTGCCATCGCCTGTGATCCCAAGCATGAAACTCCACTTCATGCCCTTCTGACATCATTTGTTCAACGAGTTCCGGGAAAGAAAGCGCGATCATGGGCGAGGGAAGCAAACTGCCATACAAGGCAGTCTTTATCCCGTAAAGGCCAACGGCATTCGTTCTCAACATTTTTTTAAGAAACCGCGGGTTTTTTACCAATTGAAGGATGGCCCTCCCTGAAGCATCCGGTCCCATGCTTAGATAAAATGTTGCTTGAATCCCAAAGTGAGCTAAAATGGATAGAAGACGTGGAACCCCTTGCTTCATGCCGACGTAGGTGTCGACGTCGATTTTAAGGCCCAATATCTTTTTTCTATTTCTTGCCTTCAACAAGGTCTTCATTTTCTTCCAGGAAAGCATTGAGAGTATTTTTGAGGGATTCCTCGAGCCCGACCTTCGGTGTCCATCCGAGAAGCTTTTGGGCTTTCTCGATGTTGGGTTTCCGGGTGTAAATGTCCTGGTAGCCATTCCCATAATAAGCGTCCGAAGAGACCTCAACGATCTCTGAAAAAACCTTGTCGTCTTTATGCTTCGGATGGGCCATGAAGATTCGTTTCAGAAGATAGGCAAGTTCTCTAATGGAACATTCATTATCAGGATTGCCGATATTGATGATCTGGTTCTTACAGCAGCCGTCCTTATTGTTTAAGATTTTCATCAATGCATCGATTCCATCGTCCACATGGGTAAAACATCGCTTTTGATGGCCACCGTCTACCAGTGAGAGGGGTTTCTTCATCAGCAGTTCTGCGATGAACTGTGTCACCACCCTGGAGCTTCCCTCCTTTGCAGCATCCAGAGAATCTAATCTTGGACCAATCCAGTTGAAGGGTCTAAACAAAGTAAACTCCAATCGCCCCCGGGTGCCGTACGCATAAATTACTCGGTCGAGAAGTTGCTTGCAGCACGCATAGATCCATCGTTCTTTGTGGATGGGTCCAAGGACCAGAAAGGTCTCATCCTCTTTGAATTCAGGATCGGAAGAGGCGCCATAGACTTCTGAGGTCGAAGGGAAGACAACCCTTTTCTTATACCTCACGCATTGCTTCACAATATTGAGATTCATTTCGAAATCCAGATGGAAAACTTCCAGCGGATTGGTCAGATAAAGCTTTGGAGTGGCGATAGCCACTAGTGGGATGATGACATCACATTTTTTGACGTTATACTCAATCCATTCCCGGTTGATCGAGATATCTCCCTCTATGAAGTGGAAACGAGGGTGATTGAGCACTCTGTCCAGCCTGTCGAAGGCGAGGTCCATTCCGTAGACACTCCAATCCGTTGTATCAAGTATTCGGTGGGTTAAATGATGTCCGATAAAACCATTGACGCCTAATACCAAGATCTTCATTTTAAGATCACACCCTCTTGCTTTTTGAAAAATTCAAAAATCTTGTGATCCCTCATTCTCTCCTTCCCCACTCCAATATCCAACAGTCTCAGTCTTCCATCCGATGCCCTGATAAACACATTTCCATTTTCAAGCTCTAATGCTCCCACAGGACTTTTTGAGATGCTTCCCTTTTCAGGAAGGGCCCACCAGATGAACAACTTTTCACCTTCAGGCAGATGGGTGAAGGCCCCTGGATAGGGTTCTGTGACCGCCCTTACCAAATTGTAAATTTTTACGACCGGCCAACTCCAGTCTATCTTTCCGTCTTCAGGCCTCCGCCCTCCATAATAGCTCCCTTGCTTTAAGTTCTGTGCCATGCGGGGGGCTATTCCTTTTTTGATAAGCGGAAGCACTTCTTCGAGGAGCGCTCTTGCTTTTACACAAATCTTTTGATAGAGCGTGTAGGCAGTATCTTCAAATTCAATGAGAACTTCTTTTTGCCCAACGATATCTCCTGCATCAGGCGCTTCGACGATGTGATGGAGGGTGACACCCGTGCGCTGTTCCCCATTCACAAGAACCCAGTTCACCGGAGACCGTCCCCGATAGGCTGGAAGCAAAGATCCGTGGAGATTCAAGGAGCCTGCGGATGGAATCATGAAGATGTCTCTGCTCAATAGGTTTCTATAATAGAATGAAAAAATAACTTCGGGTGAAGTCTTACGGATCATTTCGATCCATTCAGGCGTGTTAACATTTTTGGGACAGAACACAGGGATCTGATTTTTCTTCCCCCATTCAGCTACCGATCCAAACCAAATGTTCTCCTCAGGATCATCGAGATGGGAAAAAATGGCTTGAATATCAAATTTCTCCTGAACTAAGGTCTCAAGGCCAACAATCCCTATATTATGATACGCGAAGACGACGGTTTTCATCCTTGGGATAAATCCTCTCAATAATGTATTCTGGCCTTTTCCTGACTTCTCTATATATTCGACCGATATATTCGCCCATCACCCCCATAGCGAAAAATTGACAGCCAACAAAGGCAAAAAGGACGGCAAAAAGGGTGAAGACTCCTTGGGCAGCCCATTGTGCCCCATAGATAATTCTGGCAATACCTAAAAAAATACCAAAGGAGATCCCTAATAACGCCATCCCGATCCCAGCATACATGATAAACTTCAATGGAAAATCAGAGAATGAGGATACCAGGTCAAACTGAAGATTGATGAGCTTTCGGAGAGAGTACTGGGATTCTCCAGCATGCCTCTCCTCATGAACCACCTCAATCTCTGTAATTTTTTTGGCAAAGTAGGTCGCAAGTGCTGGAATGAATGTCGAGTGTTCGTGACAGTTCACCATCCGCTCTACGATATTTCTCCGGTAGGCTCGTAACATGCACCCCCAGTCTGACATATTCACCTTCGTAATCTTCCGAGCAATCACGTTGATTATGCGGGATGGGAAAGTCCTGAAAAAAGAATCCTTTCGTTCCTTTCTGATCGTACCCACCACATCATACTCTCCTTCTTCCATCACTCTTACAAGATTTGGAATCTCCTCTGGCGGATTTTGGAGGTCAGAATCCAGGGTGATCACGATGTCGCCTTGGACGACAGAAAATCCTGAGAAAATAGCCGCATGCTGTCCGTAGTTTCTTGTCAGTTCGACCACCCTGACTTCAGGGTAGATCAAAAAACTCTGCAAGATCGAAAGGCTCTTATCCCGGCTTCCGTCATCCACAAAAATGATTTCATAATTCCTCCCCATCTTATGCATGACCGACCTGAGTCGTTCAATCAAATACGATAGATTTGGTTCCTCGTTGTATACTGGAATGACCAGAGAAATCATTGCCTCTCTATCCATTTCTCAAGATCTCCCGAACGGCCTCGCAAACATAGGAAACATCCTCTTGCTTCATGTCCGGAAACAAAGGTATAGAAACTAATCTGGTACTGGCCCGTTCTGTTTCTTTCAACTCTCCCTTCTTGATCTTATATCGTTCCTGGATATAGCTTAAACGATGCCCAGCTGGGAAATGAATCCCATATCCGATCTGGTATTCAGATAACCTTTGCATAAAACGCTCTCGATCCATGGAGGTAACTTTGATGACAAAGAGGTGCCATGCATGGTTGTGCGGGTAGGCCGGCACACCCGGTAATTCTAAGCCCTCCACTCCTTCTAATCCTTTCTTGTATAGGTCAACCAGCCGTCTTCTTCTGCTATTAAGTTCCTTCAGACGAGCCACCTGGGCAAGCCCCAGGGCGGCCTGGATATCTGTTAGATTATATTTAAACCCCGGTGTTTTAATGTCATATCCGGGGTTACCCCCCTTGCCGTACCTCTTCCATGCGTCCCTTTCAATCCCATGAAATCTGAGAAGCCTCAATCGGTTTTCGAGGTGATCGTCATCATGGGTGATCATGCCCCCCTCACCGGTTGTGATGTTTTTAAGCGGATGAAAGGAGAAGATGGCACTTTGACCAAAACCTCCTACGTGGACGCCTTTATAATGAGCTCCAAGGCCGTGCGCTGCATCTTCAATTACAAAGAGGTCACACTTTTTAGCAATACTCAGTATTTTATCCATATCGACAGGGGCTCCCGCAAAATGGACAGGGATAATGACCTTCGTTTTCTCCGTTATCTTTTCTTTGATCAGGTCCGCATTGATGTTCAATGTATCATAATGGATGTCGACAAAAATGGGCTTTGCTCCGCAAAACGTAATCATGTTCAACGTCGAAGCAAAGGTCATCGATGGGGTAATGACCTCATCCCCTCGTTTTATGCCCAAGCCGAGCAGCATGAGATGCATGCCAGCAGTGCCAGACGAAACAGAAAGGGCATGCGACGCACCTGTGAGCTCACAGAACTTCTCCTCAAAGGCCTTGCACAGAGGTCCTGTGGTGATCCAGCCGGATTTTAGACAAGAAACAACTTCTTCTATTTCTTTCTCACCGATCGATGGTCGACTTAAGGGCAAAAAATCTCTTCTTATCTCCATGAAATATCATCCCCATCTCGATCCGAGATTAACTTCGTAATCGTAGAAGATAAAATTCCTTATTATCCCAGAGGACTCCCAGGGTGGAAACCCTTCTTTTCAATTCCTCCACATTTTTTTATGTCATGTTACACAGTAAATGTGACCAATTTCTTTGCCTTGTAAATATGAGAGAAATCTTACTAAACAAAGATTAAATGGCCATTAAATTTTGATGAAGATTTCTTAACCTTGAGAAATAAACCTACACTACGTAATTGGCCTCTTTATTCCATCTTATCGATTACCACTTGAAAGGTTGTATAGAAGGAGGATTTTTAAAAATCACTCTTTCAGGAAGGAAGTGTGGGAGAGTTTTTCTGTAGTAAATCAAGAGGTCGATAAGGAACTATGGCCTCCTCCCATTTAAGAAGTATTGCTTCAACTCTTCCAAACTCAAATCCGCCCGTCCCGGGTTTCTTTCTCTTCCATGATCCTCTCACTTTTTGTCATAATTCATCATGATGACAGACCAGTTTATATGAATTATCCATAATTTCTCTTGAGTCCATCAAAAGATTGGCCTATATTTGGTAGTATGGCACACAAGAAGAACACCATGGTGATGGAATTTCATATCTCCCGGAAGGCACGGGACCTCTACCAATTTGATCAATCTCTATTTTCCCTTAGCGGAAATGTCATTTCCCCCAACTTTCATGCCTCAAGATTATTTGCTCAGAGAATGAATGAAAAAAGAGATTTGATCAGCTTCCCCGAGCAAGCCATTAAAGCTGGTCAGATCAATGCCATGGGGTTGATTGACGAAATCCTCCATTACATCGTTGGCTTGTATCGCCGTGAAAAAAATTCGGAAGTGATGCAACAGGCACTGGATTGGCTTTATGGAAAGTTTGGTAAACAAAAAGTGGATGAGGCTCTGCGGAAATTCGCAGACGAATTTCCAGCCATAGCTGTCTATCGACGTGAATTGGAGCTCGATACCTACTTAGAGGAAGAGACAGCGGGTGTCCCTCATCGACTAATTGTATTGGAAGAGATGCTCATGCTCTGGCTGGCCAACATGAATCTTGCTTTTTCTCCCTTTATTGAGTTGTTCGATGACCTCGGGCTGGAAAAGGATACGTCTTACTTGCAAATCATTGAAGCACTCCATCCATTCTTTGACAATCAGCCCTTGTTTGGTCCTGATCATCAGAATCTGGTGGACATGCTTCGTAGCCCTGCTTTAGCTGTTCCCCACTCGCTTTCGGGACAGCTGGAATACATCCGAGAAAAATGGGGGTATTTACTGGGTCCCTATCTCTTACAACTTCTCAGTAGTCTCGACTTGATTAAAGAGGAAGAAATTGCGGAATTGCGGAGAATGGCATTTTGGGGCCGTGCTCCCGCGGAGGTCTACGAATTTCTCGGAATGGAGGAAGAACCAGAACGCTTCAGCCTTGATCTCGAATGGATGCCCAAGTTGGTTCTCATGGCAAAAAATGTTTATGTGTGGCTCCATCAACTCTCCAGGAAATATCGGCGTTCCATCTACCAACTCGATCAAATTCCTGATGAAGAACTTAATCTCTTAGCCCGTTGGGGTTTCACTGGCCTGTGGCTCATCGGCGTGTGGGAGAGGAGCCTTGCCTCAAAAAGAATCAAAGAGTTGTTGGGCGATCCCGATGCAGTGGCTTCGGCTTATTCCCTGTTCGACTACCAGATCGCCAGCGACCTCGGAGGTGAAGAAGCTTTTCAGAATTTAAAAGATCGGGCTTGGCGGCGAGGTATCCGCATGGCAAGCGATATGGTGCCCAACCATGTGGGAATTGATTCCAGGTGGGTCATCGAACATCCGGAGTGGTTCATTTCCGTGGCTTATAGTCCCTTCCCTGCTTATCGTTTCAATGGACCGGACCTCTCCTGGCATGGAGAGGTAGGGATCTATCTTGAGGATCATTATTTCGATCGGAGTGATGCAGCCGTGGTCTTCAAAAGGGTGGACCGGAGAAGTGGCAACGAAAGGTTCATCTACCATGGCAACGACGGGACCCGAATGCCCTGGAATGATACGGCCCAGTTGAACTACCTGAACCCTGAGGTGAGGGAGGCGGTTATCCAAACGATCCTTAACGTCGCTCGAAAATTTCCTGTTATCCGTTTCGATGCGGCCATGACCTTAACGAAGCGGCATTATCAACGCTTGTGGTTCCCGGAACCGGGCACGGGGGGAGACATTCCTTCGCGAGCTGAGCATGGTATGTCCAAAAAACAATTCGATCCTTTCCTCCCCGAAGAATTCTGGCGTCAGGTGGTGGACCGCGTGGCTCAAGAAGCTCCTGACACCTTATTACTGGCCGAAGCCTTTTGGTTGCTGGAGGGGTACTTTGTCCGAACCTTGGGGATGCATCGGGTTTACAACAGCGCCTTCATGAATATGCTGAAAGATGAAGAAAACGCCAAGTACCGTTCCGTCATGAAGAATACGCTCGAATTCAATCCTGAGGTCCTCAAACGATTTGTCAATTTCATGAGCAACCCGGATGAGGAAACGGCGGTCACTCAATTTAGCAAGGGAGATAAGTACTTCGGTGTGTGCACGATGATGGTGACCATGCCTGGACTCCCAATGTTTGCCCATGGTCAGATCGAAGGATTCAACGAAAAATATGGAATGGAATACCGGTATGCCAAATCGGACGAACAACCTGACCAGGAATTAACCCGGCGGCATGAAAGGGAGATTTTCCCATTGATGAAGCGCCGCCATCTTTTTTCTGATGTAAAAAATTTCCTGCTCTACGATTTTTTCACTCCAGAGGGTTATGTCAATGAGAACGTATTTGCTTACTCCAATCGCTCTGGCGATGAGCGATCTCTGGTCATCTATCATAACAAATATGAGTCCGCCCGAGGATGGGTCCGGTCCTCTGTCGCCTATTCGATCAAGACTGGCGAAGGGGATGAACGCACATTAATTCAGAAACATTTAGGAGAAGGTCTTGGATTGCACGATGATCAAGCCTATTTCTGCATTTTCAGGGACAATGTGGCCGGCCTGGAGTACATTCGTAACAGCAAGGAATTGTGTGGAAAGGGGTTGTATGTGGAACTGGGTGCTTACAAATATCATGTATTCATCGATTTTAGAGAAGTTCGGGATAACCAATGGCATCATTATGCCCAAATAGCCAATTATTTAAATGGCCGTGGGGTACCCAGTATTGAAGAGATACTGAAAGAAATGCTGTTACAACCTCTTCAGGATGCTTTTAAGGAACTGCTTAATGTGGAGACATTCCATCGTTTGATGGAGGCACGCATCACCCAAGCTCAGGCTCAACTCGATCAGAAACTCATGGAAGAGATAGAAAAGAAAATGATTCACCTCCTCCAAGAAGCTAAACATCTCAGCAGGGGGAGAGAAGATGAGATGACGATTGTCCGAGAGGTAAGGCGTAAACTGGAAGCCATCCTATACTTACCCATCATTACCAGCCGCTACCCACGGCTCCAACCCAAAGGAGTTAAAGCAGCGGCAGAATACCTGCACAAGAAACTGACCGATTCAACATACACCTGGGCTACACTTTTCAGTTGGTTATTTGTCCATGCTCTTGGGATGGTAGTCAATCAAAGGGACTTTGCAGGACAGAGTCGTAATTGGATTGATGAATGGAGGCTTGGCAAAACCATCATGAGCGTGCTGAGGGATTTAGGGCTTGAAGAGACTGCTTCATGGAGTTCTTTGACAGCCATCAAATTGCTCACGGGTCATCAAAGATGGTTTGAGGTGAAGCCATCTGATCAAAGGCAAGCTTATGGGATATTAGAATCATTGTTGAAGGATAGTGAGATCCAACAATTCTTAGGGGTGAACCAGTACAATGATATTTGGTGGTTCAACAGAGAAGCATTTGAGGAGATGCTGTGGTGGCTGATGATGGTGGCAGCATTGACCATCGGCTCCGATCCTCTCCGTCCCGTCAATGCCGTGGTGGCAGAATTAGAAAGGTGTTACTCGATGATTCAAACATGGCAAAAGGCCGAAGAGAAATCCGAATATCAAGTCGAAAAATTGCTGGAAACTTTAAGAGGATAATTTAGACGCTGCTTTCTTAGAGTCATGTGACCCAATGATTTGGTTACCTTCATTAATAAAGGCCTGCCCAGGTTAACGTCCAATCTCCAAATCGCTCGTTTACCCGGTCCATCGCTTTGAGCAAACTATCCTTTTTTCCACTCTCCTCAAAAAAATCCAACTGGCACCATTCTTTTTTCAGAAGAGACACCCCGACTCCCAAGAGCCGAATCGGTTTTGGATGGGGAATCGATTCAAAGATCTCGGAAGCAAGTTTGAATATTTCATTCCCGCTGTTCATCCATTTGGAGAGGGTCTTCTGTTTTGAGAAAGTGAAAAAATCTGAGTATCGGACGGTAATGGCAATCCTCCTTCCATAGAATCCCTCCCTCCTCATCCTCTTGGAGACTTTCTCCGAAAGCTGAAGTAGAACTTTTCTAAGGATATTCGGGTCAGAGATATCTTCTTCGAGTGTGACACTGTGGCTGATTGATTTTGCATCTTCCTCCTCATCAAATGGAACCACCGGGCTATCATCCAATCCCAAACCCATCTCATGAAGCCTCTCGCCGATGACACCAAACCTTTTTGCCAAAACAGAAACCGGAAATTTCCCCAATTGACCGCAGGTAAAGATACCCATCGAATTTAAAGCCTCTGCGAGTTTTGGACCGATTCCATTGAGTTTTGATACGGGAAGATCCCTTAATATCTCTTCCATTTCCTCTTTTCGAATGACCACCAAACCATCAGGTTTTTTTAGGCGACTCCCCAACTTCGCAAGGAGTTTATTGGGAGCGATTCCAATGGAGCACGTCAATTGTTCACTCTCCCGGATTTGATCTTTGATCGATGTGGCGATGTGCAGAGGAGACTGGAAGAGGAGCAGGGATTGAGTGATATCGAGATAGGCCTCGTCAATGGAGGCGACTTCCACCAAGGGAGTATATTCTTTTAGGACAGAAAAAATTCGGGCCGCGGTTTCTGTATATTTCGAATGGTTTCCTTCAACAAGAATCAACTGGGGGCAACGCCTTTTTGCCTCCTGGGTTAACATCCCTGCCCGAATTCCATAAGGCCTTGCTTCATAGGTGGCTGAAGTGACCACGCTTCGAGAAAGAGAACCACAAACCGCTGCAGGTTTTCCCCGGAGAGAAGGATTATCCCTCTGCTCAACAGAAATGAAAAAAGCATCCATGTCGATGTGGAGAATAATCTTGTCGTCCATAAATATTAAGTCATTGAGTTATTGGGTTATTGAGACATTGGTTTTTCTAGATCTTTAGGTCAAAACACCTTAACACTTCAACGCTCAGACCCCCTAACCTATTTAAAGTTTTCTAAAAATTCCTATCACCTTTCCAACAATGGTAACCTTTTTCTCTCCCCGTTTGACGACAATGGGTTCCATCTTGGGATTGGCCGGTTCGAGCCGAATCAAATCCCTCTTTTTAAAGATCCTCTTGATCGTGGCCTCATCTTCGATTAAGGCCACGACGATCTCACCGTTCTCTGCATTGGGCTGAGGTTTCACCAGGGCAAAATCTCCATCTTGAATATGGGCATCGATCATGCTATCCCCCTGGACCCGAAGAAGGAAAACATCTCCAGAAGAAACAAAACTCCGATCAAGATTGATGTACCCCTCGATATTCTCAATGGCGAGAATGGGTTCCCCTGCTCGCACTCTTCCTACAATGGGAACCGAAAGTATATGGGTAAGGCTGAACTGTGGGTAGCTTAAAATTTCAATTGCCCTCGAACCTCCAGGAACTTTTCGGAGGTAACCCTTTCTCTCCAGGATATTTAAGGTTTTTTGTGGCCCTTTAGGCCCTCTCAACCCAAAATGAGAGGCAATCTCACGAAGAGTCGGCGGAAATCCCTTTTCTCGAAGAAAATCTTTTAAAAAATCAAAGACTCTCTGTTGAGTTGAAGTCAGTTCTTTTTTGTCTTCCATTTTATTTTCTTTTTTCCCCTTTTGAGCTTTGAACCTTGAACTTTGAGCCTCTTTATTAAGGTCTACATTTGTAGACTATTTATACCTCCAACCTTTTTCGATGTCAAGGGAAAATTTTTGACTGCAATAAGTTCAAATGGTAATGTTTAAAAAGGTGAAACAACCATGAAAGCTGACCAGAAACGGTGGAACGATAGATTCGGGAGGGAAGAATTCGCCTTTGGAAAAGAACCCAATCCTTTTCTCAAGAAACATATCCGTCTCCTTCCAAAAGGAAAGGCCCTCGATATTGCTTCGGGTGAAGGGAGAAACGCAGTTTTTCTGGCACAAAATGGATTTGAAGTGAATGCAGTGGATATCTCTGAGAGGGGTTTGAAGAAAGCCCAAAAATTAGCCCAAGGAAGAGGAGTCAAGATTAACACCTTTCTCGTTGACCTCGACCAATATCAGATTGAAAAAGAGCGATACGACCTCATCGCCAATTTCTACTTTCTTAAACGTCGTCTCATCCCAAGGATCAGAAAAGGGCTGAAAAAAGGAGGAAAGGTAATCTTCGAAACATACCTCCTTGAACATCGAAAGCTCGGGACAGGAGGGCCCAAGCAAGCCAAATATTTTTTAAAACCCAACGAACTTCTCAGGCTCTTTAAAAACTTCCGGATTCTATTCTATCGCGAAGGGATCTTCAGGGAGGGTGGAAGAAAAAAGGCAGTGGCAAGCCTTATCGCCGAAAAAAATTAAAAAAGGGTTCAAGGATTCGAGGGTCCATGGGTTCAAATATTTATTTTTTAATATCTTCACTTGAACCCTCGACCACTTGACCCCTTGAATCCTGTTTATTGGAATAAAAGTTCTCCTTGGTGCGGTTGAAATAACCAAATTGGAGAAAAGGGAATTTCTTCTTTAGAGTATCAATCATCTTAGAGATACCTATTCCCTCGCCTATTCCCATGGTCTTGAGATAGAGGTCTGGATCGATGTTGAGATTTCGCATCTGGATAAGATCGAGGTTCGTTTCCCTGATCAGTTCTATCAACCCTTCCACTTCTTCTTCCCTGTCTGTGAACCCTGGGAAGACGAGGAGATTGATCGAAGTGTAGATCCCTTTTTCTTTGGCTTTGACCAGGGAACCTACGACTTTTCCAAAGGTATATCCCTTCGGTTTATGGTAACGGTTGTAATATTCCCGATGAGGACTGTTCAACGTCACACGAACGCTATCAAGCCCGGCATCACAAAGCTTTGCTACCCGGTCTGGAAAGCTGCCATTGGTGTTGAGATTAATCGTCCCACGATCTATCCTCTCTCGAAGTTCACGGATCGATCTCTCCAGAAGTCGCCACTGCATTAACGGCTCCCCTTCGCAACCCTGACCGAAACTGACAATCGCATCCTCTGCCTCTTCCAAATGGGGCAAAGCGACCTCCAGGACTTCATCCACCGTGGGCACAAACCGGATCCTTTCCATCGAAGCCGGACAGCATTCAGATGGCTGAAGTGAAATACATCCTATGCATTCTGCGTTGCATGAAGGGGAAGTAGGTAATGGGCATTCCCATCTTCGAAAAAAGATATTTTTTGCTGCAAAGCAGTGATATTCCAAAGCACATCGAGAAAGTTGTTGAAGGAGGCGATTCTCAGGGGATTTACTACGAAAGGTATGAACTTTTCTTTTTAAAAGGCGATCGTTCTCAAAATATTTTGGATTCCAATGAAGGTTGGGGTCAATGAATAATCCTGTCGCCCAAAATTTCCCATCTTTCCAACCCACGGCGCTGTAAGCCCAGAGTGGAAGGGTGGGCGCTCTTGGCTCCAGATGTGTGGCAGGAAGAAGTGTACGGATATATCCTGGCGGGAGGAAAGCGGCCATAGCTATATACTCTACCTCCTTATTCCTTAATTCCACTTTTCTCGAAGAGACGAAAGATCTTTTTTCTTCATCCCATCCGATTGGAATCCTTCCGGGTAATGTAAAGAGTTGACTCCCTTTAGGCAGAGGCACTAATTCTGAGGGATGGGGGAGGAGGAACCGAGTTCCAGATCGACCTGATAGCTTCAGAGAGGGATGATCGAAGATATTCCCATCAGGGTCTGATAAGACAAGTCTGGGGTATTCAAAACGGGTCATGATAGGCTTACAGCAAATGAAGAATGAAAATTCAACGGTTTACGGACACGAATCATGCCTGCCTGTCGGCGGACAGATTAGGCAGGGACACGAGTCACGTTATTTCCTATCAGGATCACGTTGGATACTTTCTTTCTCCTTTAGACTTTTTCAAGGAGTGCTTAACATTTTTCCTTTTCAAAGCTGCCTTCAAGCGATTGGTTTTTTTTCGTCTCTTCATAATCCCCTCCGTTACTAAGTCATTAAGTTATTCAGTCATTGGGTCATTGAGTCGTTGGGTCATTACATTTAATGGTCTGACGCAAAGACGCCAAAACACTAAGGCTCAAGGACGAACTTTTATTTCACCAGCCAGATTCCTGAGACAATCAATGCTGTACCAATGACTCTGTGAAGGGTTACCCCTTCTTTAAGAACCAAAACACTCAGAAGGGCGGTCACCAAAGGGTAACAGGCTGCAATGGGAACGATCTTAGAGGTTGCCTCCATTTTCAAGGCACTGTAATAAGTCCACATCCCGAGAAGACCTGCCATCATGCCGCTTGCGCCAAAGAGAAAAATACTCTTCCCATCCAATTCGATCAATGCCCTGCCTTTGCCTAATAGAAAGGTGAGCAAAAAAAGGCCTACCGTGACAATGGCGCTTCGAATGGTGACGCCAATCAGAGGGTCTGCTTTTGTCAAACCTATTTTTTCAAGAATGGGGGTCGATCCCCATAACAAAGTCGTGACGATCAATAAAAGGATAACCACCTCTTTACCTCCCCGATAAAGACCGATTTCGAACTGCCTTGAGATTCTCCACGATGGAGTAAGGAAGCTTCATTTCTCCTCTCCCTACCCCGATGTCCAATCCGGTTTTTTCGATTCCATGATAATCCGTCCCCCCTGTCGACAGGAGGCCGTATCTGTCGGCAAGAGTTTTATATTGTGCCACTTCCGCTGCAGAATGTTCAGGATAATAGACCTCAATCCCTTTAAGCCCCTCCTCGACGAGTTGGAGGATAAGTTTCTCCAATTCTGAGTATCCATTCATTCCGAGGGTATTGGGATGAGCAAGCACTGCCACCCCTTTGGCTTCGTTGATAAAATGTAGAGCCTCTTTCGATTTAAATCTGAATTTGTCCACATAGGCTGAGGCTCCCTTTTTCAGAAACCGGTCGAAAGCCTCCTGAAAACTTCTGACATACTTCTTTTCTAAAAGCACATTAGCAAAATGGGGTCGCCCAACCTGCCCTCCCCCAGAGGCTTTCAGTACCTCTTCATAAGTTATCTCAATGCCTAACTGGTTTAGTTTCGCAACCATCTTCGGATTTCTTTCTGCCCTTGCCCTTTGAAGATATTCCAACCTCTCATTGAGGAAGGGATGATGGATATCGAGAAAAAAGCCCAGGATATGCATGGAGCCAGGTGAATGCTCGGCGCTAATTTCAATTCCCGGGATCACTTCAAAACCAACTCTCTCCCCTTCTGACAACCCCTCCTCACACCCTTCGATGGTATCATGATCAGTGATTGCAATCGCTTGAAGTCCTTTCGCCTTTGCATATCTCACGATCTCAGATGGGCTTAGCACTCCGTCAGAAGCGGTTGTATGAAGATGGAGATCCACATATCCCATAGACATTCTTTCAACCCCTTTTAGAAAGGGGAATGGAGATTAATACCTGCCTGCGGCAGGCAGGATTTAGACTTTAATTTTATAAAAGATGGACTACCCAAAGTCAACCCTTCGACTCCTCGGCTGAAGCCTTGGGCGCCGTCGAATGGGTCAAATTAAATACCTTTCTTCCTGCTTCCTGTCACCAGCATTTGAAGGGTTTATTTTTATTTTCTCATATTTCGAAGTGAATGCTTCAACCCTGGAGAATTTACTAATCTTTCATATAAAAATATGGAATTAATCCTATATGAATTCTGTAATATTAACTGTTTAATTTGTAACCTGTTGATAATAATATAAAATTTACGTAAAAATAATGCTTGACAAAACTTGCTCACTTGAATATATTAGTATTAGATGATGAAAAAATTACCTTATACGGGAGTTGATTATAGAGAGAACCATTCGACCGGTTAGGGTTTTTTGGTAAAAGTAAAATTGAATAAATCCACCCTTTCCATAGACTAAGAATGGAGAGGGTTTTTTGTTCTAGAAAGAAAGGGGTAAAATACCTGTGAAAAATAATAAGACAGCAAATAAAAATGGAGAGGATTTAGCCCTCGAGACCGTTCAATCCTCGTCCCTTTTTGCTGAAACCCCGACCTCTATTCCACCTATCCAATCCGCACCCTACATAGAGGGTGAATCAGAAGAAACGATAGAGGATCTTGATCTCCAGGCGGAGGAAGCAGAACTAGCGGCCGAGGAAGAGGAAGAAATTTCAGCCGAGGCAGTTCCTCAGGAAGAAATCATTTTTCAGCCTCAGGATATCACATGGGAATATTTAAAAGGCCTTGAAAAAATATCCCTTCTTACGCCAGAAAAAGAGGTCGAATTGGCAAAAAGGATTAAGGAAGGCGAGCGTCAAGTTAAGATCCTCGAAACAAAGATCAATCGTCTGAAAACCCAATTATATACCCATCCGAGTCCAAAAAATGGGGGTAAACATACCCATACCAATACCCGGCAAGGATATAAATTAAAGGGCAAGAATGGGAAGAATGGGAAAAAACCAAAACCCACTCCTTCAGAAATGAGGGAGAAAAATCTTCTTTATAAGAAGGCGTTGAACCAATATCAACATGCCCTCCTCGATCTCCAAAAGGCAAAGAATGAATTGACCCAGGCCAATCTGCGGTTGGTGGTCAGTATCGCAAAACGATATGCCAATCGGGGGCTCTCTTTCTTGGATTTGATCCAGGAGGGAAATCTGGGCCTCATTCAGGCTATGGTCAAGTTCGATTATACCAAAGGCTTTAAATTCAGTACCTACGCTTCCTGGTGGATCAGGGCAGCCATTTTAAGAGCCTTTGCAGAGAAGTCGAGGACCATTCGCATTCCCAACTATCTTTTTGAGATCAAAGGAAAGTTGATGAAATCCTTTAAGGATCAAGTAAAGAAGTTAGGTCGAGAGCCTACCTCCCAAGAATTATCAAAGGATAGTGGAATCCCATTACACGATGTGGAGAAGATTCTCAATCTCATTGAGGAGCCGATCTCTCTGGATATGTCTATTGGGGAAGAGGATAGTACTCTTGAAGACCTGATTCCTGATGACAAGAGCCTCTCACCCAGTGATTCTTTACTGGAAAAAGATTTAACCCATCAAATCCAGAAGCTCTTATCTGGCCTTTCTCCGAGAGAAGAAAAGATTCTCCGACTCCGCTTTGGCATTGGAGAAGACGGGGAATGTACTCTTGAAGAAATCGGTAGGCAGTTCGGTCTCAGCCGAGAGAGAATTCGGCAAATCGAAGCGAAAGCCCTTGATCGACTGAGAGATCCCAAACGCTATAAAGAAATCAAAGAATATTTTGAGTGATTTTCTAAAAAGAAAATAAGAAAGGGGCATCCATGATTCTATGTGGATTGCCCCTTTTTTTATTCTTGTTGGAGAGACTTAATCTTCCATCTGGATGGCCTCTACCGGACAATTTTCAGCAGCCTCCTTACAGGACTCCAGTACATCCTCAGGAACCTCATCTACTTTGACATGAGCCTTATCATCGTTCATTTCAAAGACCTCTGGGCAATCCTCTGCGCAAAGCCCGCATCCGATACAGGTTTCCTCGTCCACTGTCACTTTCATTGACCATTCTCCTTCCGATTTACTTTAATTTATTTTTCATAATCATTTTCTTTAAATCAAGTCGACCTTCTAAATTTGTAATAGAGGTATCCGAAAGCCACCCCCATCCCGATCAACATTAAAATGGAGACGATCGTCTCCACTGAATCTAAGCGGGTGGCTGCTTTTTCGTAAGTGGCCCCGATCCACCATCCAAAAAAACCCAGAAAAAAACATCGGAAGATCGAACCCAAAAAGGTATAAATCGTGAAGGGTTTGATAGGTATGCGCAGCAAACCAGCAAAGACAGAAACCAAAGAGATAGGGAAGACGGGAATGGCCCGGGAGAGAAAGATACTCAAGGCTTCTTTCCTCCCCTGAAATCGTTTCTCCAATCTTTCTATCTGATCCCAGTCCACATCCAAAAAACGTTGGAGCCGCACGACCAGGGCTTTTCCTCCATAAAAACTGATCATATAGCCAATATAGGAACCCAGTGTTGAGGCGATGGAACCGGGAAGAACGATGACCCAGAGAATCTGAAGGAAGGCATTTGGAATGGAAATTCCGGGAGGGATGAGGATGGCCCCTGCCCCCATGATGATCAGTGGAGACGGGATGGGGACAATAATCTGCTCAATCATCACGCCGATGAAGACCGAGAGCTGGCCATGGGTCCTCATCGACTCCATAATCCACTGGGTAATTTCTAAAATCAAAGGAACCTCTCTAAAATAGAATTTCCAATTTTCATACTTCATAACCTCAGTTAAAAATTCCGTCAAGTCATTTCTTCATCTGAAAAAAGCAAATTCCGCCACCTGGCAGCACCAGAGGGAAGTTTTGATTGGGTCGATTTAACGGTTAAGGCCACATGAAGGGGGGTTATCCATTAGCACATTTTTTTCAACCATCCCCTGGAAATATTATATTGCAAGAACTGACTCCACATAATTTTTAGTGGGCTAAATTCTTGACTCCCATATAACTGAAGGTATATCCTTTGGAATGGATAAAGGTTTCCAGAGAGAATTAATTCCCACCAGAACGGAGGATGGTCTATGAAGTTATTGTTAAGAAGGTTCATCATTTTTTCCCTTGCCTCCTTCGCCTTTGGGTTAGTCATACCGATGACCTCGGCTCAAGACTTCTACAACATCGTCATCGAGGGAGGAAGGATTGTGGATGGAACAGGAAATCCGTGGTACTACGGCGATGTGGGAATCCAAAATGGTCGGATCACTAAGATCGGAGATCTCAAAGAGGCAGGGACAGGGAAACGGCTCAATGTCGCTAACCGCGTGGTTGCCCCAGGCTTTGTGGACATTCACAACCACACAGACACAGACATTGAGAAGTTTCCTCTCGCTCAAAACTACATGCAGCAAGGAGTAACCACTATCGTGGGCGGGAACTGTGGGGATTCCATTTATCCGGTTGGTGAGAAACTGGCAGCATTAGAGCGCCTTGGCCTAGGAATCAATTTCACCTTGCTGGTGGGACAAGCAACCATCCGAAAGCAGGTCATCGGAATGGCAGACAGGGCTCCAACAGCGGATGAATTGAAGAAGATGAAGAGGCTTGTGGCCAAGGCAATGGAGGAGGGAGCGGTTGGCATTTCAACCGGCCTTTATTACGCTCCTGGCTCGTACAGCAAAACAGATGAGGTGATCGAACTCGCCAAGGTAGCGGCCCAATATGGCGGCATTTATGCAAGTCACATCCGTGATGAGTCCGATTACAGCATCGGGTTAGTGGCCGCTGTAAAAGAAGCCATCGAAATCGGTGAGAAGGCGAATATTCCTGTAGAGATCGCCCACTTAAAAGCCCTGGGAAAACCGGTTTGGGGGAAGTCCGTGGAGATCTTGAATCTGGTGAAACAAGCGAGAGCGAGAGGCGTCGATGTGACCTTCGATCAATATCCCTATGTGGCTTCAGAGACAAGTCTTATGGGGTCCATCGTGCCTCGCTGGGCTGTAGCCGGAGGTGAGGCGAAGATGAAAGAGCGCTTTCTCGATCCTCCAACCAAAGAGAAAATCAAAAAGGAAATGCTGGTGTCGATCGATAAACGCGGCGGTCCGGAGAAACTATTCATCGCCACCTTTCGACCTGACACAAACTTAGAAGGAAAAAATCTGGCAGAGATCGGCAAGATCAAAGGAAAGGAACCGGTCGATGTAGCCATCGATATCCTCCTTGCAGGGGAAGCCGATATAGTCTCTTTTAATATGCTGGAAGAAGATCTCATCCGCATCATGCGTTCATCTTTCGGCCTCGTGGCCTCCGATGGAAGTCTCGTGGAGTTTGGGAAAGGCGTCCCCCATCCAAGGTATTACGGCACCTTCCCAAGGGTTCTTGGTAAATATGTGCGAGAGGAGGGCGTGCTGTCCCTAGAGGAAGCGGTTCGGAAGATGTCTTCAACCCCAGCCAATCGTGTAGGCCTCCGGGACCGCGGTCTGATCAGGGAAGGGATGATTGCGGATATAACCGTGTTCAATCCAGCCACAGTCATGGACCAAGCAACCTTTGAAAAACCACACCAATACCCGATAGGCATCGATTACGTCATTGTGAATGGACAACTTGCGTTGTCAAAAGGTGAATGGACAGGGGTCCGGGCTGGCAAAGTACTCTATCGGCAGAAGCCCTTCTCCTCTTCTAAGAAACAATAGATAAAAGAGAACCGTTTTTCCATCCTTTTTGGGAGAATTCCGTCAAGTCATTTCTTTACTTTTTTTGAGACATCTAAAAGAGGGCTCCCCTTTCTGAACTTTTCCTTTTCTACCTGTTAAAAGGATGTTTTATGAATACATCTTCAAAATATCGGCTGGCTTTGAAAATTGTGCTCATGGTTGGGTTAATAATAAATCTCCTGCGAACTTCCAACCACCTAAACGACCGTCACTAATTCTTGCAATGATTTCTTCACACGCTTTTTCGTAATCATCAAAAAGATCCTCCAAAACTAAGACAAGCCTGTTAATACCCCGAATCTCCTTTACTTCGAGATGATTCACATTAAATTTTGTTTTTTCGGTTCTTCGAATGAGTTCTAATGGTGACTCTGGTAAAATAACATGTAACAGACCGCAACGTAGATTCTCATATAAGTCAAAGGGCCTTCCACTCCCTTGATTGAATTTACGATAGGATGTTGGAAAAAGATCATAAATAGCTCTTCTAAACCGCGGAGCGCTTAAGCCCTTCGCTGAAAAAGGTTCTGAATCAAGGCAAGTTCCTAAAAATTCTATTCCCTGACAGATGAGGTTAAATGAAATGTAATGATGGCCCTCGTCTTGTTGAATTTCCTTGAATTCATCTATCAAAATTTTTTGAATAAAATCCAAAATTTTCATCAAATGGGCCCCTATAATCCTAAATGTGAACCGTTCTCCCTGAGGGACTCTTTGTAAAGCGTTGAGGTTTATGATATCCGATGCCTATAGCTCAGGCAAAAGCCATCGTCCATCGTCACGCTCAGGGTAACGGTGTCAAAGTCGGGATGCTTCGGGATCATATCGAGGTAATCCTTCATGGAGTTGGCCTGCCGGATGGCATTGTGAACCAAAAGAATTCCGCCCGGAACAAGCTTCTTCGGGAAGAGTTTTTTGAAGTAGTCCATCTGCCCCTCTTTGTCGGCATCCATGAATACGAAATCAAAAGGCCCCTCGAGCTTTGCTACCTCCACATGCGCATCGCCCTTGATGCAGGTTACACGCTGTGATAAACCTGCCTCGCTCACGTGCCTGCGTGCCAGATCGTATCGCTCTCTGTCGATTTCGATCGTGGTCAATCGGCCGCCGGTTTCCTCCAGCCCAAGCCCCATCCAGATCGCCGAAAACCCGTGCGAGGTGCCCAGTTCGAGGACATTCCTCGCACGGGTTGCTTTCACCAAGAGATGAAGAAACTCCCCGTCCTTGCGGGGCACGCTCCAAAACTGGTAACCCTTGGCGTCCATCTCATCCAGCAACCGCTTAAGCTGAGCCGGGTCGCGTTCGACCGGCGGCGGGCCTCCTTCTGCAGCGCCGGCAATGGCCGATGGGACATGTGTGGCCACTGCGAGGAGACTCAAAACCCCTCCGGTGGTTTTAAAAAACTCTCGACGACTGAATTGTTGCCTGGTTTTCATACGTTTTCCTCCTGTTTGATCAAAGGGTATTCTACTCGATTGCGAAACGATGCTCAACTCCCAAATCTGTGAATCTGAGGGATGTTGCATACATTTTTAGGTGAGAGTGGGGACAAATCTTTATTCTTGAATTATTATGATGGGGTTGTTTTGAGTGAATCGGGGAGAGCCTGTCGGATGCGGACGCCTAACGCTCATGCAGAAGCCTCGGTCGGGGCTATTTCCCTACGCAAATCCTACAGTTCATTTCTGGTGAAGCGATAATTACCTCTCTTTAGCCACGACAAAATCTATTGCCATAAATTGAAGAAAAGGTTATCTTTAGTTTCCTATTGCACTTTCTGCAGAGAGAAAAGTCTTAGGTTCAAACCTCCGAAAGGGGTTTTGCATGTATCACGTTGGAATTATCGGAACGGGGTCTTATGTTCCAGAAAGGGTCCTTACAAACCATGATCTGGAAAAGATGGTGGAGACCAGTGACAAATGGATTTTTGAAAGGACGGGCATCCGTGAGCGAAGGATTGCAGCGGAAGAAGAAACCAACGTTACCATGGGCCGACTTGCCCTTGGAAGGGCCATAGAAAACGCACGCATCGACCCCAAAGAAATTGAGATGCTCGTGGTGGGTACCAATACCAATGAACCGATGTGGCCCTCTGCGGCGGGCCACATCGCACATCTCCTCAATCTCCATAAAAACATACCTTTCTTCGATGTGCAAGCGGGGTGTACCGGTTTCAATTATTCTCTGGCCGTCGCAGAGCAATTTGTAAAATCAGGGCAATATAAAACAGTCGCTGTGGTCGGATCGGACAAGCTTTCGGCCATCACCAATTATAAGGATAGAAACACGTGCGTCCTCTTTGGAGACGGAGCAGGAGCCGTGGTATTACAGCGGAGGGCTAAAGAAGGCATCATCCGATCCCATCTCGGTGGTGAATACAAATCGCGTGATACCCTTGTGCTTCGCAAGAATAGAGACAATGGCTATCGATTCATGTGGATGAATGGTAAAAAGGTCTACGCTTTCGCCAAAGGCGCTATGGCGGAAAGCTGCCTGCGGGTTCTTGACCCTGATGGGACGGCCAGCAAAAAAGAACTCCGTGCATTGTTCAATCAGGTTGACAGAATCATTCCCCATCAGGCCAATGCAAGGATCATCAAAAGCGCTGCAGAGGATTTCGAATCCAGACTCGAACTTCCCAATGGGGCAGTCAAAAATAAGATGATCGTTACAATTGAAAAGTATGGGAACAACTCCACTGCCTCCATTCCTCTCGCTCTTGACGAGTCCATTCGAGAAGGGAGGCTCCAGACCGGGGATCTTGTAATTCTTGTTGGTTTCGGGGCTGGCCTCACTTATGGTGCCAATCTGGTGAGGTTATAGCGTTGCGATCACTTCCATGATGGGGATAGATTGGGCGTATTGATAAAATCTAACATGATGGGTTTTACCCGCTCAAACAGGTCTTTATAGTGCAAAGGATGAAGATTTGATAATTATTCTATGTTCGGAATGCTGGTCTCCGCAGCCATCTCCTCTTTCCTCTCCTTGAAATTTTAAAGAGAGAGTTTTGGGAGAACATGAAATCAGGGCAAAAAAAACAATAATTAAACCTGCCCCCAAGTTTTTTCTGAGCTAAAAAGCAAAGGGGTTAGCCGGGTTCCTTTAAACGTTCAATTTCCTTTCTGATTTCTTCAATACATCTCAATAATTGCACACAGCCTTTGCCATATTGACAGACGCTGGGATTTCATCCCATGTTCTGCCTTCAAGCTTCCGGCCAGTCTTCTTCCTGTTTGGACCACCCCATTGTTTAAAGAAGAATGGCACTTTCGTCCTCTGACATTGGTTACGGATATCAACAGCCCAAGAGGCATCCATCGGTCTCGCCTGATGCCCGGATTCTCCCCCTACGATGACCCAGTCTATCCCTCTGAGATTGAGATCGTGGATAGGTCCGAGAAGCGGTTCAAAAGATATAAATTTAATTTTTGCTCCAGTTTTGCGCAGATGGTCGATTCTGAAAGTATGCTCTTGATTTTCAACACTGACTCCCATCCAAATGTTGAAATTCCAGGAGAGTTTAGGATTGATTTCAAGAAGCCGTTCTGATCTTTTCGTCAGGATCTGGAAACGATGCCAATGGGCCTGTTCCATAATATGAAAGACCCTCTGAATAAATTTAGCTGGAACCTCCTCATGGAAAAGATCACTCATCGAGTTCACAAAGATAGTTTGCGGTTTCTTCCACGCCAGTGGCAGTTCTAGGACTTTTTCGTGTAATGCAAGCCTAAATCCATTTGTATAGTTGGGTTGACCCATCGCCTGAAGCCGTTTGGCCATCCAGTGACGGGATTCCATGTAGATTCAGTCCATTCAATTTTCGAAACCAAACCCATATTCGTAGTCCTATTTGTCGGCGCGAATTCGTGCACCGCTTACAACAGTGTTCTTCCTTTGCCCAGGCTGCCGTTTGATTGACACTTTGCCGTCGTGCTCTAATTCGACCAATGCTTCCTTTATGGTCTTGGCCACACCAATAGTGTTAGCATACGCCCAATCCTCTATCTCATCGTAATCTACCTCACCCTTCGCGTTCCGACATAGCTCTTCGATTCGGTCACGTAGCGCAACCTTGTCTGGGTTCTCAAAGAGACTCATCTGCTCGGAAACCAACCCAATAGCTTCGAACCGATAGGGTGCATCACTGACTTTTGCCATATTGTTCTTCATGGTCTTGAGTGCCAAAATGTCCTTCGAAGCGTGAATGAGATAGTACCGGGGGCGCGTTCCCTGGCTAGGCGTGTTAACCCTGAAGGGCATCACATACTGAGCACCGGCTTTCAAAAGGCAGGAGGAGTAAAGGTTGACAAAGAATGCGTACTTCTGTTCTGGCGTAGTACATTCAGCAACTTTTTTAAAGTCATCGGTTCCGAACAGGGCCATCATACCCTCTTCGGATCGTTCCTGTTCCCAAAACCTTACAATATCGTAGACCATAAAATTGACGAAAAGCTCAGTGCGTGGATAGGCCAATAAACGTTCCAAAGTCTTCATAGGGTACCCGCTGTACCCGAATGGGTCAATGAAAAAGAACAATGGTTGGTGTTGCAGGTCGGTCTGGTCAAATAAGTCAAGCACTTCATTGACTTTGTCAACGAACTCAGCATTGTGTACCTGCCAATCCTGGTTGTATCTATTGAGTTTGTCTATCTTCTTTTTCAACATCTCCGTGCACTGGGCATTTCTGTCGACGCAGTGCATTATGACCGACCGCTTCGGGTCTTCGTCGAGATACTTGTTCGCAACTTCTGCAACCAACAATGGAGACCCACAGCATTCTTCCGTCTTAGACTCGTCGTTGTAGTATATCCCCGGACCGCAAAAACCGTCAAAGTAAACTACCTTCTGCTCCCTGCCCTGCTTGGTTTGGACTGCGAAGAATATTGCCATCCAAGGGTCAATGTACTTTGTTAGCAAGGCGTGTTTGATGCGAGTATGTTCATCAATTATCCAAGGTATCTCAACGACAGTCATGATATGGACCTACCTATGGGTGAATACTTGTTCGAGAGAGGTTTCAAATGTACATCTTGATGCACAAAATATCATATAGAGGGAATATGTCAATTGGTTTTACGGATATTGAGATTGCCACGTCGCTTGTGCTCCTCGCAATGACAATGCAATAATTCCCTCTTTAGTAAAAGAAGGGAAATCTTTTCACTCGAACCCTTGAATCCCTGCCTGCGGCAGGCGGGCTAGGCTCCTCGAACCCTTTTAATTCTTTTCTTAAGCGCTTCATATCATAACCGAAATGGATCAATATCTCTTCGGTCGCCTTCACGAGCATCTCCAGATATTTTTTGACATCGTAGGTGTCGTCCGGCCCCACTAACGGAAAAGGTTTTACTCGCTCCGCCTTATCCTTGGATTCAGCATCCTTGATCACATATCTGACCTTCTCTCCGGGATGGATCTCGATTCCAACATCTTCCAACTGCTGGGCGGCAAGAGCCGTGAGGCTATCCACTTTATAAGCATTGGGCTCCTGAGAAATTCTCTTCCCGATAGCCAAGTCCTCTTGTTTCGTCTGACCGTCCTTCAACTTCAGGCCATATTCAAGGAGAAGGTCTAAAATCTCAGGGATCTTCGATTGAAAATCCTCCATATTTTTTGTCTCTGATAAAACCTCGATCATCCGAACCTGAGCCTCTTGAATCAAAGGAGGCATATCGCCTCGCCGAAATGATAATCCCCTCGCTTTGATCTTTCCATTTTGAAAGAGTCCGAAATAACGGTTGGCCACCGGACTTTCTGGATTTCCTTTTGAAGGGAGAAAGGCCATCCATCGATAAATTCCCTCCAGGCTCATCGTAATTCCTGTAGCCTCGCTGATCTTCTGGCAGAGCTCAAGAATCTCTTCCTCTCTGAACCCTTTCTTACGAATCCAGAGGGAATCGGTAATGGCATGGAGAAGTTCGAACCCCTCCTCCTCACAGATCTCTTTAGCTTGTAGGAGGCTCTCCCTTCCAAAGGCAGTGACTGCCTCATGGGCTTCAATTCTTCCAAAACGAGCATTTCGATAACCTAAATATCCGAAAGATGTAACAAGCATCCATTTGAGCGCCGTCTGCTTCCGGTTGTAGATTTCCCTTTTTTCTGGATCTCCCTCTTTGGCCATTTTCTTGAGCCAAGTTCTTCTCGTTAAGATAGGGTGAAGGGTTTTAGGTACGATTCCCTTTCGTTTCTCACAGATCGTATAACCAGCCTCTGGAACTCTATGGTTCTCACAACATCCACAGAGTACGGTCTCCGGAGAGATATTGTGGATCGCCATCATGGTGGGATACATCGAGGCGAAGTCAATCTCTGCCACATCTTCGAAGATCCCCAACTTAGGTTGAAAGACAAGACCTCCCTTGTCTGCAACGAGCAGATCCCACGCCGTCTTGAATCGTTCCGGTTCCCCCTTTCTCCAGGGGATGAGAATATTATCCTGAAAGGCTTGGTCGAGTTGCATCGAGGTGATCGCTGTCCCTGGAGAAGTCCGAGCCATCCGTTGAACTGGAATTTTAGCCAATCGCGCCAGCTCAACCACTCCTTCCATTCCCGACTCTCCGTAGATGAAGGAGTTTCTACGATCGATGTGCCATCTTCCAAGAAAGAGATGGGCAGGAGCTCGATAATAGGTTCTGCCATAAGAGAAATAAGAACGACCCTTGGGATGGATTTGCCTCTTCAGGGGATAAGGCTCCCGATCCCAGGAGATGGAAGTCTTCCATTTCTTCTCTTCAGAAAAGAGAAGAGGTAAAAGAGAGGCATCCCCATCATCGCTCAAGATCACATCAGGATCGAAATGTTTGAGAAACCTCTCGATTTCCCCAACATCAATCGTCTCCATCTCCACCCGATACCCTTCGCATTCCAATACCAGAGATCTCCATCCCCGCCCTGAACCGTTCTGGTTCAGGGCACGCAATTCCATTACCCGAAGGTCAGGCACGTCTTCATCGTCTATCCACACAGACTCGGATGGATCAGGATGAATTTCAAAGATCCGATTTCCTTCAACCTCAGCAATACATCGGCCTGTTGGAAAGATTCTTTTCTCATAAAGATAGGTCTGTGGCAAAGGGATGTCACAATTGTAGAAGGTAATCCTCTCCTCCCATTGAGGAAGAATTCTGGGAAGTTGAGCATAATACTCCGAATCTACAATCTCAATCTCCATCACTTCGACTTCATCACCACTCCAGAGTTCCTCCTTTCTGGTCCACTGGTATCCTGCTGCCCGCCGCCCTGCGCTGAGAGAGTGGAAGAGATCGAAGAGATTGGTTTTCTTTCCCTGCGCATAGAATCGAGGTCGGAAAGGATCTTCGAATCGTCGAAGTCTTCCATCCTCGCTCTTGATCCATAGGATCATTGAAGACTCCAGGGGATAAAGATCGAAGAGCCGTCCTCTGATCTCCATGAGTTTACCCAACTGTCGCGGAAAAAGTTTCAGAAAATAGACAGGTGTGCTGAGGAAGCTTTACAGATGAAATGTTAAGATTCACCTTCCCCCTTCTGCCCCTCTAGAATTTTTATTTGCGATCTCAATTCCACCAAGGCTTTCTCGTGCTCGAGAAGAACAGAGATCAGGATCGTCTCAAAAGGCCAGGGTCTCGAAGCATAGACTCCAGCTTGCACATGAAGCCTCGCTTCTTCAAAGAGCCGATCGAGAAACTGCTGATCTTCTTTTCTCAGGCCTCTCCGAAACTTCCTCCATTCCTGGACTTCCTGTTCCAGAACCCTACTAAAAGGAAGAACCGTCCGCCCCATAAATAAACCCTCGCAAAGAGCATAGCGCAGGGCGCATAGCGTAATTTTTTATCGCTTTCAGCATTCAGCTTTGAGCTTTCAGCTTATTATTCTGCCATCTGCAATCTTTTTTTCTAAGACGACTCGTGGTTCTTGATCTTCCAGAGATATCCTCCAGACCAGATTAGAAAACTGGAAGAGCCTTTTTAAGAGATAGGCCCGCTTTGAATCAGAGAACCCATTCGGTTGGAATAGGAGAAAAGGAACGCCTCCCAAAGCCATCTCTTCAATCTTTTTCAGAGATCTTTCAAAGAGAGGCCGAACCTCTCTTTCCGATACATCTTCGTCCATAAACGGGGTGGCCGGTCCCAAAAGAATGACCCATCGGTCTTCCGGTGGGGCGGTCGCTCCCTCCTGCCTGAGCAAGGAGTTTAATCTCTCACCGACCATGATAGCCATCTGATAGCAAGTAAAGGCTCTTGCGATTCGAATTCTTTTGAGAAGTCTCTCTGGAGAAATCAATGCCTTTCTTGCGAAGAATGAGACCATGTAAGGGTCGAAACGATTGGCCCCGTCCAATACGACGACCTCTATTCCTTTACCTGCCAGCCATCCCGCTACATAGGATGAAATTTCTCCTGCCCTCTCACCCCAAAAAAGAACTTTTCTTGGAAAGAGGGGTTGAGCAGGTTGACCGATCCGTATCAATTGCAACAAGATCTCATCGAACGAATTTCTTATGGGCAAATGCATCCCTTCTACCGTGAATGCGTAAAGCGTGAAGCGTATAGAGATATGAAATAAAAACGCTATGCCCTATGCTCCATGCTCCATGCGCTATGTCTCTTAAATGCGTTAGCACTTCCTAAACACCCCGATGACTTTACCAAGGATTTGAACTTCTCCAGATCCCTCCTCAATCTGAATCGTTTCCCAGCGCTCATTGTCCGGCTTCAATTCGATTTTCCTCCCCTTTTTGAAAAAACGCTTCACGGTTGCCTCTTCTCCCACCAGGGTCACCACCACATCCCCATTTTCTGCTGAAGGTTGGGACCGAACGACGACATAGTCATCAGGAAGAATATAAGGAGACATACTGTCGCCCTTCACCTTCAGAAGGAAGACCTCTTCCCCTTTCACCCATTCCGTAGGAAGCGGAATCGTCCCTTCCACATGTTCTACAGCTAAGGTGGGCTTCCCTGCAGCCACCCTGCCTAAGACTGGAATCTCCCGGATCAATGGCCTCCCCTCTTTCTTTAGATGTTCCCCATATGGTCCAGCCTGCTGAAAGACAAGAATTTCGAGGCCCCTGGACATCGAACCCCTTCGCTTCAAATAACCTTTTCTCTCCAATGCCTTGAGATGGTCGAAGGCTGCCCTGGGATAGATTTTGAACTGCTCGCCAATCTCCCTTACAGAAGGGGGATAACCTCTCCCTTTGATAAATGTTCTGATGAAGTTGAATATCTCTCTCTGCCGGGATGTCAGTTCCATAGTCACCCTCTTATTTTGAAGTACGAATTTCGGAATATCAGGTTATCAGGAGGTGGCTATCAGGACATCAGGGTATCAGGTTTTTTCTGGTATCCTGGTATCCTGATGCCCTGCATCCTGAGTCCACAATTTCGCAATTCCTCAATTTCTGAATTTCTCAAGTTGAGATATACTATACATTTGTTTAGTTGTCAAGAGAATTTTAACCGAGGTTCTGTGCCAAAATGTTAAATACAAAAACTCCTTAAATCTGTTGACACATTCGCCTGAATCTGGTAGGTTCAAATCGAAACTACCACACTCCTTTAGATACCTTTAACCCAAGTTCCTACAAGCAGAAAGGGGGATTTTCGGAAACTGTTTTTATACATCATGTAGCAAATGGTTCACAAACCCGGAAGTGAATGGCCTAACTGGCTTATTTTAAAACGAGCTTAAACTCGGGGAGTGTTCCACAATGTCTCGTCTATCCAAGGCCATCATCTTAGGCTTCCTGACAGGAATGGTGGGACTAGCTGTAGGTCATGCCCCTTTCGGACTTGATCTCGAGGAAAACATAGGCCTCGATTTGTTATTCACCCTGAGAGGTGCGAGGCAACCCCCGCCAGATGTCCTTGTCGTCAGCATAGACCAGAAATCTGCTGAAAAACTCAACATTTCTAAAGACTCAAGAAAATGGCCTCGCTCTCTCCATGCACGCCTCATTGAACATTTAGTTAAAGAAGGCGCAACCGTTATCGCCTTTGACCTCATTTTCGACGAAATGAAATCTCCCAAGGAGAATAATCTATTTACAGAAGCCATCAGAAAGGCACACAATGTTGTACTCTGCGAATCCCTTAAACGTGAGAAAGTTCCTTTGACTACCAAGGGGGGATCACCTGGGGGAAATCTTAATATTGAGAAGCTAGTGCAACCGGTACCTCCCCTTGCACAATCTGCTATTGCTTTAGCACCCTTTCCCTTACCAAAACTACCCATCAAGGTCAGTCAATATTGGACATTCAAGACGGAAGCAGGAGATACGCCTACTTTACCAGTGGTGGTATTTCAGATCTTCGGGATGCAGGTATATGAAGAGTTTGTCCATTTGTTAGAAAAGGCAAGTCCATCTAAGGCGGAAAAATTACCACGCAGTAAAGAGGGGATCATTACCACCCGAGGCGTTGAAAATGTAATCCGGGAGATAAGAGATATCTTTGAAGACGAACCCCTGATTACCAAGAGTATGTTAAAGGATTTGCAGAAGGAACAGGTCTTATCTGCAGACCCCAAAAAGATTCAAATGCTCAAATCACTCATCAGGATGTACCAAAGCCCCAACAGTTCCTACCTGAACTTTTACGGACCTCCTGGCACCATTAACACCATTCCATACTACCAGGTTCTGCAGATCCAGGAAAAAGGGAATCTCAGACAAAAGCAGTTTGATTTCAGTGAGAAGGCAGTATTTGTTGGGCTTTCTGAACGTTTCCCCCTCGAGCAGAGAGATGGCTTCCATACCGTTTTCTCAGAATCGAGCGGATTGGATATCAGCGGAGTTGAAATTGCTGCCACTGCATTTGCTAACCTGTTAGAAGACAGGCCTGTTCAGCCACTCAGTTTTTGGGCGCACTTCATCACTATTTTGCTTTGGGGAGTGGTCATGGGTATGGTTTGTTATTTATTCCCAACTTTCATCGCATCAATGAGTGCTTTAGGGTTGATGGTGCTTTATTTCATCGTTGCAACGTATCAATTTAAGACCACTGGCAATTGGTACCCTATCATAGTCCCTTTGTTGATTCAATCCGTCCCTGCTTTCTTTAGCGCTGTGGTATGGAAGTCGATTGAGCTGAATAAAGAGCGTCAAAATATCCGAAAGGCACTTCAATCTTACCTCCCTGATAGAGTCGTTGATCAGTTATCGAAAAATATTGCAGATTTCAAAGCAAGTAAGCAACTTGTTTACGGAATTTGTTTATATACCGACGCAGAACAATATACCTCGTTATCCGAGACCATGGATCCAGTGGAGCTTAGCAATTTTATGAACAGATATTATGAGGCTCTATTCAAACCAATAAAGCAACACGGTGGAATCGTATCGAACATCGTAGGAGATGCTGCGCTGGCGATATGGATGAAGGAACAACCTGACCCTGTCTTCAGGGATAGAGCCTGTCATGCAGCACTCGATATTGCCAAAGCTTTGGGCGAGTTCAATCAATCTTCTGGTGCCTCGAAGTTACCGACTCGCATCGGCTTGCACTCCGGACGTTTACTGCTCGGCAATATTGGCGCGATCGATCACTATGAGTATCACCCTATCGGCGATATCGTAAATACAGCATCCAGAATCGAAGGCCTGAATAAATATTTGGGCACCCGAATTTTGGTATCTGAGGAGGTGATCGAACAACTGGATGGCTTTCTTACCAGAAAACTTGGCCGCTTCCTCTTGGTTGGGAAAAAGAAGCCTCTTGCGGTCTACGAATTGGTCTGCCGTATGGTGGAGTCTAATGAGGGACAAAGGAGCCGTTGCGCGTTTTTCGACAAGGTACTCGATGCCTTCAGAAGGCGTTCCTGGGAAGAAGCGATGGAGAAACTCCATGAGTATATCAACATTTTTGGGGAAGATGGCCCTTCTCTCCTCTACTTAAAGTTGTGTGAACAGTATAGAAAGAATCCTCCTGGAGAATCGTGGGACGGAGTGATTCAAGTGGCGAATAAATAGTGGAGGTCGGTGATGAATCAAATTCGAATCGGCTCCATCATTTTAATACTTTGTGCAACGGTTCTAACAGCCTCTCTGTACTTCAGCGTCGTTTTTGCACAGCCTTGCGAGCGATGGGTTGCCAAGGTGGTCTCAGCGCAAGGAGTTGTCCAGGCCCTCAGAACAGGTGAGAAACAGTGGCGACCCGTGAGGCTCAGTGATACATTCTGTCCTGGTGACATGATTCGTGTATTAAAACTAAGCCGTGCAGATATCGTCCTGAGCAACGACACCATCCTTCGTCTCGATCAGAATACCGCTGTCTCTTTTCCAGAACCTGAAAAGGAAAAACCCTTTTTGGTGAACATGCTCAACGGAGCGGCCTATTTTTTCAGCCGCGTCCGCCGCAGCCTAAAAGTATTTACACCTTTCGTCAATGCGATTGTAGAGGGTACGGAATTCTACGCAAGGGTTGAGAGTGATAAAGCTTTCATATCGATATTTGAAGGCCAAGTGTTGGCCGAAAATCAAGCTGGGAGCATTACCCTCGCTAAAGGTCAATCGGCAATCGCCGAGGCCAATCGATCGCCTGTATTGCAGATCGTGGTACGGCCTCGAGATGCAGTTCAATGGACTCTTTATTATCCACCTATCCTCTATTATCGTCCATCCGACTTTAAGGCCACAACAGGCTGGGAGGCAATAGTTCTAAAGTCGATCGAGTTCTATATCGAGGGCAACCTTCAGCAGGCCCTTGAAAGCCTTGAGGGGGTAACAGAAGAAATCCGCGATCCACGGTTTTTTATTTATCGGGCCTCATTACTGCTTTCCGTAGGCAGGGTGGATGAGGCAAGATCGGATATTGAGAAAGCGCTTGTTTTAGCACCCCTTAACAGTCAGGGCTTGGCCCTCCAATCCATCATCGCTTTGGTACAAAACGAAAAGGAGAAGGCCCTAAACCTCGCAAAAAAATCGGTTGAGGCAGATCCTAAATCCGGTGCAGCCCGAATTGCACTTTCTTATGCCCAACAATCCAATTTTGATCTGAAAGGGGCTCTACGTACCCTTGAGGATGCGGTGAACCTGGAGCCTGAGAATGCCCTGGCCTGGGCAAGACTGGCTGAGATGTGGCTTTCGTTTGGCAATCTTAACAAAGCTCTTAAAACCGCGAAGAATGCTGCGGTACTGAATCCCAACCTTTCAAGAATCCAAACCGTTTTGGGATTCGCATTTCTTACCCAAATAAAAACAAAGATGTCTAAGGAGGCCTTCCGAAAGGCAATTGAGCTCGACCAAGCAGACCCTCTTCCCCGACTGGGCCTTGGGTTGGCAAAGATTCATGATGGCGATCTGACCGGAGGCCGGAAGGAAATGGAAATTGCTGCAAGCCTTGACCCTAACAATTCCCTTTTCCGGAGCTACCTCGGTAAAGCCTACTATGAAGAGAAGCGCGATAAGCTCGCTTCAAACCAATTTTCAATAGCCAAGGAACTTGATCCATCCGATCCAACACCCTTCTTTTATGATGCCATCCGAAAGCAGAGCATCAATCAGCCAGGCGAGGCGTTACGGGATCTTCAAGAATCGATCTCGCTAAATGACAATCGAGCTGTTTACCGGTCGCGTTTCTTGCTCGATTCCGATTTGGCTGCACGAAGCGCGAGTCTTGGTCGGATTTATAATGACTTAGGGTTTCAACAGCTTGCCCTGGTAGAGGGTTGGAAATCGGTTAACACCGATCCGGCTAACTATTCTGCCCACAGGTTTCTGGCTGACTCCTACACTGCCTTGCCTCGGCACGAGATAGCGAGGGTCAGTGAACTGCTTCAATCCCAACTGCTTCAGCCGATCAATATTAATCCGGTTCAGCCCCATCTTGCAGAGAGCAATCTCTTCATCCTGAACGGCGCAGGACCTTCAGACCTCTCATTTAATGAATTCAATCCTCTGTTCAACCGCAACCGACTTGCCCTCCAAGTAAGTGGTATTGCAGGGACACATGACACATTGGGTGAGGAAGTCGTCCAGTCGGGTGTGTGGGGCCCCCTATCTTACAGCATTGGCCAATTCCATTATCAGACGGACGGATTCAGAAAAAATAATGATTTGAAAGAAGACATATACAATGTATTTGTCCAGGGGATGCTCTCGTATAATACAAGCCTCCAGGCTGAATTCCGATCCACAGAGAAAAAATATGGCGATCTTTCACTCAATTTCTTTCCGAACGATTTCTTGCCTCTCCTTCGTCAGAAAGATGAAACTGAATCGATACGGCTTGGCTTCCATCATGCCTTTTCACCACGTTCGGATCTCATCGGGTCTTTTATGTACCAGGATGCAGAACCTCGATTGCGTATTTATGGATTTCTTGATGCCCTTAACATAAAAAGCAAAGCGGATGATGATGGTTATAGTGGTGAGCTTCAATGGCTATTTCGTTCAGAGCGCTTTAACATCGTTACCGGAGCAGGACATTTTTACATAAAGCAAAAAGAGACTGATTTTACCGAACTCTTCGTTTTCCCCTTTGGATCATCCGCTGATATTATGAAAAGTAACATCCACCATACCAACCTTTATCTCTATTCTCAGATCAATTGTCCGAAAAATGTGATCTTTACCATTGGCGGGAGTGGTGACTTTTATCGCGGTGGAATTGTCGACGAGAACCAGTTTAACCCAAAATTTGGGGTAACATGGAACCCTTTTTCTGGGACTACATTGCGCGCGGCGGTTTTCAGAGTTTTTAAGAGGACACTGATTACGGACCAGACCCTTGAACCAACGCAGGTGGCAGGGTTTAATCAGTTCTTTGATGACGCTGACGGCACAAAGTCATGGCGCGTTGGCGTTGCTGTTGATCAGAAATTCTCTAAAGACCTATACGGCGGTGTGGAGTACTCAGGAAGAAAATTGGATGTGCCCTTTCTATTCTCCACAGGTCTTGGCCTCCCTGAAGTCCATGAGGTAGATTGGAAAGAGCAGCTCGGCCGAGCCTACCTCTACTGGACCCCCCATCCATGGTTCGGACTCAGTGCGGAATATCAGTATGAGAGGTTTGACAGGGAAAAAGAGTTTGTTGCTGGAATACGAAACGTCAAGACACATCGCGTTCCGCTCGGGATCAATTTTTATCATCCTTCTGGATTCAGTGCCCAGTTGAAAACAACTTATATAAATCAGGAGGGCAAATTTCAGCCACAAGGCACACCTCCTGGTACCTTTATCCCCGGAGAAGATCAATTTTGTATTGTAGACGCTTCGATCAGTTACCGCCTACCCAAACGATATGGACTCATCACCGTCGGGGTAAAAAACCTCTTTAACAAATCTTTCAAGTTTCAGGATACAGACACTCATTTGGGTGCGGTAAATAGCGCCTTAAGTCCTACGATACAACCAAAGCGTCTGGTCTTTGGTAAGTTCACACTGGCGTTCTAAGTAGATTTTTAATCCATTGGGCAACACATTAGAAGAAGGGAGGTGGTCCATTCGTCCTGCTATAGATGACATCAGGTGATGCGTTTAAACAGAACTCACGAGAAAGGAGGATAGCGAAATGGCAGAAGGCAGGTTTACAGCTAAAAAGACCGGTAAGACAAAAGAGATACAAGTTAAGATAGAGGGTAAGGTAATGGCCATTACAAGGGAGGACGGGAAACCACCTGTTGTAACCGGCCATGAGATAGGGCCAATAGAGGACCTCGTAATAGATGGCCAAAAAATACCAAATGTCTTCCCCGATCATACTCTGATCTTTACTCACACAAACCCGACATGTGGCTATTATTATTTTAACGGCAGGTGGTGGTACAGGTGCGTATAGAACGACTCGGCAGTTTGCCGATTGTTCTGATTCGCTCAGTTTAAAGGAATGAATCAAAAAGCCGGCTCTTAGCCGGCTTTTTGATTTCCCCCTATCATTTTAACTTCATTCTATTTAAAATTGGGGAGCCTGGGAGGATCTGTTCTGATCAGGATTATATTGTTTTACCATTGTATTTAGATCAATTTTTAAGTTAAAATTAAAAGTTAAAGAAAGCAGAATTTAGCGATGTGGGAGCACTTGAAGGAAGATATCCGAACCATTAAAGATAGAGATCCTGCAGCGAAAAACGTTGTGGAGATTTTTCTTTGCTATCCGGGTCTCCATGCGATCTGGCTACACCGCATTGCTCATGCCCTCTATCAAAGGGGATGGTTTACAACCGCCCGTCTGGTTTCTCATTTTGGCCGGGGGTTCACAGGAATTGAGATCCATCCCGGAGCAAAAATCGGCAGGCGACTCTTCATTGACCATGGGATGGGTGTGGTGATCGGAGAGACCACGGAGATTGGTGACGACTGCCTGATTTACAAAGGCGTTGTCCTGGGTGGTACCACGCTCGAAAAAAAGAAACGCCATCCCACTTTGGGAAACCGTGTGATCATTGGCTCCAATTCCACTGTTTTAGGAGCCATCTCTATTGGCGATGGGGCAAGAATTGGATCCGGCTCTGTCGTGGTTAAACCCGTTCCACCGGGAGCGACGGTTGTAGGTGTCCCGGGTCGGATTGTCGAATCCTTGACTCCTGAAAAAGAAGATCTCGATTTCGAACATGGAAATCTTCCGGACCCATTGTCTGATATCATGAAGATGCTTCTCCAGCTTCACAGTAAATTAGAAGATAGAGTCAAGCGATTGGAGAATCAAGAGGAGAAGAATCGGTCCCGTTGAGGTGTAATAGATGACAAAATATTCAAAATTTTTAATGGAACATTTCCAAAACCCAAGAAATGTGGGAGAGATTTCTGATCCGGATGGTGTCGGCACAGTCGGGAATGCCTCCTGCGGAGACATCATGCAGATGTTCATCAAAGTTAATGGTGATAAGATTATTGAGGCAAAGTTCAAAACCTTTGGCTGTGGCGCTGCCATCGCCACCAGTTCTATTTTAACCGAGCGGATCAAGGGGGCCACGCTTGACGAGGCCCTGAAGATATCTGAGGAGACTTCCAGGGAAGTCCTCGCCCAATTACCCAAAGAGAAAATTCCCTGCTTCGCTCTGGCCACAGATGCTTTAAAATTGGCCGTCGAGGAGTGCCGCTGCAAACGGACGGGGGTTCATGAAAAGGGCGGTTTCGATATGAAAGAGATGGAGAAGGATTAAGAAGGACAATCTCATGACAAAAGAAGAAAAGGTCGTCTTCCTCAAGAATCCCAATAGGGTTCTTGAACAACTCATTAAAAACTTCATTAATGAAGCTCAACCAAATCGAAGAACCCAACTGGACCATGGAATCTATTGGGAAGAACCTTTGATGGGATTTGCGGCGGGAATTGATCCCCTCTTTTTCGAATATAAAACCCTGATCGGCTCCTTTCATCTCACTCCAAGAGAAGTCATCTCAGCGGCCTTGAAAGAAAGAGGAAGGGGCCTTCTGTTTACCGAGATCGAACAGATCAGTGTCATCTCATGGGTCCTTCCCACTTCTGAAGACATTCGCAAAAGTAATCGCCAGGAGAATCAATTTCCATCTAAACTCTGGGCTTATAACAGAGATTTCGGAGAAGCCTGTAATAACGCCCTCAGGAAACATGTCATAAACTTTTTGGAGGATTTGGGACATATTACTGTGGCACCCGCCATTCTTCCAACGTTTCAGTTTATTCAGGATGAGAAGGTGGGCTGGGCGTCTCCATGGTCTGAGCGCCATGTGGCTTATGCCTGCGGTCTTGGGACTTTCAGCCTCAATGATGGTTTTATCACTCCTAAAGGGATGGCCATGCGAGTTGGTAGTGTCGTGACCCTTCTAAAATTGACACCCAGTGAGAAGAAATATCGCCATTACAGAGAAAACTGTCTTCAGTTTCGGAATGAAAAATGTGGAAAGTGCATCAAGAGGTGTCCTGCCGATGCGATTACGGAAAAAGGGCATGATAAGAATAAATGCTATGATTATCTCCGCTCCGAGCCTCTGGTAGCAAAACGTTCGGAATATGGGTTGAAAAACCCTCCTCCTTCCTGTGGTCTCTGTCAAACCGGGGTCCCCTGTGAATTTGAAATCCCAAGGCCTGACCTGATCGCTTAGATTTAAATATCGTTAACCACCAGAATGACAAAACAGACTCCCGTCTTATGATTTGACTTGACAACCTGTTGGTTTGTTGGCATAATTGCCAACAAAGGAGCAGATTGCTATGATAACTTTCGATGAGGCGGAAATAAGGGCCAAAATTGTAAAGGCAATAGCTCATCCTGTTCGCTTAATGGTTATCGAGTTTTTAAAAAATGGAGAACATTCTTTTTCAGAAATATTTGATTTATTTCAACTTGATAAATCAACGGTATCAAAACATCTGCTTGTCCTGAAAGAATCAGGAATAGTTTCTTCCAGAAAAGAAGGGGCAGAGATGATCTATAAGCTTGATGTCCCGTGTATCATCGATTTTTTTGCTTGTATCACGGCAGTCATCGAAAGCAATGTGAAAAAGCAGCAAGTATGTTTGTGTAAATAATTTTTGTGAGAAAAAAAACGAAGGAAGGGGTATTCGAGTGAGTAATGATTTTATGGAGGTGACCCATGATAAATTTATTTTCAGGGTGAAGAGCAGCTATCTTTACCATCCTGATGAGTGCTGGGTGAAAAGGGATGGCGAGCAGGTTACTGTCGGGATCACCGACTTTTTTCAAAAGACGGTTGGCGATGTAATTTTTATAGAGCTTCCAGAGACAGGTACAGAATTAACGAAGGGTGATGAAGCTGGCATGATAGAAACCATTAAGGTTAATGTGACTCTAATTTCACCGGTAAGTGGAACGATCAAAGAAGTCAACAGTGGACTCGGAGATAACCCGCAGTGGGTAAATACCGAACCCTACGGCGAAGGGTGGCTCTTCAAGATGGCTCCAAGTGACTGGGAAGCTGATAAAAAAGAGCTTATGGAAGCTCGGGTCTACTTCTTAAGAATGGAAGAGAAGATCAAGAAGGAGATGGCGAAAGGATAAGCCTTTCATAGGGAGGTTTTGAAATGGAAAAGAAAGTTGTGGTTCTGCCTTGCAGTGGCATTGGAAAAGCCTATGGTGAGATCGGTCGGCAGGCTGTTTATGAACTTGTCGAAGACCTTCGACCGGATGATGTTACTACGACCTGCTTGGGCCGCCTGATGATCGATGATCCAGAGGCAAAGGCTCTGGTGCAAAATAAAATTGTCATTACGATTGACGGATGCACCCAAGACTGCGCCCGGAAAACTGTCGAATCATCCGGCAAGAAGGTGGAGTGTGCCCTGCGGGTCATTGAGGCCTTCAAGAAAAATCGCGATTTAAAACCCGAGGGGATCCTTGAACTGGGCGAGCCTGGTTTCAAATTGGTTCATATCCTTGCTCAAAGACTAAACGAAGAAGTGGATCGTTTGATGAGAAAGGAGCAACAGAATGTCTGAAGAAATCACCCTCGAAGAAATCAAGTACGACAAAGTGGGTATCATCCCATGTAATGGAGAAGAGATCTGTGAGGGGACCCTGACCCGGTATGCTTCACGGAAAGTCCTTGATAAACTTCGGCCCGGCTGTACGGTAACCATCTGCTTACCCCTTTTTATTGCAGGTGACAAAGGGGAACAAAATTTTGCCAAGATATTCCCGACCATCACGGTAGATGGATGTGACAAGCGCTGCAGCCAACTGAGTACTGAAAGACTGAGCGGCAAGCCCAGCCATTCCATCATCGTATCTGAATTGCTCAAAGCACACGGCATTAAGGTGCCTCAATCGAGACGCACCTTAACAAAGAAAGACCAGGTTGCCGTGGATGTAGTGGCCGAAGAAATCGCCAAAAAAGTCGACGAGATCTTGGAAGAAAACTCGTAGGAGAGGAAGTTGCCCACCTACACAAACAAAGTCATCTGGAAAAGAGAACATCTCGGGCATACCTACTGCGGAAATGGGATGGAGATGGATTTTTCCGCACCCCCAGCATTGTATGGTCACCCCGATATGATGACACCCGAGGATGCCTATTTAATGGCAATCAATACCTGCGTCCACATGATGGTGCTCTGGGCGGCGGAACGGTTTAAGCTGGAATTGGTCTCATTGGAGTGCACGGCTGAAGGTGAGGTGGAGGAGTATATTGACAAAACCTCTTGGTTTAAGAAGGTGATTTTGCACCCCAGGATTACGGTTCGGGGTAGCTCTGAAGGCGTTGTAAAGAGAATGCTTGAAATGGCCAAGAAATATTCCACTATTGCCGAGTCTGTAAAGAGCGAAGTTGCCATTAAACCGGAAATTGAGATTGTTAAGTAAGATTTTATTACACACACTCTATTAAAGGAGGAGCCAAAATGAAGGAAGCTAAGGCTGTTGTCTTTGGCACCAATGCACCGCTTCCAGCTTGCGGTTGAACTACTTCTTCGACGGCTGCAGGTGGTGGCCCGCCAAAGACGATGAAGGAGGCAGCTGAAAATTTGGGAAGTTACTTGTCGGAGAAATTTGGTGACGCCATAAAATTCTTGTACGTGGATGTGAAGAGCGACGAGATGAAGAATTATCCGGACATTGCAGCCATCCTGAGCAAAGTGAACCTACCGCTCATCGTTATAGACGGCAAACCCAGATTTCATGGCGGCATAACCATGAGTAAGGTTGAAAAGTTGGTGAATGAGCTTTTGGCAAAAATTTAGTTCATCCCTTTCACTTTTACCGTTATGAAGTTACATGTTCCGAGGATAGGAGTTCAGGAGGGGGTATGGTTGAAAAGGACTACCGACTCGTCCTCATTGGAAACACACAGGTGGGTCTAATCGGGCTTAAAGAGATCTTCGAGGAGCTCAAAAGCCAAAGGGAAAAAACCGAATCGGTTTTAAAAGAGTTGTTGGCGGAGAAGGCGGCAAAGAAAAATTATATTCCCGATTCCATAAAAGAAGAATACATAAAAGCCCTCTTCAGGGAATTTAAAAAATTCTTGGGCGAAAAGGTAGAAGAGGAGAGAGGAGAGTTCCTTGAAGTCATCATCCTCGGTGCGGGTTGTTATGCCTGCAACCAACTGGAGAAGGATATTTTGGATGTACTTTCCAAAACAGGAATCAAGGCAGGCCTGAATCATATCACTGACCCCGGCCTGATAGCTCAATATGGTATCCTTGCCCTACCTGGGCTCATCATTAATGGAAAGGTGAAATCCAAAGGCACCATCCCGTCGAAATCAACGATCAAAAAATGGCTGGAGGAAGAGAAGGGGTGAAGTATTGAAACTCCTTAAGCTAAACAAATGTTGAAAAAGTATCTTAAAAAGGTCGGGCTGGTTTATTTTCTATTTATCCTCTTGGGGATTTTATACCTTCCCCTATTAGGGGGTAATCTGGCTTCCTCCCAATCCCCTTCTTCTATTCAAATCTATTTCTTCTATACAGAGGATTGCCAGCCCTGTCAGGTCATTCTCCAAAGCTACCTCCCAACACTGAAAACTATGTTCCCTACCCTTGAGATTAAAACTTTCGATGTTGGCAACTCAGCCTATTATGAAGCGCTGACCAAACTGGAGAAAAAGTTTGGCCGTACAGGAAATGAACTCCCTATCATTTTCATCGGAGATCAAATGCTCTCAGGAGAGATGGAGATCATGGAGAAATTGAATCCCCTCCTCCTCGAGGTTCAGGCTAAAGGAGGCGCCTCCCCTCCGCCTATTGAAATCTCATCTGTGGCCAAACCTTCCCTAAAAGGTTTTACAATGGATCTCGCCTATTTTTATCAGAAGGGATGCCCAAAATGTGATCGGGCAAACATCCTATTAAAACATCTCTTAAAAAAATATCCAAGACTAAACATCAAAGAGATTGACCTCAATACCCCTGATGGAAAGCGTTTAAATGAAACCTTCTCAAATCGACTTAACCTCCTGATGGAGAAACGTTTGATCGCACCGAGCATCTTTATCGGAAGTCATTATCTGTCTCCAGAAGAGATTACTTTATCCAAAGTGGAGGCATTGATTCTGAAATATGAGGAAGTCAGTGCGGGTGTTAATATTGGTGATAATAAATTAATTAAACCAACCCCATCACTATCACCAACACAAGAAGAATTAAAAAAAGCAGATGAGACCATTGTAGAACGCTTTAAATCCTTTGGAGTCTTAGCCATCCTTTTGGCAGGTTTGATTGAAGGATTAAATCCTTGTGCCTTAGCCACTCTAATCTTTTTCATCTCCTATCTCACCATGATTGGCCGAAAACGAAAAGAGATCTTTATGGTAGGAATGGGTTTTTCAGGAAGTAGCTTTGTTACCCACTTATTGCTTGGCTTTGGGATCCTCAGTTTCATCCAACATTTCTCATTTTTCCCTTTATTTTCTCGGGTCGTTTACTTTATCACTTTTGTAATTTCCTTTTTCCTTGGGATTTTCAGCTTTTACGATTACATCCAGTTGAAGAGAGGACGGTCTTCTAAGATGAAACTCCAGGTTCCGAATTTTTTAAAAAAGAGGATTCACCGTATCATTCGGGCAAGAGCCGGTGAGTTAGAGGAGGATCAGAGAGGTCAATCTGGTCGTTTCTTGCTTGCTTCTGTCTTTATCGGTTTCATCGTCACCCTCTTACAATCTACTTGTACAAGCCAGGTTTATCTCCCCACGCTTCTTTTTGTCACGAATATTCCCTCCCTGAAGGAAAGTGCTGTTCTGTATCTCATTTTGTATAATTTAATTTATATCCTCCCATTATTTGTCATCTTTGGTATCGTCTACTGGGGAGTTACTTCTGAGCAATTGGTTTATTTTCTTCAAAAAAGGGCTTCCACCATTAAACTCCTCACCGCCTTTTTCTTCTTTGCCCTGGCAGGGATATTGATTTTGAGCTTGATATAAGTCATAAAGATGCTGCTCGAATCCTATAAAATTACCCGTACCCTTCCTTGCCTGGCCGATCCAGAGAAGATCCGGGTGATCGCTGAAGTATCGGGGGAGATTTATGAAGTTCTCCCTTATCTGAATGCCATCTTGAAAGGATGTATCTATAATCATCCGGCTTTGACATTAACTATCAAAAAGGACGGAAAATTGTTTACCCTGCATGCGCACCATATTACCTTAGCCAAAATCGAAGACGAGAAAGAGGCCGAGGAGATTCTGAAATGGTTGAAGAATCTGATCAACGAAACTTACGAGAATCGAGATCGAATCGAGCCCAACTTTTCTAAAGGTGCGGAGCTGAAGGCATTGGATATTTACAGACTCCTCCCCGGCACAAGTTGTAAAAAGTGTGGAGAATTGACCTGCCTTGCCTTTGCTGTCAAATTGGTGGGCCAGGAGATTGAAATTGGGAAATGTGTCCCTCTCTTTTCAGAAGAATATCAAGAGAAGCGTAACGTCCTGCTTGAACTTCTCCATGCGGCAGGACACGATGTCCCTTCGGTGTCTCCTGGGAGTTGAAAAAATAGGAAACATGTTCATTAAAGACTATCAATTAAGGATCGTTCTCTCAGATTGTAATCCTTCGTCCCAGAAGGTAAATGCGATTGCTGATCTTTCTGAGGATATCAGCGAGATGCTCCCCTATCTCAATACGGCCCTCAAAGGACTCCAGTATTTCGAAGAAGAAAAAATCCTGACCGTAAAGAGAGGAGGACGGCTTATTACATTTCGGCCCCGACAGATTGCGTTGACAAAGCTTGAAGATGAAAATGAGGCCAGAATGGTCATGGAAGAGCTGAAACAGATTCTGAACGAAACCTATGTCAATAAGGACCATATTAAACCTACTTATACCACCAGACAGGTTTTACGACCCCTTGAGGTCTTTAAACTTCTTCCGGGCGGAAACTGTAAAGAATGCGGCGAGATCACCTGCATGGCTTTTGCCCTGAAACTGGTTAACAACGAATTAGAGTTGCAAAAATGTCCAATATTATTTACAAAAGAGTTTGAAACAAACCGTCTTAAAATAATGAAAGGAGTTGGCTTAAATGAATAACACGGGTGAAGAACAATCCACTGAATCTAAGGGAGGGATGATGAAACGAAAAACCATTATTTTGGGGGCCATCGCAATCGTTGTATTGGCAGGGGCCTTCCTTTTTTACTTTTTCTATCTCCAAAATCCAAGCCGCCAAGTTCTTGCTCGGGTCAATGATGAAAAAATCACGGTAGACCTATTCAACAAAGAGCTTGCTAAAGTGGAGCCCCCTTTAATCAGAGATATGTTTCGGGAGGAACCCAATAATCTTCTCGAAAGAATCGTCGTCAAGACAATCCTTTTACAAGAGGCAAAAAAGCAGGGTTTATCGGCTCCGGTTAAAACCTTTAAGGATGCAGCAAAGAATCCTCTTTCACCTGAGGAGTCCATGATCGTCGAGTTTATTGGGAAAAAGTTCTCTTCTCCGCTAGAGGTAACACGCGAGGAGGTCGAAGGATTCTATAAGATGTATAAGGATCGAATGGAGGGGAAACCCCTAAAAGAGGTGGCTCCGGCGATTGAACAGTATATCCGGGAAGCCAAGCAACAAGAAGCATTGAAGCAGTTTATAGAGGAGCTTCGAAAAAATGCCAAGGTTGACATCAACCAGGACCGGTTACAAAAAATTACAGCCAAACCACCTGAAATGAATACCGAGGATGATCTGAAGCAGGCTCTCACAAGTGGGAAACCAATCCTGGTGGATTTTGGAGCGAATTCTTGCCTCCCCTGCCGCCAGATGAGGCCTGTTCTTAAGGAAATTGGTACTGAATATTCGGAAAAGGCAAAAGTTCTGGTCATTGATGTTTACAAAAATCAGAATCTTGCCCGGGAGTATAAAGTTCTCATGCTCCCTACTCTGGTCTTCTTTGATTCAAAGGGAAAAGAAGTTTTCAGACATGTAGGGATACTGGAAAAAGAAAAGATTGTCGCGAAGTTCAAAGAGATCGGAATGAGCACTTGATCATTGATAACTGCATAACAAATGGCCTATCAGCTTGTCATTCTCGCATAAGCGGGAATCCAGAAAAAGGAATTAGCACTGGGTTCCTGCTCCCCGCTTCCGCGGGGACAAGTTTACCCCTGCGAAGGCAGGGGCAGGAACGACATGGATAACAGCTTGCATAGGACATTAGTTTTACATGAATCAATAGTTCGGAGTAATTAGTTCGGAGTTCGGAGACAAAAGACAATCATTCAAATCTTTGAACTCAAAACTCCGAACTCCCAACTCTGAACTCCGAACTAAAGATGGGGGCTAAGGGATGGCTGAAGAGCAAATCGCCAAAAGACTTTCTTTCCTGGATCGCTTTCTCACATTATGGATCTTTCTTGCAATGTTTATTGGCGTGGGTTGGGGATATCTCTTTCCGGGGGTGGTCGGCTTCTGGAATCAATTCCAGGTGAATACCACCAATATCCCCATTGCCATTGGACTGATTTACAAAGTGCTTGGCCTTTCCTTGGTTCAGAACTGGATCATCGGCCCTATTCTCATGTTCCTTTTGGCCATTATTTTCCTTTCCGGCCATTTTGAGTACATGGTCGGATTGATTTTAATCGGTTTGGCCCGCTGCATTGCCATGGTCATTGTCTGGAATGATCTGGCCTCAGGAGATCAAGAATACTGCGCTGGATTGGTAGCTTTTAATTCCATCTTCCAGGTCCTTTTCTTCTCCATCTATGCTTTCATTTTCATCACGGTACTCCCCCCTTGGCTGGGGCTGAAGGGAATGGTGGTCAAGATCACGATTGGCCAGATTGCTGAGAGTGTTTTTATTTATCTTGGTATTCCTTTTATTGCAGGTGTCCTCTCCCGGTTGATCGGCCTTAAAACAAAAGGCCGTCAATGGTATGAAGAGAAATTCATTCCAAAGATCAGCCCCATCACTCTCATCGCCCTTCTCTTCACCATCCTGGTCATGTTCTCCCTCAAGGGTGAGTTTATTGTCCAGCTCCCCATGGATGTAGTTCGGATAGCCATTCCCTTATGCATCTACTTTGTCATCATGTTCTTCGTCTCTTTCTATCTATCGATGAAGGTAGGCGCCACCTACGAGCAATCGACCACTTTATCAATTCCGGCCAGGCCTTTGCAGCGGTTATAGGCCCTCTCATGGAAGTTCCCGTTTTAATAAGCCTGGTTAACGTGGCTCTCTGGTTTAAAAAGAAATATTTCCCTTACGCCGTGGAAACCCCCACCGGAGTCTGTCACGTGATGTGTGAACCATAGAATGAAATGAACTCTCCTCTCCTCAAGTTCGGGCCAGCGAAATTCGCTCCATTTCGAACGTATCATTTGTATGAGTAATAAAACAGGCACCCGAATTTTCGAGCTTCAGAAATTTCGTGACCAGGTCCATGTGTTTCGAGATCGTGCCTTTGCAGGCAAAGTTTTAGCAGATATGCTTAAGGAGTTTAGGAATCGGAATGCCATCGTGATGGCCATTCCTGCAGGAGGAGTAGCAGTGGGAGCGGTCATTGCTAAAGAGTTGAATCTTCCTTTGGACGTGGCCGTCGTTGAATCTGAACGAAAAGGAAATCCAACAAGGGATTGAGAAAACAACTCAAAAGATAAATCGCCGGGTAAAGATGTTTCGCGGGAACCGACCTCTCCCAAATTTTTCTCAAAATACAATTATTCTTGCAGATGACGGGTTGGCTTCGGGATTCACACTTCTTGTGGCAATTGAGGCCTTACGCAAAGCAGGATGCCAACACATTATCCTGGCTGTACCCACGGCCCACCAAGAGTCTATCCGGAGAATAATGGGAAAGGTAGAAGCCATATACTGCCCCAATCTGAGAGGGGGTTTATCCTTTGCGGTGGCTGATGCTTATGAGCACTGGAGAGATTTGGATGAAGAGGAAGTTAAAAAAATCCTTGCAGACTTTAACGCTGATTCTAAAAAAGATTAACCTAATCATAGCTCCCGCCAATGGTGGGGAGGTTGGCAGAATAGATTTTAAGAAGGGAGGAAGGAAATGGGATTCTGGAATCTTAAGACTTTAAAACTCGATGAATTTCGACCTGGCATCTGGAGTAAAGTTGAATCGGGAAAAAACTTAACGATGGCAGTTATGGAAATCGCTCCGAATAAAGAAGGAGGAGAAATAGAGATGTCCATTGGCGAGGAGAAGGAATTGCTGAGACCGATGGAGACCTATTTTATCCCGGCAGGAGTAAAGCATAACTGGAAGACTTTTACCTCACCCGCCAAAATTTTGGATGTTGTAGTCAAACAGAGCTAAGAGAATATAAAATGGTCGGGATTCTATGCCCCCCCTTCAATTCCCGGTGTAATAGCGAAAATTGACCTTTCGTTGTATTTCTTATAAATTACCCACCAAAGCAATTGATTTCCACCTTACGCCTTACACCTTACGATTTACGACTCACGCTTTACGGTGGGTTGCGCTTTGCTCCATGCTTTTTTACGGACACGCAACACGAGTCACGATTCACGGTGAGATGCGCTCTGCGCCATGCGGGGTTCTGTACGCCTTACGGTAAGAAAGCGGGAGCGCACTCGAGGACAATTGAAAAGATGGAACTGCAGAGCCTTTTAGTGTATGATATGAAAAATTGAAGTGAGGTGATAAAGATGAAGCCTGCAAGAAAGGCAATTGACCCTGAGGATTATATCCTTTCTGTACTTTCTCCCGAGGATAGGCTAGATGCCGCTCTTAAAATTGCCAGAGAAGCATTTAAGGGAACAAAATTAACGATGAAGGATATTAATAATGGAGAATCCTGAAGAAATATAAAGTTAACAAAATTGGAATTTTTGGTTCATTTGCGACAGGTAAGATGAAGAAAAAGAGCGATGTTGATTTGCTTGTCGAATTCGAAGATATGATTGATCTTTTCGACTTTGTCCATTTGAACGATGAGATCCAACAGATTTTGAAAAATAGGGTAGACCTGGTGACACCGGATACAATAAAGCCCTATATCAAGCCAAAAATCTTGAAAGAGGTTGAGTGGGTTGAGGGACTATAAGCTCTATTTGCACGACATAAAAGAAGCTACAGAGAAGATAGAATTGTTTATAAAAGGGTTTACTTTCGAGGAATTTGTCAAAGATACCAAAACAGTAGTTGAGGTATAAAATAGAAGAAATCTTAAGAGAAGGCAAAGATTAAAGTTAACCAAAATTTCTAACCCAGTGCCAAAAGGGAAGGAGATGATAAGAATCATTGGATCACTCCAGAGCCTATTCTCAAAAAGAATGGGCTTTTTTGCTTTCTGCATCAAAACTTTCACGATTTACAAATCACGTTGTTAATGAAGCATGCTCCGGAACAATTGAAAGGTGAGGAGAGTTAATGGATGATAAAATGTCAAAAGGCAGATCCTTGATTCCTGTTGAACGCATCGAACGATCAATACTGTTGATTCGTGGTCATAAGGTAATTCTTGACGCTGACTTAGCCGCACTTTACGGCGTTGAAACGAAGCAATTGACCAGAGCAGTAAAGAGAAACCTACCGCGTTTTCCAGACGACTTTATGTTCCAACTTAACGAGGAGGAATCTAAAAACTTGAGGTTCCATTTTGGCACCTCAAGTCAGTGGGGTGGACGTCGGTATCCTCCCTATGCCTTCACGGAACAGGGCGTGGCCATGCTCTCCAGTGTCCTTCGGAGCAAACGCGCCATTCAGGTGAACATTGAAATCATGCGAGCTTTCGTTCGGCTCCGAAGGCTGCTTGCATCTCATGCTGATTTGGCGCGGAAACTGGATTCTCTCGAAAGGAAATACGATGCTCAATTCAAGATGGTTTTTGATGCTATTAGGGAATTGATGAGACCGCCAGAACCGGAACCGCCAAAGAAACGAATAGGGTTTCTGGTGGAGGAACCGCATGTTTACCCCGTTAGAGATTACAAGTCATGTACTATATTTATGTAATACAAAGCAAGAAGGACAAACAGTTTTATACAGGATTTACAGGAGATCTGCAGAACCGCCTCCGAGAGCACAATGCAGGTAGAGTGTCTTCAACAAAAGGAAGAGGTCCCTTTGAGCTTATATATTATGAAGCATGTTTGAACGAACAAGATGCTTTAGCTCGCGAGAAATACTTGAAGTCAGGAATGGGCAAGCGATATTTAAGAAATAGATTGAGGAGGTTCTTATCTCTAACGGGGTGAACAAATCCTCAAAAGGATCTAAAAAGCAGAAAAGGCAATGAACCTTTCTGGGGAATCGCATCAGAGCGGTTTCGTTTTGGAGTTACACCATGCGCCTTGCGGTCTAGGGTACGCTATGCTCTAGGCCTGCCCGCCGGAGGCTGAACTCCTTGCCGTAGGAGGGCACTATGCGCTCTG
>JBEKWN010000008.1:0-95692 GCA_049513055.1 Thermodesulfobacteriota bacterium
AAACTGGAAGGAAGTTATCGTTATCAGATTGGAGGAATGAGGGTCATTTACAATGTAGATATTGAAACAAAGAAGGTTTTTATTGAGACTATTGGCGCCAGGGGTGATATCTATAAATGACGGGAAAATAATCTATATAAGATAAGAGGGTAAATATGCAGAACTTGAGCGAAGACCAAATAAGACGCCAGGATTTTGTTGACAGCCAGATTTATGATCTCGTGAAACGACTCATTCCGTCAGCCAAAGAAATAAAATGGAACATTGAAATGATCGCTGATATTAGCGGTACCACCCAATACCCTCTCCAAGCCCACCGAGCTTTTTCCGATCGCTTTTGACCGCACGGGCTAATCCGTCATCTGGTGTAACGATAAGAATCCTGCTCAAATAACCATGATGGGGAGATATTTCGACTTGACAATATTATACTAATGTGTATAATGCACTTATGTATAATACAAAACAGCGACATGTTAGAGAAGGAGATTTATGAACCCTTTTAAATACGGAAAGATCGTCTCAGGCCTGGATTTCTGTGGAAGGGAAGCCCTATTAAAGCAAATCATCGGATATATCAAGTCGTCACAGAATATTGTGATTAAGGGCGAAAGACGAATTGGAAAATCTTCTACCATCTATGAAGCGTTCCAGAGATGTAAGGGGATCCAGTATCTGTATGTGGATCTGCTGGGCATAAAATCCATCGATGCGCTATGCAAGAGAATCCTTCGAGCCATTGTTGTTTTGGAACAAAAAGCAGGGTTTTTTGACAAGATCATGAAAACACTATCTTATCTCAGACCTTCCATCTCAGTGGACCCCATTACCTTGATGCCGACCATCACTTTTGATGCCTCCGTTGAGTTGAAAGCGAATTCAATACCGGAAGTTTTATCGCTCATTGAGTCCCTTCATAAGAAGAAACGAATCGTCGTGGTTCTCGATGAATTCCAAGATGTCCTGCAACTTGATGAACCCCGGGAGGCCCTTTCATTGATGAGGGGCAAGATTCAGTTTCAGAAAGATATTCCCTATGTGTTTGCAGGAAGCATTCGAAATAAAATGGATGAAATATTTACCCATCCTGATTCGCCTTTCTTTAAGTCCGCTATTCCCATAACAGTGGATCCCTTACCCTATACCGAGTTTTCGGAATTCTTAAAAAAGAAATTCTTAACAGGAAAACGGAAGATTAATGATGATGTATTGAAAAAGGTTTTTGAAATTGCGCATGACATTCCAGGCGATATTCAGCAGTTATGTGAGGTTTTATGGACGGTAACTTCAAGTAATGATGTTATAGGCTTAGATAGAATGAAAGATGCCCTTGAATTAATCTTCGCGAGGGAACAGAAATCTTATGAAAACGACATGAGTCTTCTAACAGACTTCCAGATCAGATGCCTTCTGACAATCGCAAGAGAAGGCGGAAACAGGGTTTTTTCCGTCTCATTCATGAAATCTGCTGGAGTAAACAATCCATCATCTGTTCGCAGGGCGATTAGACGGATGATCAACCTCAATATTCTATTTGAGAGTAAGAACGAATACAGATTTGTAAATCCTTTTTTCAGGGCCTGGATCAATTACAGAGGAAGATAAGAGGTGATCACCGAAAGGGTAGAGTGGTGATACAATAGGGGGACGAATATGCAGAACTTAAGCGAGGACCAAATAAAGCGCCAGGATTTTGTGGATAATGAAATCTATGATCTCGTCAAACGACTTGCTCCTTCAACAAATAAGATAGATTGGGACATCGAAATGATCGGTGATATCAGAGATACAATCCAACATTGGCTTGTCGATAGATATAAAATCGTTGAAGAGCTGGAATTCTACCCCTAGGAGCGACCAGTTTTGACTCGTTAATGTAGATGAGATTGGGCAATCGAGCCTCAATCTAGGAGCTTGGAGATGGATTTCTTTAGGGTAGGGAGTTGAGTGAGCAGGTGGATTAAGACATCAAAATCTCTATGCACGTTCCGCACGAACGTTCCTCATTTTCGTCCTGTTTTTCTCCTAGAAGAAGACCAAGAACAGACTGTCCCATTTATTTTTACAAAAAGGTTGACAAATAAATCAACCCATGTTATATAGAATTAATCTCGCCAAAGGAAGGAGGAAACATCTTATATGACATTTGGGAAATTATTGAAAGATCTCAGAACAAAAAAGGGGAAAAGCATCAAGACCCTAGGACAAGAATTGGGTTTAAATTATACATACATAAGTAAGCTTGAAAACTCTAAGGTAAATCCATCGATCAAAAGCGTCGAGAAATTTTCTCGCTACTTCAAATATAACTCGGAGGAACTGTTGGTATCCGCTGGGAAGATACCAAGGGACATAGAGGAGATCCTGAAGGATCATCCTAAAGAGGCGATCGATTATTTGAGGAGAAAATTTAGTGGAAGAAGGAATAACCGATCCTAGAGAGGCATGGATAAAGATTATAGAGTCTCAAGAATCCATCGCTAATAGATTCTATGAAATCAACAGGATAGATCCCAGAGGCGGAGACGGATCTTTCTCCTTAGTTTTCACTGCTGTGGATAGAATGAGGAGAAAGCCTAAACGAATATGTTTAAAATTTCTAGACCCCTTAGCCGGAAATGAATATAGAAGGCAATGTTTTCACAGGGAAGCTGATATCCTTAAAGACCTTGTAGGTCAGAGGAATATTTTACCTCTTGTTCAGGAAAAGAGTAGATTTGATTTGGTGCTAAGTGGAATTACCTTCCCTTTGTATTACTATGGTTCTCACCTCGGGCGCTTTAACGTTAAGCACTATATTTATAATGAAGAAAATAACTTTCTTACGAACATTCTTTTTTTCCGAGAAATGTGTAAGGCGATTCAAAGGATACACAGTAAAAGGATTTGCCATCGTGACTTGAGACCTGATAATTTTCTCGTTTTTAACAAAAGATATGTATGCTTGAGTGATTTTGGTACGGCGCGGTACTTTGGAGAAAAAAGTATTACATTATTGGATTCTTACCTTGGACCAGTCGGTGACATGAGATATACGGCTCCAGAATTACTTTGCGGATTACATTTTTCCGATTATCACAATTACTGTGCAGATATATACTCATTGGGTGCTAATTTATATGAATTGTTTACTAAATCAGAGCTTGCATCAGTTATCTATAAGAACGATGAATTATTAGAATTTATTACTCATTTCAGTCTGGTGCCTGAGAAGAATAGGGTAGAAGTTTTTGATGGTTTTATAGATGCTTTTTCAGAAGAGAGGAATCTTTTTCCCGTAAGAATGCATAATGAATTTATTCCAAAGGCAATAGCTTATGAGGTGGACAGGCTATACCAAAGTATGGCGTGTTTAAATTACAAGAAAAGAGAAAAGGATTTCCAGAGAATATTTTTGAGAATCAATATCTGTGAAAAGGTTATTCGAACCCATAAAAGTAGAAGGGGAGAGATATGTTGAATCCGAATACGGAAAAGAGAAATGAGGAAAAATTAATCTTTAGAGAAGAAGTGCCAGTGAAGGGGACAATCAGCAGTCCGTTTGAAAGTGGCGATGATTTAATTTTATCTGGCACTACTTCATCCGTGAATAAAGGTGAGGTTACATTTCGTAAAAGGGAGACGGAGTTTTCGGCTTCGAAAAACGAAGGCCTGATTTCTATCTTGAGGGGAAATCAAATAGAAAATGCTGAGAGGGATCTGAGGAGATCCCCTAATAACCCTTATCTCCTCAATAATCTTGGATTAGCTTATTTAGGCAGTGGACAATTAGATAAGGCGATTGGGTTATTTAAACAAGCGCTAGAGGCTAAACATGATTTCAGAGTAGCAGCTTTGAATTTGGCGTTTGTCTACATAAAGAAGAACGAAGAAGAAGAGGCAACAGATATATACAAGGATTTGCTTCAAAAATATCCCGAAGATACGCGAGTAATAATTAATTTGGGGGATATATATACTAAGAATAAGAAATTGGTGGAAGCCAGAAATATTTTTGAAGGAATTTTAAAAAAAGACCCTAATAATATAACAGCAAAAAGTAGATTAGGTGTAATTGATCTCATAGAATTTAAGTATACAAGAGCCATATCAGAGTTTAGAAAGTGTCTCCAAATAAATTCGAGATGGCCCTCTATTTACAATAACTTAGGTGTTGCCTATGGACTTACTGGCTCTCATAAGAAGGCAATATCATCGTTCAAGATAGCTTTGAAATTATCTCCCAATTATATAAGTGCGATAGAAAATTTGGCCACTACTTTAAGACTCAAGAATAATCTCTCGGATGCAATAGACCTCTTGGATAACTACTTAAGAAAGAATGAAGATTTTCGAATAAGAGAATTACTTGCCAGGTTTTACGCGGAAAGCGGCGAACACCAAAGATCCATCAAACTGTTAACTGTAGCACTATCAAATGCAATGAAGGCCGGATTTTCTGAGAATGAAATAGCTAAATTGCACAATAATATAGCCGTAATTTACACACTTATGGGGAATTTAAAGAATGCTGAGAACCATTATCTCAACTGTATAAAAATAACTAAGCAGTTAAATCAAGTAATATTGACAAACTTAATAGATCTATATTTTGCTCAATATAAAATTGGAAGAGCAAAAGAATTTATCAACATGCTCCACGAGGCGTTTGAGGGAGAGAGTATCTATTTTTATTACCTTGCTTTGTATAATTACTATACTCAGAAACTTCCAGACGCAATAGACAATATAAATATCTTCTTGAGTACAAATAAAAAATTTGCCTCGGCGTACTCTCTTCTAAGCTTCATTTTTTCAGAATACTTATATGAATACAAAAAAGCAATAGAATTGAACAGAGAAGCAATGAATTATTTACCGAATAACACACACGTTATCAACAACCTAGCCTATAATTACTTAATGGATAATGACATAAATAGTGCCAGAGAATTGCTGGAAAAGGTTAAGGATGTCACTAACGATGTTTTCTTAACTGCTACAAGGGGTTTACTTAGAATAAAGGAAGGGAATGTAGAAGAAGGGAGGAGGTTGTACAATTTGGCAGAAAGCCTTGCAGCAAACGAAATTCTTCGCAAGAACGTATCCCAAAAAAAACATCTAGAGTTGGCGAAATATTATTTGGCAAATAATAGAGACAATGAGGCAAGTACTAATTTGGAGAAGGTTTTGTCCATAAAGCCTCGGGAAAGTATCTATGCAGAGCAAGCTTATGAATTATACAAAAAGCATTTTTGAAGGTTGGGGGTTCTCCATTTTGTTGGCAAAACGCGATGGAATTTGCCCTTGAAAGTTGACAAACGGTTCCACTTTTTATTTCAGATGACCTCAGATGGCGATCCAAATGAACTATTGGATTCTTGATCGAGTTTGGTGGTTGACCGATGATAGTGTGCAAGAAGGGGGGACGTAGGTTCTAAAACAACTTGACAATTGAGGTAGCTGGTAATGATTTTGCTTCTTTAAAATGCTTTGCACCTTACATCCCCCTTTCTTACTTTCTCTCTTTACTTCAATTTTTCCTTCTGCCTATCGGTTTAATTCAGAAGGGTAACCGGTATGAATTTGAATGGAACCGAAGTAAATAATTATCTGCAACCTTTTTTGGGGCGGTACGAAGGTAGTTTTCAGCAAGCCTGGGTAGAAATACTTAAATGTAATCCACAAGCACACTTATTCTAAGTCTTTTTACAAAACCTCTCCGCCCCAGGATTTCTCACTTCAGGAGGCTAAGTCTTTAATTTGGATCTCAATCATTTTAGGAACACGGTCCGGGGAGATAAAGTAATGGGTGTTTTTTTAGTTGACGAAATAATCCAAAATGGATATTATTCCATTTTAGTAATACTAAAATGGAGTACGGTCCATGGAAAAAATCATTGATCGATTGCTGAAGATTGATCTGCCGAAAGGGAGGTCCGCTTTCCTGTGGGGGCCAAGGAAAACGGGAAAGACGACCTACCTCAAAGCTGCTTTCCCAAACAGTCTAATCTTCGATATGCTGCAAACCGACCTTTTTCTCGAATTTGTAAAGCGTCCCTTCCTGTTGCGGGAGCAGCTCATGGCGGCAAAGCCTGAACGGTTGAAAGAACCGATTATCATCGACGAAGTTCAAAAAGCACCCCAGCTGCTTGATGAAATCCACTGGCTTATTGAAAACAAAGGTCTGCGGTTTATCCTCAGCGGTTCCAGTGCGAGGAAGCTGAAACGGGGCAAAGCAAACCTGTTAGGAGGACGTGCATGGCGTTATGAAATGCACCCGCTTGTCTCCGCGGAAATTGAGGACCTGGATCTTCTTAGATCACTTAACCGGGGCATGATCCCCGATCACTATCTCCAGGCGGAATACAATAAATCGCTCCAAGCTTATGTCCGGGACTATCTCAAAGAGGAGGTATTCGATGAAGGCCTGACTCGAAACATTCCTGCGTTTTCGCGGTTCTTTGATGCGATGGGGTACTCCCACGGCGAACTGACGAATTATGCGAACATCGCGAGGGATTGCGGAGTGGATGCTAAGACGGTCAAGGAGTACTATCAGATTCTAATTGACACTCTGCTCGGTACCTTGATCGAGCCATATAAAAAAAGGCAAGAACGGCAGGTGATTACGAAAGCGGGAAAGTTCTACCTGTTTGATGTCGGTGTTGCAGGCGCCATCACACAGCGCCACATCCCTGAAGAAAGGGGAGAGCAGTTCGGAAAAGCCTTCGAACATTTCATCCTCATGGAGATCCTGGCGCATCGTTCCTACAAGGAGCTAAATTACGAGCTGAACTTCTGGCGAACCAAGACAGGGCTGGAAGTGGATTTTATTTTGGGGCACGGACAAGTTGCGGTTGAAGTGAAAGGAGCCCGTCACGTAGATAATTCAGACCTTAAACCCCTCAAGGCTTTCATCCAAGAGTACCGTCCCAGAAAAGCATTGCTCGTTTGTAATGAACGCACTCCACGAATACACGAAAGCATCCATATTCTTCCATGGCGCAGCTTTCTTTCCATGCTATGGGAAGGAACGATTATCCAATGATCCCTCACTTCAGGAGGCTAAGTTTGTAATTTTTCTTTCTGCCTGTCGGGTTGATTCAGGAAGGTAACCAGCATGAAACTGAATGAAACCGAAGTAAACAGTTATTTGCAACCTTTTTTGGGACGGTACGAAGATAGTTTTCAGCAAGCCTGGGTGGAAATACTTGAATGTAATCCCCAAACCTTAGAAGAAATTACTCCCATTATTAGGAGGGTTAGAAACAAAGCTATAAAACAGTATATGAATAAAAGATACAGAGAGGAGAGCCTGTATAAACCCATTGGTAAGCATGGGGATGAAACATTTACCCTTGAATCAATACTGGAAAGCCTGGGAAATGAGGATACTGAAGATAGAGAGAATGGAGACAATGGTCTTTACAAAAAAATAGTAGACTTTCTGATGGGAGAGTACTTCAATCAAAAAAATGAAAATCTTGAACTAAGAAGGGAGCGAGATAATCATAAACACAGATTGAGTTCTGAAATAAGACTTAAGGCGATCAAGCTTAAAAGGGAGCAACTTAAATTCAAAAAAAGGAAACAGGAAAATAGACACAGACGATATATAGCTAATTTGATGTGTTATCTTTATTGTCTCGATCAAAAAGATAAAAATCTTGAGCTAAAAAGAAGAGATATCGAACTCAAAGCAGAAAGACTTAGGTTACGACAAGAATTGCTCAAATTTAAGAGGGATCGATTTGAATCCTGGAAAAAACTCATGGAAGATAAAAGGAAGCAGCGAGAGAATCAGCTCAATTAACCCGATAGGTATATTCTTCTTTTTTACCCTTGTTCGCTTCTTCTAGCTCTTTTTCCAAAGCCTCTCCGCTCCATTGATACTTACTACGAGAGACCGAGTTTTCAATCTGCATTTTAGCCATTCGGGGAATTTAAGGACAAGCAAAGGAAGTATTTCCCCGCGACTTGACTCGACCGTTAGACGCAAATTCATTTTATTTCCCCTTATCTCCTTCCATACATTTCGCCATACTTCTATATTGCATCGCAATTTATAAAATAGTATAATTTCTATGTGCCAAAGACCTTCTTTGAATGGGATGAGGACAAAGACAAACAGAATCAAAAGAAGTATGGTATTTCTTTTGCTTTAGCGCAACATGCTTTTCTTGATCCTCACCGTGTTATTGTAGAAGATATAACCCAAAGAGGTGGGGAGGAACGATTTTACTGTGTTGGCAGTGTCGAGGGCGGCATCATGACTGTTCGATTCACATATCGAGGTAATGTCATCCGCATTTATGGTGCGGGGTATTGGAGAAAAGGGAGGAAGATCTATGAAGAACAAAATAAGATATACGGATGAACCGATGGGAGAATTAAGGGTCGTTAAAGATTTTCTCCCCCCACCGGATAAGTTGGTTTTGAAGGAAGAAAACGTGAAGGTCACCATCGCCTTGAGAAAGTCGAGCGTGGAGTTTTTCAAGAAAGAAGCACAGAAACATCGTACATCCTATCAAAAAATGATCAGAAGGGTGATCGACTGGTATGCCTCACAGTATCAAAAGAGTGCCTAACCTATCCTTTGTCGTCATTTGTCATGACAAATGACGACAAAGTCGTCAAATAACATGCAAGCCCTTTGGAATGGTGAGTATTCATAAATCACCTAAACCTCTCCAAGCCACGTTATAGCTACCTTAAGAATTAATCGATAAGTCCTTCGTAACATTCATTCCTGCCTTTGCAAAGATAATTGGTTAATTGGAAGAAGAATATTTTATAATTTTATGAAATTCTTCTACGGGAAGTAGATTGGTGGTTTAACGAATGGCTGATGAAGATAAAAAGTTTATCTATGAAGGCGGAGTTTGTTTTGAGGTAACACCGTATGGACTCATCTGTTGTTTAAAAGAGAGCAAGGATAAGAAGCATGAATGCCCCGACTGCAAATTCTGCCAATGGTGTTCTCACTCGCGATGCAGCCTCTGTCTTGATCAGGGGAGATACGACCGAGAGTCCCACAATAAACTCTAAACATTATATAAGAGATGAAGAGTGTTAACCGAAGGGATTTTTTAAGATATACTGGAGTGGCCGGAGGAGCTTTATTCTTAGGAATGGATGGAGGAATAGCTATGCCGAAACCTATGAGCCGTGTTGTATTGGTGAAGACAGATAATAGGAAGAACGGAGTCAAGGCCTCTTTGAAGGTACTCAATATTAATCCTGCCAAAGGCAAGAATGTCTTGATCAAACCTAATTTCAACACCGCGGATATCACTCCGGGCTCGACGCACAATGATACATTAGTAGCGTTAATAGAAGAGATTTGGGAAATGGGCGCAAAGTCAATCAGTCTTGGAGAAAGAAGCTATCCACCTACACGTGAGGTGATGGAGAAAAAAGGCATTTTGCCCATTCTGGATAAATTGAATGTAAAGGTCATTGACTTTGATAAACTTGACAATAAGGATTGGGTCTTATTCAAACCTAAAAAGAGTCACTGGTCAAATGGCTTTCGGATTGCACAGCCCATCCTTGATGCAGAGTGTCTCATCTCCACATGCTGCCTGAAGACCCATCAGTATGGAGGAATCTTCACCCTATCGCTAAAGCTCCATGTCGGAGTCGTTCCTACATTTCGTCATGGATATGATTATATGGGGGAACTTCACAGTTCTCCCAATCAACGAAGGATGATTGCAGAGATTAACGAACCCTTTAACCCTGCTCTTATTATCCTTGACGGAATCGATGCCTTTGTGGATGGGGGTCCCATGACTGGAAAGCCAGCAAGAGGAGAGGTCTTCCTCGCCTCTACGGATCGGGTGGCCATCGATGCCGTGGGAGTAGCCATTTTAAAATTTCTCGGAAGCAATGAAAGCATCATGAAACCAAAGATATTTGAACAGGAACAGATTGCAAGAGCAGTGGAACTTGGTTTGGGGGTATCTTCTCCTTCTGAGATCGATGTGATCCCTGCTGATGAAAAAAGCCAGGTCTATCGGGATCGGGTTTTAGAGATATTGAAGAAAGGATGACGATAAATAGTATTATAGTGATGAAATCTAGTTTCCTGAGTTATTAATGCGATGACAAAATGCCAGGAGTGTCATTCCCACGTAAGTGGGAATCCAGACTTGTCCCTGTGGAAACAGGGAACCAGTATTTAAAAAAACATGGATTCCCCGCATCAAATGCGGGGCAAGCTCTGCTTCCGCAGGAATGACGTTTCAAGCAAACGAATTTCTGACTCACACACCGGAAAAGGTTTTGAACATGAAATTTTATGACGTTCATATTCATTTTTTTTATCAATGTTCTTTCAACGAACTCAAGCGTATTTTTGGTAATTTAGAAAAGATCGGTCTTGCAGGTATTAATATCTTGGTGTTTGGTGAATTTCCCAACGAAATAAATACTGTTCTGAAGATGATACCTGGAGCCTATCATCCATATATTACCCAGGAAGTCCTTGAAAATCAAAAGGACCCATTTACAGTTATTAACTTGCCCAGTCACCTGAAGATTGTACCTTTTTTAGACGCTCGTTTTATCGAAAATAATATCGAAGAAAAAATCAAAATGTACAGGCAGAGGGGATTTAAAGGTCTTAAGCTGCTTTATGTTCCAGAGGAAGATACTACGCTCCGAATAGGTGGCATGGAAAAGACATTTCGCCGAACCTGCAAGCAATCCGAGAAAATTACATCATTGATCATCGAAAATGCATCCTCTCAGGGTATGCCAATCCTGATGCATGCCGATTTGAGAAAATATGGAAACTTTGTTGCAGAAATGATCGGGAGTTACCCCGAGACCAATTTTAATATCCCCCATTTTGGATTTTCCAGACGGGCAATAGCCTTTCTGTTAGATAAATATCCAAATTGTTACACGGATATGTCTTCTTTGGAGTCCTTTATGGAAAAAGATCCGGTACCCTATAAAAGCTTTATCAAACGGTATCAAGATCGGATACTTTTTGGCAGCGATGCTTTGATCAGTCAACCAGAAAGAGTCCAATCTACGCTTAAATTTATCAATCGATTTCTGGAAAACATGGAAATATTCCATAAGTTAGTTAATAAAAATTACAGGAATTACATGACCCATGGATCATTGTCTTAACTTTCAGTTGATCAGAAGTAAAAGAAGGAGGAAAACGATATCCCTCCATATTAAAGAAGATGGGAGAGTAGTCATTTACGTCCCTTATCATACACCGAAAGGGGAGATAGAGGGATTTATTAAGGAGAAAGAGTCATGGGTTATTAAGAAAATTTCAGAAAAAGGAAGATCGATAAAAGAAACAGAAAAGGCATTTATCCCAGGAGAGAAATTCTTATATTTAGGAGAATCGTATCCATTAGAAATAGGAGATACCCACTATAGAGGGCTTCCACTCAAATTATCTTTTGGTAAATTCATCCTTGATAAGGATCGTTTAGAAGAGGCGAGAGATCTTTTTATCCATTGGTATAAAAGAGAGGCAAAAGAGAAGATAGAAGGAAGACTCCATTATTTCAGTAATAGACTTCAATTGTTTCCGAAAGGGTTAAAGATAACAAGCGCCAAGTACCGTTGGGGTTCCTGTTCCAGAGATAGTCGATTATCTTTTAGCTGGAAGATTATTATGGCACCTTTGAGCGTTATTGATTACGTCCTGATTCATGAGCTTGTCCATATAAAAGAAAAGAATCATTCCAAAAGATTTTGGACCTACTTGGAGACAATCCTTCCTGACTATAGGAAACATAGATTCTGGTTGAAAGAGAATGGATATAGATTATGGCTGTAAATACGGACAGGGAGAGGTCAATTTCAATTTGTATATTTTTTTTATCTAATTTAGGTTTTATGTATAAATTTTTTATAATTAATTAAAATTAATGATTCTATATGCTTATGAATCTATCAAAATATAAATTTCAAAATATGTATATTTAAACTATACATTTAGGCCTCAAAAACCCTTCCTCACAAATCCAAATTTTTTAAAAAATTAAGTAATATCATATATTTAAACAATAATTTATTTCTTGGCATGCCAAATGCAATGTTTTAGGGTGAACATCAAAGAAAGGAGGAATTAAAAATGGAAAAAACAAAAAAAGGATTAAAGACAGGGTTAATGGTTGGGTTGATGACTTTGATTGCTTCTCCGGCGTTTGCACGGTCCATCAGCCTGAAAGAAGGTGGGACGATGCTCTGGATCTTCATTATTGTTGGAACGATTATCGTTCTTCTACAGTTGATCCCGGCAGCCATTCTCTTCTTCAGCTTCATTGGAACTGCCACAACGGCGGTCTTAAAGAAAGAGAAGAAGGTTGAAGAGGAAGTGGTTCTTCCAGGTGCTCAGCCCGTAACGGTCAAAGAGTAGAGGCAATCACTATAAAGGAGATGATCGCCATGTCTGAGAAGATGAAAAAGATTTTAACAACCCTGAGTCTGGTTCTGGTAATGTCGATCACCTTGTTCTCTTTAGGGATTGCTTACAAGGGAGGGGTCAGGGGAATAGGACTCGTAGGAGTCATGTTCTTCTTTACCTTCGGGATTATTGTGGTCTTGGCCCAATTGATCCCGGCGGGTATCCTCCTCTCCTCTTTTATCGGAGCTGCTACCTCTCCTACAAGAAGGTCTGAAATTCCCATCCGTGTGACGTAGGAGGAATGGAATAGGGGGAGATGACCATGAAATCGAAGACGATACTAATAGCCTATCAGGATGACCTCTGGACCAGATCGCTCTCCACTTTTTTCCATGGCATAGGATATAAGGTCGAAGCTACCAAAGTGATGAGCGAAATGATTCGAAGGATTCGAAAAGGGAATATTCATGTCGTTCTCATCGACGATGAGATCGAAGGGGTGAAGGCCTGTGATGTCGTCCCCTTGTTGAAGAATATCAATCCGAAGATTCAGATTATTGTCATCTCGTCAGAAGAATCTATTGGGTTAGTGAAACGCCTCCGGGGAGCGGGAATTTTCTATCAGGCGATGAAACCCGTCGATTTGGGGGAAGTCAAGTCAGCCGTGGAATGTGCCTTTGGAAAGATTGAGCGGGAGAGTCTCAAAGAAGGTTTCTTCTCCTTTCTCGCTCCAGAAATGGTTCCGGCATAAACCGTTTCTATAAATCCTTCCATCCTTAGCTTTTAAACGACTCAATCATTGATAGAGACACATTGCGATGCGTCTCTATTTTTTTTCATCTTTTATTATCTTGGACTTCCTTATAAATTAAGCCATCCTATAACTGTAAAAAACACCAAAAGAAAGAAGAGGGGGATAAGATGGGAGATCGGCAATTTTGGAAGTCGGAGGGGTAGGTCATCGCGATAACCTCTTGCGGCAAGGGCAAGGGTGACATCTTCTGCCCGGGAGAATGAACGCCGAAGAAGAGGGAGTGCAAGAAATTTGGCTCTACGAAAGGGATTCTTGTTCTGGTCACCTAATCGTGCCTTATGGGCCAGGCGAACCTCATCGGCCTGGTCCATAATAATTGAGAAAAAGCGGAGGGTCAGAGAGACCATGAGTCCGATCCGCCGTTCCGGAAGAAACGGGACAGGTTTTAGGAGCCAGATGAGGGCATCCTGAAGTTCGCGAGGGCGGGTCATTGCGGTAAAAAGGATTGAAAAGCTAAGAATGAGCCCAAGACGCCAGCAGGTGAGGCTTCCCAGACGGAGTCCATCCTGACTCGCGGGAAGCCACGGGAAAGCAGAAACCCGGAGACCCGGTGTGAAGAAAGCTTGAAAAAGGAAGAGGGCAAAAAGAAAGATCGCCCAAATCCAAAAATCCCGAAAAAACTGCCTGAGGGGTAATCTCGAAAGAATGAGAAGACCCATCAGTAAAGTCGAATCGAAGATAAGCCATGTGATTTTAGATTGAAGAAGGGTCGCGGTGATGATCAGGAGTCCGAAGAATTTGCATCGGGCATCCCAACGATGAAGAAAAGAATTTCCGGGAAAGTAGTGAAGAATTATTCGAGCCATGAAATTTTTTCCCTTCCAAGAAGCGCATAACAAGGGGGCCGGATCCCAAATTGTAAGAGTTTGGTTAAGAGTTCTTCTGGTGGACCTGCCAACTTAAGTTCCCCGCCATGAATGATGGCGATGCGATCCACCTGAGCAATCACCTTTTCTACATCGTGGGTGGTCACCAAAATGGTATGTCCTTCGTGATGTAAATGGACCATATGTTTTAAGACTTCCTGGATGCCGGGATAGTCTAAAAAGGAGAAAGGCTCGTCAAAAAGAATCACCTGAGGTCTCATGGCAAGCACACCGGCGATGGAAAGCCGCCTTTTTTCTCCACCTGAAAGCAGGTAACAGGCTTTTTCTGAAAGATCTTTAAGCCCCATCACTTGAAGCGCCCAATCCACCCGTTCAGTAATTTCTGTTAATGGAAGTCCCAGATTTTCAGGACCAAAGGCAACATCTTCTTTTACTGTTTCTCCGACGATTTGACTATCGGGATCTTGGAAAACCATACCCACCAGATGTCTGACTTCCTTAGAATCATGTATGGGATCGAGACCATTTACATGGACAGATCCAGCAGTGGGTTTCAAGAGACCGCTGATGAGACGGATGAGTGTGGTTTTACCACTTCCATTGGGGCCGCAGATGAGAAGGAATTCGCCTTTGGGGATGTTGAGGTTAATGCCTTTTAAAGCACGGGTTCCGTCAGGGTAATGATGATGAAGATTTCGGATCTCAATCATATTTCTTTGAAGATAACGTGACCGTGTCCGTGTTTCGTGTCCGATTAAACATTAAGAAGATTGGAATTGTCGTTTCAAAATAGGCCGGACAGACCTCGCAAGAATGACAACCACAGAGGCTTTAATTGCATCTCCAATAAGAAATGGGATCACGCCCACCATGAATGTCTTTGGCCATGACATTTGAGTAACCATTTTAAGCCAGGGAACTCCTAAACCATAGATAGCAAGCGATCCAATTATGACAGCAAAGACATCCAGAGTCAGTGAACCTGGGGAGTGCTCTGAAATGAAACCCGTGAGCCATGAAGCAAGAACGAAACCGAAAAGATAACCTCCTGTGGGACCGAAAAAATGGGCGAATCCTCCTTTACCTCCTGCAAAAACAGGCATGCCGATGGCTCCCACCAGAAGGTAAAGGCCCATGCTGGCCAGTCCCCAGCGACTTCCCAGCAGGAGGCCCGAGAGAAGGGCAAAGAGGGTCGAAAGGACGATCGGCACAGGTCCAATGGGAACATGAATGTAGGCCCCCACAGCCGTCAGCGCCGCCATGAGGGAAGCGAGAACGACCATCCGTAATTTTTCAATGGGCATAAAGAGCTCCTGATTATCCCGACAGCGGGAGACCACAGCCTTTGGCCGTGGAGGAATGCGCCATCGTGTGGCCGGGATGTCGCCCCACATGGGCGTCGGACAGGGAACCACGGGCTTTGCCTGTGGGGCTCCATTGTCAACCAAATTGAGTAATGAGGTTAACAAATAATAGCTCCTCTGTCAATGGCGAATCAAAAACTTCATCGGAGAAGAATGGAAGAAAAGAGTTGATTCAGAGAATGGATGTGCCCTATACTGGGATAAAAGAGAACTATTCTTAATGGAGGGATTATGTTCTTCATCATTCGTTTAATCATTAATATGGTGGCCATCCTGATCATCTCTTACCTTTTTCCAAAGATGATCTGGGTGGATGGTTTTTTAGCCGCTCTGGTGGCTGCTTTTCTATTGGGGATCGTCAATGCGATTGTCCGGCCCATCCTAGTCTTGCTCACACTTCCCATCACTTTACTAACACTGGGGCTCTTCTTACTGGTTATCAATGGGTTGATGCTCTGGTTGGTCTCAGCCTTAGTAAGGGGGTTTTACGTCAGTGGTTTCTGGGGAGCGGTGTTCGGTTCAATTTTGATTAGCATCGTGAGTTGGCTATTATCCAGGTTTTTACCTTCGTGATCTTCCCGCGATCACTGTCCTGATCCGGTCAAGCCCTACATGACCGTTGTCCTCGGGTCTCCCAGAGATTGGTTCAAATAGTCTGTGAGAAGCCAGGCGAGTATGGCCATGGATTCCATGTCTAAGTATTTTTCTGCCCGACGTTCAAACAGCAGAAGGCATTGGGCTGGAAATTCTTCGTCCGCATCATTAAAAAGAAGGAGAATGGGAATGCGGGGGAGGGGATTGAACTTCATCGATAATTGGTAATCCCAATCCAATCCAGGATCCTTCCCGTCCAGTTGAAGGCACGCCCTTTTCAATGTTTCAAGCCTTCCGGCAAAGTTTTTTGCAATGGCCTTCTCTGTATTATTCTGAAATCCTCCTACAAAAGGAGTGGCATCCTTAAAATCTTTATAGGAAACCCAATCTTCTTCTTGCGGGTCCGTGGATGGAACATGGAGAAGATATTGGCACAAGACCACCTTGACAGAGTGAATCGGTTCTTTCCCATATGGATCCACAATCCCTCTGGGAGAGACTTTATAACGTTGACCGAAAAGAGGGACCAGAATGGAGTCTCCTTCTATTTCGACCCCTATTCTATTGGCTATGGTTTGAAGATCGACTTGACCTAGTTGCTTTAGATAATCTTGATAAATTTGTTTGAAGATAGGCGCTTTTTGCTCTAAGTCCATTTTCAAAAATCTTCAAGGAGAGCTCAGCTTTTTTCCTTGGAAGAATTAAGCTCCATCCAAAGTATGGTGTTCTGCTTTTCGATACCAAGAGACAGGATCAATGAAGTATTCTTCTGTATCCTTGAGAGATAGATAGTGCTCATTTTCCATCTTTGCCAGGAGATCAAAGAACTCCTTCTCTTTAGGATTAGTCACGCTATCTCGAATTTCAGCATAGAACTTTGCTCCCTTTGCCTCGAAATCGATAGCTGTCCGGACAGCCTCCAGGTCATCCGAATCTCCTTTGGTTGTCTCATCTACCTTTTTGACGAATTCAAGGAGGATATCCTTCACGATCGTATCTTTCACTTTGAGGGGCACTGTCTCAGGCCATTTTTCCTGTTTTGACCATTTTTGATGGAGCTGTTTCAGCCGTTCGTAGTGTTCCAGTTCATCGTCCCCGATTTGCTGGAACATTTTTTTACCGAGGGGGTTTTTCGTTCTTTTGGAATTTTTAAGATAGAATTCTCGTTCCCTCATTTCATTATTGAGGGCTACCTCCAAAGCATTCAGACGTTCTTTTTCGTTCATCTTCTTCCCTCCCTTCCAGGCTTCTCTTCCCTTTTATATTATCCCAGTTATTCTTATCTATCAAGAAGTCTATGGAAGGATTTTCAACTCTATTATTCCATCCCTGATTCCTTCAGATTAGCAACCACAACGAGGATCAAGTTTTTAGGGTGGAGGTATTTTTTTGCGACTCGGAGTATTTCTTCCCGGGTGATGGATCGGATGAGGGAAGGGTATTTTTCCGGATAATCGAGACCCAACCCATAGTACTCCACCTGGGTGAGAAAATTAGTCAGCTTTCCCTGGGTATTGAGCCTTATGGGAAAACTTCCGATGAGATATTTCTTTGCCCCTTCCAGTTCTTTTTCTGAGATGAGTTCTTTTCGAATCCGCTCCATCCCTTGAAGGGAGAGGGCAATGGCCTCTCGAGCGGATGAATTTTTTGTCTGTAGAACAATCTGGAAAGAACCCGGGTATTTCCCGGTATCAAAAAAACTTGCTACCGAATAGGCAAGTCCCCTCTTGTTTCGAATTTCTTCTACTAACCGGGAGGAAAAACCTCCGCCTCCCAGAATGTAGTTCATGACAGTGAGGGCATAGTAGTCTGGATTGTCTCGGCTTACTCCGGCATGGCCAATGATAATGTTGGCCTGTGTGATCCCCCGGTCGATCTTCACTGTCTTCTGCTCTTTTGCAAAGGAAGGTTTAAAGGGAATTTTAGGAATCTCGGCCATCGGCCATTTTGTAAGGCTTGGAAGAAGTTTTGTCTTCACTTCGTCAGCAGAGATATCCCCTACAATCGTTAAGATGGCATTATTGGGATGGTAATAGGATCGATAAAATCGGACAATCGCCTCTTGGGTAATGCGAGGAATTGATTCTTTTGTTCCTTCGACAGGGTGGCCATAGGGACTGTTGAAAAAGAGTGTTTTTTGGAACTCTTTTCCCGCCACCTCATCAGGCTGATCTTCTGCGGATTGAATGGCTGCCAGCGTCTTTTCTACTTCTCTCTTGATTTCCTCCTCAGGAAAGGTGGGCTGGGTGAGCACCTCCATGAAGAGATCCCATCCCTTGTCCAGATCCTTCTTTAAAACCTGGAGGCTGAGCGTGGCATAATCTCGACCTGAGGAAGAAGAAAGAGAAGCACCCATGAAATCCAGCTCTTCATGGATGGCAGTGACCTTCCGCTTCGAAGTTCCCAGAAGAAGACCTCTGGCTGTCAGGTATGACAGGCCTTCCTCTCCAGAGGGATCTTTCCAGGATCCTGAGTCAATAAGAAGTTGGAAGGTGACAAATGGAAGGGAGTGCTCCTCGCAGAGGATGAGGACAAGTCGATTGGGAAGGATACAAGGACGATAAAATATTTTAATTTTAGAATGCGGATTGCGGATTGCGGGATAAAAAATCTAAAAATTAAATGCATAAATTTTCCCTTTCTTCAATCTGAAATCGCCCCTCACCTTCCCCCTCTCCCCGTAGGGGAGGGGGAAGGGGTGAGGGGGAAATTTTTACCTCACAATCTTTTCTTTAATGGAAGCCCCTTCTGGCAAAGGCTTTCCCTCCTTAGGTGGGAGAGGAATCAGTATTCCCACGGTTCGATTATCCTGGATAAGGTATTTTTTTGCCACCCGCTGAATATCTTCCGGAGTGACTTTTCGGATGGAAGGTGGCCTGGTTGAAAATGGAATCCTGCCCAAATATGAAGGAGGCTTCAATTTGATTCTTTGCCTTTTCTAATTCCTGGTCTCCTACTCGTTCTCTCTGAAGTCGCTCTATCTCTTGATCGAATGCCTTCTCTACTTCAGCCACCTCTTTTCCAGGAAGCAAGTCTGCGGAGAGGGTGAAGAGGTTTGGGTCTCGGGAGATAAGGGAGTGGTCTGCATCGGCACTGAGCACAAGCCTTTTTTCTCGGACAAGGCTCTGGTAGAGCCTGGAGCTTTTTCCTCCAGAGAGAAGGGTAGCGATCACTTCCAGCACGTAGCTATCCTCCTCTCGAAGGTTCGGGACATGATACCCCATCACAAGGGATGGAAGTTGAGCCTCTTTCTTCACAAGGATTCTTCGCTCCCCAATCTGTGTAGGGTCTTTATCTTTTTCTTGATTAGGAGCTACTCCTTTCGGGTATGAACCAAAGGCCTTCTCAATTCTGGGGAAAAGTTCTTCTTTCTTAAAATCTCCAGCGACAACAAGAAGGGCATTGAAGGGCTTATAGTAAGTCCTGTAGTGCGTTTTTAAGTCCTCAAGGGTGAAACGGGCAATATCCTCCATCCAGCCGATAATGGGCCAATGGTAAGGATGAATCTCAAATGCGGTTGCCATGGTTTGCTCTATTAGAACAGCTTGCGGGTTATCCTCGGTGCGGAGCCTCCGTTCCTCCATCACCACCATTCGCTCGGTCCGGAAGTCCTCCTCTCGAAGAACGAGGTTCTGCATCCTGTCGGCCTCCAAATCGATTGCCACCTGGACCCGATCTGCACTGAGATTTTCGAAATAGGCCGTATAGTCATGTGAAGTGAAGGCGTTGTCATTTCCCCCGTTTTCCTGGATGATCCTGGAAAACTCCTCGGGGCCAATTTTCTCTGTCCCTTTAAACATCATATGTTCGAGCATATGGGAGAGGCCTGTCTTTCCCCACGCTTCATTTCGGGATCCCACACGGTACCAAACCTGAAATGTGACGAGCGGTGCCTTATGGTTTTCAAGGAGGATCACCTTCAGCCCATTGGGCAGAACGGTTTCAAAGACGTTCTCCTTCAATCCCGCTTCTGAAATTGGAACAAAAAGAATGAAGGAGAGTAACAAAAGCAGAACTATTCTCCATGCTGATTTCAATGAAAAATTCAATTTCAGGCTCCTTTCTTGCCCCCTCACCCACCCCTCTCCCCAAGGGAAGAGGGAAAGAGGGAATTATTTCTCTTCAGTCAATGTGACAAAGAACGTTGAGCCTTGCCGATCTATCAGGAACAGCATGCCTTGGTTTGGCTTTGCTTTCTCCATAGCACTGCGGTAGTCGCTCTCGTTAAAGATCTTCTGTCGATTCACCTCCAAGATAATATCCCCAGCCTTCAAACCTGCAGTCTGGGCAACAGAATTGGGGTCCACTCCCACAATAACAACGCCCTCTGTTTTTGTGAGATCCAACTGTCTGGCAATATCCGGGGTGACATTAGATACCCGAAGACCAAACCATTCTTTTTTAGGCTTGGCAGGTTCTCGCTCTCCTATCTTTTCTGGCATCTGAGCAGTGGTCAAAGAGATTTCAACTCGTTTCCCTTCCCGGAGGATCACAAAATTAACCTTCTGGCCTACTTGCTTCTTTAAAACTTCTTGGACCACGTCCTGGCTATTTTTGACCTTTACTCTATCGACTTCAACAACGACATCTCCTACCTTATGACCAGCCTTTTCTGCAGGACTTCCTCCATAGACCTGACTGATGAGTGCTCCTTCCTTCTCCTTTAGATTGAAGAATTTCATTAGATCCGAGGTGATATCCTGAAGACCAATTCCCACCCAGGGACGAATGACCTTGCCTGTCTTGATCAATTCCGCCATGATCGACTTGGCGAGATTGATGGGGATAGCAAAACCGATTCCCTGACCAGGCGAGATAATCATTGCATTGATTCCGATCACTTCTCCTTCGATGTTGACAAGGGGACCTCCACTATTCCCCGGGTTAATGGAGGCATCGGTCTGGATGAAATCTTCATATGTACCTGTCCCCAGGCCTGTCCGACCTTTCGCGCTGATCACCCCTACGGTTACCGTCTCTTCCAGTCCAAATGGAGAACCAATGGCGATCGCCCACTCTCCCACCTGTATCTTGTCCGAATCTCCCAACGTGGCCAAAGGCAAGTCCTTTGCCTCCATATGCACAACCGCAAGATCTGTCTTTGGATCGGTCCCCTGAATCGTTCCTATCAACTCCCTTCCATCGAAAAGACGGACGGTCAGTTTATCCGCTCCTGCGACCACATGATAGTTTGTGAGGATATAACCTTTTGGATCTACAATCACGCCAGAACCTTCCCCCATCTGTCTCCTTTTCATGGGGGGCCCCCCATGCTGTTTGAAGAAGTCCTCAAAAGGTGTCCCTTTGAAGAAGTCTTCTCCGAAGCCCTCCCCAGGCGAAACAGTCACTGTTCGTTCAGAGCGGATGGAGACCACGGAGGGCTGGACTTTTTTGGCTACCTGAACAAAACCGTTTCTCCAGTCCTTTGCAGTGATTCTCTCGGCGGCATTCAGACTCCATGCAGGTAACACTACAATCAGAACGATGAAGGACAAGAACAAATACCCTCTTCGAAACTCATCTCTTTTTCTCATTCAGTACACCTCCATTTTTTCAACACCATTCCTTTCTTGAGCTATCCTTATTATATTATATATAAGATCACCAAAAAATTGAGAAAAATAAATGGGTTAAACCCTGTATTTTACGGAGGAAAAGACTTTATTTTGGGAACCGCTGAATGCAGAGCCCATGTCAGATTTTCTCATCAAATTTTTTTGTTCTTAAAGTACTTATAAACAATCCATCCGGTGAGCAAGATGACAAGAATAAGAATTCCGATATGCTCAATTCTTTTCACATCCTTTTGTAAAATCTGGATGCTATTGCCTCCTAAAAAACCTATTCCAACCATTAGAGTGATCGTTAGAATCGCTGAAGCCGCATCAGCCATAAGAAACTTTAGAGCGGACATTTTCATTACTCCTGCTGCGAGGAAGATCTGGGCCCTTATCCCTAAAAAATGCCTTCCGACGAAGACGGCGAAGATGCCCCATTTCTTAAACTTCTCTTCAAGTCTTGAAAGCTTCTCAGCGGATATGATTCGGCGAAATCTTTTATGTTCAACCACCCTTCTGCCGTATTTCTTGCCAACCCAGTAGAGGGAAAAGTCAGTCAGTAGGAGACCAGAATAGACAACCAGAAGCGTTGGTAATAGCTTTGTCACTTTTTGAGCAATTTAAAATCCACTCAATATAAGCGTACCATCTTCTGGAAAGGGTAATCCAATATCTCCGAGAACCAAGAGAAGAAAAATGCCGATGTATGGAAAATGTTCTATGAAAGCAGTTGCCTCAAACATCAAATAAATTATATCAAGCCTTTTTCAAAAATACAGTGTTTACTTTTGTAGAACAAATGATTAACTTTTTTTCAATTTTGAGTGGGTATCTTTATTTCCGATTTTTCTGAAAGGATGCCCTTTCTTATGTAGATTGGGCGAACCATTGTCCTCAATGAAGGAAGTATTTTCATGAACATGAACGAGCCTAAAATACATGAAACCCCGCCTATTATCAGAGTATTCGGAGCGCCAATCTTGCTCGCTAGGCTCCCCGCTAATAAGCTTCCGAAAGGGGCCATCCCCATAAATGCCATTGCATAGAGGCTCATTACCCGACCACGTTTATCATCCTCAACAATTGTCTGCAAAATAGTATTACTCGATGCCATTTGCACCATCATTCCAAAACCGGTAAATACCAATAGGAACAAAGATAACCATAAGACATGAGATAGAGAAAAAGTAATGAGTCCACTTCCGAAAATAATGGAAGCGGCTACTATGATTCTGCCCAATCCCAATACACTTTTCCTTGATGCCAGAAAAATGGCACCGGCCACAGCACCCATCCCTGAAGCTGCCATAAGAAAACCGAGTGTATGAGGGCCGCCATGAAGAATATCTTTGGCAAAAATAGGCATTAGGACTGTGTAAGGCATTCCCATTAGGCTGACCAGACCAAGGAGAAATAGAATAAACCGGATGGGGGCAAAACCAAAGGCATAAGTAAATCCTTCTTTCAAACCATGCCAAACCCGGGTCCTCTGGATTTCTTTTTTTTTAAATGTGGTTTTCATTGCTAGGAGAGCCACAATCACTGCAAGAAAACTCAGCCCATTGAGAAGAAAACATAGTCCTTCCCCCAGGATCGAAATCACGATGCCTCCGATGGAGGGCCCAACCAATCTGGCACCATTAAACAGGAAGGAGTTCAAGGCAATGGCGTTTGATAAGTCTTCTTTTTTTTCTACCATGTCCACGACGAATGCTTGGCGAGCCGGTGCATCAAAGGCATTCACAAAACCAAGGAATAGGATGAGGATGATGAGATGCCAAACATCGATCATGCCGGTCAAATCCAGAATAGCTAAGACAAAGGCTTGTATCATAGCCAGTGTTTGTGTAATGACGAGGATGCGATGGCGATTCAATCGGTCAGATAGAAGACCCGAAAAAGGAGCTAAAAGAAAGGTGGGAATCAGACCTAAAAATCCTGCCATACCCAATAAGAAGGCTGAATTGGTTAAACGATAGACCAACCAGCTCATTGCAATCTGCTGCATCCAGGTGCCGATCAGAGAGATGCCTTGACCCCCAAAAAAAAGGCGATAGTTTCTATGGGTGAGAGCTCGAAAGATCAGCTTTAGACCTTTCGCATCAACAGAGCGGGATTTATCTGATTCCATTTTTTGAAGGAGTCCTCTTCAGAAACTTAAAGAGTCTTTTTACTCGATTTGCTCTATTTGATTAACTCTTCAACCTCCTTTTTCTCTCTCTTGTAAAACATCTTCTTCGCCATTTCCGCTGCAACAATGTAGAGAACCATAATCACACCCAGTGCGATAAAGAATGGAATTGGCAGGGGACGAAATTCAAAAAGGCCTCGTAAGGGGCTGAAAGGAAAAGCAAGCGTCACCCCTACCATGAGCAGAGTTGCAGTCAGCAAATATTTTCCAGACCTGCTCTGGAAGAAAGGTCTGCGTGTACGAATGACGAGAACAATCACCGAAGCCGAAATCACAGATTCCAGAAACCAGCCGGTTCTGAACGAATCCGGTTGAGCATGAAGAATGAGCAGAAGCACGCCAAAGGTGAGAAAGTCGAAGACCGAACTTACTGGACCAAAGGTGATCATAAAGTTGCGGATGAACTTGATGTCCCAGCGACGAGGAGAATATCGACACTGTTTCCTCATTTAGCCAATATCATCTTCAGCGCAATCAGAAGCAATGCGACCCCAAATATCCTTTCTAAAATTACATTGGACAAATGAGTCGCGAGCTTAGCACCCAGCAGACCACCGAAAAAGAAACCGATGCAGATCAAGGCGGCTATATGCAAGTCTACATACCCCTGTTTGTAATATGTCCATGCAGCAAGTATTCCAATTGGTGGAACTAGTAAGGCCAATGTTGTGCCTTGGGCGAGATGTTGAGAAAATCCAAATAAAAAGATTAAGGCGGGCACAATAATCGTTCCACCACCAATCCCAATCAATCCACTAAGGATTCCAGCGACTAAACCCAAGAGCAAGTAAAGTGAGATATTCATCATATCTAAACCTCCCCTAGCTTAAAATATAACACTTATCGGGTCGTTTATAGAGAAAAACTTAATTGGCTTATCTCACCTCCACTTGGACCTTACCCATATTCCCGCTTCGGTGATCAAGGGCAAGTAAGGTTATTTTCTGTTTCGGCTTTAATGAACCCGCCAGGTCAATAAAGCTCTCCAAATTTTCGATGGGCTGATTCTCAATTCCCAGGATGATATCCCCTACTTCAAAGCCTGCTTCTCCTAAAGGTCCTTTAGAATCTACCCAGGTAACGACAACCCCCTGTTTATTATTGAGGCCATACTTGTTGACTTCTCTAGACGATACCACACGCACCTCTACTCCCAACCGTTCTTTGACAGCGGTAGCCAAGACTTTAGTTGACGATTCGAGATTTCCAATCCTGATGCTAAGTTCTTCCCTTTTACCATTTCGAAGAATGGTGACCTTCACTTCCTGACCAATCGGAGTAGCAACCACTTCATTTCGCAGCGTGCTAGAATCGGGAATCTCTTTTCCTCGATAAGCAATCACCACATCGTTCTGCCTCATCCTTAATTTTTTTGTGGTCTGGTTGGTATTCAGTCAATCCCATTCGATCATGCGACTCATAAAAGAAGGGGGAGCCAAAGGGATCGGGAAGGTCTCTTCCTTTTACTGGCTGCCTTTGCCAGGATGATGATTCGAAAGGGATTAGAAGGATGGATGGATTTATTTAACCAGTCCCCATAACCCAACAACGGGAATATATTTTTTATTGGACTAAATAAGGGCGACTCGTTTTGAGAAGATTCATTTACCTTCTCATATAAAAACTTTAAAGGACAAATGATTAAGTACATCGAACTAGAAAAATGGGCTTTGTTGCATGGCTGAGCAACTTTTCCGCAACACTCCCAAGGAGCCAACGTTTGACTCCGCTGCGACCATGTGTAGACATGGCTATCAAATCTATATCCTTTTGGGCGGCGTGGTCCAGAATCTCTCCTGCCTCATCTCCGTATCGAACATGGCTTTCCACTCTGAATCCTTTGGCTTGAAGCCGCTTTCCTATTCCTTGTAGATATTTCTCTGCCTCCCGAACGACCTTAACCTCTGCCTCGGTAGGGTCAACTCCTGGAAAGGTATGAGCATAGGCTACTCGCAACAGGGCAATGCTGACTTTTAAGTCAGTAGCCAACTTCTCAACCGTGGAAAGAATATTCTCTGCACACTCTGATCCGTCTAGAGGGACAAGGATTTTTTCATACTTCTCCATAATCTCCTCCCTTATATTTTTTATTAAAAAATTTTAAAGCTCTCAGATAATCGCCGGGGATTACGTCCTCCGATTTCTCATATTGGTTGCCAGCCCTGCCCTTGAAGATAGTCGATTCTCCAAAATCAATTGGTCAATAATCTCTCCACAAAAGATGCATCTCCATCCGAAAAATTCTTCACATATACCGTAGAATTTTTCGAAGACCATGGTTCCACCACAACGACAACACTTCATATGAGCCTCCAGATTAAATTTTATTAAACATCAATTATTGACTTCATACCTCTTCGAGCATCGTGGTAAAGAGATCGTGGTGCTCTTCTTCATCTTCGAGAATTTCTTTAAAGATAAAAGCCGTTGTCACATCCCCTTCTTTTTGAGCGAGCTCAATGATCTTCTTGTAGAGCAGGATGGCTTCCTCTTCGGCCTTTGTGTCCAGTTCGAGAAACTCCTTTAGACTTACCCCGACCTTGATGGGTGCGGGTTTGATAGTCGGAGTTCCCTCGAGATACCAAAGCCTCTCGGCAATCTTTTCTGCATGCTTCATTTCTGTGATAGCCGTCTGCTTGAACTGGTCCTGTACGGCAATTCCCTTCACCCCGATCGCCTGTACGTGTTGCCACATGTATTGAATGCCAACGGCCACTTCTCTTGCAATAGCATCGTTTAACATTTCCTTGAGTTTGTCACTTACCTTCGTTGCCGGTTTTAATGAAACGGCCATGTCCTTCACCTCCTTATAGAATTTACCTCATCCTTCCTTCTACGACTTTCCAATTGATATTCTTGAAAAAGGCCTCAATGTAATCAGCCCTCTTCAACCCGTAGTCGATCATAAAGGCATGTTCAAAGACATCCAAGATCAAGACAGGGGTGCAACCAGCAGGATGCCCTACATCATGCTCATTGATCCAGAAGTTGACCAACCTTCCTGTAAGAGGATCCTCATAGAGAATAGCCCAACCAATTCCCCGCATCGCTCCTACCCCTTTAAACTCTTTCTCCCAGACTTCAAAACTTCCAAACTCTTCAGAGATCTTTTTGAACAACTTTCCTGTTTTTTCTAAACCTCCTTTGCCACCGAGATTTTCGAAATAATATTCATGAAGTTTCATCCCATTGAATTCCCATCCGAATCTCCTCTTCAATTCAGAAAATTCAGGCGTGCCCACTTTTCCCTCTTTGAGCATCTGACCGAGGATTTCGATGAGTTTATTGGTATTCGCGACGTACCCTTGATAGAGGGTGAAGTGGTTTTTCAGGAGTGTTTCACTGAATCCCTCCATTCCCAAAAGTCGGCTGTAATCTTTTGCAATATAGGTCATCTTTTCCTCCTTTCTTGTCTGGGCCAAAGAGGTCTTGGGTTTACTGGATAGGAAAAATAATCCTCCAAGACCAGATAGGGTTAGAAACTGGCGTCGATTAAAAATCAAAGCTTTCAGAATCTCCTTTTTCATTATCCAATGACCCCTCCTGTTTCAACACACTGAAAAAGTCTCCCCTTTGTATCACATCCATGTTTCGTCTTGGTTATAGGTGAAGGTGTGTTCTTGAGAACAGATGATCATTATGAGCCCTTCTTAAGAGGGAAAAAGGCTGCAATTCTCGGTGGTTCGTTACCTCCTGATTTTGCCATCTCCCCAAGGGATTAGAAAGACAGGCAAATAGCAACGGGGAACCTGGAGTAATTGCTAATTCCACGGAAGTGTAAATACAAAGTTCGAACCATTTTCTTTGGCTTCGTACCATATGTCACCCCCATGTTTCTGAATGATCGTTTTAATAAGGTATAGACCAAGCCCCATAGCATCCAAAATTCCATTTCCATTGCCGTTATTTCCAAAACGCATAAACTTTGTAAAAAGTTTGTCACGGTGATCTTCTGGGATGGGCTTTCCGCTGTTAAAGACATTCAACCGGCAGCATGAACCGTAATTTTCAAAACCAATGGCGATCGTGCTCCCTTTGTCACCATACTTAATGGCGTTTTTAAGAAGATTCCTGAAAACTATCTTCAACCAGATCTTGCTTCCCTTAATGGGAATTTCGTTGGAAGAGATTGTACTCAGACAATTGTCGATCAGGATATGTCGGTCCTTTATCTCTGCAGCAAGTTCTTCCAAGACCGGGTTTATAATATCCTGCCTCAAATCCCATGTTTCGCCCTCCATCTCTAAATCATCATTGAGTGAAAAGGTTCGGCCAAAATATTCTTCGGTTATGCCAATTAAGCTGATAGTTTTTGAAAGCAGGTCTTTCAGATTCTTCGCCACCCCCTCATCCATTTTTCCGTAATAACCACGGCTCAGCAGCTTCAGGGTTGCCGACATAGAAATAAGGGATCCTCTGATATCGTGCGACATTATCCTCACCATATTCAGAACCCTCTCATCGAGGTTAGGTTTCTCCGATTCTAATTGGGAATTCCTTCGTTCTTCATGAAGGCTTTGTGGATCCCTGTCCGCTATTAAGATTTGATAGCCTCCCATTTTTTGCCTCCTTAGAAGAGGTCTTAGTTTAAAGGAATTACAAATTTTTTTATATAAAATGGTATAAAAAGTAAATCAGGTGAATCTTGTATTTCAAAAAGAGAAATACTGTATTTTTTACTTGATTTCCCCTCACCCACCTATGGATTTTCACTTTTTGAGCCGCTATGATCTATGCGCCGATCTGATAAAATGGAATCGACCAATGTCAAAATATTCTCTTTGGAGGCCAGCCCTTTTGAGAGAAAATAGTTGGCTTTTGCTTGAACCGCTGCCTCTCGATATTCCGGGGTATCGTAAGCTGTAAGAATGATAATGATCATATTGGGATATTGGGTTTTTATTTTTTTGGTTAATTCAAGGCCGCTTTCCCCGGGCAATTTAATATCCATAAAGACGAGCTCAGGGAGGAAAGTTTCTATTTTTCGTAAAGCCGCCTCTCCATCTGCAGCCTCAAAAAGTTCCATCGATGGAAATCGAGAGAGCAAAGCTTCTTTTAATAATTGCCGATAAAAAGCACTATCCTCAACGATCAATACTTTGGGCACGGTAATTTTGCCTCCTCTAAGATGGTTCCTTGCGATATGAATCATCCTGATCAATATTTCGATCCGCTAAAATGGGTTTTAACATTCTTAGAAAGGAATCCTTTGAGAGAAAATGATCTGCCCCGCATTGATAGGCAGCCTCTCGATATTCCGGTAAATCATAATTTGTAATAATGACGACGATGATGTCAGGATATTTAGCTTTTATCTTTTTAGTTAATTCAAGGCCATTTTCCCCAGGCAATCTGAGGTCCATAAAAATGGCGTCGGGCGGGAGAGTCTTTATTTTCTGCATCGCCTCCTCTCCGTTGGCTGCTTCAAGAATATCTATTGAAGGGAATCGGGAACGAAGAGTCTCTTTGAGAAATTGCAAGAACAAGGCATTATCCTCAACAATTAATATGCGTTCCATATCTATTCTGATTGACTTTCCTTCCATACCCATCATGTCTCCACTTTACTAGTGTTTACAAACATGGTAAATAGGGTATACACTGTAGTTTGGGGGTTCTTAAACAGTATTTTTTAAGATGAAACCAGGAAGGATTTTTGCCGGTAGGGTGGTTAGGTAGGAATGGAGGTGAGTTGAAAATCATGAGCCAAAAATTTCGAATCGTTATCGCTGAAGACCATACAATCCTCAGGGAGGGATTACGGTCACTCCTTTCCTCAAATCCAAGTTTCGAAATCGTAGGGGAGGCAGAAGACGGCCGAGAAGCCATCAAGTGTGTTGAGAAATTCAAACCTGACCTCATCCTAACGGACCTTTCTATGCCAAGGATGAACGGTATGGAAGCCATTAAGGAAATCAAGAGGGAATCCCCAACGATTAAGGTCCTGGTCTTGACAGTTCACAGGGCTGAGGAATATATCCTTGCCACCTTCCGGGCTGGAGCCGATGGATATCTCTTAAAGGATTCCACACACGCCGAGTTAGTGATGGCAGTTAAAAAAGTTTTAAGCGGTAAACATTATATTAGTCCTGAAATTTCAGAAAAGGTAATTGAAGGATACTTAGATGGGAGAAGAACTTTAAAAACCAAATCCTCATGGGAAACCCTGACCCAACGCGAGAGAGAGATCCTGAAATTGATTGCTGAAGGATACAAGAGCAAAGGAATTGCCGATGACCTTTGTATCAGTGTCAAGACAGTTGAAAAACACCGGGCCAACCTCATGGAGAAATTGGACCTTCATAGCATCCAAGCCCTAACCGCCTTTGCCATAGAAAGGGGACTAGTTACCCAAGAATGAATTAACTAATGGGCCATTCCGCTCGAATCGTTGTCCCTTTCCCTGCTGTAGACTCAATCACAAAAGTCCCTCCCGAAAGTTCGGTTCGTTCTCGCATACTGTTAAGCCCCAGTCCTCTTTTAGACCTTTCCGGAGAAAGAATTTCTTCCAAATCGAATCCCATCCCAGTATCTTTAATTGTCAATTCAATCTTGTTCTCTTTTTTTCTTAAGGAGAGATAAACGAGGTCAGCCTTGCTGTGTTTGGCGATATTGTTCAGGGCTTCCTGCATCACCCGGTAGATCACGGTTTTAAGAGGGGTAGAAACTTCACTCTCCTGGTGGTCAATCTCTTTTTGGACACGGATACGGGAATAGATTTTTTGATATTCACGGCAGAACCACCCAAGGGTAGCCAAGATCCCTAGGTCATCCAGGGTGGAAGGGCGCAAATCCATCTGGATCCTTCGAACCTCTTCAACGCTTTCTTTAACCATTGGAATGATAGCCTCTAATGATTCTTCTTTTGCCTTAGCCTTTCCCTTACCCTTTACTTGGAGGATACTCTCTACTTTGAATTTGACAGCGGTCAACAATTGTCCAATTCCATCATGGAGTTCCATGGCAATACGTTTTCTTTCATTTTCCTGGACGGTTAAGAGCTGCGAAGAGAGGGAGCGGAGCCGATTCTCTGATTCTCTCAGTGCCTCCTCTGCTCGTTTCCGTTCGGAGATGTCCCGTGCAGCAGCAAAGATGCCCTGCATTTCTCCAACTTCATTCTTATATAGTGCGGCATTGTATAACACATCGGTGGTTCGTCCCGATGTGTGCCGAATGGAAAGAGGGTAGTCCCTCACAAACCCCTTCAGGAGAACCTCCTTGTATCCTTCTTTCGCTTTCTCGGGTTCAGTGAAGTAATCCGAAAAATCGCTTCCAATGAGATGGTCGCGGGAGAGGCCAGTAACCAGTTCGGTTGCACTGTTCACATCCATGATCTTCCCACCCCTACTGATGGTGACCAGAGGGTCAAGACTTGCTTCAATTAGACTCCGAGCATATAAAGATATGTCTCGCAGCTCTTCCTCTGTTTGCTTGCGCTCAGCCATTTCGTCTTGCAATGCCTCAACAACGCTCATGAGCTCTGCGGTTCGCTCCTGAACCCGTATTTCCAATTCGTCACGGGATTTGCGGAGTTCCTCCTCCATCCGCTTGCGCTCGGTGATGTCACGGAGGATTCCTGTGAAAAAAATTTCTTCCCCTGCTCCCCAGGTTGCCAGTGAAAGTTCCAATGGAAATTCATTGCAATCCTTCTTAAGCCCAGTCATTTCGATTGTTTTTCCGATAAGGTTTGATTTATCTGTCGAAACTACCTGATGGATTGCCTTTTGATGAATTTGGCGGAATCGTTCGGGTATAATGAAGGTAACAGGTTTGCCGGTTACCTCATTAGTCGAATAACCAAAAACATTTTCTGCTGAGTTATTCCAGAAAATGATATTACCTTGTTTGTCAATGGAGATAATGGCGTCATTTGCGGTTTGAACAACAGAACGAAAATGCTTTTCACTTGTCTCAAGGGATTCGAGTGTACGGCTGTTATGAAGAGCAACGGCGGCCAGCTCACCCAATGCCGACGCCATCCGGGCATCGTTCTCAGTGAACCCTCTCGGTTTATTGGCAAGGCCGAGTAAACCGATTACCTTCCCACTGATCGCCAGAGGAGCAAATAAAACATTATTGAGGTTTACGTGTCCCTCCGGCATATATTTCATATACCCACTGCTGGGAAAGTCATTATGAAAAACTGCCTTGCCAGTCCGGTATGCTTCTTCGCGTAGTCCACGGATAGGCATTGGGAGGTTTGGGTCAACCGTGCAACGAAGTCCCCCTGAGTCTAAAAATAGCACTTCATTTTCAGTACCATCTTTAGTCAATAAAGCAACATATCCAGCGTTGGCTCCAATTAGATTTTTACAAGAATCGAATATGGCTCTTGCTGCATCCTTAAACTTACGGTTTTCCAAGACGGCTCTGGAGGCTTCCAGCAAGGCTGAGATCTCTGCCCTGCGCTGGTCTGTTTCTTTCAGCGCATTCTGAAGGGTTTCGTCAGTGCGCTTGCGGTCGGTAATGTCACGGCCATAGATGCGTAGGCGATTGTTCTCCGAAACATAGTAAATGGCCTGTTCGTACCAGGAGTCATTGATTTTTAGCTCGCGGATGATCGAACTTTTTCCCTGGTGTTTAAACATTTCGATCAACGACGACAAATCACTCAACGATGGATGGTGGGGCCCGGTTGTCTGGAGGTCTGGGAACAATTGTTTCGCTGCCGGATTTAGATAGTAGACATTTCCAGCTAAATCGATCTCCATGATGGGGTTTGGGTTCAGTTCAGGAAAGGATGCAAGTTGCGCGAAGGTTTCATTAGCCTTCTTGAGGTGGGCGATCTCCTTCAGCGTCACCTTATCGCCTCCCTGGAGGGTACGCAATGTCTCTTCAGCCACTTCAAGGCGGGTTCGGAGTTCGTCAATCTCGAGTAGAAGCTGGGTTTTTGTCTTGGCATTTTTTTTCATAAAACCACCTTCTTATTGTGATGACTAACTCATTTTTTAAGATCTGTTGGTTCTTACATGCCTATTCCCTCAGAAATTGGGCCGTCTCTTCAGGAAAAGAGACATTGATATAGATGCCAGATCCCATTTCAAATCCTGCCGGGGTGGTCAGTCGGGGAATAATTTGAAGATGCCAATGGTAGTAATCTTCCTCTTCGTCTTTAATGGGAGCGGTATGGATGACAAAGTTATAATCCGGATTGTTCAATTTGGAATAAAGCCTGAATAAGGTTTCCTTTAAGACCTTTGCAAATCTTTTAGAATCCTCCACAGAGATTAAACCGAACGAGGCCTGATGCTCTTTTGGAATGATCCAGGTTTCGAAGGGAACTCGAGATGCAAAGGGCTGAAGGACGATAAACTTCTCCGTATCTATCACAATCCTCTTTTTAAAATTGAGTTCCTCCTGAATCGAATCGCAATAAACACACCTCCCATGGTCATCATAGTAGCGGGCTGCCTCTTCCAATTTCTTTCGAATATTGGAAGGGACGACCGCTGTTCCGACGATTTGAGAATGGGTATGCTCCAGCGATGTTCCAGCGGCTTTACCATGGTTTTTAAAGATGATGATCAATTTGATCCTTGGATCTTCCCTCAAGGCAAGATACCTCTCTCGATAGGCGAGGAGAACCTCTTCCACCTGTTTATCCTCCGTTAAAGGAAAGAGTTGATTATGGATAGGGCTTCCAATGACCACCTCATGGATCCCTACTCCATCCATCATTCTGAAAAATCCCTTCTCCTCTTTTCTCTCCAGACTCCCTTCTGGAGAAAGGGCAGGAAATTTATTGGGAATAACCCTGACCCACCATCCTTTACTATCTGCCGGACCGCCCTTTCGATATGCAAGGGTTTCATGGGGGGTGAGGTGTTCGTTGCCAGGACAAAAAGGACAGTCCTCTTTATAAGCAGGTTTTTCTATGGCAGGTTCGATCTTTTTAAAATCGTGAGGTCTCTTTGAACGCTCCATTGCAATGATGACCCACTCTTTGGTGGTCGGATCTTGTCTTAATTGGGGCATGGTGACCTCCCTATCAATTTCGGTGTGTGAATTGCAGTATTTGGCCTTAACCTAAGGCCAAGAGTAACCCCACTAAAGCACCCAAAGGGATGGAAATGTAGGGGTTACAGGTGATCGCTCAGGAACTTCCAATGCTTCGGAAGAGAGTGCTTCCGCCAAATCCCACAGAGCCACCTATTATGATACCCAATAAAATCTTCAGAATCATAAAGTCCTCCTTTTAAAAAATATCATTCCATTGCGAATAATTCAAGGAGATGATTTTTGAGATGAAAAGGCTTGTGTTTATGAAAAAGGGTGAGTATAATTTTTTTAATTTAAGATGGAGAAGGAGGATCAAAATGAAAAAGTTGCTTTGGGTCGTCATGTTAGGTTCTTTCTTCCTTTTTTCTTCATGGGGTCAAACATTAGGTGAATCAAAAGCCCCGCCTAAAAAGACACCTGAATTATTGACACAAGGTAAAAAACTTTATGAACAGAATTGTGTGACCTGCCATGGCCCCAAAGGGGATGGGAAAGGTCAACTTAGAGCAGCTCTCACACCGCCGCCCTCAGACTTCACCAAGCCTTTTAATCAATGGGCGAATGGCAAAGGAGACCTCAAGAAGGTTTTTGATGTGATCACAAAGGGAATTCCTAACACCTCCATGGTTAAATGGGATCAATTCTCTGAGCAGGAGCGCTGGGCATTGGTCTATACAGTTGTAGGATTTGCAGTTCCTCCGAAAAAGAAATGAAAATCGCCTGCCAACCGCAGACAGGCATAGCGCAAAGAGCAAAACGCATAGAGCATAGCGGAAAAAGACATACCAAATAGACAGGATCAAGTGAAAGAGATGACATCTGAAGAATTATTATCGTTTAACGGAAAGGATGGAAGACCCGTCTATATTGCCTTTCAAGGGAAGGTTTATGACGTCTCCAAAAGCCCTCTCTGGTCTAAAGGTCTTCACATGAATAGGCATCCCTCAGGCAAGGATCTTACTGGAGAGATCTCTGCGGCTCCTCATGGAACAGAAGTATTTGAGCGATATCCACAGGTGGGGGTTTTGAAAAAAGGAGCACCTGAGGAATTGAAACACCTTCCTCCTGTACTTCAGAATCTTCTCCAAAAGTTTCCAATGGCAAGACGCCATCCTCACCCCATGGTCGTTCATTTTCCTATTGCCCTTTTGATGGCCTCAACCCTCTTTATCCTTCTCTATCTTATCTTTAAAAATCCTTCCTTCGAGATCACCAGTTTTTACCTCCTCATTCTGGGAGCAATCGCCTCTCCTTTTGCTATGGCCACGGGACTCCTCACTTGGTGGGTGAATTATCGATTGAAGCTCACCCTTTTTGTGAAGAGAAAGATTCAGTTTTCTATCCTCCTTCTTATTTTCGAGATCATCCTCATCCTCTGGCGTAGTTTTCAATCACATATATCCAATCCCATCTATTTCATCATGGTCATTATCCTCCCTCCCATCGTTTCTATCCTGGGTTACTATGGAGGTCAGATGACCTTCCCCACTGAATGAAGAAAAAATTGGGGAGTTGAGGAGATAGGGTGATGGGGTAAAAGTCTTTATATCTTTTTCTCCCCAACGCCTCATCCCCCCATCTCCCTATCTATTCTTTCTTGGAGAAAGCATAGAAGATCAGGCTAGCTGCCATTCCAATAAAGCAGATGAGGAAGGAGAGATGATAAGCCTCAGCTGGATAAGAATGATCGGTGCGGGGGAACCATTCAATAACTTTTCCTAATGCCGGCATGAAGACGGCCCCACCAGCCATGGTAAAGAAATTGATCCATGTCATCACGGTGCCCGAGATGCCGATGGGAAAAAGTTCTTTAGCGTGGGCGTAAATCACCATCCCGAAGCTGCAGAAAAAACCGATGAAGAAGAAGATGAGACCGAACCAGATTGGGCTCTGAATCTTTAAAACTCCAATCAGAGGAAACAGACTCAGACAATAAAGACTTAATCCCCCTAAGATAACTCCTTTCCTAGAATGGAAGGTCCGATCAGAGAGCCGCCCTGCAATGGGAGCGCCCACAATGATTCCAATGGCTAGTAAGATGATTAGATTACCTGCTTGAACAGGGGAATATCCTTTGATATCTATGAGATAAGGTCCCAACCACAAACCCTGAAGGCCTACAAAAGTCCCGTATCTAAAAAAGGCAACAAAGCCTATCTGCCAGAAAGCAAGGGACCCGAGAATCAGACGAATCGATGGGAGAACTCCTATTTGAGGCTTAGAAGAGGTGGGAGAAAAAACTTCCCCATCCCCCATCTTTTTTCCTCCTAAAACTCTGTATGCCGTAATGGTAAGGATGGCTGTCACCACACCGGCAATAACGAAAGCCATTCTCCATCCTATCGTGGAAGTGAGAAAGGCTAGAGGAGAAGCAGCAAAAATATTTCCCAACGTCCCAACTGCTTGAAGGAGGCCTACGAGGGTGACAAACTTATCAGGAGAGAACCTTAATATGAAGACCTTCATTGAACCCATTAGCACTGAAGCCATCCCTACTCCAATTAGAATCCTTCCTAGAAGGGCTACAAGGAATGAATTCGCAAAGGCAAACACAAACGCTCCCAACGCCCCAATCATTAAAAAAGAGGTCATCACGATGCGTGGCCCAATTCGATCAAGCATGGGCCCCATTGGAATCTGAAGCAAGGCGAAGGAGTAGAAGAAAGCTCCCCCAAGAATGCCGAGGGTTTCCGCATCGAGTCCCAGATCTTTGATGAGGTTGGGAGCGATGACCGCGTTGGAGACTCGGTAAAACATGGAAAGGATGAAGAGGGCTGAAAGAGTTGAGAAGATTAAAAAGAGTTTGGTGGATTGAGATGTCTCTGTCATTTTACATCCCTGTGTAGTGAATAATCACCTCCCTTTCTCTAAAAATGATTAAGGATAAATTCTATGCGAGACAGACCCAAAATATCCCCCTTGCATGGGATCTTTGGATCAGGGTTGAGGTTAGGTGTGTGATGCTAAGCCTTTTCAAACATATCTTTGGGAGCGCCGCACACGGGGCAGACCCATTCGTCCGGGAGTTTGTCAAAGGGTGTGTTTGGAGGGATATTACCGTCAGGATCGCCTTTTTCGGGATCGTAAATATAACCGCAGACATTACATTTCCATTTTTCCATCTCTATCTCCTATTCGAATTGAAATTCTAAGAAAGCAAGGAGCCTAAAGCATAACGCATAGCGTCCACCCCCTTCCCCCCTCAGGGGGGAGGATTGGGTGGGGGCGCCATGTGCTTTGGGACTATTTCAGAATCTCGTCGTCATAGATTTTTTCCAGTCTTAGTTTGTGCTTGGCTTCCTCATTGGACAAAAGGCTAAAGACTTTTTTCAAATTTTCATCTTGATTCGATTGATTCATATTGTTGTAAAGTTTGAGAGCCCTCTCTTCCATTTTGATCGCCATTCGAAGGATGTCAGCATAGGGCATATCCGGCTTAAATTCTGCATCCACAATATAGTCGCTGATCTTGAGATCAGGAACCTTCTCAATCTTTGCCTGGGCAATTTTTTTCAGGTCGAGCTTTTCGAGCATTTTCCGATGGCCCACCTCTTGCTGAGCCAGGTCGGAGAAAAGATCTTTAGCACCCGAATATTTTGCCACCTGACTGGCATTCGTATAAAAATTGTAAGATTTAATCTCTTTATCAATGGCAAACTTGATGATCTCCTTAAATTTCTTCTCGTCCATAACTACTCCTTTCTATTCCTGCTTCCTTTGAATAATTTCCCCCACTCAGATCCTAACCCCGCTTCATTTTACGAGATGCCTTCTCCATGGTCAAGACAAAATTGATAAAGTTTTTTAGTTCGTAGTAGGTAGTTCGGAGTATTTCAGAATTAATAAATCGTTACTTATCATTGAAAATCTCCGAACTCTGAACTCATTACTCCGAACTATGTTCTTTTTAACAGCCTCATTGAACTAAGGATGACAAGGAGTGAGCTGGCTTGGTGCATGACGGCACCCAGGATCATGGTGACCCATCCCTGGGCTGATAGAATAACCAAAACTGCATTAAAAAAGAGGGCGAAGATAAGATTTTCCCTGATCACCCGAAGGGCCTTTTGGGAGAGTCGAATGACCGTGGGAATCTTTTCGAGCTCATCGGTCATCAGGGCAATGTCGGCTGTCTCGATGGCCACATCCGTTCCCACAGCTCCCATGGCGATGCCGATGTCGGCAGCAGCCAGGGCTGGGGCGTCATTCACACCGTCACCGACCATGGCCACTGTCTGACCCTGTTTTTTCCATTCCTTTACCCTCATCACCTTCTCTTCGGGAAGAAGTTTTGCTTCGTACCTTATGCCTAATTGTTTTCCAATGCGGTCGGCAACCAGCTCACTGTCACCCGTGAGCATCCAAATTTCCGATACCCCTTGCTCCCTGATCTTATCAATAGCCTCCTTGGCTCCTTCCCTCAAGGTATCGGCAATGGAAATGATTCCCAGGAGACGACGATCCAATGTGACGAGGAGGGAGGTCATCCCTTCCGATTGCTTTAGCTCCAACGACCCTTTTGCCGATTCCGGAATATCAACCCCTTCGCTTTTCATCATTTCAGAACTCCCCACGATAATGGTCTTGGAGTTCCACTGAACCTTCACGCCTTTCCCTCTAAAATTTTCGAAGGACTGGGGATGAGGGATGCTCAGACCTAACTCTTCTGCTTTCTCCGTGATGGCTCTCGCCAAAGGGTGTTCAGAACGTTTCTCCGCAATCGCTGCCCAATAAAGGACTTCTTTTTCATCCATTCCATCTAAAACATTTAACTCTACAACTTTTGGTCTTCCGTGTGTCAAGGTTCCGGTTTTATCCATCAAGAGGGTCTTCAATCTTCCCATCTGTTCCAGATAAGCTCCTCCCTTGATCAGTATCCCCTGCCGGGCTGCATTTCCAATGGCCGCCACCACGGCGGTAGGTGTGCCCAGAACGAGAGCACACGGGCAGGCCACGATGAGGATGGTGATCGCCCGGATGATCTCCCCTGTGACAAGAAAAGTGGCGAAGGCAATCAGGATAATGGCTGGGATGAAGTATCTCGAGAAACGGTCCATCACTCTTTGTGTGGGCGATTTCTCCGCTTGGGCTTCCAAAATCAGCCGTTTGATCTGGGCTAATTTCGTATCGTCAGCGACCTGTGTCGCTTCAATTTCGCAAGAGCCAGACTCATTGAAGGTTCCGCAGTAAACCTTATCCCCAGTCTCTTTTTCGATCGGAATCGACTCTCCAGTCAAAGTGGACTGATTGATCGAGCCACAACCAGAGATAATTTTGCCATCCACGGGGATTCTCTCTCCAGGCCTGACAATCACAACCTCCTTGGGCTTCACGTCCTCAATCGGAACCTGAACTTCTTTATCCTCTCTTCTCACCCAGGCTGTTTTTGGAGAAAGTTGAATCAGGGAGGCAATTGCCTTCCGAGCTTTTCCCACAGTGACCCCTTCTAAGAATTCACCCAGAAGCATAATGAAGATGACCGTTGCTGCTTCTCGATAGGCACCCACTGCCGTGGCTGAGATGGCAGCAATGGAAACAAGGGTATCCACATTTAAATCCGGAATGAGGAGCGTCTGGATAGCACTCTTCACAATCGGGTAACCGCCAAGAATCAAGGAAGCGATGGCAAGAACAGTCGGGAGGTAGAAGGGACCCAAACCAATCCACCCGAAAATCCAGGAGAGGCCAAGGGTAACTCCTGAGAGGGTTAGAAAGATGAAAGACCTTTTCTTGTTCCAGAAGGTCCGAGTTCTTTCTGCGAAGGTCTCCCTGACCGCATAACCGGGTTTGGTAATCGCTTTTTTGATTCGATCTTCTTCCACCCGATGAGGGTCGTAGTAAATAGTGGCAGAAGAGAGGACATAACTTACCTCTGCAGAGAGGACTCCAGGGACATGTTCTACCGAGCGTTCAATATTCAGGGCGCAATCGCCACAATGGATGTTCTCAATATTGACGACGATCTTAGATTTACCTTCAAACTTCTTTTCTTTCTCTTCCATTGCTCTTCACTACTAAAATCGCAAAGCGCAAAGAGCATAGCGCATAGCGAAATAATATTTCCTTTAAAGTTTTATAGAAAAAAACACTTTATTCTGCGCCGAGATTCCGCATTCCGCAATCTGCAATACTTAGTCTCCCCAGCTCCATACACCTGTGTTGTGAAGACTATAATACTGGTCGTTGAGCAGCTTCTCATGAAGAGCCTCTTCATCGGCTAATCGTTTATACATATCCTTTCCACAGGGGTCCTTGGTCAACTCAGCCATAGATCGATAGTAAGCCCGCGCCTTCTTCTCTTCTCGGACAGCTATTTTCAAAGCATCCATGTCCGTCAACTGCTCTTGACCTTTGGGCTTCTGTGTCTTCAAGGAAATGGCCTTCTTCTTAAGAGTGGTCCCTTCATAGAGAACCCACTCTCCTTTTTCCTGAAGCGATTTGAGGAGTTCTTTTAATTTCTGGTAATGGTTCATCTCGAATTCAGAGAGTTGTTGAAACATATCCCTCCCTTTTGGGTTTTTCGTATTCTTCGCAGCCTTCGAATAGGACTGATAAGCATTCTTTTCAGCTTCCATGGCTATCTTGATCGCTTCTATATCCTCCCTCTTTGTCCATGGAACCTCCTTCCCACATGTTTTACAGAGAAGTTTCTTCTCCCTTTGGATCACATCTGCTACACTCTCAACGCCCTCGAGCGTCATGTCTGCCTCAGCACTGCAATGATGACAGGCAAAGGCTTTTTTTGAACTCGTTTTCATCTCTATCTCCTGCCCGCAGGTCTTACATATCACTTTTTTCTCTCTTTTGATGACATCCTCCACTTTTTCAAATCCTTCGAGAGTGATATCTGCTTCAGCACCGCAGTGTTGACAGGTGAAAGTCTCTTTTTTACTCATTTCTATCCTCTTCTCCTTTCCTCTCATCGGTCATTTGGTGAACGCCTCGATCGGTCGTTAGGACGGATGGATCGTTTTTGAAAAATTACTCATTAAGGGGCTTATCCTTTTTGCCCACGAGCCTCGGGTCAATATTGCCTGATCCTCCGCAATCAGGAATATAGCAAGTCACATCACTGAAGGTGCAGGCCTGCTTACAGGAAGGACATCGCTCAGGCACTGGATCGGCTCCAAATGTGTAACCACAATTTGAACATTTCCATTGAGTCATTGATCTCACCTCCTCTATTCCTAAAGAAAAAATGTAAGGAAAATCACACCCAGGACGATTTGAATCAAAACAAAGATAAAAGTACTGTAATTGATGACCATATGAATCAGGGCAAGGCAATTCGTTCCCTTTCCTTTAGAAAGCTTTCTTCCCAGGGCGACCCCGATGGAGAAGAGAAGGAGAATGAGAATCGCCAAATAGGCGTGGAGGCCCGAAGTAAAAATTTCCCCCTTCAGATAGAATAGAGCCCCGCCCCCCAATAAAAAGCCAATCCAGAGAAGGATATAAAATCTTTTGCCACATCGAATATGCTTCTGCCACGGGAAGTCCGAAGCGGATCCACGGCCCCTTCTGAATTGGAATCGTTTCCAACCCAAGTAACCGGTATAGGCTCCTGAGAGGATCGCCAATAGGATGATGATGGGGTGAATGAACGCCATCTCATTTCCCTCCCTCAATTTCTCCATTCCAACTGGCGACCGATTGGTCGGGCCTTCCCTCCATCTTGTAGAGAAGACTTGAATTCACCTTATATCGTTTTCCCGTTTCCAGAGAGATGGGGTATTCGGAGGTAACAGCTTTTTGGGGAGGCACCCCATTTTTCTTAAGGGTCGAGAAGATCTCTTCCTTGGAGAAGATTGTTTTTCCATCCGACTCCTTCACCTGAGTATTGAGGACAAACCGATCATCCCCATATTTTCCAGTGGGCATGTTATGATCTGCCCCTCGGTTCGTGAGGGATATTTTAACCGACCCCTTTCCTGCCTCACCCGTGATCAGGGCTGCCTCTTTGAGGAGTTTCTCGTAACTTTGCATATGTTGGCCGACCATCCTATTCGACACAAACATAGAAATGGGAAAACCTTGTACTACTTTCCGCTCCACCCTTGGCATATGGCATTCCTGACAGGTCTTTTTTGAACCGCTTGCCTGCCATTCCTGAAAGGTCGGCATGTGGCATCCTGCGCAGAATTCGGATTTGAGCATCGATTCATCCTGCTCGGATTTGTGCTTGGCCGTGAGCTTATAAGGGCCATAGATCATATTATTTTTGAGGTGGCAGGCAGTACAGTTGATCCCTTCCTCCTTATGGACTGGCCTGGTCTTTAGATTCTTTTCATCGGCAATCCCCTGAGCAGTATGGCAAATGATACACTCTTCGGCTCCATAGCTCTTCGATCCCTTTTTAAATGGGTCATTGATAAAAGCCTTGGCATGGAAGTCCTTCGACCACTCCTCATAGATCAGTTTATGACATTTGTTACACTCTGAGGACTTCACCGTCTTTTCACCCATCTCAAGAAGGTAATCGTATTTAGCCGCCACCAAGAATAACGAAACCAAAATCAATCCTAAAAAAACCAATTTTTTACTTCTTATCATTTTTCCCTCCTTTAAAAGTGTTGATATTAATCTTCGTAAAGATTGAGATCATAACCCAATCGAATCGCCTTCAAATTCTCTTTGAGATAGGATTTGGGCAAAAGTTTTTCCAGCTCGACATGAGAGATGTCGAGATCGATCAATCGAAAGAGCCTCCCCAGGGCGATCATGTTACCGAAGATCGCCTGACCGAACTTTTCAATCCCCATCATGCCAAAAGGAACCTCCTCATCGGTGCAGAGCCCAGTGTCACAGATGGTTTTCTGGGCAATGAGTTGATCTCCTTTTTCGTGGAGACGGATGAGAATGTCTGCCTCATCGGTCATCGGATTTTCGATAGGCTTTTGATCATAAGTGAGGTAGGCGCTAATCCGTGTATGGCGAATGGAGGCGTCGTAGTCAAAGAGCAGAGCCACCTCATAACCCAACTCCTTCAATGCCATGGCAAGGACATGGGAGATGACCCTAACCGATTGCCCTCCCACTCCTGTGAAGACAATTCGTTTCATAAAGATTTCTCTCCACCAATAGGAGACAGGTGTGCTGAAAAAAATTTTATAGCGACACCTCTTTAAGTCTCATATCCCAAGGTTGAAAATCCCTCTAACCCCTTCATTGGATTCCGACTGATCACCCAGTATTCTCTTTGATATTCGCTTTATAAAATTTTTTGAAGTATACCTGTCTGCCTATTCTATCCTCCCCACCCAAGAAAATTTAAAGACGAGATCTTCTCCATGCGGTGCCATGTCAATATCTTTAGTCAGATCCTTACCTGCAATATGACACCGCATCCTTTTCTCTCCCTGGAAGAGAGGGCTTGCCGAAATATCGTAGACTTTTCCCTTATAGGCAATGTAAATAGGTTTTCCTCCTGTGCCATCGAAATGTTGGAGTTCCTCGAGGGTGAAGGGTTTTAAACTCTCCATCGGGATCTCAGGTTTTACCTCCACCTTCTCCACTGGCTGGATCACTTCTTCTGCCGTTGCTTTGACGATCCCCAATTCATCCTCTTGGAGATGGTCTCTTTCGCCCTCGACGATATGGAATCGTTCATCAAACCATTTGAACATCTGATGAGCTGTTTTGAAACCTAACCTTCTTCCGTTCAGCTCAATGCAGTCACTGATGATATCTACAAAACTGAAACCTTTCCAGAGAAGGGCTTCACGAATACAGGTTTTAAAGTGGTTGAGGTGATAGACGGTTGTCCGGGCATAAAAATAGGGAGCTTGTTGGGTGAGGATGCAACCCAATCGAAGGGGCAGATACGTTTCTCCATGAGGTGAGGTGATGGTTTTCGTTCCCTTGGGTGTGGTCGGTCCGGCTTGGCCACCTGTCAATCCATAGATCTCGTTATCGTTACAGAAGACCGTGATGTTAGGATTTCTCCGGGAGGTGTGAAGGAGGTGGTTTCCTCCAATGCTTGCCAGATCGCCATCTCCGGAGAGGACAATGACATTGAGGTCTGGACGGACGGTCTTGATGGCCTCAGCCGAAGTCAGCGCTCGACCATGGGGAGTGTGAATCGCATCTAAGTTCATATATCCGGACATTCTTCCTGAACAACCAATTCCAGAGACAGCAACGGTATTTTGATAGTTCCAACCGAGTTCTTTGATGGCCATGGCCACATTCTTTAATACAGCACCAATGCCACAACCAGGGCACCAGGTGTGAGGGAACCGCCTCATCTTTAAGAGTTCTTTATAAGAACGATCCATCACCTTCCCGCTCCCTTCAAACACTCCTCGATCTGACTCTGAATCCATTTGAGCTTGAACCCTCCCCCTAAACAGGGGACTTTCATCACCTTTCGGCAAATGGCGCATTCCACCCAACTCGCATACTGCCCATCACTCCCTTCGACCACAATGATGTGTCGATAGGATTGAGTCATCTCCCTTAATTCCTTCTCCAGGACAGGATAGATGCGGATGGGTCGAAATATGGAGAAACGATCTTTTAAAGATGAGATGATCCTCGAGGTGATTCCAAAGGCGATGAGCAGAGTTTCAGAATTCTTACAGGGAAGATATTCGAAAAGAGGATACTTCTCGGCAACACGATCATGACGGTCTTTCAATTCCCAGAACCATCCCCGATAGATCTCTGGATCATTGGTTTTCACATTTCCCAACTTATCATGGGCAGTCCCAGTAAAGAGCCGCTGGCCTCTGCCCAAAGGTTCTTTGGAGCGGGGAATGACTTCTATGGCTATCCTTTCAAGATCTACCATCTCATAGAGGTGGGAAAGGAAGGCATCGGCAAGGAGGATGACCGGTGAGAGGGAATCTTCTGCTGCATTGAAGGCTTTGGCAGTTAGGCAAAAACATTCCTCCACCGAATTTGGATAGAAGGCGATAGGATAACAATCGCCTGCACTTCCTGCCTTAATCTGAAGAAGATCCGATTGAGCGGGCTGAGTGGGCATCCCCGTGGATGGCCCCACCCTCATGGAATTGACGAAGACGCAGGGAGCCTCCACCACATGACCCCATCCCAAGGCCTCCTGCATCAGAGAAAATCCTGGTCCAGAAGTGGCGGTAAAAGCTTTGGCACCTGCCAAGGAAGCAGAGATGGTGGCGATAGCTGCTGCAATTTCGTCCTCAGCCTGGAGAAATCGAAATTCTTTGTTTTCCTCTGAATAGAGGGCGGCCTGTTGTAAAATCTCAGAGGTCGGACTGATCGGATAACCAGCAAAGTAACTGGCGCCGGCCCGAATGGCTCCTTGTAAGATGGCTTCATTTCCGGAAACGAGGCGCTTCATTATGTTCCCTTCTTATCTTCCATCATCTCATTGGCCATCACCTCGATGGCGATGTCAGGGCAATAGCGTTCACACTGGTAACACCGGATACATCCATCTTTCTCCATGATCTCATTCCTCTCGAGAGAGAGGACCTGAACCGGACAGACCTCTACGCAGAGGAGGCACCGTTTGCAATAGATTTCATTCCAGATCACATTTAACCTTGGCTTCATACTCGTATAGGCTATTATATCAATTTCCAATGACCAAATTCCAAACATCAAATAAACTCCAATTTCCCAATGTTCAAACTATTAAAACCTGTGTTTGCGTTTTGGTGATTATATGATTATTGGTGCTTGGAATTTGGTCATTGAAAGAGATCTTGGTGAGATCAATTCAATTTTCTCCATTCTAAAACCAATTTCCTTCCTGCCTCATAGGCCTGTTGGAGTGCCTCTGGATGGTTTAAAATATCGCCCTTGGCCTCCACGCCTCGGAAGACCAGTTCGCCCGCATATTCTGCGTTGAGGACATCAAAAAAATACTTGACCGTGAGGATGGCCCCTTCAAAAACTTTCTGTCCTTTTGTCGCTCCCACAGAAATAAAGAACCCTTTTCTCTTTTTTCCTTCTTTCCCTAAAGAAGAATCTTTGAGAAGATATTTCCTTGCCCAGAGGGCTTGACTTCGATCGATCAGGGCTTTGGCCCAGGCGGTGACGCCGTAGAAAAAGATCGGTGAGGCGAGGATTACCACATCTGCCTCCAGCAGTTTGGGATAGATTTTTTCCATATCATCGAGAATGATACAATTTCCGGTGTCGTCACATCCGTGGCATTCTTTACAGGGGGTGATGGTGAAGTCACTGAGATAAAGACGCTCTACCTTTGCTCCTTCCTTCTCGGCTCCCTTGAGGGCTTCTTCCAAAAGGAGTTCTGTGTTGCCTCCCCTTCGCGGGCTGCCGAAGAGGCCAAGAATTTTTACTACCTCTGCCAATTTCGAGCCTCCTCTTCGGAAATGGGCCAGGGAATTGAACCGAGATCTCTTAAACCATCCAATTGGGGCTGATCAATTCCCTTATGTTGAATCAATACCTTAAAGACTTCACCCATTCCCATCTCTGGTTCAATCAGATGCTTTAATGAAAGCCTCAATTGAAGTGCGTCCATTTCAGACATCGTTCTTCCCAGAGACTCCATCTCCTGGAGGAGACCCAACGCAATGAGGAATTGATATTGGGGGACGAGACCTGTGAAGCGGAGGCCTACTTCCTCTCCTTTCTGGATCAGACTGGAGAAGTTGACATGAGAGGTAATGTCCTGTTCTCCCAATCGCTCATAAGGATTATCTGAAGTCTGATGCTGGGTATAACAGAGAAGCGTTCCTTCTCTTCGATGGGGACCGTAGAGTTCTTTCGCAAGATAGCCATAATCAATGGTCAGGACGAATCCCTTCTTCAAACACCGAGCCACCTTTTCCATCCAATCCAAGGCCTTAAGATTCACCTCAGCACGCTGGCTCTCTTGGAGGGTGATGTCCATGGATTGGAAATAGGAAGCGATCCTTGGATCCGAGAGTTCCCCCCATTGTTCTTTCAAATGGCCATGATCTTGGGTGATATGGATCTCTTTTAGATTCCCGTGATCGAAAATGACTTGGTGGACAGGAAAGGCATCCACCAGTTCGTTGGAAAGAAAGCAACCTTCCATCAGATTCTTTTCTTCTTCGAAGGCCTCTGGGTCTATCCAAAAGACCTTTCCTTCTTTTTCGTGTTCTACAAGCTTTTCTCTCTGCTCCTTTAATAAAAAGGGAGATGTCTCGATAAGGTGATATCGAAGGTGTTGATAGAAGACCGAGGAATTCTTCTTCGCCCATTGGAGGACATCCTCACAGAGAAATCCTCTGTCCCCTCCTTGCTCCACGACATCAAAGAATGCCCCTCCCAATTGTTCTGACATCTGAGAGAGTTGCTTAGCGATCAAGCCTCCGAAAAGGGGATGAACACATGGGCTGGTATAAAAATCCCCATTCCTTCCGATGCTCATCCTTTCCGACCGATAGTAGCCGTATTCAGGATGGTAGAGACACCATTCCATAAATTGAGAAAAGGGAATGAAACCTCTTTTTTCAATTTGAGAGAAAATAAATCTCCTCAGCTTTTCTCCCCGGCTTTTTTTCTCTTCTTCCATATACAAAGGAGTTCCCTGTTATGGTATCCGGATTGAACCAACTCCCAGCCTTCCTTTCCTTTCTCACGAAAGAGATCCTGTAGCCATTCAATGCCTCCTTGAAAGACATCGTGGACAAAACAGAGGCCATTCTGATCGCATTCGATGGTACGCTTCTGTTTTTCGGCCTTTGGTTCTGGCAGTTCGTGGATTGTAATCTGATATTCCCATTGGATCATAAATTTCACCTTCTTTTTTGTTCTTCAGATATTTCTATGAAGCATATCCTGAAGGGGGCCGTTCATAGATCCGAAATCCTAATATCGAAATCTTTACCCTGTTAAGTAATTTTGGATGATGTTACTTTTTCAAAGGCATCGTCAGAATCAAACCTAAAAGTGACTCAACATACTTAACAGGGCAGGCAAATCCCAATTTCAAATGTCAAATTTCAAAACTTTTTCTTTAGAGCATTTATATTTTGAACCTTCGATATTGTTTTGAATTTTGTATTTCGGATTTAGAATTTTTTCTTTATGTCTATGTTTCATAAGTCAAGACCCGGATCAATCCAATGGTAGCTCCAGTGTTGTCCGTGGTGGTCGTATCGCTGACCGAGACAACCTTTTTCACTTTGTTTTCAGCGAGGAAACGATTTACCTTGTCATCCAAGATCTCTAACTCTTTTATCGTTTGAAAGATTTTCAACTCTGTCGTAAAGGTTTTGACTTTCCAATTCTTTTTCTCTGCCATTTTGGAATCCTTTCTCCTTCGCCCCCCTGCCTACCGCAGGCAGGCAATAAATGGGGGCGCTACATTTTTAAAGAGTAGCGTTCCGGCAAATGCCGGAACGAAGCTTCTTCTTTAATCGCCTCTGCGATGTTTAATGGGACCCTCCTCAAAGGCCTCATGGACCCAATTCAATGCGGCGATCATTTTTGGAAATCCAATGGTGGTCAGCCCAAGAAGGGCGGCATGTCGAATCTCATCCCGAGTGACCCCGATAGCCAGAGCTCTTCGTGTATGAGATTTGATTGCCCCCTCTGATTCCGAACCGATAGCGATCCCCAGCTTGATCAGCCTTCGCATCTTTTCGTTAAGAGGTCCAGAGGCATGACATTTCTTGGCGAGACGATCATACTCCTTTTCAATCTCTGGGAATTCTTTCTTCAGACGCTTGTAGGAAAATGGTAGAAAATCCTTCTTTGGCATTTTCCCCTCCTCTCTCCTTACCCCAACGTAATGGTATATTTATTAACCAGGTGGTGAGGGAAATAAGACTCCTTTGCCTTTCTCAAACCCTCTTCCCCTAAATCCTGTTCCCGATTGACATAGGTATATCCTGACCATTGATGTTCTAAAAAGGTCTGATTGATCGTAGGGTAGAGTCCCTCATAAGCCGGATTTGCCTTTTCAATGTGGATGACAACTGTTTCCGGATTAAGCGGATCTCCCATTGTAAAAGCTTCCACTTTTCCATTGATCAGGATGGCTCCTCCCTTCACTCCTAACTCCCCAAAGTGGGTAAAGGCCTCTTTGATGGCGAAGGATTCGTTGAGCAAACCTGGGCTGGCCTCACAATGTCGGAGATCACACCACTCCGCTTCCAATTGAAGGCATTGTGGAATCCATTCAGGAGTGAGGGGGATATATTGATAGGAATATTTTTCCTGAAATTGTTTGATATGATTCCTTTTCCGATGATATTTTCTGCCCTTCAATTCAATCAAGTCCAGGGTAAGGTAGACATAATCGCATTGATTTCGATCCAGTTCGGCCTTCATACCCGATGTCTTCCAATCGATCTGAGTCACCCCGGCTTCAGGGACACGGACGATTTTAGGAAGCGTTACTTTTCGACCAAGATATTGAAGCAAACTCTGGTAACATTCTATCACATCTCCCTCTCCGATAGGAGGAAAGAAAAAAGAACTCTCTCCCTGCTCAGAGAGGAGGCATAGGAAATTTTGAAGACGACTGATTTTGATCTGATAGGCATGACGCCAGATGAAAAGATTGGTAAAGGTAAATTCTGAAATCTGAGGAGGGAATTGGGTGAAGAGTTGATCACAGAGAGGTTTGTCTTTGAGGGTTAAATCTTTTAACTGAGGAAATTCTGGCACACCACTCCATAATTCGTCCATAAATGATTAGACTCCTTCCCTTACATGGATCACCGGGTCAAATGGTCGACCATCGCGCAGACTTCCTTGAGATTAAAGGGTTTATGAATAAAACCATAAACGCCTGCCTCGATGGCCTCTTTGAGGAAGGGGTCCCCCCTTTCTGAAACAATTAGAAGGATTCTTGGTCGGCAGGGGTTCTGAATCTCGAACAGTAGCCCCTTTTCTTTAACCCCGGGACTATCTATATTTAAGATGAGGATATTGAGATGTTCTTCAGAAAGGTAAGGTTTGATCTGATAACCGCTATCTAATGTGATAACCTGGTGACCTTCTCTCTCTAAACATTCCCTTAAATAACCTCGACTGGCTAGTTCGTGGTCGACAATACAAATCTTGCTTGTCATAATTATCCCCTTCTAAGTTGAGTGCACTCAGTTAGTCTTTGGGAAGGGGATATTACCTTTTCTGTTCGAGTCGATTCTCCATAATCACTTTATCGACGATCTCGCCACAGAAAATGCATCTCCATCCGAAAAACTCTTCACATATACCGTAGAATTTTTCGAAGACCATGGCTCCACCACAACGATAACACTTCATAATAATAAACCTCCAATGTTTAAGTTATTTGAATTAAAAGCAATTTTTATACCAAAAATTAGATTTTCTCAGGATATCGATAAGTTAGCGATTTTCAAGAAGTTGAGGATTGGTAGGGAATATGGTTTGGATAGAAAATTTGTATAATTTTAAACAAAAAATTTTTAGATTTTAAGTTTATTGATTAAAAAATATTTATATTTTAATAAGTTACAAATATGTCTATTTTTAGACATTTATTGTATCAATTTTGGTCCTTTTCCAACCCATACCGTTTCATCTTTCCATAAAGGGTAGAACGATTAATGTTAAGTATTTTCGCTGCCTTATGCTTATTCCAATTCGTTTCTTGTAAAGTTTTTAAAATTAGGCTCTTTTCATAATCTTGAAGGGTTGTGGATTCCTGTGTGGGCAAAGGCCTTTGGAGAAGGAATTGAGGAAGGTCTTTTGTTAATATCTTATTCTGTTTGGCGATGATGATCGCATGGTCAATGGCATTCTCTAATTCACGTACATTTCCAGGCCAAGAGTGTGCGAGGAGAATCTCCATGACTTCAGGAGAAAAACTGGTAACTTCTTTTCCCCTCTCATGGATGAATTTTTGTAGGAAATGAGAGGCCAGAACTGGGATATCATCTTTTCTCTCACGAAGGGGTGGGACGAAAATGGGAATGACATTGAGTCGATAATAGAGGTCTTCTCTGAAGGTACCCTTCTTCATCTCCTCGGTCAGATTTTTGTTCGTCGCAGCGATCACCCGGACGTCCACCTCCAGGGTCTCCTCTCCACCGACCCTCTCAAAACGGTGATCTTGCAGGACCCGAAGGAGCAGGATCTGGGTGGGAGGAGAAACCTCACCAATCTCATCGAGGAATATCGTTCCTCCATTCGCCATTTCAAACCGGCCAATCTTTCGCCGGATGGCCCCAGTGAAAGACCCTTTTTCATGACCGAAGAGTTCACTTTCCAAAAGGTTCTGAGAATAGGCTGAACAATTAGCGACGACAAAGGGTTTGTTTTTCCGATGGCTGTTAAAATGGATCGCCCTTGCGATCAATTCCTTTCCTGTACCGCTTTCACCCTGGATGAGGACGGTTGAATCTGTGTTCGCAATATCCGAGATCAACTCAAAGATTTCTTGCATTCGGGTATTTTTCCCGAGGATGTTTCCGAAACTGTATCGTTTCTCCAATGCCTGGGTGAGGAGAATATTTTTATCCTTCTCCCTCTTCAGTTCATCATGGAGATCTTTAATCCGCAGCATCACTCTCACCTTGGCCAGCAATTCTTCATTAATAAATGGCTTGGTGAGGTAGTCATCCGCTCCCAGATTGAGGCTGTTGATCTTATCCTGAAGGCTTGATCGAACGGTGAGGATGATGACCGGGATGAATTTCAGTTTTTCATCCTCCTTGATCTTGAGGCAGATATCTCTTCCATCTACATCGCCCAGCAAGATATCGAGGAGGATCAGATCGACTGGCGTCTCCGATTCTGGAACTTTTTGACTTTCCACCTCTAAGATTCTCAGCGCTTCATCCCCGGAGAGGGCAGGGAGGACTTGATATCCTTCCAATTCCAGGAGCGCAGTGATCATCCCCACGGTATCCATCTCATCATCGACAACCAATATTTTTTTCGCCTCTCTATCTTTCATTCCCATTTCCAAGATCCAAATTGTACGATCTCTTGATCGAAGACAATATCGCTGAAAGATCATTGAATGTCAATCGTAATTTGGGATCCACCTCCATTTGACATAGAGATGGGTAAATTGTATCATGGCTTATCTGGTGCATAAATCCGATAGGCATATTATCGTATTACTTGGTGAGCGTTCCGTGAACAAGAGGCTCACTTTTTTTTAACCCCCATCCAGAGGAGGATTGGAGAATTCAGCAATGTCACGCAAAGGATGTAGCATGATTCGTGATAGGAGGCTTTATCCCCTAGTGCTCGCCATTATTTTTCTCCATTGCGGATGCGCCGTTGGACCTGATTTCACTCGTCCTCCGGTAAATGTTTCGCAAACCTGGCTGGATGCAGGTGATCAGCGTGTGAAAACAGAACCGGCAGACTACCGCAACTGGTGGCGGGCATTCAATGATGCGGTCCTGGACCGGCTCATTGACAGGGCTTATCGGGAGAACCTATCTCTTAGGATCGCGGGTGTCCGGGTACTGGAAGCCAGGGCCCAGCTCGGCATCGCCGTTGGAGGACTTTTCCCTCAGATCCAGCAGGCCTTCGGTTTCCTGCAGTATAACCGGACGAGCGAACGTGCCCCCAACTTTACCTCTTCTCTTTTGAACTTCCGGCAATCCGAGCTTGGGTTTCAAGCCGCCTGGGAACTCGACTTTTGGGGGAAGTTCAAGCGGGCGATTGAGTCCGCCGATGCCAGTTTACTCGCAACGGTCGCCGACTATGACAACGCGCTAGTGAGTCTTACGGCGGATGTAGCGAATTCTTACGTCTTGATAAGGACCCTTGAGAAGCGGCTCGATATTGCCCGTCAAAACGTAGAGACGCAGAAGGAGAACCTGAAGATCGCGGACGCCCGGTTCCGTTACGGCACAACCTCGCAATTGGATGTGGAGCAAGCAAAAACGGTGCTGAACAATACCCTGGCTTCCATCCCTGCCCTCGAAACCCAACTGCGGCAGGCTAAGAACGCCCTTAGCGTATTGCTGGGTTTGCCGCCGAGCGGTTTGGCGGACATTCTGGAAGGCTCTTTGGAGATTCCTGTCTCACCACCTGAAGTAGTAGTGGGCATCCCTGCCGACCTCCTTCGACGGCGGTCGGATATTCGGAGTGCAGAACTTCGGGCAGCGGCTCAATGCGCCCAAATCGGTGTGGCCAAAGCGGATCTCTATCCCGCTTTTTCACTCACAGGAACTTTTGGATTTCTCTCGAGTGATGTTGGGAAATTTAATTTGAGCGACATGTTTCAGTGGAAGAGCCGTACTGCACAGGCTGGGCCTTCCGTCCAATGGAATATCCTCAATTATGGGCGGATCACGAACAATGTTCGGGTCCAGGATGCCAGGTTCCAGGAGTTGCTTATCACTTATCAGAACACTGTTCTCACAGCCCAACAGGAGGTGGAGGATAATCTGGTAGCTTTTCTAAGGGCTCAGGAGCGGGCCGAATTTTTGGCCCGGAGCGTAGCAGCCGCCAAGCGTTCTCTCGATCTCGCAGTCCTGCAGTATCGAGAAGGCACTAAAGATTTTACGACCGTCCTGATCGCCCAGCAAGCTCTTTTGAATGAGCAGGACAATCTAGCAACCACCCTGGGCAATGTTTCAAGCAGTCTTGTGGGAGTTTACCGGGCCCTGGGTGGCGGTTGGGAGATTAGAGGAGGAAAGGACTTGGTGCCCTCTGAGATCAAGGGGGAGATGGCAAAGCGCACCAGTTGGGGGAAATTGCTCGCTCCGGCATCATATAATCCGCCAGTCTCCGAGGAGCCCAAATCCCTGATTCGGCCTCCCGATTGGTAGCAGCGTAAAAGTCAGGATGGAAGCCTTTAGAGTGACAGAAGATATGGAGATATAGTAATGGTTTGCCTAAAAAGAGAGACCTATCGCCCAATTCAAGAAGTTTTAGCTTGCGTAATATGTCTGATGCTCCTTGTTTATGTGGTGGCATGCAAAGAAAAAACCTCCCCCCCACCGCCTCCGCCCACTGTCACGGTCGCTCAACCCGTCCAACAGACAGTGACGGACTACCTCGAACTAACCGGTAATACACAGGCCATCAAGACGGTGCAACTGGTCGCCCGGGTCTCGGGTTACCTGGAAAAGGTCTTCTTCCAAGACGGGCAACTGGTAAAAGAGGGTCAATTGCTCTTTCTCATTCAGCAGAACACGTACCAGGACAACCTGCGGCAAACCGAGGCAGCAATTTTACAGCAGAAGGCCCAGCTGGAGTATGCCGAAATTCAATTGGCCCGTTATTCTAAGTTGGTTCAGGAGAAGGCGGCTTCTCAAACCGACGTAGACAACTGGCGGTATCAAAGGGATTCCGCCCAGGCCAACCTGCAGGCGGCGGAAGCGCAACATGACCTGGCCAAACTCAATTTGGGCTATACGGAGGTCAGATCTCCTTTTGATGGAAGGATCGATCGGAGGCAGAAAGATCCTGGTAACCTGGTAGGGTCAGGTGAAAATACGGTCCTGGCAGAGATCAACCAGATCAATCCCATCTATGTCTATTTCAACATCAGCGATGCGGATGTAGCCCGCCTGATAGGAGAGGCTCATTGGACGCCAGGCCAGGCTCGTGCCATAAAATGGCCGGTCTTCGTGGGCCTCCTTACCGAAAAAGAGTATCCTCACAAAGGCCAGCTCGATTTTGCATCCATTAGCCTCACCCCCACCACCGGTACCTTGCTGATGCGCGGAGTCTTCTCAAACCCTGACGGGAAGATCCTGCCGGGACTCTATGCCCGGGTGCATTTGCCTGTTAAGGAAGGACCTGCTTTTCTGGTGCCTCAGGAAGCTATCGGATATGACCAGCGCGGATCATATGTGTTGGTGGTGAACGAAAATAACGTGGTGCAACGTTCCAGCGTCAGAATTGGCACACTGGTGGACCATCTGCGTGTCGTCGAAGAAGGTCTAACGGGAAAGGAATGGGTTGTCATAAGGGGCGTGCAGAAAGCCATTCCCGGACGACCCGTGACCCCGGAAAAGCAGGATTTACGGGCCTCCGGCGGAAGTTTTGCTCAATCCCCAAATCCGAAGAGGGCGTCACCATGATTTCTAAGTTCTTTATCGAGCGGCCGATCCTCGCTAATGTCGTCGCTTTTGTCACCATCGTTATCGGGATAGTAAGCTACTACCACCTGCCGGTAGAGCAGTATCCTCCGATTACGCCGCCGACGATTCAGGTAACCACCAGTTATCCGGGAGCGAGTGCCGCAGTCATTGCAGACATAATAGGAGTACCCATCGAACAGGCGGTCAACGGTGTTGAGCATTCCATTTACATGTCCTCCAAAAGCAGTAGCGACGGCTCCTATACTCTGACCATTACCTTTGACGTGGGGACCGATCTTAATACATCTCTTGCCCTCGTCCAAAATCAGGTCAACACCGCACTGGCACAGCTGCCGCCAGCCGTTGCGCAGCAAGGGGTTAATGTAAGGAAAGTTTCCACTAACATCTTGCTAATTGTCAGTTTATACTCCGATGACAACCGGTTTGACGAAGCCTTTCTCTCCAACTACGCCATCATCAATATGCAGAATCCACTGGCCCGGCTGGAAGGCATTGGCCAGGTAAGGGTTTTCGGGGCTGGCCCTTATAGTATGCGAGTCTGGTTGGACCCAAAGAGACTCCAGGATTTCAACCTTACCACCCAGGATGTCCTGAGCGCCATCGGAGGCCAGAATATTCAGGTCGCGGCAGGAAAACTGGGTGCTCCTCCTGTACCAAGGGATCAGGTCTTTCAGTTTACCATTAACAGCCTGGGCCGGCTGTCCGATGCCGAACAGTTTGAAAACGTCATTGTCAAGAGCGGTCGCGGCGTGACTGCCCAGATTGTACGCTTGCGCGATATTGGGCGCGTTGATCTGGGCCAACAGTATTACTCAAACTTTGCTAATATGCGCGGACTCAGCTCAGCCCAGATCCCCATCTTCGCCCTTCCCGAGGCCAACGCCATCGCCGTCGCTAACGAAGTTTACAAGGCCGTGAAAGAAATGTCCAAGGATTTCCCCGAAGGTCTGAAGTACACGATCCGCTTCGACACCACCACGTTCATCCGTCAGGCAGTATCCAAGGTGTATGAAACGCTTTTCGAAGCGGGCATTCTGGTCCTTATCGTGATCATGGTATTTCTGCAGAGTTTCCGGGGAATGCTTGTTCCCGCCACTACTGTGCCGGTGACCATTATCGGCGGTTTTGCTGCTATGATCGCGCTCGGATTCACCATCAATCTAATGACCTTATTCGCTTTGATTCTGACCATTGGCATCGTGGTCGACGACGCCATCGTCATTGTGGAAAACAGCGCCTATTATATCGAGAAGGGTCTATCTCCAAAAGACGCTGCGATTAAGGCGATGAGCGAGCTGACCGGCCCGATTATGGGCATTACCATGGCACTGGTCTCGGTTTTCCTGCCTGCGGCCTTTTTACCCGGCATCACAGGACAGATCTTTCGGCAATTCGCCCTGGTGATTGCTTCGACTGCGGTGATCAGCGCCATTAATGCCCTGACCTTAAAACCGGCCCAGTGTGCCCTGTGGCTCCGGCCCAGGGGGGAGAAGCAGTTAAATTGGTTTTATCGTGGCTTCAATAAAGTTTATCAGGATATGAAGGATCCCTACATGGGGATGGTTCGCTGGATGGTAAAACGGGCGGGACTTATGGTCGTGTTTTTTCTCGTCATCATCGCCATTTCTGGCTGGCTATTTGCTCGTTGGCCCACTGGCTTTCTTCCTACCGAGGACCAGGGCTATGGCATTCTCTTCACCCGTCTGCCGGACGGGGCCGCTCAGCCGAGGGCACGGGAGGTATCAGAGAAAATCGACGATATCCTCAAGAAAACCCCCGGTGTCGCCAACTGGATTACGATCGGTGGTTATTCCTTCCTGGACGCGGCCAATGTCTCCACGATTTCAAGTACTTTTGTCACTTACAAAGACTGGAGTGAACGCGGCTCCGCCCTAAGTCAGGATAAGATCATCGCCCGTCTTAACCGCGACCTTTCTGCCATCCAGGAAGCGGTGGCGTTTGTGGTGATTCCACCGCCCATCAGAGGGTTAGGCCAGACGGGGGGCTTTCAGATGATGGTGCAAGACCGGAAAGACATCGGTCCCCAGGAACTCCAGAGGGCCACAAATGACCTTATCCAGGCGGGCAACTCCCAGAAGAGTTTACAGAACCTCACCACCACCTTTAACATCAACAGCCCCCAACTCTACCTGGACATTGATAGGACGAAGGCTCAGTCCTTTCAAGTTCCGCTGAATAACGTGTTTGAGACGCTCCAGGCCTACCTGGGCTCCTCCTTCGTCAATCTCTTCAACAAGTTCAATCAGGTGTACCAGGTCTACATCCAGGCAAACGACAGCTACCGGGTGAAACCAGAGGACATTAAGAACCTATATACCCGAAATGCCAATGGGGAAATGGTACCCCTCGGCAGCGTTGTAGAGGTCAGACGTTCCCAGGGCTCCGAATTGATCACTCGCTACAACCTTTATCCGGCAGCCGCCATCTTTGGATCCGTTGCTCCAGGATTCACCTCGGGACAGGCCCTCAAACTGATGGAAGAACTGGGGACGAATGTTCTGCCGCGGGGAGCCGGCTATGAGTGGACCGCTACGAGCTATCAGGAAAAGAAGGTTGGCCATCAGGCATACTTCATTTACGCCCTCTCCGTCACCTTGGTCTTCATGGTGCTGGCCGCACTGTATGAGAGCTGGACATCTCCAGCGGCTGTCATTCTGGCAGTACCCATGGCATTGGTCGGGGTTCTCCTCGGTCTCATCATTCGAGGACTTGACAACAATCTCTACACACAGATAGGCCTGGTGCTGATGATCGCCCTGGCCAGTAAGAACGCCATCCTCATTGTTGAGTTTGCACGGGACCTGCAACGGGAAGGCATGTCTGTGACCGAGGCGGCCATCGAGGCAACGAGCCGGCGCTTTCGCCCCATCGTGATGACTTCCTTTGCCTTCATCCTGGGAGTGGCTCCCCTGCTATTCGCAAGGGGCGCTGGCGCTGCCAGCCAGCAGGCGATCGGCACAGTCGTCTTTGGGGGCATGATCGCGTCTACATTACTTGCCATCCCATTTGTGCCTGTTTTCTACGTGATCACGCAACGCCTGACCGAACGACGAAGAAAAGGCAAAACCTCTTCACTGCCAACCGGAGATACTGAGTACCCAAGGCGGGAAGACAAAGGAATGAAGCGGTGATATGCCCGGGTAAGGGAATCCTCCTCAGAGAAGTTAGCTGGTTTCACACGGTGGGACTTTTTCAGTAAGTTTCTTCTTCTTTGCTGGCGTCAGTTCCTCTTTGACCTCCCAGCCCTTTTTAGCAAAGGAGTCCTGTCCCTTAATCAGAAGCCAGTTCTTCCTGGTTCCTCTCCCTTTCATTAAAATGAGAGAAAAGCCACCCTTTAATTTTTTCCCATTTAAGGTGAAGCTGAGTCTTCCCTTTTTCAGAGCGGATTCTGGATCTCCTTCCGGTTGAAACTCACCTGAGTCCCAGATGAGAACCGCTCCAGCTCCATAGTGTCCCAGAGGAATGATTCCCTCAAAATCTCCATATTCAAAAGGATGATCATCTACCATGACAGCAAGCCGCTTATCGGATGGGTTCATAGAAGGGCCCTTGGGAATGGCCCAAGATTTAAGAACCCCGGAGATCTCCAGTCGAAAATCGTAATGGAGACGTGTGGCATGATGTTCATGGACGACAAATCTCATGTTTTTTATCCACCTCCCAGCTATATCATTCTATAAAAAAAATTTAAAATAAATTTTTTAAAATTGCTCAGGGTTTAAAAGTCTTTTTCAGGGCGATCAAAATTCCTGCGAAGATGGAAACCCCTCCAAGAATTTTCCAGGTCGTCAATCCTTCACCCAAAATAAAATAAGCTAAGATGCTGGACCCCACAGGTTCTCCTAAGATAGAGACCGCTACCATGGATGCAGGAAGGTATTTCAGAGCCCAGTTAAAGGTTGTGTGACCAATCAATTGAGGGATCAAAGCTAAAAGGAAGAGAAAGAAATAAGTGGAGGGTGAATATCCAAAAAATGATTTTTGAAAAATAAGAGACAGTAGAATCAAGATCAATCCAGCCGTTGAATAAACAGGAAAGATGTAAGAGAAAAGATCCTGCTCCTTTCTCATCTTTCTTCCTACAAACAAGTATCCTGATGCAGCGATTGCACCCAGAAGGGCAAATCCATCTCCCATCAATGCTTCTTTTGAAAGACTCATATCTCCATAACTGATCAATCCACTCCCCAAAACGGAGAGAGCAATCCCTAAAACTAAATTCATCCCTATCCGTTCTTTTAAAAAGAGCCAACCCCCTATCCCGACAAAAATGGGATGGGTAGTCACCAGAACCACAGAACTGGCTACCGAAGTATATTTCAGAGAAGCGATCCAAAAGGCAAAATGGAGGCTTAGGAAAAGCCCGGAGAGAAAAACCCATCCCATTTCACTCCTCTTCCATCCTCTCCATGTTTTTTTATAACAAGCAAAAGGCATCAAGATGAGGGAGGCGAGCATCATCCTGTAGGTGGCGATGATCAACACCGGCGCCTCACAGAGTTTAATAAAAATCGAAGCGGTGGAGATCGCTACGATTCCAATAGGAAGGAATATATAAAGACGAAACATCTCGATTAACTTATCTGAATTCAAAAGGCTCTTCAAGTCTCATTAAGAGTGTTTTGAAACAAATTTTTACACTATGCTCCATGCGCTATGGGCTATGCAATTTATCAAAATTGACAGGTGGATGAAAAGGTGGTATTTTTGATAAACTCCGTTAAGCCATTGTTAAAAAGAAATTCCAGAAAGAATGGGGAAATAAAAAGTTTAAGCATTAAGGGTTATGAGGTGAGCGTTGTAATTAAGGCATTGAAAAAAAGAATTTCATTATGTCGAAAAAACTACGCTCTATTTCGATCCTATTACTCATTATCTCCCCTGCCATCTCCTTTGCCCAGGAAAAAACATCTAAGAAGATCATACCCAGAATCGGCGTGACCCAGACTGTCTCCTATCCGGACTTCGATACAGATGCCAAGGGGTTTGAGAAGGCTCTGGCCGAGGCCGGATTCAAAGAAGGCATCCACGTTATTTATGACCGGCAATATGCACAGGGAGATATAAATCATACTCAGACCATTGCCCAGAAGTTCTTAAATGCAAAAGTAGATCTGGTCCACAGCATTGCCACCCCTTCTTCACGGGCGGTGATGAAGATCATCAAAGATATTCCTATCGTCTTCTCCTCTGTTACTGACCCTGTCTATGCTGGACTCATACCTAAAACAAGTCCCCTTGGAACAAAAACCGGAACGAATGTAACAGGCGTCAGCGATCGCTGGCCTGTGTTTCTGCAGTTTGAGATGTATACCAAATTTTTTCCCAAGGCGAAGAAATGGGGGACGATTTATAACGCGGGAGATCCCAGATCCATCCTTTATATCAAAGAGATGCGGGAGGCTGCCAAAAAGTTGAAAGTGGAACTGATTGAAGTAACAATCTCTAATAGTGATGAAACCCTACCCGCTGCTCAATTTCTTGTAGGAAAAGCTCAGACCATTGATATCACATATGATCATATAGCCCTCTCTTCTTTTGATACAATCGTGAAGGTCTGCAATGAAAAGAAAATCCCTCTATTTGGGGGTGATCTCAAATGTGTATCGAAAGGTGCGATGGCTGCTTATGGATGGGATTATTTTCAAATCGGCCATTCTGCAGGGAGAAAAGCTGTTCAGATTTTGAAAGGGGAAAAACCGGGAGATATCCCCTGGGAACTTGGAGAAAAATTGCTTCTTATGATCAACGAGAAAGCCGCGAAGACCCAAGGAGCCATTATCTCTCCTGAGCTATTAAAAAAAGCAGATAAGGTAATCACGGAATGAGGGGTTGGAATATTCATAAGGAGAGTTTGTAATTTGTGATTTGATATTTTAAACTTTGGCCATGCGAGAAGAAGTCTCTCTCCACATCACGGATATTTATCGTCAAGGGTTCCCGAGTCTCGCTTTTGGAATTGGGACGGTCCAGTCCTGCACCTATTTTGAGAAGAGCGAATCATTCAAACTTTCCAAAAGAGAACTCCTCCGTAAGATGCGGAGGAGGGCTAACCTTGCCCAACTTGAAGAGCGGATCAATCTCTACGATCAATTTTTCAAAGAATGGGGATATCCATGTCCCCTTCCCAGTCATTTTAAGCGAACCATTGAAATGGGATTTCCGATTGTCAACCTGTATATCGATACGCATATCATTGCAGAGATGTGTCATGGAATTCTCATGGCTATTCAGGATCTAGATCGTTTCCAAGGCGAATGGAAGCTCGACCTCGCTCAAGAAGGAGAGACATTTCAGGGAGTCTCAGGAAAGATGATCCGTTGTAAAGATGATGAAATTGTTCTTCGTGATGGAAAAGGGATTGTTTGTTCCCTTTTTCAAGGTCCGGATTTCAAAACGAGAGTGGAACCAGCAAGTAAAAATATTGTGGTCTATATTTTTACAGCACCAGGGATTCAGGAGGAACATGTCTCAAATGGATTACAGTTAGCCCTCGAACTCCTGGAAAAATTAGGTCATGGAAAAGATCCATGGTGGAAAATCTTCAGACCATAAACATCGTGATTCGTGTCACGTGTCGCGTGTCCGAAGCATTGAAGAAAAACTAAAAATTAGAGATTTACGGGCACGGAGCACGGACACAGAACACGTTATTTTCCGAAGGAAAGGAAACGGAAATGCCTATTGTTCAAATCAGTATGGTTGCAGGAAGGACACCGGAGAAGAAGGAACAGCTGATTAAGAAAGTGACGGAAGCCATTGTCGAGGTCCTTCAGATTCCAGCGGATCGAGTCCGAATTGTCCTCAATGAAGTTCCAAAAGATAATATTGGGTACGGAGGAATTCCTTTCTCTAAATTGGGTTCCTGATTGGAATGATGGAATGTTGGAATAATGGAATACTGGGTTTAAGGAATTATGTTTTTTCCCAATATTCCACTTTTCCATTATTCCACTATTCCTTTTCTTCTCTCAGTCTTTTCGAGACTTCTGCTGTCAACTGACAGACCCTCTCTGCCAACGGGATGGCAAGAGAGGCTGTTCCTCAGCTAGGGGTGAGAATCGCTCTCTGAAGGAGGGTTTGATCGATTCCCTTTTTAGAAAGCGTCTCCACTCCTTCTTTAAAACGTTTGACCAGACTTTGAGCCTCCTCTTTTAGCACATCCTCATTCGTTGGAACAATGCCCCAAGCCAAGATACCCCCTCTTTCTAAGAATGCTTTTAACTCCTTTGGATAAAGAGAAAGCGTCTCCAGATATCCATAAGCATCGAAGCTGAGGATATCGAGATTCGTCGAAAGAAGCACGCTCCAGTCCGTATTCCCACAGCAGTGAATTCCCTTTAATCCTTTCATGGCGTCAAAACATTCATTTAAAGAGTGAACGACGTCCTCCCGATTCAGGCTTGAAAAGGCAGAACCAAATGAGGAGAGGGAGGGTTCGTCAAAAAAGATAATTGTCGGAATCCCGGGAAAAAGATCATTGAACTTCTTTTCCATCCAACGGGCTTTCATTGAAAGGTGTTTGACGAGGATGTCCCTCAAGGTAGGGTCATAAAAGATGGGCTTCCGCTCCTGATCCGTTAAGGCGAGGCCAAAGGTGATGGGTCCTGTAATCTGGCCCTTGATGTATTTTATCTTCTTTCGGTGGTTCTTTGGAGAGAGGTCTTTTAAAATCCGGAGCCCCCTTGCAAAATCTTCTGTGATTTGAAAAGGCTCAAGTTCATTCCCCTCCAAACGTTGGTAAAATTTCTCAATTTCTTTATCAAATCCAAGAGAGGTATCCACCCAAACCCTTTGTTCCTTTTCATTCCATCTTAAGGAGGGAAACCCCTCAGAATATTGAACGACCATACCTTCCAGAAAAGACCTTTTTGGCAGTTGGGGCCAAAATGGAATTTCGGGGAAGTTTTTGAGTATGAGTCGGAAGACTTCTTTCTCGTCCTGATGGGGGAAGGATCCGATTCCAGTAGTCATGAAAGCGTATTGAAATTCCATAGCTTTTCATAAAGCCATTCTATACAAAAAGTCAAGGACATTTTGCCACGCCCTTTATAACCATTTGATTACAGGTATAAAACTTGACAACTGAAGGTTCGATGATTATCTATTTGGTTAAAATTTTAATAGAAGGGAGGTCTGTCTTTATGACAGGTGAGGCCACTTCATGATCAGGTCATTGTCCAGAGATTGGAGGAGGAAGAAAAGACAAAAGGAGGGATCATCATCCCTGATACGGGTAAGGAAAAACCGATTGAGGGAAAAGTGATCGCCGTCGGGGCAGGAAGGATCAAAAAGGATGGGACAAAGATTCCCCTTGAGGTCAAAAAGGGCAATCGGGTCCTCTATGCCAAATATGCAGGAACCGAAGTGAAGATTGATGGGGAAGAGTATCTCATCATGAAAGAGGATGATATCCTCGCCATCATTGAATAATGGATGATCAGAAAGGAGGAGGTGTTCATGGCAAAAGAATTGAAGTTCGATCAGGAAGCAAGAAATGCAATTTTGGAAGGCGTCAATATTTTGGCCGATGCAGTAAAAGTGACTTTGGGACCTAAGGGTCGGAATGTGGTTCTTGAGAGGTCATTTGGCTCTCCTGTGGTCACCAAGGACGGTGTCACCGTTGCCAAAGAGATTGAGCTCGAAGATCATTTTCAGAACATGGGCGCCAAGATGGTGAAAGAGGTGGCCAGCAAAACTTCGGACACAGCCGGAGATGGAACCACCACCGCCACGCTTTTGGCACAAGCCATCTATCGCGAGGGATACAAAGTGGTGGCCGCTGGGATCAACCCCATGGATGTGAAGCGGGGAATTGATACTGCTGTAGAGGAGGTCGTCAAAGAGTTGAAAAAACTCTCCAAACCGGTCAAGGAACAAAAAGAGATTGCGCAGGTGGGTACGATCTCTGCCAATAACGATCGAACCATTGGCGATATCATTGCTGAAGCGATGAATAAGGTTGGAAAAGAGGGTGTGATTACGGTCGAGGAGGCCAAAGCGATAGAGACCACTCTCGAGGTCGTTGAAGGGATGCAGTTCGATCGGGGTTATATCTCTCCTTATTTCGTAACCGATCCAGAAAAGATGGAGGTTGTGCTTGATGACCCCTTTATTCTCCTTTATGAGAAGAAGCTCTCCAATATGAAAGAACTCCTTCCTATCCTGGAGCAGATTGCCAAGACAAGAAGTCCGTTCCTCATCATTTCCGAGGATGTGGAAGGAGAAGCCTTGGCCACTTTGGTCGTCAATAAACTTCGGGGGACATTGAAATGTGCAGCAGTCAAGGCTCCTGGTTTTGGAGACCGAAGAAAGGCGATGCTGGAAGATATTGCTATCTTGACGGGTGGCAAAGCTATCATGGAGGATGTGGGTATTAAACTCGAAAAGATGAAGCTGGATGATTTGGGCAGAGCAAAGAAAGTGGTCATCGATAAAGATAACACCACCATTGTCGAAGGAGCAGGTGAACCCTCTGCTATCGAAGGTCGGATCAGACAGATTCGTGTCCAAATTGAAGAGACCACGTCTGATTACGACAAAGAGAAACTTCAAGAGCGATTGGCAAAACTTGCTGGAGGAGTTGCTGTCATTAAGGTGGGAGCAGCCACGGAGACGGAGATGAAGGAGAAAAAGGCACGCGTGGAAGACGCACTCCATGCTACACGAGCCGCTGTGGAAGAGGGGATTGTTCCTGGCGGTGGAGTGGCTTATCTGAGATGTTTGCCCGCCTTGAAGAAGATCAAACTGGAAGGCGATCGACAGATAGGAGTTGATATTATTATCAGGGCTCTTGAAGAGCCCATCCGTCAGATTGTTCAAAATGCTGGTCAGGAGGGTTCTGTGGTAGCAGAGAAAGTAAAACAGGAGAAAGGGGCTTTTGGATTTGATGCGGATAAGGAAGAGTATACGGATATGATCCAGGCCGGAATCATCGATCCAACAAAGGTGGTGAGATTTGCCCTACAGAATGCAGCCAGTGTAGCCTCTCTGTTGATCACCACAGAGGCCGTCGTGACTGAGAAACCGAAGAAGGAATCGGCTGGTCCACCAATGCCTCCGGCTTATTAATGAACGCCTCTCACTCGCTCCCTCTCCCCGCGGGGGAGAGGGGAAGGGTGAGGGGATTGAAAATTTTCTTCACTAGATTCCTTGGTTCTACAATGGTTGATTCCCTACCCATGACTTTACCCGAAGATCCTAAGGAAGCCCAAAAAGTCTTTAACTCCCTTCCTATTAAAAATCAATTGGATATTGTTTTAAAGGTTCGAGGAAAAGAACGACTCCATTACCTATTCCTTTCAGAACATTCAGAAGAGTTGGTTCAACAACTTCCAGAACTGGAGGTCTTTTTAACCGTCAAGGAGATTGGGGAAAGGGATAGCCTTGAGTTAATCTCCCTCACCACACCCGAGCAGTTCCTGTATCTCCTCGACCTCGATTTCTGGAAAAGGGATCAGTTGGACCCAGAGAAGATACTTAACTGGATGGAGATTCTCCTTGAATCGGGGGAAAAGAAAGTCACCCAATTTATCCAATCTACGGATCCTGAATTCATCGCCCTTCTTCTAAAAAAATTCCTTCATGTCACAACGCTGGAGAGGGAACACTTGGAAGGGATGGACAGAATTCCTCTTTTTACTTTAGATCAATTTTACTTCGTTGATTTTAAGGGAAAGAAGACCGGAGAGGTTTTCGAACCTTTTTTAAGAATCCTTTACCGCATCAAGGGGGAGGGTTATCGAAAATTGATGGAGTCTCTTGTCTGTGAAATCGAACCGGAACTTGAGGAAGCAGGATACCGTTTAAGGAATAGCCGCTTGAGTGACTATGGATTCCCTGATTTTGAAGAGTCTTTAGAAATTTATCATTTTGTCAACCCTGAATCTCTAATTCTTGAAGAAAGACCTCTGAAGGTCAGGGCTCAGGAAGAAATAGAGAAAGGAAGTTCAATCTTCTATCTCACCCACCAAAATGAAGGTCCTTTTTTCTCCTCTATCCTCTCTAAGATTGATGATCCTCATGAGCAGGATCGATTGAAACAAGAAATAACAGCTCTCTGTAATAAAGCAATCGTGGCAGAGGCCATAGACCTTTCCAATATTGCCGCCATGGAGAGGGTTGTAAAAAAAGTCTACCATACTCTAAATCTTGGCCTTCAGTATTTAAGCAAGGGAGATGAAATAAAAGCCTTTGAGATCCTTCAATCTCTTCCCATACAAAGACTATTTCAATGCGGTGTAGGCACCACACTACTTCTGAGAAAAAAGGCAGAATCCATTTTAAAAGGGACATGGTTTTTAGATGACCAGGAGAATCTCGTTTTTTTAGACCCTCCTCATTTCGAAAAATTCGAAGGGATTTTGAGGAAAAGGCCTGCTTTTTATCGAGATTGGATTTATGAGGACTTCAAGAACCTTCAGGATTTAAAAGAGGCGGATGCCTTTTTGGAATTCATCGAAGTGATTATCGATTTTTTGGGAAGGGGATTGAATGTTTCCCCTCGTTACCTAAAGGAACTGGATTTGAGCGGTTTCCCTGAAGAGTGGCGGGAAATAACTCTCTCTACTATCTTTTTCACCTCTTTAGCAAACCAGATTCTCAGAGGGACTTTTCAATTTGAAGCCATTAAGCAGGGTCAGGTAAAAGATTTTCTCTACAGGGTTTTTGAAAGCGATGCCCAAGGGAAGGGGGTTATAAAGATGGAGGTCAAAAACGGATTAAGAGACTGGTACTATTCCATCGAAGGGGAGGAAATTAAGCGGCAACATCTTCTCGCTTTTCAGGATTTCTGTTTGGACCTATTTGAAGAGGAATATGGGAAGATACCTCCAGAAGAGAAGGTGGACCCCCGATTTGTTAAAGGACTTCTTATCCGAAAATAATGTTAAACATAACATTTTTTGTTGTCTGATATCTTGAAGTACTGGGGGAGTTTTAATCCAATTTCGTTTCTTCTTTGGTTTCGGTCCACTTTTCTCCACAATCCTTGCATTCATAAAGTATTTCATAGGTGGTCGTCGTTACGGTTGCGGCGTAGGCACATGGTAATTCTTCTTCGGCAAACTTTGTCTTTTCCAGAGTTTTCTTTGATTTGTGTTCACACTTGTCTGGCATAAATTAACCCCCGTTAAATTAAAATTAGGCCAACTTTTTTAGTACATTAAGCATAGGACAAGTGTGTTTTTGTGTCAACCGGAGAGGTCAGAAGATAGGCTATTTGGGGACATAGGGTTGGTGGCTCTGGGGTATTTTAACAATTGATTTTTGAAAGCCGGTCCCTCTTCACTTTGCATTTCTTCGAATTAATAACTTATTACGATGGCCTGAACCCGATTCATTGAGAAGGCCTACCCGTTTTTAAATATTCGATAACAAGTACACCTAATCCTCACTCTAAGACTACTTTGAAAGGTAACGATTACTATTAGAAACATACATAACAAAAGGGATCGGGGGGACGTTTATTTTTTGCCGAATTTTGATGATCTTTGGTAGGTTTTCAATAATCAATCCTATTCCAGTTCAAAATTTGAATGATTATATTTCAACTTTTTCAATGGACCTTTTTCAATTGATGGGTTCAACCACCACTACAAAATATTTATTACGTTTGTATTAGCCAAAGAAGATCAATCTATTAGGACTTTGTTTTTATACGAAGATTGGAGGCGTCTTTCTCAAAAAGGTGCATCTTGTCGAGGTCTAAGACAAGCTCAATCTCCTGATGAACCCGTACCGACGTCTGTACATCCACCACCGCCACGAAATTGTGCCTCCCCGATGTCACATTCAAATGAATCTCTGACCCTAAGGGCTCGATCACATCCACCACCGCCTTAATGGTATCCCCCTTGAGCCTCTCCGGTGCATACTGCAGATGATAGATGTCATTGGGCCGTAACCCAAAAATGACCTCCGACCCTGCCATCGATTTATAATACGGAACCTTCTTCTCCGGTATGGGTAACTGAAACGCCTCTGCATCGATGAAGAGACCACCCTCTTTCGAAATCAACCGCGAGGGGAAAAAGTTAATCACCGGACTCCCTATAAATCCTGCCACAAACATATTTACCGGATAATTATAAACCTCCAGCGGATTCCCCATCTGCTGAATCAACCCATCCTTCATCACGACAATCTTCGTCCCCATCGTCATCGCTTCCACCTGATCATGGGTCACATAAATGATCGTCGTCTGAAGCCGATCATGCAGCTTGGAGAGTTCTGCCCGCATCTGCACCCGTAACTTTGCATCCAGATTCGATAAGGGCTCATCAAAGAGAAATACGGCTGGTTTCCGGACAATGGCTCTTCCTACCGCTACTCTCTGACGTTGTCCTCCCGAAAGCTGCTTCGGCTTCCGGTCCAGTAGATTCTGAATCCCCAAAATCTCCGAAGCCCATCTCACCCTCTCATCAATCTCATCCTTCGGAAACTTCCTTAGCTTCAGGCCAAAGGCCATGTTCTTATACACCGACATGTGGGGATAGAGAGCATATTCCTGAAAGACCATGGCAATATCACGGTCCTTGGGAGGCAGATCATTGACCGCACGGTCTCCAATGTAGATCATCCCTTTGGTGGGCTCCTCCAGTCCGGCGATCATCCGGAGGGCCGTCGATTTCCCGCACCCCGAGGGTCCCACCAGGATGACAAACTCCTTGTCATCCACAGTCAGGTCGAAACTCTTCACTGCCTCCACATTGCCAAATGTTTTTGAAACATTCTCCAGAACAACTTTGGCCATTATTCAGCCTCCTCAATCACTTGACTCACCTCTGATGATTAAACAAGCTTTCATGTCAACCTCTCCTGCCGATAATGTTTATGCAAACCTTAACCTCTTTACCTTCCCGTTGTATCTTATCGTTTCACTGCTCCGGCTGTAAGGCCCGAAACATAGTACTTCACGAAGAAAGAATAGAGGAAGGCAATCGGAAAGGATCCCAATACAGCCGAAGCCATGAGGGATCCCCAGAACAGAGTGTCCGCCTTGATCAGGTCGCTCACGGTTCCCACGGGAATGGTCTTCATCGATCCAGAGGACATGAAGATCAGGGCATACAGGAACTCGTTCCAGCAAAGGGTGAAGCAGAAGATGCCCGCCGAGATTAGGCCAGGCGTAGATAGGGGCAGTATGATCTTCAGTAACGTTTCCATCCGCGTGCAGCCGTCGGCCATGGCACACTCTTCGATCTCTTTCGGGATCGTCCGGAAGTAACCCATGAGCAGCCACGAAGCAAAGGGGATAAGCTGAGTCGGATAGGTCAGGATAAGGGCCCAGTATGTGTTATACAGGTTCAGTTTGGCAATGACTTGAGCCAGCGGCAAAAAGAGGAGAGTGGGCGGTACGAGGTAGGCCAGAAAGATCCCCACTCCCAGAAAGTTGCTTCCAGGAAACCGGAGCCGAGCCAGAGCGTAGCCGATCAAGATGCTGCACAGCAGGGAGATGGCTGTTGAGATCACTGATACGATGAGGGTGTTCTTCACCCATTCGGGAAAGGCCGTATTTTGGAACAGATAAAGATAGTTCTCCAGCGTGAAGCGTTGAATCCAGAAGGGGTTAAACTTCATTTCGAAGAGATCGTTCGTAGGCTTAAAGGAAACGATGCTCATCCAGTAGAACGGAAAGAGTAGAAAGACCACAAACAACGCCAGCGGCAGGTAGATATTCAAAATTTGGCGTCCGGGGGTCCTGCTCCCAACCATCCTACTCCCTCCTCAAATACTTTAGAAGCAATATCGCAAACACTGAAAGAATGGGGAACATGTAGAGGGCGATCGCGGCCCCCTGGCCGATATCCGTGGCAGCGAGGCCGATCTGGTAGGCATAGGTCCCGAAAATGTGCGTCATGTTGGCCGGCCCGCCCTTCGTCAAAATATAAATGAGCTGGAAATCGGCGAAGGTCCAGATAATCGATAGAAGGGCGGCGATCAGGACCACACCGCGTATTGCCGGGATCGTGATATGGAGGAATCGGTGCCAGGCGTTGGCGCCGTCGATGGCTGCTGCCTCGTGCAGCTCATGGGGGACGGCCTGGAGTCCAGCCAGGATCGTAATGCCAAAGAATGGAACACCACGCCAGATATTGGCCAGGCAAACCGATGCGATGGCCAGGTTGGGATCACCCAGAAAGTTGACGTTCTTTGTGATTACTCCCATGGACTTCAAAAGCCACGAAATGGGGCTGAAGATCGGGTCAAAGATCATGTACCAACCGAGCGCCGATAGGGCTGTGGGGACAATCCAGGGCATCATTACCGCAGCCCGGATCGGGTTACTGAAGCGCATGCGGTTTGTGAGAATCAATGCAAGCCCTAGCCCTAGCATCGCTTTGAAAGGCACGGTCACCATGGCATAGACGAAAGTATTGCGAACGGTTTGGTGGAAGATGGAATCGTGAAGTAGGTCGATAAAGTTACGAAATCCGATGAAATGGCCTATGCGGCCGATCATGCTATCGGTGAGGGACAACCAGATGCCGAGGAAGAAGGGATAGGCCATGAAGAGCATCAGCAGGAATGCACCCGGAAGCATGAGGATGATACCCAGGCTGGACTCACGTTCGAGAAGCCGCTTCAAAGACCAGCGGCCATACCTCTTAACCGTTCCTCTACTGCTGGAAAGAGTTTCATGTCCGGTCATGTCTCTCTCTAGAAAGAGGGCAGCCGCTGAATTCGCAACTGCCCTCTTCGCATTTGCAGAAAACAGAAACGACGCCCGGATGACACAGCCTTTTGTAATCGCTGCTATCCAAAGCGCTGTTCATTACGATTAGACACCGTATATCCGCTTAAGTTGCTCGGCACCCCACTCAATCGCTGCCTTCGCATCACCACTTTGAACTGCGCGCGCAAGGGTATCCACGACGATGTACTTGGACGAGGCAAGCCCTGCTTTTTCGTTCGCCGGCCCGGCATAACCTAAATCGCGACCGTACTTCGGCTGAAGCTGGTAGCCTTCCTGAAGGCGAAACCACTCGCCGTATTGCTTATCGTCGAACCACCACTTCAGGAACTCCCTGGCGGCCGGAATATTCTTCGAGCTCTTGAGGATGCCGAAAGTCCGGGTACCCAGCAGATAGAAACGCCCGGCCGGTCCCTTGGGCATGAGCATGTGGTTCATATCTTTGGCAATATGCGGCTTGTCTTTTTTGGCGGCGAAGTAGATGCTCGAGGCGTTTAAGGTGCTGCATATCTGCTCCGATAGGAAAGCGCGGTTGTTGCTGCTGTCGTCCCAGGAGGTGCCGGTTTCATCATAGCCGTCCTTCCAGGCCTGGATGAATTTCCGCATTCCCTCAACGAACTCCGGTTTGTTGAAAAGAATGTTCTTACCGTCCTTGCTGATTTCCATCGCCCCGTAAGACCACATGAAGGAATAGCAGAAGCAAGGTGGGTCGCTCGTACTGTGCCCCAGGGCCTGGCCAAACGGGTGGCCATTCGCTTTGCATTTCTTGGCCACGGCATGGTACTCATCCCAGGTCATGTCCAGTTTGGTGCCATCTTCCGCATTAGCAACTCCGGCTTCCTTGAACCAACTAATCCGGTAGTTCATAGAATGATTGTTCTGACCAGAAGGAATCCCCAGAAACTTCCCACCTACCTTTCCTGAGTTCAGCACGTAGGTCTCGAACCCGCCGCCACGGCGGCCAACCTCCTCAGCCTCCTTCGTCAAATCGATGAGACTTTCCCTGTAAAGATAGTTCCACGCCGGCCAGAGCTCCACGATGTCCAAGCCGCCGGCCTGGACAGCCGCAGCGATCTTGGGCTGAAGGTCCGGCCAATTGAGGAAGTCAGTGGCTACTGTCACGCCGTTCGCCTGGCCCCATTCCTGAGCCTGCTTCTTGTAGAGTTCCTGTGCGGGCGCAATGAAGTAGGTACCTTGAAGAATGGAGAGCTTCGTTCCCTTGATGATAGCGGGACCCTGACCGAAGACCCGATGGGGAAGTCCGCCCACGGCGGCCACACCCAGCCCGGCCACCCCGGCTTTAATAAACTCCCGGCGACTCAATTTCCTCTTTGTTTGCCTTTTCGAATCGTTCTTCATAAATCATCCTCCTTTCCCAAGATTTCCGTTAAGGGTTAAAGCCTTGTAAAAAATTCGATCCAGCAAATTCCTTATCAAGAACCATCGCATTTGTCAATCAAACAATTGGAATGGTTTAAGACATCAACTCGTACAATGAGGTTTATCAATTTCACCTTCTTATTCAGGAAATAATTTCGCTTGCCACTATACCACAGATTGCAGTGTTCTACAGTTAGTAATTCTGAATTGATTTCCACCTGAAATGTCGTATGACGAACCTGTGTCATAGAATCGATCTTTCATGAGGGAAGAGGATGACAAGACACGGATCACAAAGACTTAGCCTTCACCTACCTCACCGATCTTGAAGCCTTAGCAGGGAATCGACTAGAGGGTCTTGATTTATTGGGAAGGAATGTGACAGATTTAGACATCACGCTTTCTAAGAAAGGAGACTCAGATGAGTGAATACTTTTATCCCCTTGACGGCCGGAAGCATTACAAAGACTTGGAGGAAGCCCAGAAGGGCATGTTCCAAGCTTTCAAAAACTTTAACAATGAGATCTTTGAGAAGGAGAGCGCTCTTTCCAGGAAAGTGAAGGAGCTCATAGCGATTGGCGTCGCTCACACGACCCAATGCCCGTATTGTATTGAAGGCCATGTCAAAGCTGCTAAAAAAGCAGGAGCGACTGACCAAGAGATTGCGGAGGCCATTTTTGTCGCCGCTGCGTTGAGGGCAGGGGGCGCTTTTGCTCACTCGACTATCTCCATGGGCGTGCTCAAGGAAATGGACAGGTTAGAAAAGGAGAAATAGAAATCTCTGATCTAGGGGAAGAACATCGTAGACTGGCTCACAGTGTATATCTACCATCGACCAGCCTTCGACCTATTAACCAACGATGATGACTTAAAATCTACACAATGATGTCAAATTTTCTTGGTGAGACTTTCCAGGAAGAAGTTCTCAAGAAATGGAATTATCGACTTCACCTCCAAGTCATTACTGGCAACCATATTCAAGAATCGAAGATTACGGGTAAAGATCAGCTTGAAAGTGCGTATCCTCGGGACAGGATAGGGGATGTTCCGATCAATTTATTTATTATTGAGAATGGCCTCCCTGATCGCATTACCGACTTCATGGGTTTTATTTGTTCCCCCCATATCAGGGGTCTTAACCTTCCCCAAGGCTAGGGTTTTCATCACAGCCCTTTGTATATCTAAAGCGGCCTGCTCTTCTCCCAGATGATCCAGCATCATCCGAATTGATTCAATCGATGCAATTGGATTGACAACTGCCTTTCCGACATACTTAGGGGCCGATCCATGAATTGGTTCGAACATAGATGGGTAGATTTTTTCTGGATTGATGTTCCCACCGGCGGCAAACCCCATCCCTCCCTGGAGCATGGATCCGAGATCCGTGATGATGTCTCCGAAGAGATTAGAGGCCACTATCACATCGAAATATCCGGGATTCTTTACAAACCACATGGTCAAAGCATCTACCATTGCCATATCGGTCTTTATGTCCGGATATTCTTTTGCCACCTTTTGATACACGGAGTCCCAAAAAACCATGGAATAGTTGAGTGCATTGGATTTGGTACAGTTAGTTACCATCCCAACGGGGGCTTTTTCGCCAAACTTTTTCCGCTTTCGGGCAAGCGCAAAAGCGTAGCGAATCGCTCTTTCACACCCTTTTTGGGTAAAAATACTTGTCTGAATAGCAAATGCATCAGGACTTCCCGGTTTGAAAAAACCCCCTGTAGCTGAATATTCTCCTTCGGTATTTTCTCGGATTACCAACATATCGATAGTTTCAGATGTTGCAGTTTTCACCGGCGATTCAACTCCAGAATAAAGTTTAATGGGTCGTAAATTGATGTATTGATCAAACCCCTTGCGGATTGTGAGAAGTAGGGTCAGGGAGATGTGGTCAGGAACTTTATTGGCATCCCCAATACATCCTAAAAAAATGGCATCAAATTTTTGCAGTCTCTCCAGAGCATTGTGGAGCATCATGATTCCATTACTTAAATAGTAGTCACACCCCCAGTTAAAATTTTCTGTCTCGACATTGAACTTGTGTTTATCCGCGACGGCCCTTAGAATCTTGGTAGCTTCTAACGCTACCTCGTTTCCAACCCCATCTCCTGGTATGAATGCAATTCGATAAGAAGACATGTGATCTCCTTCCTATATATTATTCGTACCCCTCCTATGTAAATTCCACATTTTCCGAACCTCTTGTATTAGGGATCATTCACTTCCTACCACAATCCGAGAACTTTCCACCAGGGGAAGCCGATGCCTATCCATATAACAATGTTGACGAAAGAGATAATTAGCCCCAATTTCCACCAAGTTTTTTGATCCAAATAACCGGCGTTAAAATAGATAGGCGCAGGTCCGGTTCCGTAATGGGTGATCCCAGCATTCAGGGCGGAGAAGAACCCGAAAGTCAGGGCGGACAGGTAAGGTGGGGCCTTTACAGCTACAGCTACAGCCAGAAAAGCTGGAAACATGGCTGTTACGTGTGCAGTGGTACTGGCAAAACCATAATGGCTATAGAAATAAACCAGCATGAGAATGATCAGCGCCGAGATCCACATCCATCCGGCCAGACTATTTCCTACTGTGGTGGCAAACCATTTCATGAACCCGAGCTGGTTCAAGTAACTGGCCATCATGACCAGCCCTCCGAACCAAAAGAGGGCATCCCAGGCTCCTTTCTCGGAAAGCACATCGTCCCAGCGGATCACCCCCGTCAATAGCATGATGGATACGCCCATTAAGGCAACAACTGTGGCGTCGATCTTATTCCATTCTGAAGTTGCCCAGAGAGCCAGAATGAGGATGAAGACGAAGAGCATGACCTTTTCCGTTCGTTTCATGGGCCCCATCTTTTCAAGCTCGTTCTTGGCCATTTCCGCCGCCTGAGGCGTGGCTTTGATCTCAGGCGGATAAATCTTGTAGAGAATGAGAGGAACGATGATGAGCGAAATCATACCGGGAACTATGGCTGCTAAGGCCCACATCCCCCAAGAGATCGAAATATTGGCAGTCTTCTTAGCCAGCTCAGCGACTAGCGGGTTCGGAGCCATGGAGGTCATGAACATAGCTGACGTAATAACCGTAGCCTGATACTCCATCGTCATCATGAAGGCGCCGATCTTCCTGGCCGTTTCCCCCGGCTCGGACCCAAAGGTCAGTGCAAGCGACCGAACAATAGGATAAATGACTCCTCCGGACCGGGCTGTGTTTGAGGGCGTGGCTGGAGCGAGAATCAGTTCGGTGGCCACGACCGAATAGGCTAAACCCAGCGTCTTTCGGCCAAAAGCCCGGATGAAAATGTAGGCAATCCTCTTCCCCAGGCCCGTGCTGATGAACCCTCGAGCGATCAAAAAAGCGGTTACAATCAGCCAGACCGTGGAGTTGGCAAATCCCAAAAGCGCCTCACCAATCTTGAGGATTCCGGTGAAGGTGGTCATCATCACTCCGAAGATGACCACAGCCCCCATCGGCAAAGGAGTCAGGATTAAACCTACGATGGTGGCCACAAAAATGGCCAGAAGGTGCCAGGCTTCTTTCTTAACCCCGGCTGGTACAGGCGAGTACCAAATGAGGACTCCAATGATAACGACAATGACCCCGCGTACTATCCGTGCCCCCACGCTACGTTCTTGACCATTCATCTCTCTCCCCCTTCTCCAGACATTGCTTAATTCATGCATTCAAAAAAGAATACTTTAGGTTAAAAATTCCACGAAGTGAACCTTAACCCACCCAATAACTTGCAATCATTGTTTTGAGGAAAGACACCTGTTTCGGTCCTTTCGCCTTTATGCTCCCTTTGTGTATGTGAGGACCAATAGTAATTTTTCAATAGATTAATGTTTAAAAGGCAATCATAAAGTCTATTTTTTGTCAATATAAAAAACGAAATTATGAAAATTATCTTTTAAAGGTTATTTCTTGAAATCTTGAGTAGGAAGACAAACTTCGGGAATCACAACTTCAGGAAGTAGTTCTTTGTCGGAAGTCTGGTCGGGGGCAACCCACACTTGCTTAACAAACTTAACTATGTCCCTGGGCACTTACCATTTCCTCATTCCTCGACGTTACCTCCATGAATGGTTATCTTAATATTAAGAGGGACTTAGATAGTCTGGAAATGCGGTAAGACTAAGAGATAAAGGAGGGATAAGAATGAAAAGGATCACATATATATTGATTGTTTTCGCATGCTTGCTACTTGTTGGTTCGTTTATGGCATATGCGGGGGAGGGGCGAGGAGCTCCATATTCTGGTTCCAAAGAGTATGAATGCATGAAACAGCTTATGGGTGTATGGGAAGGTACTTCCAACATGGGGAAAGAGGGGCAACCGGTAAGGGTGGAGTATCGCCTGACAGCTGGGGGCAGCGCAATTGTCGAAACGCTCTTCCCGGGTACTCCCGAAGAGATGATTTCAGTTTACCATGATAATAAGGGGAAACTTTCAATGACTCACTATTGCATGCTCCAAAATCAACCTTCCATGAAGCTCGTAAAGGCCAGTGCAGACACACTCGATTTTGTGTTTGCTGGAGGGAGTGGCATTAATCCGAAGAAGGACCCTCATATGCATGCTTTAACCATTTCATTTGTCGATAAGGATCACATCGTCCAAAATTGGAGTTTGTTTGAAGATGGCAAAGAAAAGGAAGTGACGAGACTGAATCTATCTCGTGTGCGTTAAACGTTAGATAGAACGCGGAAGGAGATTATCAATGTCAAATTTTTAATTTGGACTCTGATCTTTGGAATTTGACATGAGGTTCGTCATTTTCAGTTCTTCCAATTCTATAGCGAGGAATTCCCAGAGTTGGGTAAGTTCTCTCACCTGCTCTTTAACTTGTTTATGAGTCTGAACGGTTTCGTAAGTCTCTTGCTGATTTAAGTAGAGATTGGGGTCAGAAAGTCTTTGATTAAGATGATCCAGTTTTTGGGTAGCCTCATGCAAAGATTTTTCTACTTCCTGAAATCTCTTTTCAAGACCGGAGAGTTGCCTTTTAAGTTGATCCATCTCCTGAGCTTTTTTTCGCTTCTCCTCTTTTGTTTTGTATGGAGATTTCTTTTTTAGAAGAGAGGGCGATGCAAGCGTCGCCCCTACATCTTTTGGGGTCTCTTCCAATTGGACTTGCTGTTTTTTATAAAGGTAATAGTCGTAATTTCCAGGATAGAGATGAGGGATTCCGCGATCGATTTCGATTATTTTATTGGTGATCTCATTGATCAGATGGCGGTCGTGAGTGATTAGACAGATCGTCCCTTGAAATTGTTTCAGTGCCATCTCCAAAACATTTCGAGAAGGGATGTCGAGATGACTGGTTGGTTCGTCAAAGAGAAGAAAATTGGCGGGCTTGAGGAGCATCTTTGCCAAAATCAGTCGGCTCTTCTCGCCACCGCTCAATACAGAGACTTTCTTTTCAATTTCATCTCCGCCGAAGAGAAAAGTTCCCAATAGGGTCCGGAGTTCGGTCTGGCTTTCATCTGTTGCAACTGAGAGGAGTTCTTCAAAGACTGTATTTTCTGGACGTAGGATGTCGAACTGATGCTGGGCAAAGTAGGCGTGGGTCACATCCTTTCCTAAAATTACCTCACCTTCTTCAAAATCGAGAACACCGGCCAGGATCTTGAGAAGGGTAGATTTGCCTGCTCCATTGGGACCCACTAAAGCCACTTTGTCTCCCCGGTAGAGATTAAGATCAATCCCTTGATAGACGACTGTTTCGCCATAACTTTTGTGAAGATTTTTAACCTCCACCACTTTATGACCACTTCTTTTAGGAGCAGGGAAGTGGAATCGAATCTCTTTCTTTCCCTCCGGAAGTTCAATCCGCTCAATTTTTTCGAGCATCTTGATTCGGCTCTGAACCTGGCTCGATTTGGTGTTTTTAGCCCGGAATCGCTCGATAAACCTTTCAGTTTGCTCAATTTTCCTCTGCTGGGTTTTATAAGTAGCCTCGAGGATTTGCCTTCGGGCTTCTTTCTCCTCTAAATAATGGTCGTAGTCACTGTAATAGAGGTCGATCTTTTGAGCTTCAATCTCTGCAATCCAATCAATGAGGTGATTGAGAAAGACACGATCGTGTGAGACGATCACCATGGCGCCAGGATAACTGATTAAAAATTCCTCCAACCAGATGAGGGAGGTAAGATCTAAGTGGTTGGTCGGCTCATCGAGAAGAAGAAGGTCAGGAGATTGAAGAAGGATTTTTGCCAAGGCAATTCGCATCAGCCATCCACCGCTCAGTTCATCGGTCGCCCGGTCAAAATCCATTTCTTTAAATCCTAATCCTTGAAGGATACGCTTCGCCTCAGCCTCCAAACCATATCCTCCGAGGAGGGTATACCGCTCCTGGAGTTTTCCATATTCCTTTGCCAGCTTTTCCTGTTTTTTCGGATCATCGATGGATGAAAGTTCTTCCTCCAGAATCTTCATCTTGTCCTGAAGGGAAGTGATGTTTGTCAAACTTTTTAAAACCTCATCCAGAACACTATTGCCTCTGAAAGAAATGACTTCCTGAGGGAGATAGCCGATCTTTACCCCTTTGGCAATGAGGATCTCCCCTTCGTCAATGGATTCCTCTCCTAAGATCATTCTAAAGAGGGTCGTCTTCCCGGAGCCATTGGGGCCGATGAGGCCCACTCGATCCCTCACTCCAATCTGAAGGGAGCAGTCCTTGAAGAGGACCTTGCTTCCAAACTGTTTCTGAACATGGTTGAGCGTGATCATAGATATTTTAAAGGAGGAACATTTTAAATATCAGGGATTGTCGAAAGGTTTAAGTATCGTACTTATCAAAATTATAACCCGCTTTCCTGTAATCCTCCAAGGCACGGTTCTTCAAATCCTCTCGCTTCGTTTTTTCTGCTTCCTTATCGGCTAATTCAGCCGCATGGCTCCATTTCCCCTCTTTTTCGTAATCCCTGATTTTCCGATCTGTTTCTGTGAGCGGACGTCCTTTGATCACTACGGTAGGAGCGAAGAGAACTCGGGAAATAGGATTTTTACATTGGGGGCAGAAGGTTAAGACAGATTCAGTCATCCTCTGGATTATCTCAAAACCTCGCCTGCAGTAATTACAACTTTTTTCTGAATCAATAGCTTTGTATGCGTACGTTGGCATTATTAAAACCGTGTCTCGTGTCCGGAAAAGGATGATTCCCTACCCAAACCTTTATATTTACGAGATTTCTGGAGCGATTTCAGATTCAAAGAATTTTTTCAAGGAAGACTTCATCGGCTGTTGGAATGAAGGGGAGGCCTCCTTCCTTTTCTTTTCTCAACCCCACGATGAGGAGGTGGAGTCATTTGTCGAAAAGAAGTGATACCCTCTTGTCTCAAGAAATGTCCTTGACTACAAGGCCTGGCAGGCCGGTGAAGAATTGAAACCTTTTAAAGTGGGTAATCTTGTCATCTCTCCCCCTTGGGAAAATGGAAGAGTCGAAGAAGGGGAGGTCTTGGTTCATTTAGATCCCTGTGTTGTCTTTGGTACAGGTTATCACCCAACAACTCGAACCTGCCTTAAAGCCCTTTGGGAGATTTATCAAAAAGAGAGGCCGAAAAAAGTTTTGGACCTTGGAACAGGCTCAGGGATCCTTGCCCTGGCTGCTGCAAAATGGGGAGCTGAAAAGGTGCTTGCCATTGACTGTAATGAGCTGGCTGTGGAGACGGCGTTACGTAATGTATCGTACAATGGAGAATCTCAACGGATTGAGGTGAGGATGGGAAAAGCGGAGGGTTTTATTGAAGAGGAAGCAGATTTAGTTTGTGCCAATATCCATCTTCAGGTCATTGAGTCTCTATTAAAGAAAAGGGCCTTCTTCAAGAAAAGATGGTTTATCCTTTCAGGGATCTTTGAAAAAGATGCGAAAAAGATTGAGAGGCGATTGATCCAAAGATCCGTTGAAATCGTTCAGAGGGTACAAGAGAAAAACTGGTTGACCTTGGTTGGTTTAAACAGGAAGGGAAAGTTGAATTAAAATGCTATTGACTTCGATTTTTCATTGTGTTAAAAAAATCACATTTTATCCTCACTTAAATCCCAAAAATTTAAATTTTCTTTAAATTTTGACAAAATAACCCTCATTCTCATCGTAAGAGGGAGGAGTAATTTTTAAAATTTTGGGGGAACTATGAAATCGAAGTTCAAAAGATTATATCTTATTTGTCTCATCATCTCTGTCTCGCTCTTTTTAGGTTCAGGAGTGTTGCGGGCAGCAACACCCGCTCCTGAAAAAGAAGGTGCCAAGTCCGCAGAGGTGACCAAACCTTCTGAACCTGTGAAGAAAGGGGAAAAATTTGTCGTCAAGGGTCGAGAATATTGCTATGAGTGTATTGACAACTCTGAATGTATGGGTTGCCATAGAAAAATCAGCGAGAGGAGGTTTGCCCAGTCCGTTCATGGAGCCAACTCCTGCAACAGTTGCCACTGGGATATCACGGATGTCAAGGCCCATGCCAAAGCGAGAGGGGCAAGCATTTATGCAGAACCCGTCACCTGTCATCGATGTCATAAGAAGGAAGGGGCAGAACATTATGCAAGCGCCCATTTCATCAATGACATTCAATGCAAAGACTGCCATAAAGACATCCACGAGATGACTCCGTGGAAAGGGGATAAAGTCCGAGTCATCCAAAAATGTACGACCTGCCACTCCGATGATGGTTATGCTGAGAGCGTCCACGGCAAAGCCGTCCTCGATGGAAATCCAGATTCAGCCACCTGCAGCGATTGCCACGGCCTCCATAAGATTCCCTTATTAAAAGGGGACGAACCCAAGACAGTGGCATTCCGGAAGGAGTTTCATACAGAAGTTTGCCAGAAATGTCATGCAGACAAGGAGATGATGGAGAGAAACAAGGTTTTTCTCATCGCCACTCAGACCTATTACGAAAGTTATCATGGAAAGGTTGAGCATCTGGGCTACCCAAAATTAGTAGCGGGTTGTGCTGACTGCCACGGGTTTCACAACATTCTGCCTCAAGATAATCCAAAGTCTCTCATCTCTGATAAAAGGTTGGTAGAGACCTGCGGCAAATGCCACCCAGGAGCCAATGCCAACTTCGTCCAGTTCATCACCCATGCCACCCATACCGATCCAGAAAGAGAGCCAGTGCTTTATGGAACCTTCGTCCTGATGACCGGCCTCCTCGTTTCTGTCTTTGGAGTATTCTGGTTCCATGCCTTCCTCTGGTGGCGAAAGGACTTCTGGGAAAAGAGGGAGTTGAGGGCCAAAGGGATCTTTTTCCCGCAACACGTGAGACCCGATGAAGCAGGGCACATCTATCGTCGATTTAGCTTATTCGACATTGTGCTCCACTTTACGATGATGGTGACCTTTATCTGCCTTGTCCTGACCGGACTGCCATTGAAATTTTCCCATGCCCCTTGGGCCAGTGGTTTGATGCACTTTTTAGGAGGAGCTAGGATGGCTGGCTTGATCCATCGCATTTGTGCAGGCATTACTTTTGCTTATTTCGGAACGACCATGGCCTACATCTTCTATTTCCTCTTCTTTAAAAAGATCCATGGGAATCCCAATCCCTTGCAGAGACTTTTCGGCCCGGATTCACTCTGCCCACGATGGAAAGATGTTCAAAATATCGTCGGGATGATCCAATGGTTCTTTAACAAAGGGCCGAAACCCCAGTTTGACCGATGGACCTATTGGGAGAAATTCGATTTTCTTGCTGTCTTCTGGGGAATGTTCGCCATCGGGCTTTCGGGATTGATGCTCTGGCTTCCAGAATTCTTCACCATCTTTTTACCCGGATGGATTCTCAACATCGCCACGATCGTCCACTCGGATGAAGCGCTCTTGGCTTCCGGCTTCATCTTCACGGTTCATTTCTTCAACACCCATTTTCGACCTTCGAAGTTCCCGATTGATACAGTGATCTTCACAGGAAGGTTCCCGAAATATGAACTGGTGGAGGAACGGCTGGAACAGTATAATCGTCTGCTGGCGGAGAAGAAGTTGGAGACCTATCGGGATAAATACCCCAGCGTGGCGGCAGACCTCTTCTCAACGATTATGGGATTTGCCATGCTGGCCATTGGGCTTTTCTGCGTCTTCCTGATTGCGTGGGAATTCTTGGTATAAAAATGTCTTTGCATCGTTGAGTCATAGAGTCAAAATTACGTCTTTGGGTCATGGCGTCTTTTATTTTTAAATTAAGACCCACGACTCTAGGACACTAAGATGTTTTTTTAGTTGGAAATTTTGCAGCCGATCTTTTCGAGATAAGCCATATAGTTAAAGGTGGGGCTTTGATCTTTGGTATGGCAGTTTCGGCAGATACCAAGGGTCACTTTCCTCTCTAAACTTCCCCTTCCCGGATGTCCCTTCCCTTCTCCGTGACAGGCTTCACACTGCACCCCTTGAAGGTAAAAAGGGATTTCCATCACGGTTGCATACTCTCCAATCTTCCCATAGCCTGTGGAGTGGCACAACAGGCACTCCTCTTGAGCATATTTGGGGGAAGCAGCGATGGTCTGGGAGGCCTTGGCATGTTTGGTCTTGAGCCAATTTCTGTAGTTCACTTCGTGGCATTTTTTGCAGGAGATCGCTCCAGCAAAAGGACTCGTTTTAGGAATTCGGGCGATCATCTCTTTCTCCGGTAAGTCCTTTCCAACTTCGACTGCCACTTTTGGTTTGTATAGCTTTGCCGACTCAGCACGATATGTCTCCAGTTCCTTGATAATTTTTGGATCATCTGCCACAGCGAGTTGAACAGGGATGGCGATATGTTTGTAAAAATTTTTGTCTTCAGAGGCAAGAAGCACCTTCTCCAATTCTTTCTGTTTGGACTCCAAGATTCTCAGCTCCTTCAGCTTCATCTCATCCTGTTTTCCTGATTTTGCCATCTCCATTTTAATTTGTGTTGAATGGGAGATCAGTCTTTCCAATTTCTTCTCTATCTCTTCCCGTTCACCAGAAATCATAAATTTAATAGGTCTTTTGGTATCCACCAGAGAGTAATCCACTCGGCCCAAATATCCTCCTCTGGGCTCCAATCGATAAATAGCGGTTCCATCCACTCTTTCCATAACCACCCTTTTGGATTCGCCCCCTCCTCCTAAGATCAGATCGATGTCGCGATTTTCCCTGGCCAGCTTCTTATCTTTTGATTCGCCCAATTGAGAGAGGCAGGCGATTAAATCGCAATATTCCCGGAGGCTTTTGGTAAGGGTTTTTGATGTTGAAAAAGGGTCGAGAATAGATAATCCGGGATCCCTCTCCTGAAGGGTTGAGTTGAAAGTATCATCTAAGAGTCCAAATATCCCAATCTTTAGCCCTGCGATTTCTTTGATCACATAAGGTTTGAAGACACCCTTTCCAGTTTTTTTGTCCACGAGGTTGGCTGAGACAAAGGAGAACTTCGCCTTTTGGCTCACTTCAGAGAGGAATTTAAGCCCCATCATCAAATCTTTTTCGCCCACATTGACCGCATCGTATCCCATTTCGTTATAGGATTGGACGAGGAGGTCAACACGAAGAAGGGCATCCCTGCGCTTGGTTTCTGTTTGAGGAGGTTTTCGAAAAAGAAGATTTCCGGTGTCGAGGAGAAGGATCTTTCTGCCTTCTTTCTTTATCTGATTGATGAGCGTCGATTTCTTGGCGACACCGCCAAGAGGGTTTCTGAATCACCCACAGGGCTCGACCTCACCCATTACATCATTGGTATAAAGGATGCTGAATTGATTTTTGGGGTTGGCCTGAACAAGAGGGTTTTGGGTTAGCATTAGAATTAAAGTTGAAATGAAAAGAAAATATACTTTTCTCAATTTCAAAACAAACTCCTTCCTTAAGAGATTGTATTTATTTAACCAATGGTTTTTCCGAAAGCAAGTCCATGAACGAATCTTTTCGGAGGCTTTTAGAGGGGAAACAGGGATGACCCTTGAAATAATTTTGAAACTTTGTAAGAATAAGCCGTCGGGGGGAATCCGGGGGTTCCTTATGGAAACGTTAAAAGATTTTTATGATTTGGTAAAAACCTTTTGGATTGATGTTTTCAATGCTTTCAGGAGGGGAACTGAAACTCACCTTAAGGCCATAAAGATTTTCCTTGTTTTTTGCATCATTGTTTTTGTTATCCTCCTCGGAGTTCTCCTAAAATTTACAGAGTCCTCCACTTTCTGCGGCCTCTGTCACCAGATGAATGCCTATATGGAGTCGTGGAGGACTTCCAGCCACAAGCATGTGGTATGCACAAAATGTCACTATGAACCTGGATTTATCAATCATTTGAGAGGGAAGTGGGTGGATGGCCAGGTATCGCTGGCCTATTTTCTTTCCGGTAAAAGGCCAAACACGCCTCATGCACAGATCAGCGATGCAAGCTGCCTTCAGAAGGGTTGCCATCAGACCGATGATCTGAAGGGAAATATGATTTACAAGAATGTGGCCTTCTCACACGGAAAACATTTAGGTGAGTTGAGAAGGGGGATGAATCTCCGTTGCACAAGCTGCCACGCTCAACTTGTTCAAGGATTGCATCTCACCGTTCATGAAATCAACTGTTTCATCTGTCACTATTACAAGGCCGGTCCGAAAGGAGAGGAAGAGTGCATTTCATGTGCCATCGGAGGGTGTACCTCCTGCCATGTCGAGCCTAAAGGGGATATCAAGGTCAAAGGTTGGAGCTTCAATCACAGAAAGTATATTGCAAGAGGGGTCGCCTGTGAGAAGTGCCATCTCAGTGTGGTTCAGGGAGATGGCCATGTCCCTGAAGGAAAGTGTCTGGAATGTCATAATGAACCTGTCCTCCTGAGTACGAAATATACCTCTCAATTTATGCATAAGAAACATGTCACCGACCACAAGATCGAATGCTCAAGTTGCCACACTCCTCTCCGCCATGAGATTGGGCAGATCCCCACCAGCACCCACGTTCCATCCAATTGTGATAAGTGTCATAACAAGGAGATGCATTTAGGACCCAGAGATTTTTACAGGGGGAGCGGAGGGATTGGCGTTCCAGACTCCCCCAGCCTCATGTTTACAACCAATGTCGACTGTATCGCCTGTCATCGAAGGGCCGAAGAAAGCAAGGCTGCACTCCACACGACGAGATATGCGGAAAGGGTGATCGGCGAAGCCTGTGTAGACTGCCACGGGGAGGGATTCGATGATACCTTGAAGCAATGGAAAGCCCTCCTTTCCAAATCAGAGAATGAGACGAATCAGAGGATTTTCAATGTTCAGAAAGTATTATATGAGTTTGAAAAGGCCAATGGAAGCACGGCCACCTTCAAAAAAGCCCAAAACCTACTCAATGAAGGCCGCCATAATTACAGCTTTGTCCTTTTGGGGCAAGGCGTTCACAATGTTGAATATGCTTTCCAACTTCTCAATGCAGCGAACAATAAGACAGAGCAGGTTTTAGCAATCATCGATAAAGGTTACAAACCTCAGGAATTTAGAACCCGCATGACCTGTACCACGCTGTGCCATGTTGGGATAGAGAAGCGGACCGTTCCTTTTAATGACATCAAATTTTCCCATGAAACCCACATTGCAGGCAATGGACAGAAGTGCTCGGATTGCCATTCTTCTCGTGAAAATCACGGCAAAACGTTAATGAAAAATTGTGCACAATGCCATCACGGGAAGGAAATTAAGAAAGTGAAATGCGAGGATTGTCATGCCTCCATCAAAAAGCTCATTCAAGGGAAAGGAGGCATTGGCGTTCAAGAGAGACCGAGTAATAAGTTGGATGTGGTCGAATGCATTGATTGCCATCGGGGTGTATTGGCGAAAAAGAAAGACACTTTTGATGCGATTAAGAAACGTTGCATTGAATGTCATGACCAGAGTTATGGGGAGATGGTGGTCCGATGGAAAGCGACCTCTGAAGATTTGTTGAAGAAGTTAGAACCTAAGATGGTGAAAGTCAAGGAGGAGATCGATCGGATTGACCTGAGTGGAGGTCATACGTTTGTTTTTCGAAAGTTGTATGGAGAGGCAGAGTTTAACTACAATATGGCAAAGAGTGGAAATGGAGTCCACAACTTGGAGTATACGGAGGACTTATTGGAATTTGCCAATCGTAGGTTGGATGAGGCCATCAAACAGGTAGCAAGAAGAAAGGGAGAAATAGCTAAGGGGAGAATGTAAAAAAAATACTACTAATAAATAAGATGAAAATAGATGGTAAAGTATGACATAAAGATATACTTGACAAAAAAATGAGAATTTAATATTTTTTTCTCAAAACTTGTGAAAGGGGTCACAAAATTGAAATACAACAAAATACCTGAGGCGACCATTAGGAGACTATCGAGGTATTCAAGGTGTTTGGAAGAGATGGAAGATAAAGGAGAAAAGGTTGTTTCCTCTGCCCAACTAGCCAATAAATGCATCGTAAATGCCGCTCAGGTGAGGAAGGATTTGGCCTATTTCGGTGAATTTGGGATTCGAGGCGTGGGTTATTATGTGAAAGATTTGCTCAATAATATCAAGAAGATATTGGGATCGAACAAGGAATGGAGGATGGGACTTGTCGGCGTAGGAAATTTGGGCTCCTCCCTCCTCTCTTATAAGGATTTTCTGAAGCAGAATTATAAGATCGTTGCCGCTTTTGATATTGATCCTCCAAAAGTGATCGGAAGGGTCTCGGAAAAGCTGGGCAAGCCAGTGGAGGTCTTTCATATCAACCGGATCAAGGAGGTAGCGAAGGAAAGGAAAATCGAGATCGGAATCATCACGACCCCTCCTTCAGAAGCTCAGAGCGTTGCCGACATATTGGTGGAGGCAGAGGTGAGAGGAATTCTTAACTTTGCACCAGTGCAGGTTACCGTCCCCGAGGGTTATAGGGTGAAAGATGTCTTTTTTACTACGATCTTAGACAATTTAGCCTACCTTTTATCAAACTGAGACAGGATATTTCTTATCCATAGAGAAAACTTTCTCATCCCTTTTTATCTAGTCAAAGGAATGAGTCTATCTACATGTTGATTTGTGATAAAATTATTTAAGGGAGAAAAGCGATGAAGAAGAAAGTAGGGTTTATAGGATTGGGAATCATGGGGAAACCCATGGCTATGAATCTTTTAAAGGCTGGATTCAATCTCGTTGTCTTCAGCCGGAGCAAAAGGCCGGTAGAAGACTTGGTTAAAGAAAAAGCGCTCTCTGCAAATTCTCCCAAAGAGGTGGCTGAGCGTTCAGAGGTCCTCATCACCATGCTTCCCGATTCGCCAGAGGTTCAAGAGGTCATCCTGGGGAAAGACGGCGTGATTCAAGGGATCAAGCCCGGTTCTGTCGTCATTGACATGAGTTCTATCAATCCTCTGGTTACCCAGGAGATTGCCAAGGTTTTAAAAGAGAAAGAAGTGAAAATGCTGGATGCTCCGGTCAGCGGAGGAGAGATGGGTGCGGTTCAAGGCACATTGGCCATCATGGTTGGAGGAGAGGAAAAAGTTTTCAACGATTGTATGGAAATTTTTAAAGCCATGGGGAAAAACATTGTTCATGTTGGAGAGATTGGTGCAGGTGGGTTCGTTAAATTGGTCAACCAGATTATTGTGGCCTTGAACATCGCTGCCGTTGGAGAAGCCTTTACCCTCGGGGTCAAGGCGGGTCTCGATCCTCAGGTGATCTACCAGGCGATCAGAGGAGGGTTGGCTGGAAGTTCGGTCTTAGAAACAAAGGCACCGATGATCTTTGGAAGGAATTTTAAGCCGGGCTTTAAGATTCGACTTCACCATAAGGATCTCAAGAATGCCCTTTCCACGGCCAAGGATTTAGGCGTTCCCCTTCCGCTCTCCAGTCTCGTTCAGCAGTTCTTAATTTCTCTGATGACCGATGGCAGAGGGGATGAAGACCATTCAGCATTAGCCACCTTTTTTGAAAAGATGGCGAGAGTAGAAATCAAATCAATTACATAAAAAATAAAAGTCTTTGGTTCTGGGGTTAAGGCAAAGATGCCGGTTTTGTCGAAGGGTTATGTCGTTGGTTTTTAAATCTTAACCCTTTGACCCTAAACCAAACAGGCATCCTTACCCAAACACAAAAGACCATTTTCATAATTCTCATAGGGAATTTGATTGACTCAATGAGAAAAACTACCTATATTTTAAGAAGCTCTTTCCATTTTGTGTCATAAAGAGATTCAGAAAGAGGAAATATGGGAAAGAAAGAATTCTCATCTCCTTCTATTTTTACTGAACTTCCTGGGCCTGAAGCCAAGAAGGTACTGAGGAAGGATCAAAAATTCGTTTCTCAATCCTATACGCGTGTCTATCCTCTTGTCGTCAAAAGGGGGAGAGGAATTTGGGTAGAGGATGCGGATGGGAATCGATTCCTCGATTTTACTTCAGGGATTGCTGTTTGTAATACTGGCCATTGCCATCCGAGAGTGGTGGAAGCCATTCATCGCCAGGCAGAACAACTCATCCATATGTCTGGCAGCGATTTTTATTATAGTCTCCAATCGAGCCTTGCTGCCAAGCTCTCTGAGATCGCTCCTGGACCAAAAGAAAAGAGAGTCTTCTTCGGTAATTCAGGCGCTGAAGCCATTGAAGCAGCTCTCAAACTGGCACGTTATCATACCAAACGGCCACGAATTTTGGCTTTCCTTGGCGCTTTTCATGGACGGACCATGGGAGCCCTCTCTTTAACAGCCAGCAAAGTAATTCACGAGAAAGGGTTCTCCCCGCTCGTCCCAGGGGTGACCCATGTCCCTTACGCCTATTGTTACCGCTGTCCTTATCATCATCGGCAATATCCCGGTTGTAGCACTGCCTGTATCGATTGGATTCGTGAAGACCTCTTCAAACGGAGCATTCCTCCTGAAGAAGTGGCAGCCATCTTTGTTGAACCCATTCAAGGGGAAGGTGGCTATATCGTTCCTCCGCCAGAATTTCATCAAAAACTTTACGAGCTGGCAAAGGACTTTGGAATTCTTTTTGTGGATGATGAGGTTCAGAGTGGAATGGGAAGGACAGGAAAGATGATGGCGATAGAACATTGGGGGGTCGTTCCCGATATCATTGCCTTAGCAAAGGGAATTGCTTCAGGGATGCCTCTGGGAGCTACCGTCTCCCAGAGCGAGGTGATGGATTGGGTCCCTGGGTCTCATGCCAGCACGTTTGGCGGAAATCCCATCAGTTGCCGAGCTGCCCTGACCACCATTGAACTCCTTGAGGAAGGACTCATTAAAAATGCTGCACGCGTAGGGGCCTACCTCCTCGAAAAACTGAAGGAGCTTCAGAAGCGTTTTCATCTGATCGGCGATGTGAGGGGAAAGGGCTTGATGATCGGAATAGAACTGGTTAAAAACACGGAGACAAAGGAAAAGGCTATCGAAGAGAGGAGTAAAATCATTCAGGCCTGCTTTGAAAAGGGGCTTCTCATTTTAGGATGCGGGGAGAATGTCGTTCGTTTCATCCCGCCTCTAATCATTACCCAGAGACAGGCTGACACCGCTCTCACCATCTTCGAGGAGGTTTTGAAGAAGGTTGAGAAGACATTAAAAAATCGTGTCGTTGTCAAAAAGAGAAAATGACAAAGGGTTCCTTCTTCAAACTCTCATTTTGATTTCAAATTTTGGATCAATTCGTCACAGGTGATCAGGTAGGCAAATCCGAAGCCTAAATTTTTTAAGGTGGCAAGGTGGTGATCATCCTTTCCAGTGGCTGTCCCGTCGATCAGGAAAAAAACCCTGTAATCCCTCATAAAGGCATCCCGCGCCGTGGTCTCACAGCAGAGGTTCGTCATCACTCCTGAGATGATCAGGTCTTGAATCCCTTTCGATTGAAGAATTTTTTCCAGATCAGTCTTGTAGAAGGCACTGTAACGTTTCTTAGGGAGAACCGTATCCTTTGGCTCGATCTTCAATTCTGGAATAAATTTCCAATCCTTTGTCCCGTGAAGGATCACCTGATCCCACCACTCTCCAAGGACTCCTCCATCTGAGGGAGGATCGGTATGACCATGCTGTGTGAAGATAATCAGGAGATTTCTTTGCCGACAGGATTGAATGACCCTCAAGAGATTTTTCAAGATGGGTTGGATAATTTGATGAAAAAAGTTCTGCATATCAATGATAAGAAGGGCTGCATGTTTCGGATCGATCGTTGCCTTCCTTTCCCGATAGGGTCCCAATTCTTTCAAGATTTTTTCAAGATCGAGCTTCATCTTTCTTCCAAATTATCGATGAGGGGATAAATAATTGATGAGGATCAGTGCATAGATGTGTGCAGCATGGACCAAGGCCTCCACTTCCACTGACTCATCTATTGTATGGATCTGGTTCGTGTCTCCCGGCCCAAAGATGAGGGTCGGGATGTGACATTGGTTGATATAAAAACGGGAATCCGTGAACCCGGAAAACACTCTCAGCGATGGCTTCTCCCCCATCACCTCTTGGATAGCCTCCACGCCAATTTTGACAATCTCCTCTTCAGGATCGACTTCAGAGGGTTCGGCAAAATCCATCTCCTCCATTCGATATTGAAAAAAGGGATCTTGTGATTGGAGTGAATCTAAGATTTCTTTCATCTCTCCTAAAACTTCCTCCTTCTTTTCACCGGGCAACATTCGTCGATCCACTTCAATCTCACATCGATCAGGAACGACATTGATCTTCGTCCCGCCTTGAATGGTTCCGATGCTGAGGGTTGGTTTCCCAAGCAAAGGATGTTCCATTTTCAAAGGGAGGGAAATTAATCGATCCATCAACTTTATCATCTTTTCAATAGCATTCACACCTAAATGGGGCTTGGCACTATGCGCTGACTTTCCAAATGTGGACATTCTGAGCCAGAGAGCTCCCTTATGGGCGATCACCGGGTGGAGGTCTGTAGGCTCTCCTACGAGGGATGCATCCCCATGAATTTCTCCCTTTTGGGTTAAAAAACCCATGCCTTGATGACCATGGGATTCTTCATCAGAGACCAAATGGAGAATAACAGCGCCATGATGGAAATGGATTTTTGAACGGTCAATCATGGAAAGGGCATGGATGAAAGAGGCAATTCCACTCTTCATATCGGATGCCCCACGGCCATAAATCCTTCCTTTGTGGAGCTTTCCCTGGAAAGGAGGATACTTCCATTGAGAGGGATCTCCAGCAGGGACAACATCCAGATGGCCATTGAAAATGAGCGTTCTCCCGCCTCTCCCCCATCTTTTCTCACCGATGAGGTTCCATCTTCCTTTTGGAGAAAGAAGAATTTTTACTTTGAAACCCATCTTTGAGAGGAGAGGTTTTAGAAATTGCGCTGCGACTTTTTCATTTCCGAGTGGATTTTCTGTTGGAGTCTGAACTAATTGGATGGTTAAATCGACCAGTTCTTTCTTTTTGATGAACCGATGTAAATTCGTCATCGCAACCTCTTGACATGTTTCATATTACAAAGAAAGGGGAACAAAGGCAACCCCAAATTGAATTGTTGACATCCATCTTGTGAATGGATAAAATGACGGCCTATTGAGAGGATGAAGGAAATCAAATAAGAAGGAGGTGAAGGAGAAAACCCCTTTTATTAAAAGTTGGGAAATTCACAATTTTTTTATTTTGTTATGAAGGAGGACGGTATGAAAGCAAGTAAAAGAATTTTCCTTTTTTTGTTTGTTTCGATCTTATCTATTCTGATTGTTTCTCCCACCCTTTTTGCTGCTGAAAAGGAGATCAAGATTGGTGTGATTTATCCCCTTTCCGGTGCCCTGGCAACGATTGGAAGAGACCTGCAAAGAGCTGCGGGATTCACAGCGGAAACCCTGGTCAACAATAAAAATCCTAACGTCGATGTTCTCATGTCGAAATGGGGAGGAATCCCGAACTTAGGAAATGCCAAGATCAAACTGATCTTTGCTGACTCCCGTGGTGAACCAGACCGTGGAGCAGACTTGGCCAAACGCCTGATCCAAGATGACAAGGTTGTTGGTTTAATGGGTGCCTATCAGAGTGCCGTGACAAAGACCGTGAGTACAGTGGCGGAACGGTATGGAGTCCCTATGATCAATGACTCCTCCACATCACCTGAGCTCACGCGAAGAGGGTACAAATGGTTCTGGCGTACCACTCCTCATGATGAATATTTTGATAAGGACCTCTTTGAACTTTTAAAGGGGTTAACAGAAGGGAAGGTGAAAGGGGTTAAGACTGTTCCCAAGGACCAACTCAAGAACTTAGTCTATGCCTGCGAGAATACGGAGTGGGGAGCCAGTGTCGCCAAGGACCTTGAGAAGTTTGCAAAAGAGTACGGATTTAATATTGTAAAAGGGCTCCTCTATGCTGGGAACTCACCTGATTTATCTTCTGAAGCACAAGCCCTGATTGCAGCCAAACCAGATGGCATGCTCTTTGCCTCCTATCTTTCGGATTCGCTCCTCATGATTCGAACCCTGAAAGGGATGAAGGCACAAACACGGCTGTTCTGGGGACAGGATGCCGGGTTTGAGATGGCTGACTTCCACAAGACCCTTTGGGCCGACACCAATGGAGTCCTGACACGGACTGTCTTTATCGCAAAAATAGCGAAAGTGAAGAAGGTGGCTGGCCAGATTAATGAGCTCTATAAGAAGGAATTTTTTGATGATTTGACAGGAGCAACCGCTCGATCGGTTGTAGGAGTTCAAACCTGGGCCTATGTGTTGAACCGAGCCGGTTCAACGGATCCCAAGGCCATTCAGAAGGCATGTAATGAGATCGATATTCCAGGCTATGAGTTGGTCATGCCCTGGGATGGGATCAAATTTGATGCGACGGGTCAGAATATCAAAGGAAGGGGCTTGATCGGACAGTATCAGTGGAAAGAGGGGAAAACCGAACTCGAAATCGTCTATCCTTTTGATCTTGCAACAGCCAATATGATCTATCCCTTCCCGGGATGGAAATAACCTGAGAAGCAGGGGCTCATCAATTCTCGAGTCCCTGCTTAAATTTTTGCTTTGTCTGGAAATTGTGTACAGTAAAATTCCAAATCCCAAGCACCAAACTCCAAACAAGCCCCAATGTTCCAAATCAAAAATCCCAAACTTAATTTGGACATTTGAATTTGGAATTTGTTTGGGATTTGGATATTGGATTTTGGGATTTTAACAAGTTCTCAAAGGTAGACTTTAATGATTATCCTCGATGCACTGCTTCAGGGAATACTGATGGGCCTTCTTTTTGCTCTGGTTGCCCTCGGCCTCACCATCATCTTTGGAATGATGGACATCGTGAACTTTGCCCACGGCGAGTTCCTGATGATTGGAATGTATACGACTTACTGGACAAGCCTTCTCCTCCACATTGATCCCCTGATCACCCTCCCTGCTTCTGCAATCGTAGGAATGCTTCTTGGCTTGGCATCCTATTACTGTTTGGTAAAATACTTACTCCGAGGCCCGATGATTGCTCAACTTTTCGGGACCTTTGGATTGATGCTCTTCTTAAGATATCTTGCCCAATTTCTTTTTGGCACAGATTATCGAATCATCCAGAAAGGATTATTGGTGGGGAAAACGCTTGCGCTGGGTCCGTTCATGCTTGACTGGACTAAACTCTCCTCAGCCATTCTCAGTCTCATTGCATTTCTTTTCGTCTACTACCTTCTTCATCGAACCAAGCTGGGGAAAGCCCTCCGTGCCACAGCACTCAATAGGGAAGCAGCAAACTATATGGGAATTAAAACCGAACGAATGAATGCCCTTGCCTGGATGATTGGTGGAGGAACCGTTGGCATTGCTGGAGGTTTGATCGTTAATTTCTGGTATGTCTATCCTACGGTGGGACTCCTCTTCGTCATGATCGCCTTTGCATCGGTGGCCATGGGTGGATTTGGAAGTATTAAGGGAGCTTTCTTCGCGGGAATCCTAGTCGGGATGATTGAGATGTTATTCCCGGTCTTTGGTCACCTCATCGGCTCAGACTTTTTGGGCCCCCATTTTAAATTCACCGTCGTCTATTTCGCCTATTTTATCATCGTTGTTTTGAGACCTCAGGGATTGTTTGGATGGAAAAAATAAGGGACGCCTTCGACTTCAGAGATTTCTCAAAACCAGAAAAGGTTGGCTTTGCCATTTTCACCCTTTTCCTTCTCATCTTTCCCTGGCTCGGGGCTGGATCCTTTGTCAAGGCTGTGGCGATCCAATTCCTCCTTTTCTCCCTTTTCGGGATGGGATGGAATACCATTGGCGGTTATGGGGGTCAGGTGGAGCTGGGCAAAGCTCAATATGTTGGGATCGGAGCCTATACCGTAGCTCTGACAATGGTATGGTGGAAGATTCCTTTCTGGGTCTCCATGCCCATTGGCGTCCTCATTGCCATTGGATACTCCTTCATCATTGGGTATCCTCTTTTCAGATTGAAGGGCCATTACTTTGCGATTGCCACCATCTGCACCTCATTAGTGCTTCAAGACATTTTTATCAACTGGAAACTGGTCGGAGCTGCCAAGGGAATAGAACTTCCCATCCGTGAACACCCTGATTTCCTTTATATGCAGTTTAAGTCAGATACTTATTATTTTTATTTTATCATGGCCCTCTTTTATGTGGCTATTTTCTATATGAACTGGTTTCGAAAATCGAAATTAGGCTATCAACTCCGAATGATCAAGGAGGATGAAGAGGCGGCTGAAAGTCTGGGTATTGATGCCCGGTGGTGTAAGATCAAGGCCTACTCCATTGCCTCAGCTTTTGTGGCTGTGGGTGGTGGATTTTTAGCTGTCTATAATCTTTATATCGATCCTTATTCGGTGATGGATTTAGACCTTTCCATCAAGATTGCTTTGATGTCGATGTTGGGAGGAGCAGGTTCCATGTGGGGACCCATCATCGGCTCAGCTTTTTTAGTCCCTCTTGACCGCTTTCTCGGAAGTTGGCTGGGTGCTCAGAAAGGTTTGATCGGAGTTGACTTCATGATTTACGCTGCACTGATCATGATTGTCTCTGCCTATCAACCCCGAGGAATCTGGGGCATCATTGAACAGTTTCGAAAAAGGGGTGCATAGCGTGGCATTTCTTGATGTGAGTGAACTTGTCAAAGACTTTGGTGGTGTGGTGGCCAACAACCATATCTCCTTCGATATCAATCAGGGCGAAATCATCGGCTTGATCGGCCCCAATGGCGCGGGCAAGACGACTCTTTTTAACTGTATCGTTGGTTATCATAAGCCCGATTCCGGGAAGGTGTCACCGCTGGAATGACTGTCCTTGAAAATGTGATGGTCGGCGCCTTTTGCAGGGCCGATGACCGCAATCTTGCAAAAGTGGAGGCCGCAGCGATCCTGGGCTTCATGGGATTGGATAGTTTGAAGACCTATCATCTTAATGAATTGCCTATCGCAGCGCAGAAGAAGATAGGTCTGGCAAGGGCCATAGCCACTCAACCAGAACTTCTGATGCTGGATGAAGTGGCCTCTGGCCTCAACCCTAAAGAAACTGAAGAGATGGTGGATCTTTTGAAAAAGATCCACCGAGAGAAGAAGATTACCCTTTTTCTCATCGAGCATGTCATGGAGGTGGTTATGCCCATCTCCCAACGGGTCATCGTTCTCGATGGCGGTGAAAAAATTGCGGAAGGATTGCCGAAGGATATTGTGAAGAGTGAACGGGTGATCAAAGCCTATCTGGGGGAGAAGTATGCTAAAGGTCTCTGAGATTGAAGTCCGATACAGTGGCGTCCCCGTTATTCACAATGTCTCCCTTGAAGTGAACCAGGGAGAACTGGTTTCTGTGGTGGGTGCAAACGGTGCAGGGAAATCGACTCTTCTCAAGGCCATCGCTGGCGCCCTCCATCCTTCTCAGGGATCGGTCCAGTTTGAGAATCAAGAGATTTCTCGCCTTTCCACAGCTGATATTGTCCGAAAGGGAATCACTTATGTCCCGGAGGCGCGTTTAATCTTTGGACCCCTTACGGTTGAGGAAAATCTGGAATTAGGAGCCTATATCCTCAAGGA